>JAZRJU010000010.1:0-11144 GCA_045645965.1 Bacteroidaceae bacterium
ATAAGAATAAGATTACGAGAACATGGAAGTTTCTTTACCAAAACGCTCTTTTTAACAGATAAACACCTAGCAATAAAACCTCTTTTTGAAAAGGCAGAAAACAATGCTTAATTTGGGTGACGCATTGACGAAGTCAGGAAAGATAAAAGCATTTTTTCACGCAAAGAGCGCAAAGAGCGCAGAGTTTTATTCCCCTTTCGTATTTCACGCTTGCGCTGGAATCCACAGAAGGGCACTCGTTTCACTGTGCCTACCTGGCGGGGGGAACGTTTAAGATGAGGGAACTCGCCCTTGCCCCATCCCAAGGGTGGTACTGCCGATGTGGCACTTAGTCGGTTGTAATCACTCCGTCCGCACGTCGCACTGGGGAGTGCTCCCCTCACAAGGCACAGATGGACATTCAATCCATCTTCTAAAGACCTTGTTCGCCCCTTGTGGGAGGGATGGGGAGGGGTCCTCACCTTTCCGTTTTCAAAACTTCCTACCCTCGTACTCCCCTATCTTCTGGCGGACATCATCGGGCATGAGCATGGCGGAGCCTTGCTGGCGGTCGCAGCATACCATGATGGTGTGGCACTCGCACTTCACTTCGCGTGTGCGGGCATTGATGGCACGCTGGAGCAGGGTGAAACTCTTGCGTCCTATCCGCTCCATGGCGGTTTGTATTACTATCTCGTCGGGGTAGTATATCGGTGCCAGGAAGTTGGCATTGATATTCGCCACCACTATGGCCATGCGCTGGAAAATGTCCTCGCCTGCCACGTCCAGAAAGTAGCGGGTCTTGCACATGTCGTAGAGCGCGAAGTAGACATTGTTGTTCACATGCCCGAACTGATCAACGTCCGACCATCGCAACTGAGCCGGCAACTCGTGGTGAAAGAGGGTTTCTTCTGACTTTTCTTGCATAACTGTTTATTCTCGCTTATGGCAAACGACAGATAGCGTTCTGATACTATCTGCCGTTTGTCCTTTAAGGGGTGTGTATTCTATTACTTCACAATGGTCTTCTTGCCATTTACCACATATACACCTGGGCGTGTGGCGCTGCTCTGCTTCTGACCAGAGAGGGTATAGATAGCCTTGGTGGTTTCATTGGCATTTACCTTTACGGCCTTGATACCGGTGCTTACACCTTCGGGTGCAGGTTCAAAGAACACACGTGTGCCCTCGTCCTTTGAACCGTCGGCATTCCACAGGCCCATCACCTGGCCACCAGTCTGCCAACCGCCATTGTGGCTGAGGAAGTTCTTCTTGTCAGAAGTCTGGAAGGCATAGCAACCATTGGTTTCGTTGAAAATCCAGGTGTAGAACTTGTTGGTGAGTTCCTCCTTGCTCTGCATTTCGGTGCACTTGGCAGCATTGTTGGAATGAGGCACCGTAACCATCTTGCCGTCCTCGGCAGAGATAATCATGATGTTGCCGTCCTCGGCCTCCATGAAGTACCAGAACTGGTTCAGGGGCAAACGAGGGTCCTGGTTGTTGATGCACAGAGCAGGCTTCTCTGCTCCCCATGGTGTAACATTGGTAAAGACATACTGGCTCTTGTCGCCACCACCGTCTCTGCCGCTATATATGTAGTACAGGACAGGAGTTTCTCCGGCCTTGGTGAGGGTGAAGGGGTAGTCGCTTGTCTGTGCCATTGCAGATGTCAGCGCAACAATAAACAGGGTGAAGAGGGTAGAAAATCTTTTCATAGACATATAAATTTATTAAGGTTAGTTCTATCTCATTTGCATACAACGGGGGGAATACGGCCTACTTCTTCTCAGCCTCCTGCCAGGCATTGTATCCACCCTGGAGGTCAACAACCTTCAAACCGCGTTCACTCATAAGTCCCGATGCCTTCTGGCTACGGCGGCCGCTACGGCAATATATATAATAGGTGTGGCTGGCATCCAGTGTGTCTATGCCGGCAAGGAAGGCCTGCTCGTCCATCACGTTCATCAGTACAGCACCCTCGATGTGCCCCTCGCTGTACTCCTCGGGCGTGCGAACGTCTATCAGATAGGCCGTAGTGTCGGTATTCAGTTTCTGGGCATACTCCTCCACAGGGAGTACGGTGCTCCCTGCAGAAGTCTTGTTCTCCCCCGCGCATGAGGGGAGCAACAGGAGCAGGAGAAATGGAATGATGTTCTTCATAGTTGCTTATCCGTTTTTCTGTTTGTTGATGATATATATTCCTGCCGTAGCAAGGGCGGCGGCAAGGACGTATTTCCAGTAGAACGCTTCGCCCAGACAAAGGCACGAGGTCAGCGCCCCCACCACGGGAATGAGCGAGTTGTAGATGGCCACCTTGCCCACTGGGTTGCAGGTAATGAGTTTGTTGTAGAGGGCAAAGCCCAGGGCAGAGATGCCTATGAGCAGGAGCAGTATTACCACACCCTGCCAGTTGACCTGTGGCAATGTGGCACCAAGCAGGAACGAGGGAACAAGCAGCAGCAATCCACCCAAGGCAAGGCTATAGCCGGTGCCCACGAAGACATCAACACGCCTTACCAGACTTCGTGTCAGCAGACTTGCCACGGCCGAACAGAGGGCATTGACGATAATCATGCCATCGCCCAGGAGGGTGAACCTTCCGCTCTCCTCTCCGCCCAGGTTCAGCGCCAGTATTCCGGCAAAGCCTATGACGCATCCCAGTATCTTGCCCGGTGTCAGGCGGTCGCTCTTGAAGAACATACACGCCATTATCACCAGCGAGAAGACGCTCAGCGAGTTCAATATCGCTGCCCTTGCACCGGCGCTATGCGACAGGCCTATGTAGAAGGTGGCATAGTGCAACGTGGTATTCATCAGGGCAAAGACCAGCATGAACCACCAGTCACTACCCTTCCTCATAGCGAAAGGCCGACCCATAGCCTTTGCCATGGCCAGGATAATGAGTCCCGACATGGTGAAGCGCACACCTGCAAACAAGATCTTGTTGCCCGTCATCTCCGGAGTGATGGCAAACTCGTCAAAACCCAGTTTTATCAACGGATAGGCCCATCCCCACACCACGGCCGCCGTTATGGCAAAGCACGCCACCCACACAGGGCGCTGGAAAAGGGGCAAGGATGGAGTTGGTTTTTCGTCCTCCTTCACTTCATCGTTATTGGATATTTTGCTCGGCATTCTCTTTCTACATTCAAATATACGCACAAAGGTAATCAAATTTCATTAAACTATAAACCTATACGCAACTGAATCTTTGTCCAAGCATCCTTTTTGGCTTATCTTGAAGCCAATGCAGTACTCTCATAAGAAAACTTCAGTACTTCCACGAGAGTACTGCAGTTTCCTCACGAGAAAACTGGTTCGTTGTCGAGATGACCTTTTATTTCTGTCCGCGTTCTTCCTGCACACTTTCTCCTGCTTTCCAACCATTCTTTCACGAGAAATTTATTTTCATGTACGAAGAACGAGGATATATTAAAGTAAAATCGTATTTTTGTAGACAGGAAGAAACGCATATACAACATAACAACTATGATCAAGCACATAATACTATGGACGCTCAACCCTGAGTTGTCCGAAGAGGAGAAGCAGAACGTGAAGGCCGCCATCAAGCAAGACCTTGAAGCGCTGGTGGGCGTGGTGCCCGGACTTACCGAAGTGACGGTACACATAGACGGTCGCCTTGCCTCGTCCAATGCCGACCTGATGCTGGACAGCACCCTGGAGAGCGAGGAGGCACTGAAAGCCTATGCCGTGCACCCTGCCCATGTGAAGGTGGCAGAGGAAAGGGTAAAGCCCTATGCCGTGCAGAGGGTGTGCCTGGACTTTGAAATCTGAAAACGGAAAGGTGAAAACGGAAAACTAATTCAAACGGAAAGGTGAAAACGAAAAACTCACCGCTCATCCGCTCACCTCTCAGTTTTCAGTTTTCCGTTTTCCGTTCATAAAGCCTATGCCATACACATACGAATACCCACGACCTGCCGTTACGGCGGATTGCATCGTCATCACCCGCGAGGAGCGCCCTCGTGTGCTCCTTATCCAGCGTGGCGGCGAGCCATTCCGTGGCCATTGGGCTTTGCCCGGCGGTTTCATGGACATGGACGAGACGGCGCAGGAGTGTGCCATGCGCGAACTTACTGAGGAGACTGGCCTCACGGTAAAGGAGACCCATCAAGTGGGTGCATACAGCCGTGTTGACCGCGACCCGCGAGGACGTACCGTGGGCATAGCATACCTGGCCATCATAGACTCTCCCATGCCCGTGCAGGGACAGGACGATGCCGCCAAGGCAGAATGGTGGCATGTGGACGAACTGCCTCCCCTTGCCTTTGACCATGCCGACATGATGAGGGATGCCATGCGTCTGTATAATTCCATAGTTTCACAAAACTGACCAGACACGAAGCACAATGATGAGCACGAGCAACCCCGAACTCGACCTTGCACGCCGTATCGTAGAGAACACTGGCACACACCTTTTCCTTACGGGTAAGGCAGGTACAGGCAAGACGACCTTCCTGAAGGACCTCAAGCAGCGTTCGCCTAAGCGCATGGTGGTTACTGCCCCCACGGGTATTGCCGCCATCAATGCAGGCGGCATGACCCTGCACTCGTTCTTCCAGTTGCCTCTTGCCCCGTATGTCCCCGACTCCACCTTCCGTGCCGAGAAGGATCTACACCGCTACAAGTTCAGCAAGGAGAAGAAAAGGCTGATACGCAGCCTCGACCTGCTTGTCATCGACGAGATAAGTATGGTACGTGCCGACATACTGGATGCCGTGGATGCCGTGCTGAGGCGCTTCCGTCAGCCACACCTGCCATTCGGCGGAGTACAGCTGCTCATGATTGGCGACCTGCAACAACTGGCGCCCGTAGTGAAACCCGAGGAGTGGGACATGCTCTCGCAATACTACGACACGCCGTTCTTCTTCAGCAGCAGGGCATTGAGCGAAACGCACTATGCCACCGTGGAACTTAAGCAGACCTACCGACAGACGGACGAGCACTTCCTGGCATTGCTCAACAACATACGCACCAACAGGGCCGATGCCGCCACGCTGGATCAACTGAACAGGCGCTACATACCGGAGTTCACGCCTCCTGCCTCGCCACGCTACATACGCCTCACGACACACAACGTGCTGGCACAGAGCATAAACGACAGGGAACTGGACAAACTTGGCACACCCACCTTTACCTACCGTGCAAAGATAACGGGAAACTTCCCCGAGTACAACTATCCCACCGAGGAAACACTGACCTTGAAGGAGGGTGCGCAGGTGATGTTCATCAAGAATGACCACTCTGGCGAGAGGCGCTACTTCAACGGCATGATTGGCGAGATAGTCAGCATTGATCAGGAGGGCTTCGTTGTACATAGTCAGGACTTCAACGGCGAAATCAGGGTGGAGCGCGAGCAATGGGACAATACCCGGTACACGCTCAACGAGCAGACAATGGAGATAAACGAGGAGGTGGAGGGTAGTTTTGAGCAGTTCCCCGTGCGCCTGGCATGGGCAATAACCATACACAAGAGCCAGGGCCTTACCTTCAGCCATGCCATCATAGATGCACGCGACTCCTTTGCACACGGACAGGTGTACGTGGCACTGAGCCGATGCCGCACACTGGATGGTATGGTGCTCAGTTCGCCATTGAGTGCAGGAGCAATCATCTGCGACACCACGGTAAATAACTTCAATGCCGCCATGGCACAGCGCACACCAGGAGCAACGGCAATCGACACTTGGGAGAAACGATACTACCACCAGTTGGTGCAGGAACTATTCAGTTTCGACACACTGAAGGAACACTTCAACGACCTGCACCGCCTCGTGGCAGAACATTTCCGCTCTCTCTATCCGCAATTGCTCGAGCAGTTCAATCTTCATGCCCAAAGCATACAGAAGAAACTCTGTGACATTGCCGCACGTTTTGCCACGCAATACACGCGCATCATCTCCGAACAGGCCGACTATGCCTCGTCCGACATATTGAAAGAGCGCATCCACAATGCCACCAAGTATTTCCTAGACGAGTTCTCCCCCATCTGCCAATGGACAGAAGAACTATCCATACCTACCGACAACAAGGAACTGAAGAAGCGAATAGCCGACTACACGGAAAAACTCGTACAATGCTGCACCCAGAAACGTAAACTTCTGGAATTCGTGCACGAGGAGGGATTTGAAATCTGTGCATATCTGCACAAGAAGGCCGTCATCAGCCTGGAGGCAGAGGGCGGAGCAGACACCACGGCCGCATCCAAGAGCCGCAAGAAGAAACAAGCCGAGCCAACCCTGCAAGTGCCATCGGACATTGCCTTGCCCGAACTCTATAAAAGTATCGTCTCATGGAGGCAGAAGAAGGCGCAGGAACTGGGCATCCCTGCCTATTGCGTGCTTCAGCAAAAGGCACTCCTGGGCATAGTACACTTCCTGCCCGACAATCCCAAGTCCCTGCTCAAAATACCATACATGGGCAAAGCCTCGGTAGAGAAGTATGGCAAGGACCTGCTTGAAATCATTACCGCATACATGAAAGAGAATAACCTGAACAGCAAGATATAAACGGAAAGGTGAAAACGGAAAACGGAAAGGTGAAAACTGACTTGCGAAGTTTGACTGGTTCAAGACTACGAAGTCGGATTAAAACTGAAAACTAAGTCGCTCATCCACTACCCCCCATACATTATTAATATGCAAAATATGCAAGAGATAATAAAACTCATAGCACAGGCCCTGGGCATAGGCCAGCGCCAGATAGAACAGACACTCGGCCTGCTGGATGGCGGTGCCACCATACCCTTCATTGCCCGTTACCGCAAGGAGGCCACGGGCGGTTTGGACGAAGTGCAGATTGCCGAGGTGGCGCGTCAGGGCGAGAAGTTCAAGGAACTGGAGCACCGCAAGGAGTATATCCTGCAAACCATCGAGGAACAGGGCAAACTGACCGACGAACTGAAGGAAAGGATAACCTCCTGCTGGGATGCCACCGTGCTGGAGGACATCTACCTGCCATACAAACCCAAGCGCAAGACACGTGCCGAGGTAGCACGCAAACGTGGGTTAGAACCCTTGGCAGATGCCATACTGCAGCGTCCCAATGGCGATCCGGAGCAATATGCCAAGGCATACATCACGGAGGAGGTTCCCACGGTGGCAGATGCTCTGCAGGGTGCAAGGGACATCCTGGCCGAACGCATGAACGAGGACGAGCGTGTGAGAAATACTCTGCGCCGTAGTTTCGAACTCACCGCCCAGATATCCTCCAAGGTGGTAAAGAGCAAGCTGGAGGAGGCACAGAACTATCGTACGTATTTCGACTTCTCCGAACCACTGAAGCGTTGCACCAGCCATCGTCTGCTTGCCATACGGCGTGGCGAGAGCGAGGGTTTCCTGCGTGTGGACATCAGTCCTCGCGATGAGGAGGATTGCATCGAACGTCTGCTTCGTGGTTTCCCCACTCGTGGCAAGTGTGGCGAACAGATTGTCATGGCTATGCAGGATGCATACAAGCGTCTGCTCAAACCTTCCATAGAAACGGAGTTTGCAACAAGTTCGAAGAAACTGGCCGACGAGGAGGCCATCCGTGTCTTTGCCACCAACCTGAGCCAACTTCTCCTTGCCGCTCCTCTCGGGCATAAGCGTATCATGGGCATCGACCCTGGGTTCCGCACAGGTTGCAAGGTGGTGTGCCTCGACCAGCAGGGCAATCTCCTGCACAACGAAACCATCTTCCCCCACCCTCCACGTGGCGAACGCATGGAGGCGCTGGACACCTTGGAGCGACTCTTTGACAAGTATAGTATTGAGGCGGTGGCAATTGGAAATGGTACGGCTGGCCGTGAAACCGAGGACCTTGTCAGAATGCTTCATCGTCCCGGCCTTTCCGTCTTTCTCATCAGCGAGGATGGTGCCTCTGTCTACTCCGCCTCAAAGATAGCACGCGAGGAGTTTCCCGACCACGATGTCACCGTGCGTGGTGCCGTGAGCATCGGGCGCCGCCTTGCCGACCCTTTGGCAGAACTGGTAAAGATAGATGCCAAGTCCATCGGTGTGGGACAATACCAGCACGATGTTGACCAGACGGAACTTAAGCATGCCCTGGACCTCACCGTAGAGAGGTGTGTGAATACCGTTGGTGTGAACCTCAATACCGCCAGCAAACACCTGCTTACCTATGTCTCTGGTCTTGGTCCTGCCCTGGCACAGAACATAGTCACATATCGTGCGGAGAATGGTCCCTTTGTCTCTCGTCAGGAGTTGCAACGCGTGCCTCGCCTCGGTGCCAAGGCCTTTGAGCAATGTGCAGGTTTCCTGCGCATTGCAGATGGCAAGAATCCCCTGGACAATACCGCCGTACACCCCGAGCGCTACGAACTGGTGTGCCGCATGGCAAAGGATAGCGGATGTACGGTAGAGGAACTAATCTCCTCGTCCGAGAAGCGCAAGGCCATCGACCTGCATTGCTATTGCTCCGACACCGTGGGCATGCCCACCCTTACCGACATCATGCAGGAACTCAGCAAACCCGGTCGCGACCCACGTGGCGAGAACGAGGAGTTCTCTTTCGACTCCACCCTCCGCACCATTGACGACCTGCAGGAAGGCATGATTCTCAATGGCATCGTTTCCAACATCACCAACTTCGGCTGCTTCGTCGACCTCGGCATCAAGGTAAAGGGCCTTGTCCACGTCTCCCAACTTGCCGACAGATACGTCAGCGACCCCATGACCGTGGTGCACCTTCAGCAAAAGGTCAAAGTCAAAGTAATAGAAATCGACTACACCCGCAACCGCATAGCCCTCAGCATGAAGGGCGTGGAACAGGGGAAAAGATAAGGTCCACATACACCTAAACCATATAGATGACGAGGCGACATACCGAAAGAGTATGTCGCCTCGCGCGTAATTATATATAAGGTGTATACTGATTAATCTATAATCACCTTCTTTCCATCAACAATATAGATTCCCTTTGACAACTTACCAGTATTTGTCACCTTCATACCACCAATGGTGTAGACATTTGTTCCGTTGCAATGATTGCCGTCCTCTGTAACTTCTGTTATTGCCGTAGGCAGACTCTCAATGAAGAAGAATTCCTTCCAACCGTCCGCTGCCTGATAAGCCGAAATAGAAGATTCGGGAACCTTCAACACGCAAGACCATTTGTCTATGTCATCCAATGCCAGGTTTCCGCATATAGGAGGCGTAGTTGCCAAACTTATGAGCGAAGTCATACTGGTGCAACCAGAGAAGGCCTTGCCACCGATAGTCTTCATCGCACTGGCAAAAGTAAAGCTTTCAAGACTGCTACAACCACTAAAGGCCTGGTAACCGATAGATGACACAGCATCACCCATTGCAACATTTTTAAGATTAGAACACCCGTAGAACTCTTCTGCGTAAATAGAATCCACGTTATTCGCAAAGGCTACACTACGAAGTGATTTGTTTACACTAAATGGAGTTCCATTTATTTTTCCACCTATATATACAGAATCAAGGGGGCACTTATTAAAAACGTCACTACCAAACTCCAGGTTTGTTGTACGGTCTTCTATCGCCACATTTGTCAACGAAGAGCAACCAGAAAATGCGCTTGACTTGATTGTTTCTGTAGCCTGCGGTATAGCTATAGCAGACAAGGACGAACATCCACTGAAAGCGCTAACACCTATATTTTCTACACTATCAGCAATCTCAATGTTATTTAAATATGAACAATCCTTAAATGCATTGTCTTCTATGCTCCTCACATTAGTTCCAATTTTTACATCACTCAATGAAGAACAGCCTTCAAACGCAGACGCACCTACAATCTTCGCATTATCGCCAAAAGTTACCTTTGTCAAAGAATCACAATAGGCAAAAGCAGATTCCTGAACAGAAGAAGAAACGTACACTTCCTTTATATTCTTAAGCCCATAGAATGTTTGCGCACCAACATTCTGTACTGTCATGGGAATACCTTTATACGATACGCTCTCCTCTATTTCCACCACACTTCCCAAACTATCATATATGCAATCCAAAAGATCGCAAGTACGCTCAGCGGGACTGACAGGCACGTATTTCATGTTATTGACCTCGAACATACTGCTCAAATATGGATATATCTTCCTATTAGAGACATAGTATTGGTCATTGGGCACATAGTTGAGTTCTCCATCTAATTTTTTGTATCCATCAGGACAACTACTCGGCAACCAAAACACCTTTTTAGGTTTATTGCTTTCACTACTGCTAGAACCAATAGATCGCACACCTGTACCAATTGTCAACGAGGACAATTTGCACCCGTAAAAGGCATCATTCCCGATTACTTGGACACTGTTGGGGATAACGATAGAAGTCAGGAAACCACAACCATAAAATGCCTCATCGCCTATGTTGTAGTTATTATCCTTGTAATTCTCAGGAAGAGTGATTGATTTATCATCACCGACATAGCGGACAAGGTAATTTTTGCCATCAGATTCTTTGAATGCATAATCACCCACCATTTCATCTGCATTATAAACTCTTTTTGCATAATAAGCAACATAGCCATGATATTCACTTCCCTTAGATATGCTCAAATCTGAAAGATTAAGAACTTCTACCAAGTTGTTGCACCTACTGAATGCAGAACTACCAATACTGGTCAAACTTTTGGGCAGAGTGATGGAGGTAAGACTATGGCAACCGCAGAAAGCATTAACACCAATACTTACCAAAACATCTGGAAGAGTGATTGAGGAAAGTTTAGCACATTCAGCAAACACACCTCCTCCAATACCTACCGTATTTTCTCGTAATGCATAGGTTGTTCGGTACTTGTCTGTAACACCTACTGCCCATTTGTCTGCATATCGTACACTATTTTCAGTGGGTAGCATCACACAACCATCAAACGCATCAGTTGCAATACTCATTACCGATGAAGGGATTGATATTGAAGTAAGACTACTACAGCCATAGAATGTTTTATCAACAATACTTCTCAAACCATTGGGTAAAGTGATTGAGGTAAGACCACTGCAACCATAGAAAGCATAACTACCAATACTGGTCAAACTATCGGGAAAAGTGACAGAGATAAGTCGACTACAACCATAGAAAGCTTCATTGTCAATACCGTATTTATTTCCCTTATAGTCTTGTGGAAGTGTAATAATACTATCTGCGCCAACATAGCGAACAAGGTAATTATTGCCA
>JAZRJU010000011.1:0-44620 GCA_045645965.1 Bacteroidaceae bacterium
TCGGGGTTCCACCTCTTCCCATTCCGAACAGAGAAGTTAAGCCCGTCCGCGCCGATGGTACTGCACACCCGTGGGAGAGTAGGTAGCCGCCGTTTTTAGAATGAAGGAGTCCTTTGGAGATTGTTCCAAGGGACTTCTTTGTGTTTGACAGGGAGTGTTTAGAGTGTAGAGTTTAGGGTTTAACGTTTAGCGGTAAGCGGATGAGTGGTTAACGGTGAGCGGTGTACGATGTACAGTGGTGGGGTAATGTGGTGTCGCTACGCTTAATACCTGCAGAGCAGACGTTAATAACGCCTGTGGCGATGGATAGAAGTAGTAATAAAGTTTGATATATCTCCAGCGCTAGCGTTAAATTGTAAGGGAATAAAATTCTGTGCTCTTTGCGCTCTTAGCGTGTGCAAGAACAAATTAGTCTTATCTTTATTTAAGTAAAGGTAGCAAAGGTGTATGCCATAATGGCGTATGATTACCTTTATAAGCTCAAGCATCTCTGTGTATTTCGCATTCCACGCCAATGGACTCTGCAGAAACGCCGCATGGGGGATTTTCCTTGTCTATGCGTACATTGATGCACTGGATGCGTGAGAATGCGTCTATGAGCGTTTTTCCTATCCTATAGGCAAGGTTTTCAAGCAATGCTGATGGTGTGTTCATTTCCTTGCGTACATGGTCGATGATGTCGGCATAGGATATGGTGCCGTCCAACTCGTCATGCAGGTACGCTTCCTTTGCTACTTCGCATTTTATTTCCAATGATACGTAGAACATGGCGCCAACCACCTTTTCCTGTGGCATGACTCCATGATGGCCATAAAGTGCAAGACGCTTGATGTGGATAGTATTAATCATCGATATCTTCCAAGGACTGTGTGTTTTCTCCTTCTGGATTGTTCTGGACTATATATCTCTTCAATGCCTTGGCTACGCCAGATACCCATGTGTTCATATTGTCGGAATCAAGTTGCAGGGAGGAGATGAGTGCGATGACGTTTTCCAACGGCATGCCATAACGTAGAATGCCGGATATGAGTTTTGCATAGTTCCAGTATTCGGGATTAAAACGCTCGGAAAGTCCCTCAATGGTTATCTTGTATCCGCGTTTGTTGGTAAACTGGAAGTCGTAGCGGCGCGAACCGTCTTTGAGCACTCGGCGCAGGATGTGGCCGTTGCTCACGCTCTTGGGTATCATAATACCCTCATCGTCGTCCAGTATGCCGGTGAAAATTTCGTATGGACGTCCGTTCAGCAGTCCCACGAAGGCAACCCAGCGGTCTTTCTTGTTTTGGAATCTAACGATGTCGCACTCCAGGGATTCGGGGCGTGGGTTTTTCTTACCGGAAGAGAAATTACCTTGAAACCCCTGACGTCGGATGGCTTCGTCCAAGGTGAGCGACATGGCCTCGTTTGCTTCTGCCGTGTAGCGTATGTCGGTGAACACTTGAGCAAGTGTTTCCTTGTTGTTGATTTCCACAAAATGCTGGTTCTCCGGCAGAGATTCCTTATATGCATAGAGTGCATCGATGCGTTCGGTGGTGTAGGGAGCGTAGGTTTCCTGATGCACGAATGCTTCCAGGGGCAGGCGGTCGGAAGGCTGCGGCTTTTCGTCGGGCCATCCCAGGGTGATTGTTGCCACGGGGAATGTGAGCATGGGCAGATGCAGGGTGTCTATGATGAGCTGTGGATTGTAGACGGTGGTTCCGAGGAAGCAAAGTCCCAGTCCCTCAGCCTCTGCTAGGTCGCAGAACCTTTGACAAAACAGAAGGGCATCGGTAGCAGCGTTCTGATAGGAGAGAATGTTGTTGTAGCCAGGGTTGGCCTGTCGGTTAAGAGCCCAATCCGTGGTACGCCTGAAGTCCGCGCAGAAGGTAAGCAATACCGGTGCCCCCATTACCATGGGCTGGTTGAAATGGGCTGGTGCCAGACGTTCCTTCATGGACTCGTCCCTGGTTACCACCACGCTATACAATTGCAGATTGCCCATTGTCTGGGTGTGCGAAGCCTTTTCCAGCAATGTGTTCAGCAGTTCATCGCTGACCGGTTGGGATGTGTATTTTCTTACCGATGCTCTCATAGCCTTTCAGAGTTTTCCGCTTTCAACTTTCCGTTTTCCTACATCTTCTTTTCTATTTCCCTGACTTCCTTCCTGAATGCAGGGTTCTCCTTCATTTTCTTCTCTATATTGCTGATGCCGTGGAGAACAGTGGCATGCGTGCGCCTACCGATGACGTGTCCTATGTGCTTTGCCGTGTCTCCAGTGTGCTTTTGAGACAGATACATTACCAGTTGGCGTGCCAGAACGAACTCTGCCTTGCGGCTTTCTCCGTAGACTTCTTCATGTGTCACCTTATAGTGTCGGCAAACTGATTCCACGATGTCTTCAATGGTGAGTGTACGGCGCCTGTGGCGGGTGTTTGCCTTCAGTATCTTGCGTGCGAAGTCAAGGTCGATATTCGAACCATGCACCACGCTCCACGCCAGCATGGAGTGTACTATGCCTTCCAGTTCGCGCACGTTGTCCTGAAGGTTCTCTGCCACGTATTCTATCACGTCCTCTGGTATGTCCAGACCGTCCTTGCGTACAAGGCGCTTGAGGATGTCGTGGCGGAGCTGCACATCGGGTGCTTCCAGTTCGGCAAGCATGCCCCATTTGAAACGTGTGAGCATGCGTTCCTCCATGTCCTTGAGCTCTACTGGCGGACGGTCGCAGGTCATGATAATCTGCCGTCCGTTGAGGTGCAGATGGTTGAAGATGTGGAAGAATGCCTCCAAAGTCTTTTCTTTGCCAGAGAATTCCTGCACATCGTCCACAATGAGGCAGTCGATGCTTTGATAGAAATGTATGAAGTCGTTGGTCTTGTTGTTGATGCGTGCATCCACGTACTGAACTTGGAAAAGGTGTGCTGAAACGTAGAGCACACGCTTTTCGGGGTGCTTTTGTCTGAGACGCACACCGATAGCATTTACCAGGTGGGTCTTGCCACATCCGCTGGGACCATAGATGAAAAGCGGGTTGAAGGTCTTTCGTGCTGGATAGTCTGCCACGCTCTGGCCTACGCTACGGGGCAGACGGTTGGAAAGGCCTTCTATAAAATTGTCGAAGGTCTGTTCTATGTTGAGGTATGACTCGAAATCGGATGCAGGAACAACAGCGTGCATTACTCCAGGCGCACGGTTGAGCATACGGTTTGAGGTCGGTTCGCGCAGGAGTGCCGTTCTGTTGCCCTCCTCGCGTACAACCTCGTCCTCGATTACTGCCACTTGATATACCAGACGTGTTTCCTGTCCGAAAACGTGGTACAGGGCCAGGTAGATGAGCTGGCGGTAGTTCTCTTCGATGTATTCGTAGAAGAACTGGCTGGGTACGTATATAGCCACCTCCTTGGATTCGAAATCATAAGACTTGAATCTTATGGGTTCGAACCAGGTAGTGAATTGTTGTTGGTTCAATCTGGAACGTATGAGTTCCAGGCATCTTTTCCACTGTTCTTGCGGAGTTGTCATCAATTATCTTACGGTGTTAATGATGATGTGTTGGGTATTAGAATTCACTATGTGTGATGGCTGTTCCCTTTTGCCCAAAGGGTAGGGTGGGTGGACTACTTGTCCTTGCGTCCGAAGACAGAGAAGTGCACATAGCGCTTGGGGTGCGACTTGATGTCTGTCATCAGCGAATCCATGCTTCCCACGGTCTTGTTGAGCGAGTTGTACAGACTTCTGTCGTACATGAGTGCGCCAAGTGTGCCGTTGGGGTTGTGTATCTGCTGCACCATGGCATTTACATTCTCGATTGTAGCATTCACGCTTGCAATGGTGGGCTGCAGGTCTACGGACTTGAAGTTCTCGGTGATTACGAGTACGTTCTCGCCCACCTTGTTGTATGTCTGTGCCAGTGCGGGAAGGTCGTGGCCGACGATAGAGTTCAGATGCTCAGTGGTTTTGGTTAGATCTGCAGTAACCTGTTCCACGTTGCTGAGAATAGAGGCAAGTTTGGGGTCGTTGATTACCCTGTTGAGCGAGGTGACGAGTGTGTCTACCTTTTTTACTATCTCGCTGAGTTGCGGCATCATTTTGGAGGCCTGTGACACCATGTCCACATGGTTGTTGCCCTGGATGGTGTCGCCAGGTGCATACACCTTGTCGTTGATTTGTGCAGGTGTGATCTTCATGGCGCAGCCACCCATGAGTCCGGCATCGAGCTTTATCTCTGTACCATGGCATAGGATGAGTTCCGGATCCACGTTGATTTCCACGATTACGTTGCCAGGATTCTTATAGTCATAGACGATGTCTGTGACAATACCCACCTCGAAACCGTCTACAAACACCTTGCTGCTCTTTGAAAGTTCCTTGGCGTTGGCAAATCGTACATAGTACTCGCTGGTATTGCTGAAGAGAGCCTTGCCCTTCAGAAAATTGATACCGAAGAAAAGTGCAACTAAGGCTACTATGCCTGCAAGTCCGATTTTATATTCCCTTTTCATGTCGTTTCTGTTTTGGTCATGTATGTGGTTGTCTGTATATGCTTCTTTATTACAGAGAGGTCAAAATAGTTTACTTGACGTTCTTTTTGTAATATGCCTGGAAAGCGTTGTAAATGCTCTTTGCCAATTGTTTCTGCCCCCAATCGCTGGCCAGGTACTTTTCTTCCTTGCGGTTGTTAATGAAACCGAGTTCGATGAGTACGCTTGGCATGCTCACTTCGCGTAGGACAAGGAAACCGGCCTGGTGCACACCCTTGTTCACACGTTTTGCCGTGGTGGCAAACTGTTTCTGGATCAAACGGGCGAAGTCTACGCTGGATGCCATGTACTGGTCCTGCATGAATTCGAAGATTATGTACGACTCGCTGCTGTTGGGGTTGAAATCCTCGTAGGTCTGCTTGTAGTTCTGCTCCAGTGTGATTACCGAGTTCTCTCGCTTTGCCACGGCCAGATTGTCGGCGGCACGGTGCATACCCAAAGTGTAGGTCTCTGTGCCCTGTGCGGTGGTGCCTTTGCGTCCGGCCGCGGTACTGTTGGTGTGTATGGAGATGAACAGGTCGGCATTTGCCTTGTTGGCAATCTGTGCCCTGCGTCCCAGTTCCACGAAAGTGTCCTTGTTGCGGGTATACACCACCTTGATGCCTGGGTAGTTCTTTTTTATGAGGTTTCCCAATGCCAGTGCTACCTTAAGGTTGATGTTCTTTTCCTGGGAAATGCGGCCAACGGCACCAACATCCCTGCCTCCGTGCCCAGGGTCGATGACTACGGTATATGCCAACGACTGGATACAGAACAAGAATATTGAGAATATTATCGTCAGGTAGCGCTTCATTTCTCAAATGCGTATTATTAGTGGTGCAAAGTTATATAAATAATATGAAAGGGTGGGCAGGGGGGAGGACTTTTTCCATAAAAAACTAAAATTAACATGCGTGATTGTACGAGTATACATTATTTTTATATATTTGCATGCGGAATTATTTCAAATGACCAAAAACAAAACTTAAAACAATCATCTAATGAAGAAAATCTTTACTCTCATTCTCCTTGCCCTGTTGCCAGGTGTGAGTATCCTTGCAGATGGAACGCGCGGAATCAGCGGTTCCATGCGATACATCTCACTGAAGGACGGGCAGGTTGTGGCAATTCCAGAGAAATACATTCTTAATGAGAATGTTGCAGATGGAATATGTACTCTTACTCTTGAAGGTGATACTACCTTCTCGTATTCACAAGGCAATGTCTTGTCAATCAGTGATAAATATGATTATCCTTATGGTAAACTGCTTTCTTTCGGCTATACTCATGCCGACAACGACCAGGTGTATGCCGACGTTGAAGCAACTATTACAGAGAAGGACGATACCGTTTTCGTGAATGCGGATATTCCCGTCATCGGCAAGCGTCTGCGTCCCAGTTTTACCCTCAGCGAGGGTGCTACCCTGTGGGTTGATGGCGAGCAGCAGGTGAGCGGACAGAGCAGCCAGCGTTTCACCACTCCCATTGTGTACACCCTGGCACAGCCCAAGCACTGGATATACCAGCTCAGAGAGGTTGTTGAGGAAGTTCCCGAGCAGGACAAGGAGGAGGACAACAATACCTCCAGCCTCGAGGGATGGAGCCTCAATCAGGTGGACATCTCCCAACTGACCACTACCAATGCTCCAAGCAATTATGAAGGAGAGGGTCTGGAAAGCCTTTGGGACAACATGCCCGGCACCTTCTACCACTCTACATGGGGATATGGCAGTTATCTCAAACTCACTTGGATGAATAACGGTTACTGGGGTGATGGCATCACCGAGTGGCCTTATCTGGAAGTGGAACTGGCTGAGTCAATTGAAAACTTCTGCTTCTCTTACACTACCTCCAGCCAGAATGACCGTTTCCCACAGGGCTGGTACATCTCGGCATATAACGCTACCACTGGCGAATGGGACAAGGTAGGTGTACTTTCAGATACTGAAGACAATCTGCCCCAGATGTATTTGGAGCAGTACTTCTCTCCTGTCTATTCTCTTGGTGAGCAGTATTCACGCATACGCTTCGAACTGACCAAGGCTTCTTACAAGAACTATATGGTCCTCTCCGAGTTTGCACTCTATAGTTGCACCAAGGCCGAGTCTGAGACTCGCAATGCCGAGGAGCAGGAGAAGGAGTATGTGGCAGAGTTCGTTCCCTTTGGCCGTCCTTGCAAGGTCAGTGTGAAGTATCTCACCGACCATGCACGCGGTGCATACAAGATCCCCACCGTATATGTAACCATCGGTGGCGATACCACAAGATGGGACTACAGCAACTGGATTGGCATGACTCTGCCCGACGGTACCAACACCAAGGAAGAGTGGATAGAGGGATGTACCTTCCAACTGGACGGTGCTGGTGTATGGCCCGACATTGAAAAGGTGGAGGATTGTGAAGTGCGTGGCCGTGGCAACAGCAGCTGGACATGGTCTTATATGAGCAAGAACCCCTTCCGCATCAAGTTGCCCAAGAAGAACAAACAGTCTCCCTTCAACCTGACCGAGGACCGTCAGTGGGTGTTCATCTCCAACAAGCAGAGCGGTTCCATGACCTCCAACTCTATTGCACAGAAGGTGGCGGCAATGGTTGATGCCGAGGCACTCTGCCATATGATCCCTGTTGATGTATATATCAACGGTCACTATCGCGGTTCCTACTGCTTCACCGAGAAGATTGGCATTGCCGACAATAGTGTAGCCATTGACGAGGCCACAGGTTGCCTTCTGGAGTTGGACGACTATTGGGACGAGGCATACAAGTTCAAGGATCCCACCTATGACCTGCCTGTGAATGTGAAGGACCCCGACTTCTCGGAAGAGGATGAGGAGCGTGTGGTTACTTTTGAGGCCATACAGAATTCCTTCAATAGCCTCACCGCCACTCTCAAGGCAGGAGGCAACATCTCCGGCATGATAGATATGGAGTCATGGGCAAGGTTCTGGCTTGTTAACGACCTCGTGCGCAATGTGGAGACACACCACCCCAAGAGCTGCTATCTCTTCAACGAGAATCCTGCCGAGGGCGAGAAGTGGAAGTTTGGTCCCGCATGGGACTTTGACTGGGCATTTGGCTACGAGGAAACACATGACTACTTCATCTATGGTGCCGATGGCGACCTCTTCAGTGCAGTGTACTACCAAAACAAACCCGGATATCAGTTCTACGATGCCATCCGCAACAGTTCGGCAGGTAAGCGCGCTTACTATAAGGAGTGGGTCAACTTCATGGCAGAGGGCCGTCTGCAGGAACTCCTTGAGTATGTAGATGACTACACCGAGTTTGCTATGCCCAGCATCCTGCACAATAATGATGCAGATATTTCAGAGAAGAACAAGCATGACTACAATCTGGTTGCTGAGAGAAGCAAGGAGTGGCTTACCACACGTGCCAACTACATCTTCAACTCACTGGAGCAGTTCGACATCTCTCCCGATATCGTCACTCCCGAGGATTATGGCCAGCCCACAGAGATAGAATATGCAGTCGCTTCCGATGTCAATCGTCTCGTAGACGTTTACACCATTGGTGGTATTCTCGTGCGCCGCCAGGTTCCCTACGTGCAGAGAGGTCAGGGACTTGAGCCCGGCATGTATGTCATCGGCGGTAAGGTAACCGTGGTGAAATAATAGTCCAACTTGCGGCACACTCCTTGTGTGCCAAGTCAATATCAGTTTCCCCCAGGAGGTCGTTGCCTCTTGGGGATTTTTTTTATAAATGTCGCCTCTGTGTGTGGAATTTAAGGAAAAAAATGTATCTTTGCGCCTCCAAAGGTTACCTTTATTATATATATAATGTGTATTTTGGTTCTTTAATAAAGGTTCTGAAAGTACTTCAGAGTCCCCCAATGAGAATGATTTAACAAAAAAACTACAATAAAAGAATGGAGAATTTAAGTATAGGTTTGCAATTGCTCGTAGTGGGTATGCTCACCGTCTTTGCCATACTGCTGATAGTTATCTATGGTGGCAAGTTGCTGATAAAGGTGGTCAACGCCATAGCCCCAGAGGAAGTGGCACAAGCCAAGAATACCGTTGCCCAATCCACCCCTGCTGCCGTGGATGCACCCACAATGGCAGTGCTTCAGGAGGTTGTAAAGCAGCTTACCGGTGGCAAGGGACGCGTGGAGAGCGCAAAGAGAGTGTGATTAAAACGGAAATGTGAAAACGGAAAACGGAGAACTGAAAATCAAGGTTAAAGTTGCTCTGCGAGTTTAAGATTCGAGTACTCTGAGAATTCTGAGAATTCCGAATACTCAGAACACTCCGATTATTCCGACAACTCCGATAAACATCATTAACGAATAAAAAAGAATACAACAATATGAAAGAAGTAAAGTTTAGTTTGGTCTTCCGCGATATGTGGCAGAGTGCAGGCAAGTACCAGCCCCGTGTAGACCAGCTTTTGAAGGTAGCCCCCGCAATCATCCGCATGGGTTGCTTTGACCGTGTGGAGACAAACGGCGGTGGTTTTGAACAGGTGAACCTGCTCTATGGCGAGAATCCCAACAAGAGCGTGCGCGAATGGACAAAGCCTTTCCGCGAGGCAGGCATACAGACACACATGCTTGACCGTGCACTTAACGGCCTGCGCATGAGCCCCTGCCCCAAGGACCTCCGCAAACTGTTCTACAAGGTGAAGAAGGCTCAGGGCACTGACATCACCCGTATCTTCTGCGGTTTGAATGATGCTCGCAACGTAATTCCTTCCATCAAGTATGCCAAGGAGGCAGGCATGATAGCACAGGCTTCGCTGAGCATCACCCACAGCCCCATACACACCGTGGAGTACTACGTTAATCTTGCCAAGCAGTTCATTGATGCTGGTGCCGACGAAATCTGCTTGAAGGACATGGCAGGTATCGGTCGCCCCGTTAGCCTGGGCAAGATTGTTGAGGGTATCAAGGCATACAAGAAGGACATCGTCATCCAGTACCACTCTCACGCAGGTCCCGGCTTCTGCATGGCTTCCATCCTGGAGGTGGCAAAGGCAGGTTGCGACTATGTGGACGCTGGTATGTCACCCCTTTCCTGGGGTACCGGTCATGCCGACATCATCACCGTGCAGGAGATGCTGAAGGATGCCGGCTTCAAGGTGAAGGAAATCAACATGGAGGCCTACATGGAGGCACGTACCCTCATTCAGGAGATGTACGACGACTTCCTCGGATACTACATCCCCGCGCAGAACCACATCAACAACGCCCTGCTGGTTAAGCCCGGTTTGCCTGGCGGCATGATGGGTTCGCTGATGACCGACCTGGAGGACAACCTCAAGAGCCTGAACAAGTGGAAGCAGAAGAACGGTCAGCCCGAACTGACCACCGACCAGTTGCTTGTGAAACTCTTCGACGAGGTGGCATACGTATGGCCCAAGGTGGGTTATCCCTGTCTGGTTACCCCCTTCAGCCAGTATGTCAAGAACCTGGCTCTGATGAACGTTATCCAGATGGAGAAGGGCAAGGAGCGCTGGAGCATGATAGCCGACAATATCTGGGATATGATCCTTGGCAAGAGCGGACAGTTGCCTGGTCCCGTAGCACCCGAAATCGTGGCTATGGCCAAGGAGCAGGGACGCGAGTTTGAGACAGGCGATCCCCAGAACTACTATCCCGACGACCTGGAGGACTATAGAAAGAAGATGCTGGCACAGGGTTGGTCTACCGGTCAGGACGACGAGGAACTCTTTGAGTACTCCATGCATCCATCTCAGTACGAGGCATACAAGAGCGGCAAGGCAAAGGCCGACTTCGAGAAGGACCTGGCAGAGCGCAAGGCAAAGAAGAATGCTCCTGCCGCCGGTGTGGCAGAGTTGCCCAAGACCATCAAGGTAAGTGTGAACGGACAGACCTACGAGGTGAACATCGCCTACGGCAACGAAGCGCCTGCCGCAACACCCGCTGGTGCTCAGGCACCCGTGGCAATGGGCGAGGGCGAGGATATCCTTGCACCTCTGGAGGGTAAGTTCTACCGTACCAAGGACACCCAGGAGCAGGCCATTCAGATAGGTCAGGAGGTGAAGACCGGAGACACTCTCGGCTACATCGAGGCCATGAAGACCTACAACGCCATCCGTGCCGACTTCGACGGCATACTTACCGCCGTGGTGGTGAACTCTGGCGACTCCGTAGAGGAGGACGATGTGATAATGAAGGTACAGAGAAAGTAAAAGAAGAGGAGGAATACGACTTATGTTCAACGAGATTCTGGAAAACCTCTATAGCATGACCGCCTTCCAGGCAATTGCCGAGAACCCTTTGTTCCTGGTGATGTACCTGCTGGCCTTCGTGCTCCTGTACCTGGGTATCGTAAAGAAGTACGAACCCCTGCTTCTGGTTCCCATAGCCTTCGGTGTGCTCATAGCCAACTTCCCCGGTGGAGGTATGGGCGTGACACAGGCCGATAGCGAGGGCATGGTGGAGTTCATGAAGAACGGAGTGATGGTAAAGAAGGACATATATTCCATGCCCCTGCACGAGATTGCGCACGACCTGGGATTGATGAACTACCTCTACTATGCACTTATCAAGAGCGGACTTCTGCCTCCCATCATCTTCATGGGTGTGGGTGCATTGACCGACTTCGGTCCCATGCTCCGCAACCTCAAACTTGCCATCTTCGGTGCCGCCGCACAGATGGGTATTTTTGCTGTGCTGCTGGCAGCCCTGGCCATGGGATTCACTCCTCAGGAAGCTGCTTCTCTGGGCATCATCGGTGGTGCCGATGGTCCTACCGCCATCTTCACAACCATCAAGCTGGCGCCCCATCTGCTTGGCCCCATTGCCATTGCGGCATATAGCTACATGGCTCTGGTGCCCGTGATTATCCCCATGGTGGTGAAACTGCTCTGCTCGGAGAAGGAACTTCGCATCAACATGAAGGAGCAGGACCGCCTCTATCCCGACGGAACCGAAATCAAGAACATGCGTGTGCTGAAGATTATCTTCCCCATAGCGGTTACTACCATCGTGGCCATCTTTGTGCCCTCTGCGGTAAGTCTGGTGGGTATGCTCATGTTCGGTAACCTGGTGAAGGAAATCGGTAACGACACCTCACGTCTGTTCGATGCTGCCTCCAACGGTGTCATGAATGCTGCTACCATCTTCCTGGGCCTCTGTGTGGGTGCCACCATGACCGTGGATGCCTTCATCAACGTGCAGACCCTGGGCATCGTTGCCGGCGGTTTCTGTGCCTTTGCACTGAGTATCGCTTCTGGTATCTTCATGGTAAAGATATGGAACCTCTTTGCCAAGAAGAAGATTAATCCGCTCATCGGTGCCACCGGCCTCAGCGCCGTGCCAATGGCAAGCCGTGTGTGCAACCTTATCTCCACCAAGTACGACCCCAAGAACCATGTGCTCAACTACTGCATGTCGTCCAACATCTCCGGCGTTATCGGTTCGGCCGTAGCCGCAGGTGTGCTCATCTCGTTCTTAGGATAATAAAACGGAAAGGTGAAAACGGAAAACTATTTCGAACTGAAAGGTGAAAGGTGAAGGCTGCGAGTAAGCGAGAGCAATCAAACTTGTTTGAATTGCCGAGCGGGAGCAGGCTCGACGAAGTCAAAACGGAAAACTAAATCGCTCACCGCTCACCGCTCATCGTTAAACGTTAAACGTTCAATGGAAATATCTAAGATAGGATTCTATACGGGCCTCTGTTGGAGTGCCTCGTTCATATTGGCCATGCTCAGCCTCACGCAACCAGCGTGGGGCTTTGCTGGTAATTTTCTGGGTGTGCTCAGCATCTGGGTGGCAGGTGTGCAATTGCGTGCCGCACAGGCTTCCATGCCCAAGGAGGAAACCCCATGGGGAGTGCGCCAGCGTTGGCACAAATCCTTGCAGGTTCAGTTGCTGGCAGCACTTGTGTGCACCTTTGTCCAGTATCTCTATTTCCGTTATGTGGACAACGGGCGCATGCTTACAGTTCTTACCGAGGTGTATACCAATCCCGAGTACACCGAACTGATGAAGCAGGCTATGCCTGAATACAAGCCTCAGGATGTGCTCAACCTGCTTTCACAGATAACACTTCGCGACCTGGCTATCAACTTCATGCTCATGAACTCCTTCCTGGCCATCTTACTAAGTCTTCCCACGGCTTTCGTGGCAAGGTTCAGGAAACAATAATGCAAAACCTAAACACACCATATTATGAAGAAAATTTTTTCGCTTATCATGCTTTGTGCAACATCGCTTGTTGCCTCGGCACAGATTGCATCCATGGATGAGGTATCTACGGACAAGGCCTACACCATCCGCAATCCTTTCTACACCACCTATGCGGTGTACAATGCAGAGAAGAGCACATCCATTGTTTGGGCAGCTGGCATGACTTCGTCGGACAAGACCATTGCCGACCAGTCCTACACCACACCCCTTAATCCTTCCGACCCTTCATCCTCATGGATGATAGTTCAGTACAACGAAGAATGGTATGTCTACAACCTCGGTGCCAAGAAGTTCCTTGCCGTTGGACACACTCCCAATCAGTCAGCCTCTGCTTCTGCCAAGTTGCAGGACACTCCCGTGGCTGTTGAGTTCACAAGCAACGGCAATGGCGGTTTTCATCTGCTGAGCCATCCTGGCAATCTGCACTACCTGTGTGCTGCACCTCAGTTGGCATATCCCGTCAGCATCTGGTCCAACGACGATAACGGTGCCACATGGCAGATTGAGGAAAATCCTCAGGTGGAGGCTGATTACGAAACCTGTTTGCATAAACTCAAGGAAGCCTTCCCCGAAACCGTGGCTCTGAAGATAGACACACGCCATGGCTATGTGTGGAGTGGCAAGAACGGTGGTGCTCTGCCCAACCGTATTGCCAAGGGACGTGACTTCACCTTCTATACTCGTGCACGCAATGGTTGGAATTGCACAGGAGGTCTTACTATCAAGCATGGTGCCGATGAGTATATTTTTACCGATATGCAGAAGGGAGCATACACCACTGAAATCACTATACCTGCTGACAAGGTGAATGGAGACATCACCATTACCGGCGAATGGGTGCGTGATGCCCAGACAAAGACTGCCCAGGTACTTTCTTTCAGCGAGGAGTTTGAGGGCGAGGGCGAACCCACCTCACAATGGTGGAAACGTACCGAGCGTCAGGGCGCTACATGGAACCGCTGGTGTTCCAACTCTCCCTTGGTGGTGTACCAAGAGGACGGTGCCTTGCATTGCCGTGCTATTCCCAATCCCGACCGTAGTACCGACAATGTGCCCATGATAACCGGTGGCGTAAAGACTCAGGGCAAGTTTGATTTCCAGTGGGGCAGGGTAGAGGCTCGTATCAAGACAATACCTCACACCGGTACTTTCCCCGCCTTCTGGATGATGCCTACCGACAATAGCAAGGGTTGGCCTAATGCAGGCGAGATTGATATTTGGGAAACTATTGACAATGGTGATGTGGCATACGGCACCGTGCATACCAACTGGACCTACAACCTCAACAAGGGTGGCAATGGTGGCAATATGGGTGGAATCGATTACACCCTGTGGCACGTCTATGCCGTTGAGTGGAACGCTACTTCAATCACATGGTATGTGGACGGACAGAAGATGTGGACCTATAACAAGAGTACCGACCAGAATGCCCTGAATAATGGCCAGTGGCCCTTCGATGCTCCCTTCTATATCATCCTCAACCAGAGTGTGGGCAATGGTTCTTGGGCACGCCCAGCCGACGAATCGTTCACCTACGAAACTCAGTTTGACTGGGTTCGCGTATATCAGAAGCCCGAGCATACAGGCATTGAGGATGTGCTCACCGAAGAGGAGCAGGCCTCTGCCAATAGTTCAAACACCGTTTACGACCTGCAAGGCCGTATGGTCCAGGCCGTTAAGTCCAGGGGGATATATATTATTGATGGAAAGAAGCAAGTAGTTGATTAGTATCCTTTCCTTAGGTTCTACCTATATATAGTAATAGCAACAATCACTCTAACATTAAGGAGTAATTGTTGCTATTATTGTTTTTGTCTTGTTGCAGAATGTTCTGTTTAGTAATGGTGAAAATGATACAAGTAAGAGACTTAAAGAACCAAAGTAAATAGATGCCTACCGATATAGATATAACTAATTTATAGTACCTACCTTACCATTACTTATTATTTGATGACAATCATCTCTATCGGTTGTACTTCGCTTTTGTCCATTGGATGCCATTGGTACTGTACCTTCCCGAAATCAATGCTTTTCACATCAATGCAACGAATGGTATTGTTGTATGAGGTCTTGTAGTACACCCTGCCGTTGGTCAGGTCTATTGCCGAGGTCCACTGTGTGGCACTGGGTATGTCGGGACCTTCTCCGGGTTCGTGCTCTATGCCGATGGGAATGTCAAAGTTGTTCAGTATGTGAAAACACTGTGTTACTGTTGTGAAGCCATCGGGACGTTTAGGAGCGGTATTACGGAAAAAGGCAGCACGCACGAAGCGTGAGGGTGGGGTGGCATCACCGGGTAGTCCCAGCATGCCCGAGTTGCCTCCAAAGGGAGTCAGTGTCTGTTTCCCCAACTGTTGGTTGGAAGCACCTCCGGAGAAGAGGTTTACATAGTTGTTGAGATTTGCCAGATGCCACTGGAACCCTGGTGAGTTGGTGATTACGCCCACTGTATTTTCGTAGAAGTGAGGCTTTCCATCCACAAATTCGAGCACAACTTGCCGTCCGCTTTTGTCACCTATGCGGTAGTGCACCACCGCTTCGGCGTCCAATCCTATCACACGTATCTTTTCAGAACTGATAGCCTCTATTACCTCGTCTACCGTAGCACACTGTGACAGCATCCATGCATTCAGTTGCAGGTCGCCCACACTATGTTCGGCCTCTGAGGGGGTGTATGGGAGGTATCCGCCATAGTTGGGGAAGAAGAATAGTCCTGTGGATAGTCCCATTTCGTTGATACCCTCGGCGATGAATTCCTTCTGCACCACACAGAGTCCCACAACTCCGTATTTAGCCGTAAACTTCAGCCCGTTCAGTGCTTTGGGGGTATAGGATTGTAACTCCTGTCCTCGTGGAATGATAACATACTCACTGATGAGTTTCTGCGTGGCTCCCTCAATGGTGCGTGCTTGAACATAACTACCATCTTTTGCCGTGAGAGATATACCGGTACATGCTACCGACGAGATAGTGCTATCGCACAAACCCTCACATCTCGTTAGAATCTTGTTAGTCATAGTATTCGTTTTTATAACGTTATAAAACGCTCAACGTTCTAATGTTTAACGTTGAATGATGAAAGAGTTAATACTACAATGTTCAAGGTATGGACGCTGCTGCAGCGTCCGCAATTGTGATATATCAGTTATGTTTTGTTGCTATTTTTTCTCGGACGCTGCGTCCGCTTTGTTTATAGTTCTCGGACGCTGCACGCAGCATCCCTACCATGCTTCTGCTCTCGCTTACTCCCAGTTTTCCGTTTTCACCTTCCCGTTTTTATCACTCCATGTACTTCATTATCTCGCCTGAGATTTGGTGTAGGGAGATTTCGCAGAGTTTGGTGTTGTATTCTGCCACCAGGATACGCTCTTCGGCATCGAGGAGGGATTGCTGGGCTTCGCGCATCTCTATGCCTGAGAGGTCGCCAAGCATGTAGCGCTCGTGGGCAATGTAGTGGTTTTCCTGAGCCGTGATGAGGTTCTCACGCTCCAGAGAGAGCAGGCGCAGGTTGTTCTTGTAGGCCTGCCAAAGGTCGGCAAGGTCGGCACGTAAGGACTGCTCCAGTTGCAGGCGTGCCAAGTCGGCATTCTCTATGTCGAGTCTTGCATTGCGCTTTTGGCTTGTGCGCTTTCCGTCGAACAGGTTGTAGCCTACCTTCACACCGAAGTCCACACCGCCACGGCCATCACCGCCGATGCTGTGCTGGTAGTTGTAGCCCGCATTCAGTTTGATGTAAGGGAAATCGCGGCTCATGGTTGCCTTATAGTCAAGTTCCGCCAGACGTATGTCGTGCTTGCGGTTGAGCAGTTCGGCATTCAGGTCCATAGTATGCTCCAGCAGTTTGTCGTGCGTAAGTGCGGTGTCCACCACAATGATGGTATCCTGCAGGGAGAGCGGAGTATGCATGTCCTTCACCGCCATCAGTTCGTACAGGCGTATGCGCGATGTTGCCATCAGTTCGTGCTGCTTCAGGCTCTGCGCACTATCGGCGTTGAAGTCCACCTGTGCCTGCTGAAGGTCCAGACGCGAGGCACTGCCTATGCTATAACGCTCGAGCACTATGCGCAGACGCTCCTTGGAGAGTTTCACCGCATTGTTGAGGTTGCGCATACGTATCTTCTGCTGGATGAGGTTGTAGTACTCTGCGGTGAGAGTGGCCACATAGTCCTCTATGGCAAGTCGTGTGCGTGTTGCACCCTGTCGTTTCAGTTCCTGTAGTTTGCTATACGTAGCCTGAATCTTGAAACCGTCGAACAAGGTCCATTCGGCATTTACTCCAGCCTGTACTCCATGTCCCAGCTGGCCGCCGTTTCCCGTATCTACCGTGCCGCTATAACCAGCCGAGGCATTCACCGTGGGTAGGTATCCGGCATTTGCCGCCGTGGCATTGTTGGCACTCATGGCCTCCTCGTTGCGAGCAATCTTCAGGTTGTAGTTGTTCTCCAGACCTGTGGCTATCACCTCAGCCAAGGTTTGGGCCTTGGTCCCTGCCGATGAGCAGAGAACCAAGGCTATGAGTATGAACTTTGATATCTTCATTTCTTGTTCTTCTTTTGTAGCGATGTTGCCACGAATGAATATATTGCTGGTACCACAAACATGGTGAGCATGGTGGAGATGACCATACCGCCCACTACGGCCGTACCCATGGCCACACGTCCGGCAGAACCTTCACCCGATGCGAACATCAGGGGCAGAAGACCCAGCACGGTGGATACGGAGGTCATCAGGATGGGACGCAAACGCTGAACCGAAGCCTCGCGGATGGCGGTCATCTTGTCCTCGCCCATGCGCTGGCGCTGGTTGGCAAACTCCACGATGAGGATACCGTTCTTCGCCACCAGACCTATGAGCATGATGATGCCAATCTGGCTGAAAATGTTCATCGTCTGTCCGCCCACGAGCATGAATATCAGTGCACCGGCAATGGCCAGGGGCACGGTGAGCATGATAACGAAGGGGTCCTTGAAACTCTCGAACTGAGCCGCCAGAATCAGGTAGATGAGCACCAGTGCCAGGCCAAAGGCAAATAGCAGGCTTGATGAACTCTCGCGGAACTCCTTGGAGTCTCCTGCCAGTGCCGTGCGGAAGGTGTCGTCCAGTACCTCCTTGGCTATCTTGTCCATTTCGTCAAGACCATCGCCAATGGTATGCCCTGGTGTGAGACCTGCCGAGATGGTAGCCGATACAAAACGGTTGTAGCGATAGAGTTTTGGAGGAGCGATGCTCTCCACCAGGTCCACCAGATTCTCCATCTGCACCATCTTGCCGTCCGAAGAGCGCATGTATATGGCTTTCAGGTTGGCAGGGTCGTTGCGCTGCTGGCGGTTTATCTCACCCACGATTTCGTACTGCTTGCCATTGAGGTATAGGTAACCCATACGCTGGCCGCTGAGGCCGTACTGAAGGGTCTGTGCTATGTCCTTGGTGGAAACACCCATGAGGTTTGCCTTCTCGCGGTTCACGCTCAGTCGCACCTCGGGCTTCGAGAACTTCAGGTCCACGTCGGCCATCTGGAACACGGGATTGTCATATACGCGAGCCATAAACTTGGGCAGAACCTCCTCCAGTTTCTCGATGGTCGTTGCCTGAAGCACGTATTGTACGGGCATGGAGCCGCGTCGTCCGCCGAAGGTGCTCTGCTGCTGCACAAAGGCACGGGCATCGGTCTTTGTCCTCACTGCCTTGCTCAGGCGGTCGGCCACTTCCATCTGCGTGTAGTCGCGCTCGGTCAGGTTCTTCAGCGTTATCTGTATGTTGCCGCCACCATCCGACACACGGGCCGTGATGAACTCGGCATCGGGCATCAGCGAGTCGGCCAGGCGGTTTATGTCCTCGGTGTAGTCGCGCATGTATTCGTAGGTAACACCCTCGGGACCCATGGTGCGGATGGTTATGCTGGATCGGTCTTCCAGCGGAGCCATCTCGGCAGGCACGTTCATCCACATTGCCACGCAAGCGCCAAGGGCAACTACCATCAGGGGAATTGCCATCCAGCGTCGGCGCAGGAAGACGCTGAGCCATCTGGTGTATAGGTTGTTCAACCCCTCAAAGAAGGGTTCCGTCTTGCGGTAGAACCAGTTCTTCTCCTCACGGTTTACCAGCAGTTTTGTGGCAAGCATGGGGGTGATGGTCAGTGCGGCAAAGGATGATATCACCACCGAACCTGCCACCACGAAACTGAACTCGCGGAACAATCGTCCCGTCTGTCCCTCCATGAACACGATAGGCAGGAACACGGCCAGAAGGGTTACGGTGGTTGATATTACGGCGAAGAAAATCTCCTTGGCACCCTCAATGCCGGCGTCAAAGGGCTTCATGCCACGCTCTATTCGTATGTAGATGTTCTCCGTCATCACAATGGCATCGTCCACCACAAGACCCACGGAAAGCACCACGGCCAGCATGGAGAGCACGTTGATGGAGAAGCCCAGCAGGTACATCACAAAGAATGCGCCAATCAGCGACACGGGGATAACGAGGCATGGGATGAGCGTCACGCGCCAGTCGCGCAGGAACAGGAAGATGATGATGATAACCAGCACGAAGGCCTCGTACACGGTGCTCTCCACCTCAGCAATAGAGGCGCGTATGAACTTCGTGTTATCAAAGCCATAGGCATAGTGCACGTCATCGGGCAGGTCCTTCTCCATGATGGCCATGCGCTCGTGCACGGCATCGGCAATGTCTATGTGGTTGGCACCGGGCTGGGGTATTACCACTATACCCACCATGGGCACACCGTTCATCTTCATGTAACTCTTTATGTCGCGAGCCGAGAGTTCGGCACGACCGATGTCGCTGAAGCGTATTATGCGTCCTTCGGCCTCCTTGATGACCAGGTTGTTGAACTCCTCGGTGGTGGACATCTGTCCCATGGTGCGGATACTGAGTTCACGGGTGTTGCCCTCGATGGAGCCTGAGGGAAGTTCCACATTCTCGCGGTCAAGGGCGCTCTTCACGTCCATTGGAGTTACGCCATAGCCCGACATCTTCACTGGGTCTAGCCACAGGCGCATGCAGTACTTCTTCTCGCCCCATATCATCACGCTCGACACATCGGGGATGGTTTGCAGCTGCTCCTTCACCGTCAGGTCGGCAATCTCGCTCAACTCCAGCAGGTTGCGCTTGTCGCTCTGCAGGGCCACCATCAGTATGGGCATGGCATCGGCATCAGCCTTGGACACGGTGGGAGGGTCGCAATCTCGAGGCAGGAAGCGCTGGGCACGCGAAACCTTGTCGCGCACGTCGTTGGCGGCCGTCTCCAGGTCTACGGAGAGTTCAAACTCCACTGTTATTCTACACGAACCCTGCTGGCTCACGCTCGTCAGCGAGCGTATGCCGGGTATACCGTTGATGTTCTGCTCCAGGGGTTCGGTAATCTGGTTCTCTATCACATCCGCATTGGCGCCAGGGTAGGAGCACGACACGGAGATTATCGGGTTGTCCACCGAGGGGTATTCCCTCACGCCCAGGTACAGGTATCCCACGGCACCGAAGATGAGTATGAGCAGAGTCATCACCGTGGCCAGCACCGGACGTCGGATGGAAAGTTCAGAAATGTTCATGGTTTTAGGACCCTCCCCCTTACACTGTCCGCGCGTCGAACTGGGAAGTTCTCCCCTCACAAGGTACAGAAGTACATTCAGTGCTTCTTCTGAAGACCTTGCTCGCCGCAAGGGAGGGGAGTATGATGTATTGGAGGATATGGGTCATATCTTTATGATTTGTGATTGTCTGTAGTAACTACTCCCCTCCCTTGTGGCGAATGGAGTCCTTGGCGGATTGACTGAATGTCAATCTCTGCTCCATGAGGGGAGCAATCTCCATTGCGACGCGAGGACTAGCAGGGGGGAGGGTCTGTTTTATTTTACTGTCACCGTCACTTTCTGTCCGGCACGTAATTGCATGGTACCGCTTGTTATCACCGTGTCTCCCACGTTGAGGCCACGGAGCACCTGCACCTGTGCATCGGTGCGCAGGCCCTTGGTTATCTCCACAGGTTCAGCCTTGCCGTTCTTGTACAGATACACCTTGTCTATACCCATCTCAGACACTATCGCCTCGCTAGGCACGGCCAGAGCCTGGGCATATTCGCGTGTTGTCAGGCGCACGCTGGCATAGCGTCCGGGCACCAGTTTGCCACCGGGATTGTCATACAGGGCACGCACGGTAAAGGTACGGGTGTTCTCGTCCACACGAGAGTCGGAGGCATACACGCGGGCTTGTCTTGGGGTCAGGTCGCCCTCCACGGTAAACTCCAGCAAGGCGCCGTCGGGCAATGTGCCGGCATAACGCTCGGGCACACTGAACTCCACCTTCAGAGGACTGCGCTTGGTCAGCATTGCCACGGCCGTCTGTGTAGTGGCAAAGGCACCCACGCTTACCTGGCGCAAACCTATCACACCAGAGAATGGGGCACGCAATTCCGTCTGTGCTATCTCTGCCTTCACACCGTCTATCTCGGCACGCAGGGCAGAGAGGTTGGCTTCTGCCTCCTGGAAGGCCTCCTTGCTCACTGCCTCCTTTTCCAGCAGAGCCTTGGCTCGGAACACACGGTCCTGCATCAGTCGCAACTGAGCCTCCTTTCTGCGCAGTTCTGCCTGCAGGGGAGCATCGTTTATCTTGGCCAGCAACTGACCCTTTTCCACCATGGAACCCTCCTTGAAGAAGATGTCCGTTATCTTGCCCGAGGTCTCGAACGACAGGCTCACCTCTTCGTCCGGCACCAGCGAGCCGCTCATTGCCAGAGCATCGGTTATCACCTGCTCGCTTATCACCACGGCCCTCACGTTCAGAGCCTGGCCCTGTTGCTTGCGCTCCTTGGCAGGAGCCTCCTTCAGGTCACTATTTTCCTTGGGCATGAAAGCGTTGTATGCCAAAGCGGCACACCCCACCACAATCACGCCTATTATGCTGTATTTCGTTATTTTGTTCATTGCTTTTCAAACTAAAATCCGAGTAATCTGAGTAATCTGAGAAGTCTGAGTAATCCGAGTATTCTGATTACTCGGAAAAATCCGCTCACCTCTCATCGTTCACCTCTCACCGTTTACTTAAGGAATGCCGCAAAAGCCTTTATGCAGTTCTCGTGATCCTGGATGCTTGCCGTTTCGCGCACAGAGTGCATGCCCCAGATGGGGTTGCCCATGTCCACACCCTTCACGGGGAGAGAGGATGACAGGATGTTGCCCAGTGTGCTGCCGCCAGCCACGTCGCTATGGTTCACGAAGGTCTGGTATGGAGCACCAGCCTTCTTGCAAGCCTGCATGAACACGCTGGCACCCACGGCATCGCTCAGGTACTTCTGGCTGGCATTGTACTTTATCACGGGACCTCCGCCCATTACGGGATGGTTGGTGGGGTCGTACTTCTCGTTGTAGTTGGGGTGCCATGCATGTGCATTGTCGGCGCTCACCATGAAGGAATGCTCCACGCACATGGCAAAGTCCTCGAAGTGCGAAGCGCAGGTCTCGCTCTGCCTTGCCACCAGCCTCTGCACCAGCGATGCAAAGAAGGGCGAACCGGCACCCTGCTTCGTCTGGCTTCCCGTCTCCTCGTTGTCGAAGATGGCCAGGCACTTTGTCACCTCGGGAGTGCCTGCGTCGGTCAGCAGAGCCTCCATGCCGGCATGCGCCATGCTCAGGTCGTCCAGGCGTCCGCTCTGTATCAGTTCTCCGTGCAAGCCCACGCACTGGGCAGGAGTGGTGTCGTACAGATATAGGTCGAAGTCCAGAATATCCTCGGCCTTCACGCCCAGTTCCTCCGAAATCAGCGCCTTCAGTATGCTTCCGCTCTCCGGCTCCAGTTTTCCGTTTTCCGTTTTCACCTTTCCGTTTATTGTCAGCACCGGCAGCATATCCTTCTGCTTGGACAGGGCCACACCGTCGTTCACCTGACGGTTGAAGTGTATGGCCAGGTTGGGAATGGTCAGTATGGGGCGTTCAATGCGCATGAGGCGCACCTCGGGTTCCGTCATGCTCTCACCCGCCAGCACCACGCGGCCAGCCAGGGACAGCGGACGGTCCATCCAGGTGGACATTATGGCACCGCCATACAGTTCGGTGTTCAGTTTCACCAAACCGCCCTCGCACTTTATCTCAGCATTGGGCTTCACGCGGAAGCAGGGGCTGTCCGAATGTGCCGAAATGATGCGCATGCCACCCTCGGCCAGGGACTTCTTGCCCATATGGAAAGCAAAAATGGCGGAACCGTTCTTTGTAGAAAACAGTTTGTCGCCACTCTTCACCTCGGGACAAGGCTCACCAGCCTTCCACTCCTTATAACCAGCCTCTGTGAGGCACTTCTTTATTGTCTCCACCGCGAAGAAGTTCACGGGCGAGGCATTCATAAAATCTTCCAGTCTCATATTTTATATATTTGTTAGCGTTAATTTGACCGCTAAGATATAAAAAAGTTTACCGTTGCGGGAATAAAAAGAGAATTATTTAATGCTGTTCAATAAACTTTTTTCCTATCTTTGCAACACAGTTAGTTCCAAAGAAACGATGAAGAATAAACAATATGACAGTCATGTGGCGGAAATATCCCACGTTTCGGAGTCTGCGTTTGCATACGTGGGGGCTGTTCCTGTGGCAGGTACATTGCCACAACATCCTTCATTTGCCATGGAGAATGTTACCGACAGGTCTACCCAAAACCGGATGACTTATTTTGTCTATTGCATCAATGCTTTTGCCGAACGGTATGGACTATCCTCAAAGCAGGCATTTGCATACCTGCATCGATTTAAGGGATTGGACTTTTTGGAAGAATGCTATGAGGCTGAGCACCAATTGTCAATCCGCGAAGCAGTGAACGACCTGTCAATCATCTGCAAACGTAATGGAGGAGCACTATAATGATTACTCTGTATCATGGTTCCAATGTCTTCATTGAAAAAATAGATCTCACCCGAAGTCATCCTGATAAAGACTTTGATTACTTTGGCCACACTGGTAGAGGAACTTACATATCGCAAGTTAAATCGTCAATACTATTTTGACACAGAACGTGCCTTGCAAACCCTTATCCGACAATGAACGAACAGATTGCATACCTCACCAGTTCCCTCGTAGAGCAATTGGCTCTGCTTGCAATGAAAGACTACGGGCTGACCATGATAGAAGCCTTGTTTCTCGTATATAACTCCCAATGGTACGAAAAGATTACAGATATTGAGACAGGACTTTACATTCAAAGTCCAGCCTATAATTATCAACTCCTGCGCCATGAAATAGCCTTCGGTAAAGTTATATAGTCAGCACACAAGGCACAGAACCATACATTTTCAGGTCCTGTGCCTTTTTGTCGTTAAACGTAATCGTTATTATTTGCCTGCGCTCATCAACAAGGCAAGTCCGTTTTCCTTTTTCCATACAATTCATGCATGCTTGCAAGTTCCTGCCATAGGGTGATAATAACCACTATGCCTACACCCATCAGCAAAGCCAGGCCTGTGAGTGATATCATGCGACTGTTCTGCTCCAGGAACAGGAAAGGCATGGAATGTATGCCGAAGGAGAAGGTCGGTTGGCCAATGGGATTGTCCATAATGTAGACAAACAGGCCTCCGCTTACTATCACGCCCATCAGGAAGGCTGCTATTATGGCATAGCGATAGCGCTTGAGTTGCCTGTCCTGCATCTGCTTGATGTACTCCACGGCTTGCAGTTTCTTTTCCAGACGTTGCATGAAGAGGTCTTCTTGTCCAAGGTCTGGTGTATAGCCGTTGAACAGTTCCTGTAATGTATCTTTCTGTTCCATCATTTCTTCAATTTATCTTTCAGGTGTTCGCGTCCTCTGGACAATTGTTTCTTTATAGCATCCTCGCTGCATTCCATTATCTTGCTTATCTCACGTACGGAGTATCCCTTTATGTAGAAAAGCAGAATGGAGGTGCGCTCCTTGGGTTGCAGTTCGTTCAAGGCCATGTACAGTTCCTGGTAACGGAACGTATTGTCTGCCAAGGTTGAAGCATCCGTCAGCGAAGACGCCATCTCCAGCGGCTGGTTGCATCTGCCTGCCTTCTTGTGGTCCAGGAACGTACGGTAGGCAATCTTGTAGAGCCAGGAGGTGAAGTTGCCCTCATCCCGATACCCACTGGAGGAAAGATAGGCCTTGACAAGACTTTCCTGCGCTATGTCGTCAGCCTCATCGCGGTTACCCAGGCATAGGGCAAGCAGGAATCGCCTCAGTTGCTCCTGCTCGCCACGTATGTGTGCAATGAACTCCTCTCTGTTCATGGTTTTGCTTTTGCAACAAACGGTTATTTCTTGTTGGCCTCAGCCTCCAGTTCCTTTGCCAGCATCCTCTTGCTGATGAAGAAGACAAGCAGTATGGCCAGACCTATGAGCATGGTAATGCCACCGCAGAAGTAAGACCTTTCCAAATCCTCTACAGACATGCCACCTACGAAGTCCATATATAGGGCATAATCCAGAAAACCAATACCGATAGCAGAGATAACACTGCCCCACATAAGTTTCTTCAGCAATTTCTCCTTCAGAGTTGCACTCTTTGGCGTAATCTTCTGTATCAACTCCTCCAGGTCGATGTTTGGATTCTTCTCCAAGGCCGCCAGCACTATCCCCGTTCTGTTGTCCGACTCATGTTTTTTGCTCCTCATGTGGAGCCACACCATTGTGATGGGCATTATTACACAGATGCTGATAGGGATAAGGATGTCTTCCAGCATGCCGCCAATTTCTTCCAATACTTCCATAATCTTGTTTTGTTGTTATAGGTTAATGAATCGTTTTCTTGAGCTTGCTCACAAATATAACGATTCTTGTGAAGAAAAGGTGACATCCATATTGATATTTTGTATGGAAGACATGCCTGTGACAATACTGAGGACAAATTAAGGTATATACAAGTTTCCTGTCTATTTTCATTGCTTCGATGATAATAAAAGCATGAAAACATGCAAATCTGTCAAATTAGAGTATCTTTGCATTGATATTATCAATTTAAGGACAGTTGACTATGAAATTCAGGAAAATCTAAGTATGATATAAAAAATCAGGAAGAGGGCTATGGTGCCTTCTTCCTGATTGCTTTTAGTGACCTCGCTGGGACTCTAACCCAGGACCTTCGGAACCGGAATCCGACGCTCTATACAACTAAGCTACGAGGCCTTAACGAACGGAAAGGTGAAAGGTGAAAACGGAAAGGTATTTTATGTTTAAGTTTTCCGTTTATTGACGGTTGTCATTTTCCGTTAGTCTTATGGTTATTGTTCTTTTTGTTTTATGGTTTTAATGCTTGATATTAATGCTATAATTTCTTTTAAATCGTCGTTGAGGGATGAGAACATTATTTCGTCAATGATGTTGCTTTCCTGTAGTATTTCCAACCAATATTGTGTCTCGTCTGCTTCCTTTAGAGCAATGGATAACTTGTTTATGAAATCAGCATTGCTCTGAGCATTTAATCGTTCTCTAGCGTTGGCACCGATGCTTGTGCCGCTACGCAATATCTGCTTTGAAAGTACGGCTTCTTTTTGGGTGCTTGTCAAGAACTTATAGAAGTGTACTATTCGCACGGCAAATGCCTTACACTTCACATCAAGTATAGTTTGCATCCGCTTTCCAGTTTTTCAGCTGCTTAAAGTTTTCCGTTTACCTACAGTTTTGACTTCGTCGAGCCTGCTCCTGCTCGGCAATTCAAACAAGTTTGATTGCTCTCGCTTACTCGCAGCCTTCCGTTTTCACCTTTCACCTTTCCGTTTTTAAAGGCTTGCCTTAAAGTGGTTTACCAACTGGCGGAAGAGGTGGTTGCGGGTGTTGCCACCGTAGATGGAGTGGTTGCGGTTGGTGTAGGTGAGCTGGCGGAAGTCCTTGTCGGCGTGCACGAGGGCTTCGGTGTATTCTGCCACATTGCGGTAGTGTACGTTGTCGTCGGCAGAACCATGGATGATGAGCAGACTGCCGCTCAGGTTCTTGGCACGAGAGATAGGACTGCAATCATAGCCTTCGGGGTTCTCCTTGGGTGTGCGCATGAAACGCTCGGTGTAGACGGTGTCGTAGTAGCGCCATGAGGTGGGAGGTGCTACTGCTACTCCGGCGTAGAACACGGGGCGTCCCTCGGACATGCTCATCAGCGTGTTGAAACCACCGAAACTCCATCCCCAGATACCTATGTGCTTGGCATCAACCCAGGGCAACTTGCTCAGGTAGATGGCTGTCTCCACCTGGTCGTGGCTCTCCAACTGACCCAGTTTGAGGTAGGTCTGCTTCTCGAACTCGGCACCACGTCCGCCTGTGCCGCGTCCGTCGACGATGACGCTTACGAAACCTTCCTGTGCCAGGTATCTCTCCAGAAGGGCAGCAGAGCAGTTGCCTGCATACCATGAATCCTGTACCTGCTGAGAACCTGGACCGCTATACTGGAAGAGAATTACGGGGTACTTCTTGTTAGAATCGAAGTTGGCTGGCTTCACCATTATGCCGTTGAGGTCTACACCATCCTGAGTCTGGAAGTTGAAGAACTCTATGCTTGCAAGGTTCATGCCGTCGATCTTCTGCTTCAGGGGTGCATTGTCCTGGAGTGTCTTTGTCACCTTGCCCTTGGCATCGCGAAGGGTGTAGGTGGGAGGTGTGGTGGCAGAATGGTGTGTGAGCATCAGGTGCTTGAAGTTGGTGGAGAAGATGGCTGAGTTCTGTCCAGCCTCGGTGCTGATGGGGGTTACCTTGCCCTTTGCATCGCACTTGTAGACACCGGTGCGCAGAGGACCGCCGTCCTTGGCCTGATAGTAGTATGTGCCGGTCTTCTCGTCGTATCCGTAGAAGTCGGTGATGATGTCCTGTCCCTTGCCAATTTCGCGCTTCAGTGTGCCCAGAAGGTTGTACTGGTACAGGTGGGCATAGCCCGAGCGCTCGCTAAGCAGGATGAAACCGTCCTGTATGGTGGTGAAGAGGGTATAGGCATTGTCGGCCACGTAGGGCTTCACCTCGTCGGATACGATGCAGCGGCATTCGGTGGAGCGGGGGTTGGCAGCCCATACCTTCAGGTTGTCCTGATGACGGTTCTGGGTGAGGATGAGCAGCTTGTTGGGGTCGCTGCTGAACTTGATGCGGGGGATGTAACCTTCTGCCTCCAGAGGTACTTTCACCTCACGAGTAGCACGGCTCTTGATGTCGAAGGTGTGCACCGTTACCTTGCTGTTGGGCTGTCCGGCAATGGGATACTTGTATTCGTAGGCACCTGGATACTCGGCATTCTCCTGCATCTCGGGCAGCATGCCCTTGTACATGGGGAAGGAGAACAGGGGCACCTGGCTCTCGTCGTAGCGGATCCATGCCAGCATGGTGGCATCGGCATTGAAGTCGAAGCTGCGGTTGGTGACGAACTCCTCCTCATACACCCAGTCGGCCTTGCCGTTGATGATGCTGTTGAACTTACCGTCCTTGGTGACCTGTACCTCGGCATTGTCGAAGAGCAGTTTCACAAGGAAGAGGTTGCCCTCGCGCACGAAACCCACCATGTTGCCGTCGGGACTCCAGAGGGGGCACTCCTGAGGACCGCCATCGGAAAGGGGCGCCAGGGTGCGGTTCTGTACATTATATATATAATATACGGCGGTGGTGCTATGACGGTAGATGCCACGTGTCTGTGTGCGCAGAAGTATGTTCTTCTGGTTGGGTGAAAGCGTGTAGCCGTCGATGCGTGAAAGTTTCACCTTGCCTTTGGTGTCCTCCACATCAAAGAGGATGCCTGTCTGCTCGCCAGTCTTGAACGAACTTACCACAATCCTCTTGCCGTCCACCAGCTGGCTGTAACTCTCGCCATCGGGCAGGGGATTTACACCATATATGCCATGCGCACCAAACGAACCGTTGGTGATGGACTTGAGAGTGAGGGGACCTTCCTGTGCCTGGATGTTGCCAGAAAGGAAGGGGGAAACCATGATGGTCAGTGCAAGTAGAATCTTCTTAATCATCGTGCTTTTATGAGTAAATCTATGCAAAGGTAGTGCTTTATGTCAGAAAAAACACCTGCATTGATACACTTTTAGCATTATTTTGATAATTCTTTAGCATTTTTGCATTGTTTTGATGTCTTTTTGTTAACTTTGCGCCCAAGTTTATTCGTGAAAAATAGTCATGAGCATTCCTGCACTCTCTTTTGCAGACCTTTCTACGGGTTATGGCAACAGGGTGGTATCATCCGGTTTGACCGCCGGGCTGTGTGCAGGTAAGGTGACTTGCCTCTTGGGACCGAACGGAGCAGGCAAGAGCACTTTGCTCAGGACCCTGGCAGGATACCAGCGAGCGCTGGGGGGCAGGATGGACGATGTAAGTCCTGAAACCCTGGGCGTTGTACTAACCGAACGCATGGAAGCCATGGGGCTCAGTGTGATGGAAGTGGTGGCAATGGGCAGACATCCGTATACGGGCTACTTTGGCCGCCTGACGGCAGAGGACGAACAAGTGGTGGACAAGGCCATGAGGCTTACGCATACTGAGGAGTTTGCAAACCGAATTTTCCAGTCGCTTAGCGACGGAGAACGTCAGAAGGTGATGATAGCCAAGGCGCTGGCACAGGAAACTCCGATAATACTGATGGACGAACCCTCGGCATTCCTGGACTTTCCGTCCAAGGTGGAACTGATGCTCATGCTTCACGACCTTGCACACAACCAGGGAAAGGCCATACTCCTGTCCACGCATGATGTGGGCATAGCGCTGAAGACGGCCGACATGCTTTGGCTCATGCAGAACGGAGGCATGGAAACAGGCACTCCGCAGGAACTGCAGGAATCGGGTGCTATAGATGCTTTCCTGGGTGAAAGCCGCAAGTATATTTAGGGAAAAAGCAAAAATAAAAATAACAACAAATTAAATTAAACAAAACAAAATCAACAAACTATGAAGAAGTTGTTTGTAGTACTGGCCGCTATGGTTATGACACTGAGCGCCAGCGCATTTGAATTTGACGGCATCAACCTGAATGCCAGTGTGAACAAGATCTCTGCCGAGATTGCAAAGCGTGGTTATACCTATGACGAGGATAAGGACGCATTCACTGGTCTGTGCCGCGGTACTGAGATTTACCTGACTCTGAACTGGAAGGACGTGAAGGAAGGCGGTAAGCTGGGTCAGCTGATTGTTGACGTTCCCTTCAGCGACCAGAACGCTATGGGTATCGTTACCAAGATGTTCAACGTTATCTATCACGTGGCAAAGGGTGCTAAGCCCCACACCTACGAGGTTTCTGAGGATGGTACTACCGTTGAGATCAGCACTATTGCTACTGGTGTACGTCTGACTTATAACACTCCTTATTATAAGAAGTAAATAACGACCGACATTTTTTCTCAGTCCTTTCTCCTTCTTGCAGACAATGCCGGGGCAAGGGTGTGATAGACGATTACTGGCGCTCCTATTAGGGGCGTCAGTACGTTTATAGGCAGGACGCTGCTCTCTGGGAGGTTGCACAGAAGGTTGCACGCCAAGGCTATGCTTGCACCCAAGGCCATGGTACGGGGCAGGAGAGAGCGGTGGGAACCTGAAGGAGACATGAAGCGCGCCATGTGAGGTGTAGCAAGACCGATGAAACTGATAGGACCGCAGAAGGCCGTGGTGATGGCAGAGAGCAATCCCGTGGCAAGCAAGAGCATGTGGCGAGTGCGTGTGGTATTCACGCCAAGGTTCTGCGCATAGCGGTCGCCCAAGAGCAAGGCATCCAAGGGTTTCATCATCAGCAGAGCCATGACAAGTCCCAATGACACCAAGCCAATAAAGAAGGGAAGGCGTTCTGTGCTGACGCTGGAGAAGTTGCCCATGCCCCATAGCACGTATGCCTGAAGGCCGTCGTGACTTGCCCAGAACTGAAGCAGGGAAATCAGGCTTCCCGTGATGTAGGAGATGATTACACCTGTGATGAGAAGCATCACCGTGCTCCTGAGCAAGGCATTCAGGGCGGAAAGCAAAAACATTATAGCCATGGCACCAGCCAGTGCCGCCATAATGCTGAGCATGTAGCCGCCAAGAGACAGTCCTCCTATTGCCAGGCTTCCGCCAAAAAACATCATCGCCACCGCCACACCAAGGCTGGCACCGCTATCTATGCCCAGTATGGACGGACCTGCCAAGGGATTGCGGAAGGCCGTCTGCAGGAGCAAGCCGCATGTGGCAAGTGCCGCACCGCAGAAGGTGGCGGTAAGCATCTGGGGCACACGGCTATGCCACACGATGTACGACCACGAGGGATGTCCCTCAATTTCTCTGCCCAGAAGTATGTCGGGCATGGCGCTCAGTGGTATGTCCAGCGAGCCCCACAGGATGTTTGCCGCCATCAATAGGAGGGGCAGGGCAAGAAGAAGTATTGTTCGGCCTTTGGCAAAGTGTTGTATTGTCATATATTTGGGGAGGGTCTTTCTTTTTACCTAAAGTACTCGTGCTCCGTTTTCAATCCCAGTTCGGGATGTAGCACGCTTATCAGGTTTTCTAGGAGATATTCGGGATGGAAGGGCGTTTCCTCGAAGAAGGGCACCTCTTCCGTATTGCACACCAGCAGGCGCGCAGGGATGTGCTTGCATGCAGGTGTGTCGTCTATTATCTGTTCCTTGGTGAGAGGACCGAAACTCTTTATGAGCCAGAGGTCGGCATGCATGGCCCTGTCCAGCACCATCTCTATGCTCATGGCACTGGCTCCGCTACCGGGGATGTTGGCAAAGAGATAGTCGGCACCGGCATCGCGGTAGAGTATGCCCGTGGTGCTCTCTCCGTTGGGCACATGCCACGTGCCGCTAAGCGGGCGCTCGGTGAGCAGGCGGGGACGCTCCTTGCACGTCGATGCCAAGGCTTTCAACTCGTTGTACCTTTGCTCTATTTCCTTGAAAAGGCTGTCAGCCCGCTGCTCCACACCGAAGAGCATGCCATACACCCTTATCCACTCGGCACGTGCCAGAGGCGACACCTCCATGTAGTCGGCACACTCCATGATGGGAATGCCCATCTGCTCCAGTCGTCCATAGCCGCCCTGGCTCTCGTAGGGCGAAGGCATGAGCAGGTCGGGCTGGAGATCCATCACCTGCTCTATATTCACGGCATTGCTTGTACCCAGGTCGCGGATACCGCCCTTGGCGATGTCCTCCCTGAGACGGGAGTTCCTGAGATACTTGGTGTCGAAGATTCCCCCGATATGCTCCGCTACACCCAGTTCCTCCAACAATGCCGCATGCGTGGCTGTGTATACGGCGGCACGCTTTACGGGCACCTTCATCTGGATGCTTCTCAGCAGGGTGGTGGTATCCCATGGGTTGCGGATGTCTATGCTCACGATATCTCCGCACCTTACGGCACGCACATGGCGTGCATGCCGCAAGGACAGGGTGTCTCCCTCCATGGCCTCGCCCGTCCTGCCGTTTGTGCACGAACAGAGGAGCACGCACGCAAGGATTATCGTACAAAGGTGTTTCATTAGGCTGTACATAGGTTTATCGTATGCAAATTTACACCTTTTTCGTTTAATTGTTTCCCTTGCTTGGTCTTTTATGATATTTTCATTAACTTTGCGAGGAAATAACATCAAATACTAATGATTATGAAGAAAAGAATTTCTCTTTTGGCTTCAGTGATGTCGTTGGCATTGCTGGCTATGAGTTGTTCGGGAGCGGAATCTGCTGCCGAACAGAGCGAGAGTGTTGTTACCTTGTCGGGCAATGCGTATGTAACGGCTTCTGCCGAGAGCGAACCCGCTTTCATTGACGAGGGCAGATGTGCAATTCGCAACTGGGACGACCAGGAAACGGTTGTAAGTTTCTACTTCAGGGCAATGAACAAAGGCAAGATGACCGTTTCGTTGCAGGCAATGGGCCATTCTCTGGTGGAAGTTTCCCTATTGGGCAAGACCGAGGAGGTGGAACTGGCAAGCGACACACTGGCACTTGTTGAGGTTGGTACCTTCAAGGTTAAGGAACCCGGTTACGTCAAGGTGGACATCCGTGGCAAGAAGATTAACGCAGGCGACAGTTTCGGCAATGTGGAATCTCTCGTAGTGAAGGGCAATGTAGGTCCCGTGGTTTGTGTAAACGGCGACTTCAGCACCCACTTCGGCCGTCGCGGTCCTTCCACACACATGAGCTACACCCTGCCCGAGGGAGACGTGGAATGGTTCTACAACGAGGTTGTGGTACCCGAAGAGGGCGACATCCCCAGCAGCTATTACATGGCTTGCGGTTTTGGCGAGGGATACTTCGGTATGCAGAACAACACTCCTTACCCCAGAAGAATCCTCTTCTCCGTATGGAGCCCCTTCGTAACCGACAACCCTGCTGAGATTCCCGATTCAATGCGTGTGCAGCTCGTAAGAAAGGGTGCCGAGACAACAATCAACGACTTCGGTAATGAGGGTTCCGGCGGCCAGAGCTACATGCACTACGACTGGAAACCAGGCGAGCGCTGCCGCTTCCTCATGGGCGTGCACCCCGACAAGAACAATACAACCGTCTACACCGCCTACTTCTACGACAACCACCAGAACAAGTGGTCGCTCGTGGCATCATGGCGTCGTCCTCAGATAACCACATGGTACACCCATGCATACTCATTCCTGGAGAACTTCAACCCCGTTATGGGCCACATCACCAGAAAGGCTTACTACTGCAACCAGTGGGCACGTACTGCTGATGGCAAGTGGGTGCCTGTAACACAGGGCCGCTTCACATGCGATGCAACCGGCAACCAGAAGCAGCGTCTTGACTACAAGGGCGGTGTGGAGAACAATGACTTCTTCCTCACCATGGGCGGTTTCTTCAACGACTTCCTGGAGTCTGGCACACCGTTTACACGCGAGGGCAATGTAACAGAGGCTCCCGACGTGGACTTCTCTACACTGGAATAATTCCCTGTTGTCCTAAGTGATAGCAACATAATGAAAAAACGTTTTTCAATATTCTCTACTATCCAGAACCAGGTACAGCATCTGGTTCTGGTTCTTCTTTTTGTGCCTCTTCTGTGCGGATGCAATGCCGGCAAGAAGCAGAGCATAGTAATCCTATACGAGAACGATGCTCATTGCGTGCTGGACGGATATGCCCGTCTGCGCGGTTTGGCGGATGCCGTTTCGGACACCTCGTGGGTGGGACTTACCAGTAGTGGCGACTTCCTGCACGGAGGTACCGCAGGAGCAATCTCTGGTGGCAGGTTCGTAGTGGACATAATGAAGGAAATGGGTTATGATGCCGTGGGATTGGGCAATCACGAGTTCGACTTCGGCACACCGCACCTTACTCAGCTCATGGCGGAGAGCCAGTTGCCCGTGGTGAACATGAACCTTCGCTCCCTGCATCAGGACTCCCTGTTCTTCACACCTTATATTATAAAGGACTTCGGCGGAACGAAGATAGCCTTCGTTGGTGTTGTCACTCCCGAAACACTGATAAGCGAGGCATACTCCTTCTTCGACAAGCAAGGCACGCAGATGCTTGGACTTTGCGAGGACAATCTGGTGGAAGAGGTACAGAAAACCGTGGACGAGGCTCGCAAGGAAGGTGCCCATTATGTCATCCTCCTGTCTCATCTTGGTGAGGCATCGGCAAAGAACTTCCTCACCAGCCATCGCCTTGTGGGCAGTACGCGCGGCATAGACGTGGTGCTGGACGGACACACACATAGCACCATCCCATGCGATACCGTGTTCAATGCCGAGGGAGAGCCTGTGCTCCTTACGCAGACGGGATCAAGATTCAAGAACGTGGGCAAACTCGTAATCCGTCCCGACGGACACATGCACACGGAACTTATTCCCATGGACTCCCTGAAACAAGAGAACGCCCACATCCGTCAGGTTACGGATAGCATAAAGGGCATGATGGAGAAGGTGACTACAAAGAAGATATGCCATAGCAACTACCGTATGGACATCTTCGACGAGAACGGGCGCCAGATGGTGAGGACACGCGAGACGGCCATAGGCAATCTCGTAACGGATGCCTTCCGTGCCGTTACAGGGGCACAGCTGGCGGTGAACAACGGTGGCGGCATACGTGCACCGATTTCTGCTGGCGACTGGTCGTATGGCAATATCGTGGATGCATTGCCCTACAACAACTATCTCACCGTGGTGAGGATTAAGGGCTCTAAGCTCTTTGAACTCCTCGTAGCCACAACTTCCAACTCGCCCATGGAGGACGGTCAGTTCCCCCAACTCTCAGGTTTCCGCTTCGTACTCGACACCAAGGCCGTGGGCAAGGCACGTATCTCCAAGGTGGAGGTGCAGGACGACAAGACCGGTCGCTACTCTCCATTGAAGATGGATGCCGAGTACACGCTCTGCACCACCGACTATTGCGTTACAGGAGGTGGCATGTACAATGTCCTTCGCGATGCTCACATCCTTCAGGACAACATTATGCTCTACAACCAGGCGTTCATCAACTATGTTTCCGAGCACCTGAAGGGCGAGATACCCGAGCGATATGCCAAGCCCGAGGGCAGGATACACATGAAGTAAGCCTTCCCTTTCCCGCCCCTCATTAATGCAAGGATGAATGACAAATTAGTGCGCATTTTTGCCGATACCGGCAAAAATGCGCATCTTTGTAGCGATAAATAACTAAAAACTTGCCGATAGAATGGAGTTTGTGTCAGTTTCAATGTTTGCGGAAAGGCATGGTATAAGTGAGCGTACCTATAAGGCGGCATTGGACTATTTCGGTATCAAATACTGACCCATAGCCATTACTCTTCAGTTACTCCATTTTCTCCCGTTTCTTCTTCCTCCATATCCTTGGGGAACGCTTTTGGTTCCAGAAGTTCCTTGGGCATCAGCACCACGGCCTCCTTCTTCATACCGTCTATCTTGATGGTAAGGGGCTCGCTGAGTCGTACGTGTGCCACGTAGTCTGTTTCCTGCACCACCTCCAAGCCATCAAACAGGGAGCAGTCGTACTTGCCATTTCCTCGGAAGGCGTCGATGGTGAGATAGCCCACGCCCAGTGAGGTGAGGTTCTGGAAGAAGTGTGTGCCCTGCGAGGGGTCCACCTGGAAGTTCTCCAGACCAGCCTCCACTATGACCTGTGCGCTGCTGATGTGAGGCCATTTCACGGGTATGCCCAGCCACGAGTCGCTGGAACCCCAGCGTCCGGGACCTATGAGCAGGCATTTGCGCTCCTCCTGAAGCAGGGAGCGGTTTATGCGCTCCACCTCGTCGGCAATCTGCGGATTCTTGCCAGGGGTGTACTTTGACTTTTCCCCCGTCTTTATGTAAACGATGTCCGTGATGTCCGTGATGTTGCCATGACCGATGGCATTGTGGCTTCTGAGAAGGCATTGCTCGTCGGGTATGGCAGAGAGGTCTTCGTCCAGCTGCATGCGGTTGTCCACCATGGGACGTATCTGCAGGAGGTAGAAGTCGCCAGTCTTGTCCTTGTTGATGTTGCATGCAAACTCTATCTCCACGGGTCGTTTCATCTCCTCCTGACCCAGTTTCAGCACCAGGCGAAGCAGTTCGGGCATGGGCCAGACACCATTCTGTAGCACACCGGCAAAGGAGATGAGCTTGCGGTTGCGGCCCTCGTAGAAGCCGTCGTAGATGCACTGGTCCACTGGGTCGTAGGTGGAGCAAATCCATTGCAGGGAACCGTCCTGTTCGGCTTCGCGCACGGGTATTTTCACCAGGTTGAATCCGTCATCTACCTGGAACACGGTCTTTATCCTGTATCCGAACTTGTCCTTCGGTATGCTGGTTTCCAGGGCATAGAACGAGGTTTGCGTGTCGCGCAGGGCAATGTCCATTTCAGACATCTGCAGAACCTGCGTGGGGTGATACGGGCACACGCGCAGGGAGGTGCCTCCGTCCACGATGTACTTGCCCAGGCCCATTGCCAGGGAAACGGTACCCTCCTCTGCTTTCTCGTCGCCGATGGGGTAGTAGTTAACGGAGCGTGCCACACCGGATACGTTGGGATAGAAGCGTGTACCATATTGCTGGCCTACCACTTCCTGCAGGATAACCGCCATCTTCTCCTGGTCGATTACATTGGACGTGGCGGTCATGTAGTCCTTGCTTCCACGGAAATACACCGAGGCATACACACCCTTGATGGCATTGGCAAGCATTTCCAGACGGCAATACTTGTCCTCGTCGTAGGGAATCATGTAGGTGGAGTAGATGCCGGCAAAGGGCTGGTAGTGGCTGTCCTCCAGGAGCGACGAACTGCGTATGGCCAGGGGTGTCTTCACCACCTCTATGAACACCTCCAGGTCGGCAAGCAATCTGTGTGGCAACCTGCCTCGCAGGAAGCAGGCAAGCATCTCCTCGTCCGAGATGTCGCTCATGGCTATGGAGTAGAGTTCGTTCGTCTCCATGAACTCGTCGAAGATGTCCGTGCAGAGCACCAGAGTCTTGGGGATGTGCAGCAGGTCGGCATGCTCTATCTCGTTTTCGCGCACCTTCTTTATCATGCGGTCCAGGAAAGCCAGGCCACGGCCCTTGCCGCCAAGCGAACCTTCACCGATGCGGGCAAAGTTGGAATACTGGTCGAAGCGGTCGCGCTGGAACACCGCCACAACGCCCTGATTCTTCATCCTTCGGTATGCCACGATGGCATCCAGGATTATCTGTCGGTGTACGTCCACGTCCTGCTCCTTGTCCCATGTAATCTTCTTCAGGAACTCGGCAATGGGGAACAGGGCACGGCTGGAGAGCCAGCGGCTCACGTTGTTGTGCCTCAGATGGTATTGCAGGGAGTCGAAGGGCAGGGTCATGATGTTGTCCTGCAATTCCTTCAGATTGTGTATGCGTGCCACTTCGTTCATGGTGGCAGGGTCGCGGAACACGAAGTCGCCGAAACCGAAATATCGGCTCAGCAGGTCGCGTATCTCCACGTTGAGCAGCTTTGAGTTCTTGTCCACAAAGTTTGCCCCGCACTTCCATGCCAGTTCCTTGCGTGCCACCTCGCTCGACTCCATGATAAGTGGCACGTAGGGGTCGCGGGCACGTATGCAACTGAGCAGTTTGTAGCCCGCCATCTCGTCCACCTGCGTACTGTTGTTGTAGATGGGGAAACGGCAATCGGAGATGACACCCAGGGTGTTGTCGGCAAACTGCTCGTACAGGCTCCATGCCTCCTCGTAGGTTCGTGCCAGCACTATCTTTGGACGTCCGCGCATGCGCAGGGTCTCCAGCGAACTGTTCAATGCCTCCGTGGCGAAGGCCAGGGACTGGTTCAGGATGTATTTGTACAGGTTGGGCAGAATGCTGGAGTAGAAACGTATGGTGTCCTCCACCACCAGAAGCATCTGCACACCTGCCGAACGGATGTCGTGCTCCAGGTTCATCTTGTCCTCGATGAGTTTGATGATACTGAGCAGCAGTTCCGTATTGCCAAGCCAGCAGAACACATATTCGAATGCCGACAGGTCCTCGTCCTTCATCCTTCGCGTCACACCATGGCTGAAGGGTGTGAGCACCACGATGGGGATGTTGGGGTTGTGGCTTTTCACACTGCGTGCAATGTCGAACACGTCGTTGTTCTCTGCCGCCGGCATACAGATGACCAGGTCTATGTCGCCATAGATCATCTTCTTCCGTGCCTCGGCCTTGGTGGACACCTGTATGAAACGTGGAGGGAAACGAAGGCCCAGTTTGGCATATTCGGTGAATATCTTTTCGTCAATTCGTCCGTCGTCCTCCAGCATGAAGGCATCGTAGGGGTTGGCTATGAGCAGTACGTTGCAGATGCGCTTCTGCATCAGGTCAACGAAGGGAGTGTCTTTCAGTTGCATGTGTGCATGTATGTATTTCAAGACAAAGATACGTTTTATTTGTTACAATGTGCCCTTGTCCTCCTGCCTTTTTTGCTTGTTCTCCTTGTTTTGTGCCAGTACCGTTACGAGAACACTCCAGTTTCCTCGTTAGAGAACTCCAGTTTTCTTGTTAGAGAACTCCAGTTCTCCTATAGGGAAACTGTGCCATTGCTATTACAATAAACCCCGAAAGCCATTAGACTTCCGGGGTCTTCATTTATAGGTTGGAATTTATAGTTTAGCCTTCGCTCACCCTCCCTGTAGGGAGGGGTGGGGTGGGTCTTTCTTTACACCACGCCCTGTGCCATCATTGCCTTGGCCACCTTCATGAAGCCTGCCACGTTGGCACCCTTCACGTAGTTTACATAGCCGTCGGCCTCGGTACCGTACTTCACGCAGTTCTCGTGGATGTTCTCCATGATCCAGTGCAGCTTGTTGTCCACCTCCTCGCTTGACCATGAGATACGGCCAGAGTTCTGAGACATTTCCAGACCGCTCACAGATACACCGCCAGCGTTGCTTGCCTTACCGGGAGCATACAGGATCTTAGCCTCCTGGAACACACGGATGGCACCGGGTGTGGAGGGCATGTTGGCACCCTCGCTCACGGCGATGACACCGTTTGCCACCAGGGTCTGTGCCTGCTCCTCGTTCAGCTCGTTCTGTGTTGCAGAGGGCAGAGCAATGTCGCCCTTCTCGCCCCAGGGACGCTCGCCAGCCACATACTTGGCGTTGGGATAGCGGTCAACATATTCCTTGATACGGCCACGGTACACGTTCTTCAACTCCATGATGAAGTCCAGCTTCTCGCGGTCGATGCCTTTGGGGTCGTAGATGTAACCGTCTGAGTCAGACATAGTCATAACCTGTCCGCCCAACTGGAGCACCTTCTCTGCGGTGTACTGGGCCACGTTGCCGGCACCAGAGATGAGCACCTTCTTGCCTGCTACGCTATCGCCCTTGGTCTTGAGCATTTCCTGAAGGAAGTACACGTTGCCGTAACCGGTTGCCTCGGGGCGAACCAGTGAACCGCCGAACTCGCGGCCCTTGCCGGTGAAGGTGCCGGTGAACTCGTGGGTCAGCTTCTTGTACATGCCGAACATGTAGCCAACCTCGCGTCCGCCTACGCCGATATCACCTGCAGGTACGTCCACGTCGGGACCGATGTGGCGTGTCAGTTCCAGCATGAAAGCCTGGCAGAAGCGCATAACCTCGGCGTTTGATTTGCCACGGGGGCTGAAGTCGGAACCGCCCTTGCCGCCACCCATGGGCAGGGTGGTGAGGCTGTTCTTGAAGGTCTGCTCGAAGGCCAGGAACTTCAGGATGCCCAGGTTCACTGACTTGTGGAAGCGGATACCGCCCTTGTAGGGACCAATGGCGTTGTTGTGCTGTACACGGTAGCCCATGTTGGTCTGGATCTGGCCCTTGTCGTCCATCCATGTAACACGGAACTGATATACTCTGTCGGGGATACAAAGGCGCTCTATCAGGTTGGCCTTGTCAAACTCGGGGTGCTTGTTGTACTCCTCTTCAATTGTTGCAAGAACTTCCTCCACAGCCTGATGGTACTCGGGCTCGTTGGGGAAACGTCTTTTCAAATCTTCTAATACCTTAATTGCGTCCATATCGCTTGTTTGTTTTTTGTGTTAATTTTAATTTACCGCAAAGGTAACACAAATCTCGTTTTCTTGCAACAAAATGACAAAAAAAACTTATTATTATGGTTACATTTTGTAAAATTGAAATCTAATTCCCCTTTTCGGTTGCTTTTTGATATATTTTGTTTTCTGTTCTCTTTGTGCCCTTGAGACAGGTGGAACGAGCGAAGGGGATGATGAAGTGAATGGCTTTCGTTTTCCGTATTAACCAGCGCTTATGCGCATGCGTGTTTATATATAATGTATGCGCATGCACGTGTTGTGACGGTAAAAACAGAAGGACCTGCCAATCCCGGGTGAGGGGGAGGCTGGTCCTGTCTGGTGATATGTATTGTATCCTCTTACTTGCTGGCGTGTTCCTTGATGCCACAGATGCGGCGGATTTTGTTGGGGATTTCGGTGTTGTCCATGAAACCCTGGAACTGCTCGCAACCTACGCCTATGGCATATACGGGAACAAAGTCGGCGGTGTGCGAACCGGTTGTCCAGCCGATGCCGGTAATCTTGTCCAGTACCTGGAAGGTGCGTGCCACGAAATCGTTCAGGTCGGTGTAGAGAGTCTTTTTCTGTGCGCTGGTCTTTGCCACGAAGGTGGTGTGGAAGGCATCCTGCAGAGCTTTGTCGTTGCTCTTGCTCACGGGGATGGCAGAGTATAGGCCCAGTTTCTCCTGGAGGTACTCCTTCATGAATTCCCAGGTTATCTCCTTGCCGCTCTTTATCATCTGCTGGCATTCGTACTGCATGGCCTGCATGGAGATGCGCTGGTAGTCGTAGTTCTTGAACTTGAGGTTGTACGAGCCGCCATTCACGCCAGCCACCATGCCGCCCGTGTTGTGGTCGGCAGTAACGACGATGAGGGTCTCGTCCTTGTGGCGCAGGTAGAACTCGTATGCTATGCGCAGGGAATGGTCAAAGTTGAGCAGTTCCTTTACGGCAGCACCGCCATCGTTGGGATGCAGGGCATGGTCGATGAGGCCGCCTTCCACCATCATGAAGAACTTCTTGGGAGAAACCTTCTCCAGGTGATCCAGGCAAGCCTGTGTGATGAAGGGCAGTGTGAGGTTGCCCTGTATGCTGTCTATGGTGTAGCCTATGTGGGTTAGGTGATAGGGCTGGTTGAGCAGCACCACCTTGTCGCCATGCTTCTTCTCGTTCCACTTGGCAGGACCGTCTACCACGGAGTAGCCGGCATTGCTGAGCACGGTGCGCACGTCTGGCTGACCCTGTGGGGCAGTGCCTCTCAACTGGCCGCCGGCAAACATCTGGAAGCCGCTCTGTGCCATGTCCTTGGTGATGTCGTAGAACTTGTTGCGATGGTCCACATGTGTATAGAATGCACCCGGTGTGGCATCGTCGGGAGCCACGGAGGTGGCAATGGCAACGCCATAGCCCTTGTCCTGAAGTTCGTAGGCAATGCTCTTCACCGCCACGGTGTCAGCATCCACGCCAAGCATGCCGTTCTTTGTCTTGTGTCCTGTGGCCAGTGCCGTGCCACCTGCTGCCGAGTCGGTGATGGTGTGGCTGGCAGAGTAGCTTGTTGCCACCGATGCCACGGGGAACTGAAGCATCAGCAAGGGTTCCTTGTTGCCAAGAACCGTCTGGTTGTATGTCTCGGCACAAAGCACGGGGCTCAATCCCATGCCGTCGCCAATGAAGTAGAAGATGTACTTGGGTTTCTTTGCTCCCATGGCGGTGATAACTACCATCATGAGGAGCAGGGTAGAGAGAATACGATTTTTCATATAGTTGAGTTTAGTGTTTAAGGCTTAGCGGTTAGTTTTCCGTTTTCCGTTTTCACATTTCCGTTCGTCTGTTCATTGTCCCAGTATTGCACGTACTTCGTCGCGCAGGTAGGGCACTTCAACCACGTAGGGGCGGTTGTAGTCGGGGTGGAAGATGGCCAGGCGGTTGGCAGAGACATGTATGCCGTAGTTCTTCTCCAGGAAGTAGCGGTAGACGCTCAGTTGCAGGGCATAGTGCCAATACGTGGTGTCGTGTATGTGTGAGATGGGACGGAAGGCACGCTTGCCCCAGTTGTTCACCTTGTCGGGAACGCCGCAGTTCAGTATCTTGTTGCTTCTCTTCCAGTCGTAGATGGTGAATACGCCGTTCTGGTAATCCAGGAAGTCCAGTGTGCCCGCTATGCGGCTGTCCTCGTCGTATATGGCCCATTCCGTTCTGTAGGGACAGAGAGTATGGCTCTGTGCAAACTGCTCAAACAGGCGGTATGTGTCGTCGCTCGTGTTGGGCAGCCCCAGGTAGTGGCGCTCTATCTTCTCGTGCATCTGTGTGCCCAGGTTGCGAGCCTCCTCGCCCTTGCGTGCCCACATGTCCTTTACCTGCTGAGGTGTCATTCCCATGGAAGGAGCTTTCTTGGCGGCCCAGTAGTCGGCATCGAATTGCTCGAAATACTCGTTTATCAGTGTGGTAACGGACTTGAACACCTGTCCGTTGCAGGTGTATGTGTGCGTTTCGGGTTCGAACTTCAGCAATGCGTCTCTATGGTGTCTGTGCTCTTCGTTGTAACTCATGGTGAGGGGTATGTTAGTATGTTTTAGTTGCTTTTTATTGCCATTCAACCGACAAAGATACTAAAAAACTGCCTTTCCATGAAATCCTCGCAATGTTTCTTTTGCCTGCAGGCGGAAAAAGTTTTGCAAGCAAAGAGCGCCGAGTCTTTATTTCCCCTCCTGTTTCACTCTTTCGCTGGAGGGTCGCAAACTTCGTTATGACAAGAGTTTATGCAACAAAGTCCCGTTTTGTTTTGCTGTATCGGAAAATAGTCTTACCTTTACCCCTGAATTCCGTCGCCACAGCGGTGGTGTGAGGAAGGATTTTACCGAAAAAGGTGTTATTGAAATTATCTTCTGATGTCAAATTCTCGCAAAGTTTGAACAGGGATGAAGATGATGGCAATGGCACCACATCGTTGGTATGTATAGCCATAATTGGCTACCTACATAACCTATGGTGTGGGCTATTGCTTTATCCATCCCAAAGGCAATGCGAGAAGCCTGACATTAGGATAAAGCAGATATAGTTCCCACACCTTTATTTTATACCTTTTAATGCCGAACGGAGGGGACAATGAGGCGAAAAACAATTAGTATGATGAAAAAACATCTACACAATTCCTTGCGAGCGCTGTTCCTATCCCTGGCGGTGCTCCTGTCCCAGCCTGTGCTGGCGGTAAGGGTTGAGATTGATGGGATAAACTATGACCTTAATGCAACGCAGGCTACTGTTGTATCAAAGAGTGACAAGTATTCTGGTGAAGTTATTATCCCTGAGTCCGTGGAGCACGATGGCACAGCCTATAGTGTGACGAGCATAGGGACTAATGCTTTCAAAGGTTGCTCTGGTTTGACCTCGGTTACTATCGGCAATAGTGTGAAGAGCATATGGGGTTATGCTTTCTCTGGTTGCTCTGGTTTGACCTCGGTTACCATCCCCAATAGTGTGACGAGCATAGGGTATTGTGCTTTCGAAGGTTGCTCTGGTTTGACCTCGGTTACTATCCCCAATAGTGTTACGAGCATAGAGACTAGTGCTTTCGAAGGTTGCTCTGGTTTGACCTCGGTTATTATCGGCAATAGTGTGACGAGCATAGGGGATTTGACTTTCAATGGTTGCTCTGGTTTAACCTCGGTTACTATCCCCAATAGTGTGACGGGCATAGGGGTAGGTGCTTTCTATGGTTGCTCTGGTTTGACCTCGGTTACTATCGGCAATGGTGTAGAGAGCATAGGGCGATTTGTTTTCCGTGATTGCTCCAAACTCAGTGATGTCTATTGCTATGCAGAGGAGGTGCCGACTACAGAGAGCAATGCATTTGAGTATTCGCCCATTAAAGATGCCATACTTCATGTTCCTGCTGGTTCCATTGAAAGATATAATGCAACTGCGCCTTGGAACGATTTTGGAACGATTACTCCTCTTTTAGAGGACTTGACCTTGGCAGACGGCGAAGAGTTTGAGAACAATACAGAAGAGTGCTTTGCTACTCTAACATACACCCGTACTCTTCCCAACATGCTATGGAATCCCTTGTATGTGCCCTTCAAGATTCCTTATGAAGTTTTGGAGGAGAACTATGAGGTGGCGTATATCAATGCCATGCATTCCTACGACAACGACGACAACGGCGAGATAGACGAAATGGTGATGGAAATAGTAAAAATAAAGGCTGGTACTCTGAAGCCTAATCACCCCTACTTGATAAAGGCCAAAAACGAGGAAGCAATGGAAATGAGCATCGTTCAGGAGAATGCAACTCTGTATCCTGCCGAAATTACCACTTTGGTGTGCTCTTCTGTGTACACTAAGTTCGAGATAACAGGAACATACCAAGAGATGACTTCAGAAGATTTGAATGGCAGCCTTGTGATTTCTACGGATGGTGCCTGGACACTGCTTTCCTCTACCTCCATCCTGAAGCCATTCCGCTTCTATCTGACTATATCCAACCTTGAAGGCTCTCCCGTGGAGATTGCTGAAAAAGCAATGTCAAGCGTAAGAATCAGAGTGATGGGC
>JAZRJU010000012.1:0-189020 GCA_045645965.1 Bacteroidaceae bacterium
ACCTACCAAAAGATTCTCTCCTATTTCAGCAGGAGTATCCTCACTCTGAATGAATGCGTATGTTCCTTCATTTGCCTTGACGATTACACCAGTCATGGCAGGAAGCACACCTTCCACCTTCTTCATCTTCAAGCAATCACCATCCACCTTTTCGGCAACATAAACCTCAACATCTTGAGGTATTTCTGCATTGTAAGCTAAACACAATGTGGCATAACCTGCAGAAGAAACACTGAGTTCGTATTGGTTGGGGATAGCGACAATATTAGCGAAACCGCTCCAAGGCGCAGTTTTATAACTATCAACAGAACCAGCAGGAACATGAAGGGTGGCAGTTCCTATGGGCGATGAAGAAAATGCATTGCTCTCTGTAGTCGGCACCTCCTCTGCATAACAATAGACATCATGGAGTTGGGAGCAATAAGAGAAAGCCAATTGCCCTATGCTCTCTACACCATTGCCGATAGTAACCGAGGTCAAACCAGAGCAATCAGCGAAAGCATTGATCCCTATGCTCGTCACACTATTGGGAATAGTAACCGAGGTCAAACCAGAGCAAAAACAGAAAGCCTGATACTCTATGCTCGTCACACTATTGGGGATAGTAACCGAGGTCAAACCAGAGCAATTATAGAAAGCAGCATTCCCTATGCTCATCACACTATTGGGGATAGTAACCGAGGTCAAACCAGAGCAACCAGCGAAAGCCTGATTACTTATGCTCTTCACACTACTGCCGATAGTAACCGAGGTCAAACGAGAGCAACCATAGAAGGTACTCTCCCCTATGCTCGTCACACTATTGGGGATAGTAACCGAGGTCAAACCAGAGCAACAAAAGAAAGCAGCATACCCTATGCTCGTCACACTATTGGGGATAGTAACCGAGGTCAAACCAGAGCAACCTTCGAAAGCATAATTCCCTATGCTTGTCACACTATAGGCAGTGCCCCCGAGCTCCACAGACTCTATGATAACAACATCACCAGAATACTTGTCACTCTTTGCTACAACTGTAGCCTGCTTTGCATCTGCTTTAAGTTCATACCTTATCCCATCAATCATAACCTCTAATGCCAACATGGGCAAAGACAGGAGCACTGCCAGGGACAGGAACAGCGCACGCAAGGAATTGTGTAGATGTTTCTTCATCTTACTTTTTGTTTTTTGCGCCTCCCAATTCCCAGAAGAAAGCTGTGAGTATAAAATAAAGGTGTGGGAACTATATTTGCTTTATCCTAAAGTCTGGTCTTCGCACTACCAATTGATACGGATAAAGCAATAGCCCACACCATAGGATATGCAAGAAGCCAATAATGGCTGTACACACCATGGAGTGGTGCTATCGCTATCATCTTCGTATCAATAATCAAAGTTGCGAAGTTTGACCTTAGAAGATAATTTCAATAACACCTTATTCGGTAAGATCCTTCCTCACACCACCGCTGTGGCGACGGAATTCGGAAACAAAAGTAGCAAAAAAGAATGAGATATGGAGTAAAACACACTGAAAATTATATGAATGTAGTTCTTATGGACTATTTTTTCAAATAGGAAGTGTTAAACCCAAATCGGTAATTAGACTGTTCCGTGCTAATGAATCCATCTTTTAGTCATCTGTTTCGTTACTTCTCGGTTACAATGGAACCTTTTCGTTAAAACAGAAGAGCAAGGATATGTTTACATAGTCATTGCCTTGGCGAGAAAAGGTTCAAAAATAAGACTATTATCATCATAACGCTAATGACCGATTTGGGTTAACGTTATGATGATATTACAACAATCCGCAACACCTTTGCTGGGGTGCTGCGGATTGTTGTGTGTGTGCCTTACTGCACTTTTATACTTTAGTTCAGAGTCCTGAGCGTTGCTTCCATCTGGCGCACGAGGTCGCGCTTGTCTGTAGAAGGCGAGTAGACAAAACCTTCACCCACAACTACCCTACGTGACGCTGTGTCAACACGGGAGATACTCACAAACGGACCGCCCAAGGCTCCGTTTCTCATTTCCCACAAGCCACGCACCTCCAGCACATCACGACCGTTTATCCTGCGTTCGCGGCATTCCACCAGAGGACGCTTGTTTTCCCTCTCACGCACAGTACGCATCCATTGCCCCTCGCTGGAGCCAGGAATATTGTGCTTCATCACCGAATCGCGCTTCTCCACGTACAGGTCAACATCATTCAGGTCTTCGCCATGCCAGTCGTAGGTATAGACCACCAGGTTCAGGTCCTTCTCCAGCAGGTTGGTACCTCCCCACAGGAAACGATTGCCCTTCTTGGTTGCCTTCATATTCTCCGGTGCACGTACCGTCATACCAAGCACCTCCTTCAAGTCGTCGTCCACCTTCTTGCTGTATTTCTTCCTGAGCAGTTCCACGCGCTTCTCTATCTGCGCCTCAAGAAGTATTTCCTTGATACGTTCTGAATTCAACATCAGATACTCACGCAATACGTCTATTGATGGAGCAGCCACCACCAGTTCCACTTGGGGCTTGGCATACTCATTGCGACGTGTACCCATCAGCGGTTTGTCCAGGGTTTTGTCCACCTTAACAAACAATTGGGTGTGAAACGTTGTATGTGTGGCCTCATAATCCTTGCTGAATATCCTTGTAACTCGGAACAGTTCCTCCACCTGCATCAGTCCAGGCACCTGCGCCTTCACTATGCCGTTTATGGAGTCCTGCAAGTCGCTGTCCCATACAGATTTGTCCACCACCAGCAGCAATTCGCTAGGCAAGCCCTTCGAACTTACCAGCACCTTCTTTTTCTCCCCCTCGCCCGAACAGGCAGCGAACATCAGTGCCACCAGCAACATCCACATCATGCGTTTCATCACTATACTCCTTTTGCCTTATTCCTTTATCGTCAACCTGCCATTCTCTCCATGCGCTCTGAACTCTTCGGCATAGCAGCACTTTATCGTAGGCACGCCAGAGGCATAATTTCCCTTGCGCTCTACGGTCATTTCCGTTTCCAGAACATATTTGCCATGAGGCAGAGCAGGAATAAAGTAGTCCGTACGGTCGCCGCGAACCTCCATATAGTACGACAGTCCCTTCTGCCATGCGTAGCCCGACAGTTTGCTTACAGGTTCTGCACATCCGGCACGGGGCACACTGAGCACAACGTATTCACAGTCGCGCTTGGCATCTATCACAATCCTCTCCTTTATGCGGTCGCCCACCTTGGGTTCCGCGCTACTGAAGGTACGTTGCAGAGCGAAGTCCGTTCCGGCATTCTTCACCTGCTCCACAGGAAGGGTGTACTCGCCATAGACGGCTGCCCACATGACATCCTTTCCGTCGTTCGTTATAACTACAGACTTTTTCCCAGACAAGTCCAGTGTATCTCTTTGCACTGCAGAGACGGCCTCATTCTTCTTCTTGATTTTGCCACTGGTCAGGGCATACACGGCATCTATGCAGTCTATGGGCGACTTCCATCCCTGTGTACGCTTCTGGTTCAGGAGCCAGTACTGCATGCCACGGATAGTGGCAGTATCCTCGGGACATACCGTCTGCCATGCCTCCATCACCTGCGTGTGGATGTGCAGACGGCGGTCTATGCTTGGCCAACTGCCACCACGGTATGCCAGATAAGTTCCATCATTATGGTTCAGGCGGAATTTCAGCACCTTCACACCGTCCTTCAGCACCGCTTCCTTCAGGGCATGCTTCACTATCATGGCTATGGCTATATACTCGCTGTCCATTTCCCCGATGTCTTCGGGCAGGCGTTTCAGCACTTTCTTTACAAGTTGCAGGGATTCCTTGTCAGCCTCGCCGTCCTTCACAAGAACATACAGGGTGCGCAAGTCAGAGAGCCAAGGTGTCCAGTCCTTGTTATACTCCTTACGCTTCTCAATGCTCTCCTCAAGGGAAGACTTCAGATAGCGTTTGATGCCAGCCATCACCTTTCGTGCATTGGGGTTGGCAGAGTTCAGACGTGCCAGCAGATAACCCACTTCGCGTGTCAGATAGGCATTGCCTGCCAGTCCTGGGAACCATGGCATGCTGCCATCTTCCTTCTGCATGGTATATACCTTATTTATATATAAGGTGGTGTCAGGCAAGCCCAATCTGTGTGCGGCGTAGTATGCAGCAGCACAGGAAAGGACATCACCGTATTCTGGTTGCGCCGCCTGTGGCAAGGCATCCAACGCCACTTGCACGGGATCGGTTATCTTCTCCACAATCACACGCTTGTCCTGTGCTCCGTTAGGAAAGAGGTCAGCAAGATTTACTGTTTCGCTCTGCCCTGCTTCCAAGGTTAGAGCCTTGCTCTCTGTCAAAGCCACGACAGAGGACAGCACAGGAATCTCCCTTTGCTCGCCATCACTGTCCTTCCCGGCAATGGCAACAGTCTTGAACTTCAGTCCCTCAATGCCTTCGGGCACGTCGCACGAGAACACGAGGACACTGTCCCTGTCCTTGTCCACCAGAAATGCCATGGTCTTCTTCACCAGCACCTTGTCGGTCTGTGCATCCATCACCTGAACCTGCACCTTGCCCTGCTGAGCCGCCTCGCCAGTATTGGACACCTGTACAGAGAACGACAGATGGTCCTTCTCGCGGACAAACCTGGGCAGATGCAACTTTGCTGTCAGTGCCTTGCGTGCAACGACCTTGTCACTCAGTGTACCCACTCGCATATCGCGAGTATGTGCCAAACCGTTCAGTTGCCAAGTTGTCAGACTCTGTGGCATGGTAAATGTTATTGCCACCCTACCCTCGGCATCGGTGCGCAACAGGGGCATGAACATGGCGGTCTCGCTGAAATCCGTTCTCACATCCACACCAGCAAAAATGTCATCTTCCTGAATTTGTGCCGATTCTTCCATCTCTGCCATGCCAGCACCTGGACTATTAACTTTGATATACCTGTGAGTACCACCGGAAAATTCCCTTTCAAACAGCATGGTTACATTCTTTCGGTTAAAGTAATCCTGGTTAAAGGCACTATACTCATACTGGGGAATCTTAGGATACCAGACATAGAATTTCATTTCGCATAACATGTCCAACTTATAGAACCATCCCTCTCTACTTTGCTGAGCATAGGGCAAACTGTGATTCATGGGCAGAACAAACTTCCATTCATTAGCGCCAAAGGCATCCAAGGAAGCATCGTACATACCCAGCATCACATTGGCATCCACTGGCTGTCCCTTGGCATCAGTCACACGCATGGTCCATTGCTCTGTTGCTCCTGGCTGGGTAAAGTCGCGGAAGGTTTCCCAATGCAGATGAAGTCTGGTATCGGGAAGTCGTTTGTACAAGAGTATGTTCTTGGAACGCACCAAGCCATCCAGCACATATGTTGCCATCAGGCGAATGCCGTCGGCATAACTGTCCTTATATGGAATATCCATGCATGTCAGTGTATCCGTCATCAGCATCACAGTATCTATTGCCACACTCTCGCCGGCAAATCCAGTCAGGAAGACATAGCGCTGCTCTCCTGCCGGCATTCTGAATTCCAACCTGGCAGGCGTTTGGGCATCAAAGGAATCCACAGGACACTCCACCCATTCCTTGGCCTTATTCCCTGTCTCCACCATTGGGGGATCGGCAAACAGGCGCACGAAGGCATAGTCGGTCTGAGTTTCGCCCTGGGCGGAAAGCACAGACACATCCACCTTCACTCTGGGAGCATAGCGATAGGTATATGCCCGGCTCACGGGTACTGCCAGCACAAATCTTCCCTCCATATCTGTATAGACGGTATCCAAGTGGCGGGTCTCGTCAGCAGACACTCCTCGCCACCACCAGCAGGTCATTCTCCTTGCTGTGGCAGTTACCCTGCCGCCACGCAAGGGTGTGCCGTCATAGTTCATGGCACGTCCAGACATGTATATTATGCTATCCTTAACCTCTTCTTCCTCACCTTCCTCTTCTTCCTCCTCTTCCATGGGCAGGACACTCACTTCCATATCCCTCTCGTCCATCTCTACGTAGAACACCGGGCGCTTGTACTCCTCCACCCGTATGTCGTGAACCGTACCATCCACACGCACCCAGTAGTTGCCCAGTTCCGCATCCATGGGAATCTCCAGTGTTGCGCTCAGACTACCGAAATCGTCCGAGCGAAGCGTCGTGTCAGCCAGCACCTTACGAGTCCTCTGCTCCTGCAGCTGAACCCTGCATTCGGTACTCTGCCGGACCTGTGCCTCCCAGTGCTTCATACTATACAGGATGGCAGACATCTGCACCTTCTGACCTGGACGGTATATGCTTCTGTCTGTATAAATGGCCACACGTGACTGCTCCTTGGAAGACGGCGCATTGTACTGATAACTCTCATAATATGCAATTTCCGGCAGACAACTGTCCGCCCCCAGGACAACACGCACGGTATTCCGTACCGTGTTCTTCTCCTTGCCTTTTATCACCGTCGCTTCGGGAATCGGTTTGCCTGTGCGTGCATCCACCACAGTGGCACGAGCCTGTTTGCCGGGCATATCCGTAACAAAGTATTGCAAGGCCGATACCACGAAGTTTTTCTTCAACTTCTTGGGTTTCTCCCTCAGGCGTGCATCTGTCTTGCAACTGAACTCCATTATATAGCGCCCAGGTTTGGTGGGGGCAACAAGCGGGTTCTTTTCCAGCAGCTTGCCACGGCTGTCCAGCAAACGCCACTGCACCTGCTTCACGTTGACAGAGTCCTCTATGGTCAGATTCAGGGAGTCTCCGGGATAATAGACTTTTGCCATGTACACCCTCAGCTTCGGAGCAGCGTCACGTATGGAGTCGCGGATAGCCCACAGGCGTTCCAGTTCAGTCTCCACCTGAGCCGGTTTCCTGTTGCCATGAGCCACATAGAAGTCTATCAGTTCCTGTTCGCTCATCACCGAGTCCACCGGCACCCAATAGCGTGCCGCCTTCCACACCACATACAGCATGTTGCGGCCGTACACCTTCTCGTCCTTGCCACGCTTCACCACCGGAAGCCAGTCCTTGGTGGGGGCGTTGTACAGAAGTTCCGGTTCTGCCAGGGCCTCACGGAAGAGTTCCAGACTTCTGCGGCGCCACGCCCCCGTAGCATCGGAATAGGCACGCATGGCATACAGTTGGCCCAATGCTGCCGAATACACAGCACGGGCAGTTCCGCTCTTGCCTTCCCTCACCTTCTCCAGATACTGGAGGTTGTACTCTATGCTGTCCGGGGAATTAGCCTCCCTCAGCAGGCACTGTTCCAGAATCTTGGCCAGCTCGTCCTCACGTGCACTCACTGCCATGGGCATGAGCAATGCCATGGCAAGCAAAATTGTACTTATCAGTCTATTCATCTTGCAATAAATAATTGTTACAAGCACAAAGTAAAACAAATATCACACACCTTCCAACAAAATCACCTCATAATTGACCTAATTTACACTTTTTTACTGCTATTTTAATTAATTTGACTAACTTTGCATCACAACTTTAACAATTACATTACGCACATGGACGAAATCACACTGAACATGCTCACCGCCCTCACCGATGCCTGCGAGGGATATCTGGTTCTGAACTATGCCGGCATAGAGAGTTCCACCTCGGACGAGAACCTTAACATCACCATAAAGATGCAGGACGGCCGTATCCTACAGCCCGAGCAGGTAGACGTTAAGGCTCTGAACGATGCCGTACAGCATTGGAAGGAGGAGCATCCCGGTTTCTTCCAGCGTATTCTGGGAGCAATGATGTAAGAGAGGGGAAAGTCTATTTATATATAATTATGAGAACAGGACTTGTTCTTGAAGGAGGCGGCATGCGCGGGCTTTTCACGGCAGGCGTTATGGACGTGATGATGGAGCATGGCATAAAGGTGGACGGTGTTGTTGGCGTGTCTGCCGGAGCATGCTTCGGATGCAACTATGTATCCCATCAGATAGGTCGTGCCTTGCGCTACAACTTGAACATGAAGGACGACCCTCGCTACATGGGCATACGCAGCCTCATCCGTAGCGGCAACCTTATGGATGCAGAGTTTGCCTACCACACACTGCCCGATGAAATAGACCCTTTCGACAAGAAGACCTTTGCACAAAGTTCCGTGGAATATCATGTCGTGTGCACCGATGTCATCTCTGGCGAGGCGGTCTACAAGCGCCTCACTGCCCCTGTCGACTATGAGTTTATGGAGTGGATACGTGCATCATCCGCCCTGCCTCTGGTGTCACATCCTGTAGAACTGGATGGCCGTCTGTTGCTGGATGGCGGCATGACGGACAGTATTCCGCTGAAATACTTCCAGAAGTTAGGGTTTAAGCACAACATTGTGATACTGACCCAGCCACTGGGCTTTACCAAGAAGCGTACAAAACTGATGCCTCTGTTCCGCGCCTTCATGAAGAAATACCCTGCCGTTATTGAAGTCATGAACCGCCGCCACATCATGTACAACGCACAGTTAGAATACCTTGCACAGGAAGAGCAGGCTGGCCGCATCACTATCATCGCACCGGACGACACACTACCCATCGGTCGCACGCAGCAAAGCGGCAAACGCATGAAAATTGTCTACCAGATGGGGCGCGAAGCAGCGATGAAAGCATTCTCGCTATAAAGCCAGCAAGCTTCCTTAGCAGGAAAACCCCAGTTTCCCTATTGGGGAACTCCAGTTTCCCTACAGAGAAACTCCAGTTCTCCAATAGGGAAACTCATGCGCCAATAGTATCAGTGTCCAATAACAGCAATGTCCTCCCAAGGAAAGAACCTCGGGAGGACATTGCTGTTATTCTATGGTGCAACAACCGTCGCACCGTTTATCTTGCCTATTACTTCACTGCCAGAACCTCTATCTCCACCAGCGCACCCTTAGGCAGATCCTTTACTGCTACGGCAGAGCGTGCGGGAAATGGCTGGGAGAAGAACTGGGAGTACACCTCGTTCATGGCAACGAAGTTGGCCATATCGCTAAGGAATACGGTGGTCTTCACCACGTGTGACAGGTCGGTACCTGCTGCTGCCAACACCTGAGAGGCATTGGTGAGCACCTGGCGTGTCTGCTCCTGAATGCCGCCTTCAACAAAATTGCCGGTAGCAGGATCAATGGGTATCTGACCGCTGCAGAATACCATACCATTTGCTTCTATCGCCTGGCTGTAAGGACCAATGGCCGCAGGCGCCTTGTCTGTACTGATTACTTTCATAGTTTATATCCTTTAATTATATAATGTATTATTCTTGTCGGAGTAATCCGAGTTGTCCGAATAGTCGGAATAGTCGGATGCGGCGTTTTGTTTATCTCTTTCGGACGCAGCACGCTGCGTCCCTACCACGCTATCGGTTACTTACAGTTTTGAATTCGTCGAACCCGCTACCGCTTGACATAGTTTAAACGAGTTTAACTCTGTTCTCGCTTACTCGCAGTTTTCCGTTTTCACCTTTCCGTTTTCCGTTCCTCTAATACACCTGGCACTGTGTGCTGAAGCCTGCTTCTTGCAAGGCGGTGCGGATAGTCTCGACGTGCTCGTGATTACGAGTCTCCACCTGAAGCTGCAGGATGCAGTCGGTTACACGGTTGGAGTCATCACTACGTTCGTGGTTCACCTTCACCACATTGCCACCTAATGAGGATATTATCTGACTGACACCCACGAGCTGACCGGGCTTGTCCTCGAGGGTGATAGTGAGCTTGCAGATGCGGCCGCTCTTTACCAGACCTCGGTGTATGACACGGTTCAGGATGGTAACGTCCACATTACCGCCACTGAGTATGCAGATGGTCTTCTTGCCTGCAATTGGCACCTTGTTGAACATAGCTGCGGCAACAGCCACGGCTCCAGCACCTTCCACCACCATTTTCTGCTGCTCGATGATGGCAAGGATGGCGGCACAAATCTCGTCCTCCGTTACGGTGACAATGCCGTCCAGATGCTTGTGGCACAGGTCGTAGGTAAGTTCGCCTGGCTGCTTCACAGCAATGCCATCAGCAACGGTACTCACGTTTGGCAAGCGCATGATACGCCCGTCGGCAACACTATGATACATGCTTGGCGCACCAGCTGCCTGTACGCCCCACACTTCCACAGAGGGATTGAGACTCTTTATGGCATAAGCCACACCACTGGCAAGACCGCCACCGCCAATGGGTACGATAACGCTCTGCACATCGGGCAACTGCTCCAGAAGTTCCAGACCTATAGTGCCCTGACCTGCAATCACCTTCTCATCGTCAAAGGGATGCACGAAGGTGTAACCGTGCTCATCGCGCAACTTCAGCGCGTGCTGGTATGCATCGTCGTACACACCAGGCACCAGACATATCTCAGCACCATAGCGGCGAGTAGCCTCCACCTTGCTGATAGGAGCACCTTCGGGCAGGCAGATGAGGGACTTCACCCCGGCATGCGTAGCACCAAGTGCAACGCCCTGGGCATGGTTGCCTGCCGAGCAGGCTATAACGCCTCGTGCCTTCTCCTCGGCAGAGAGCTGGGAAATCTTGTAGCATGCGCCACGCACCTTGAAGGAGCCCGTAACCTGCAGGTTCTCGGGCTTCAGGTAGATGTCGGCATCCGGATTCAGGCGTGGCGCCTGAACCAGATCCGTACGGCGGATAATGCCGTTGAGCACATATCGTGCCTTGTATAGTTCGTCTAAGTTCATCTAATAAATAGGGGACCCTCCCCCGCCCCCTCCACAAGGGAGGGGAGTATATACACTTCTTGTTGCAAATGTAACCACTCCCCTCCCCTGAGGAGGGGTTGGGGGAGGGTCTGTCTATTAAATGCTTGCCAGCAGGGCCTTGAGGAATACCCAGAACTTCTCTACGCTGGGAATGTTGCAACGCTCGTCAGGGGTGTGGGGAGAGCGCATTGTGGGACCAAAGCTCACGAGGTCCATATTGGGATACAAGGCACCGATGATGCTGCACTCGAGACCGGCGTGGCACACCTCCACCTTGGCATCCTCGTTGAAGCACTGCTTGTACACATCCACCATCTTTGCCACGATGGGAGAGTCAAAGTTGGGCTGCCAGCTGCCATACTGACCACCGAACTCTACCTTCATGCCCACCATGCCGAAGGTGCATACCATCATCTCCTGCAGGAACTCCAGCTGGGTGTCACAGCTGCTTCGTGCCAGGATAAGGATCTCGGCATTGCCCTCGCCAATGTTGATGATAGCAAGGTTGCTGCTGGTCTCCACCACTGTGGGAATGCTGGGGATAAAGCGAAGGACGCCGTTGTGGCAAGCCATGATGGCGCTGACCAGATTGTCCTGAATCTCCTCGGGAACCTGCTTTGCGGGCAGTTCCACCTGCTCCATGCTTACCTCTATGCTGTGCTCCACGCCACGGTACTCGTCCACAAACTGCTTCTGGCAGAAGTCGCAGAGTTCCTTCAGGTCGTCCACGTTCTCCTTGGGCAGGGTGAGCACTGCCTCGGCAGTACGGGGGATGGCATTGCGCATGTTACCTCCATGCCATGAAGCCAGACGGGCCTCATCATCGAGAATAGCCTGACGCACAATGCGAGCCAGCAACTTGTTGGCATTGCCACGGCCTTCGTTGATTTCCAGACCTGAGTGGCCGCCACGCAAACCTGCCACGCTAACCTTAACGGCTACGTCGTCGGCATCGGTGTCTACCTCCTGATATTTCATTGTGGCGGTAATGTTAACACCACCGGCGCTGCCGATGACGAACTCGCCCATGTTCTCATTGTCGATATTCAGCAGGATGTCGCCCTTCAGAGTGTCGGCACTCAGGTGGTTAACACCGTACATGCAGGTCTCCTCGTCGGCAGTAATCAGAGCCTCCAGAGGTCCGTGCTCTATGTCCTTTGACTCGAAGACAGCCATGATGGCAGCCACACCGATACCGTCGTCGGCACCCAGTGTGGTACCCTTTGCCTTGAGCCACTCACCGTCAACCCATGTCTGGATGGGGTCGGTCTCAAAGTTGTGCGTGCTCTCGTCGGTCTTCTGGGGCACCATGTCCATATGCGCCTGCATCACAGCTGTACGGCAATTCTCCTTGCCGGGAGTGGCAGGCTTGCGCATTACAATGTTCTCGGCATTGTCCTTGAATGCCTCTATGCCACGCTCGGCAGCCCACTGCAGCAGGAATTCCTGCACCTTCTGCAAATGTCCGCTTGGACGAGGCACTTGTGTAAGCAGATGGAAGTTCTGCCAAATCTCTCTTGGGTTAAGGTCGTTGATAGTCATAATATTTGTTTTTTAGGTTTTGTTTTTTGGGGGGCAAGAGGATGGAAGAGGACGATAGAGGATGGAAGAGGACTCGATAGGACAGTTTTCCTTTCTCCTTCTCTATATACTCCCTCCCATAGAGGGGAGGGGTGGGGAGGGGTCTTTTTTCCTCATTCTTGTCATTGCCAGGGCAGCCAGGGCATAAAGTCCGAGCACCACCGTGAGCATGGTCTGCAGGGTGTGCACTATGAGGGCGAACACGGCGGCATCGTTGTCCTGCACGCCATAGAGCACCAGCACGGTCTTCACCACGAAGTGCCAGGGGCCTGCTCCGTTGGGTGTGGGAACCAGCACGGCAAAGCATCCTACCACAAAGGCCACAAGAGCTGCCACAGGACCGAGCCCTGCAGTGTAGTCAAAGCAATAGAAGGCTATGTAGAAATGCAGGTAGTAGCTAAGCCAGATGCCCACGCTATACAGAAGGAAGAGCCATGGATTCTTCAATCTGGCCACACTCATCATGCCCTCCATCAGTTTGGACAGTTTCTCCTTGGTGCGTGAGAAGATTTTCAGTTTCTTCATCAGAAAACATACAAGCCCCAAAGCCGACAAGGCACAGATGCCTGTAACCCAATAACCTGTGGAGGTAAGGCTGGAAAGGAAGCCACCGAGATTGAGTCCCGTCTTGTCGAAGAAATCCAGGAACACCGGTATCTGCGAGAGCATAGTTACCAGGGAAAAGAGGAACACCATGCTCATGTCCACCACACGCTCGCTCACTACGGAGCCAACGAGGCGCGTGAAACTGATGTCCTCATACTTCGAGAGCACGCCACACCTGAGCACTTCACCCACACGGGGGATGGCCAGAGACGAGGCATAGCTGAGGAAGATGCTGTTGCAGCAGGTGGACAGTCGTGCATTCTCGCCCATGGGTTTCAGCACCACCCTCCAGCGCAAAGCTCTGAACAGCTGTGCCGACACACCGAAGGGCATGCTCAGGAGCATCCACCACCAGTTCATGCCTCCTTCCAAGGCTGCCCACACGGCGCCCCAATCCACGCCCCGGTACATCCAGTGCAAAATAACGGCGGCCAGAACCAGCGGAAAAGCTATTCTCAGTATGTATTTTAGGGCTTGCTTCACGAAATAAAAAGGCGATTTCTTTGGTACATTACTTAAATCTCCGTATCTTCGTATGCAAAAATACAAAAATTTCCCGTATATGTCCCTCGTTAAGCCGAAAAAGTTTCTCGGGCAACACTTTTTGACAGACCTGAGCATAGCACGCCGCATAGCAGACACCGTGGACGCATGTCCCGACCTTCCAGTACTGGAGGTTGGCCCTGGCATGGGCGTGATGACACAATACCTGATGCAGAAGCCACGACCACTGAAGGTGGTGGAACTGGACTCAGAAAGCGTGGATTACCTTAGGCGTACCTATCCCGACTTTGAGGACAACATCATTGCCGACGACTTCCTGAAGATGCATCTCGACCGCACCTTCCAGGGCGGTCAGTTCGTACTTACCGGCAACTATCCCTACAACATCTCCTCGCAGATATTCTTCAAGATGCTCGACTACAAGGACTACATCCCCTGCTGCACGGGCATGATACAGAAGGAGGTGGCCGAACGCCTGGCAGCCAAGCCCGGCACAAAGGCCTTCGGCATCATCACGGTGCTCGTACAGCTGTGGTACGATGTGGATTACCTCTTCACCGTACCACCAGGCGTGTTCAATCCACCACCTAAGGTTCACTCTGCCGTAATACGCATGACACGCAACGGCGTCACCGACCCTGGATGCGATGTATCCCTGCTCACACGCATAGTGAAGCAGAGTTTCCAGCAGAGACGCAAGATGCTGCGCGGTTCACTGAAGGGACTGATTCCAGCAGAACATCCCTTCGGAGCCCTGCGTCCGGAGCAACTTTCCGTGGAGCAATTCGTACTGCTGACCAATGACATAGCAATACACATGGCAGATACCAAGAAGTAACTTCATGAAAGTAATATTCACAATAGTCCTATTGCTGATGACCATAGGACTCACCGCCTGCGGCATCCTGCTATGGAGGCGCCGCAAAGAAACTGGCGACTATTCCCGCCACATTCAGGCAATATTCAGCTGGTTGTCTGCCCTGACTACCTTCGTATTTATTTTCCGCACCTGGAACGAGAGCTTAGTTGTTGACGCAACCCTTTTTGAACCTGAGCATACCTTTGTGCCACTGCTCATGCAGATGACCTTCTTCCTGTATCCTCTCGAGGTTATCCGGCCGTCAATCAGCAAAGCCAAGGTGTACGCCCTGCTGTTAGCCCCCTTGCTTATATTGGTGTTCGTGGGCATGTGTGCAGGAATCGAGTACACTACCTTAAACAATTATGCCGACCTTTGGTTGCACCTTGGCGAGTTCAACGTGTGGTTTCGTCTATTCGCCATTTGCACGATGCTATTCTATTGTTTTTCTCTCTTTCTTGTCCCCTATGATTGGCGTCGGAGCAGCGTCGACAAGAAATTCATTATGGCCTATGCCATGGGGTTCTGCCTGATTGGACTACTGCATTTTCTGATACAGCTGACTCATGCACCCATTTTAGTCCTCTTTCATCAGATTGCATGGACAGGATTTTTCTTTGGGATAACACATTATGAACTGAATGAACGCCTGGTTGTAATGCCCGCCCAACCTGAACTTCTGGAAGAAAGCACGAATACGAACCTTGAGCACGACCATCTTTGGAAGAAGATATTAGTGATAATAGATGACAACAAGGGGTGGCGCAACCCTGACATGAACCTGTCAACCCTGACGCAGCAAGTCTTCTCCAACCGCACCTACGTAAACGATGCCTTCAAGCGCAATGCAGGAATGACTTTCAGCGAATACGTTTCCAGACGCCGCATAGCCTATGTGGCCGAAGAGTTGAAACGCAATCCCCAAGCCAATATCCAAGAACTTTTCTTCCATGCAGGATTCCGTCATCGCTCCACAGCATGGAGGCATTACCACAAGTGGATGGAGTCTTCCACAGAGGGCCACCAGTAGGATTGCTTGGCCAGCTTTATCCCCAAATCGTCCATTTCTCCCATGAAATGGGCGTTTTTTGTTTCTGCCACACTATATAAACGGCATCCTCAAAACTATCTTTTGTAAAACTGAAACACTGCTTTTTGTAAAACAGCGACAGGCCTATCAATACTTTTGTCTTATTTTGCAAGAGCAAAAGCATTAGAAGCAGCTGAAACTCCAAGGGCATTCTGAATAATCGAAACGGCCTAAAGCCCATTGGAGCACAGATAGCATAGTCGGGGAAAGCCTCTATGACAAGCCATAAAACTTTCGTCATAGTATTGAGATTGAACAAAAATCATATTCTATAAAACTTTACAATTATGAAGACATTTAGAGCGACAGGAATGGTCATTATGGCCGCGATGCTCAGCTTCACCATGGGCAGTTGCGACAATGATGAGGCAGAACCCAACGAACAAGCTTCCGTTGATTACTCCGACACCAACAATTGGGTAAAGATTTCTACTGCTGAAAAGGCGGTAGATGTGTTCTATCTCTACCCCACCAGCTGGGAGGCAACCGAAGAAGACAATATTATAAATACCATAGACAATGCCAGCATGCGTGCAAAGGTTCCAGGCGTATATGAAGAACAGGCTTCATGCTTCGAAAGTGTTGCCAATGTATATGCACCTTATTATCGCCAGCTGGATGCCATGAAACTGCTCAACTATCCCCTGGAAGAACAGGAGGAAATGGTGGCTGGCACACCATATTCTGATGCAAAGGCGGCATTTGAATACTACTTAGAACACTACAACGGCGGGCGTCCTTTTATCCTGGCCGGACACTCGCAGGGTTCTAATGTACTGAAATACCTTCTTTCAGACTACATGGCAGACCATCCCGAGGTGTATGACCGCATGATTGCTGCCTACCCATTAGGATATTCCTATTCCCAAGACTACTTTGAAGAAAACACTCACCTGAAGTTTGCCGAAGGAGAGACCGACACACGTGTGGTAATCTCATGGAATTGCGAACGCATGGAAAACGGGAAATTCGGTTCATACAATCTGGTATGCCACGAAGGGGCCATGTCCATAAACCCCATTTCATGGAAGCACGACTACGAGAAGGTGGAGGCAGATGACCCCCGAAACCTTGGAGCACTCAACACACGCGAGCGCTACTCTGCCCAGGTAATGTACGACCCCGCACGTAAGTACGAAGTTCTTATAGTAGGTATGCCTGAGCAGCCTGAGAACGAGCAGGGTATTGGCGAATATGCCCTGCATGGGTGCGATTTTAAGCTATACTATTACAACATTGCCGAGAATGCACAGAAAAGGATAGACGCTTATTTCAGCGAACAGGAATAATCACCCCCCTAAAATATTCTACATATGAAATTATCATTTTCATACATCATCAATGGATTAGTGCTGATATTCTCCGTGCTTGCAACAACAAGCTGTGAGTCGGACACCCCAGAGATTTACATCCCCCAAAAAGAGAGTATCGCTGAATTTGAACTTGCAAGCACCAGCAACATGAGCAAGCAAGTATTTAGGTTCAACCCCTGGCTTACCGAAGAGATTGCAATTCCCCTGAACGCAGTAGCGATTCTTGGCATTGACCCAGAAAACGACAGATTCGAATACTCTGTAAGACAAGGGGAGAAGCAGGAGTTCCTGGTACTGAAGCTAAAGGACAAGTCAGACATGACACCGTTCGTCACAAAGGTATATTTACCCAAACCAGACAGTACTCGTGCCGAAACATCAGAGGAAAGCAAGGATACTGTCTACCTAATCTGTCAGGACGAAGAGCGCATGAAAAACGTAGTTCTCCCCCATCCTTATCTTGACCAGATTGGCAAGGGTGTAAACATTGTCAATGGAGAGCTCCTCGCCACTCCCCGCTTCGATTTGCTGAGCATAAAAGCTCTGTGGGCAGACAATAAGGTGCAGGAATCGCACAACCCCGTTGGAAACGGCACTGAAATCAGCGATGCCTCATACTCCGAGGCAACATCAGAAGTAGCCCGCAACGTAGGCATCAGCAGCACGAACAACTGGACTAAAAAAATTTGGGAGGGGTCCATGTTCACAGGTTCTCTGTCTAAAGGCTGGAGCAAGTCTACAAAAAGTGCCGAGGAATTCGAATACCATATAGATATATATAAGAAGACTTTCGTTGCCTATTATCTTGGAGGCAAATTCACAGAAGAAAATTCCGGTCCCGATCTCTATACCCCTTATATGTCAGAAGATGCCTACGATTTGTTAAACAACCCCGAAAGCTCTCTCTACCAAGCCTACCCCAACACCTACGAAGGCATATCTAAATTGCTTGACAAATACGGCACCCACGTCACAACTGGAGGTGTGTTTGGTGGTACATTCACTGCATACTATCGCCGTAAAGCAACATCATACTACACCTCTACTTCCTCTGACTTTAGCTTGTCTCTCTCTTGCAAGAAGAAGGGACAGGGCGAAGCCAAGAACTGGATGGAGTCATACCTGCAGGCACAGGCCATGCAAGGTGGCACATTAGAATATGGAAAAGAGTCTTCAAACTCCGATCTTCAGGAAACAAGCGAAGAAGAGTACAAATTTGAAGTACGTGGTGGCAATGAGTCTGGCGACTTCGACAATTGGAGTGCAAGCATAGCTGACGAAAACTCCAACCTTGCACTCGTGTCCTATAGTCCCGTTGAGAACATGTGCTGCCTGATTCCCCTGTGGTACCTTGCTGCCGACGAGGCTCGCCGAAATGCGTTGAAAGAAAATCTCGACAAGTACATCAAAGAAAACGCCGACACCACAAATAACCGTCTTGTCGTAGCCGATTTCATGATGGTAAGAGGCGAAAACGATCACAAGGAGCCTGCTACTGACCGACAGTTTGAAGGCGCTGATGGCGTTGTGCGCAACTATGTTCCATTGGTACTGAACAAGAACTTCCACGACTCCGACGAGTGGGGCAAGATGGTAGAGACCTCCAGCAACAACTTCCTGTCAGTAGCTGATAATACCGACCAGCTTTGGTATGTGGCTCTCGACTACGAGAATTCATGTATTCCCATCGAAAATATTGCATTCTTGCAGAAAAAGCAATCAGAAGAATTTGGTTACACGCCTCGTGGAGATTCGTCTCAGGAAGGTATGAACTATCCCGAAATTGACAAGAAATGGGTTTGTCTGAAATTTGCAGGTCCCAATTCAGACCGCAACAACTATATCACCGCAGTTGGCCTGTGTCACAAGTGGAACGACGACTACAAGGTGATAACCTCCTCTCAGGGAACAGAATGGAAGTATCCATTCAACGACAATACCAATTTCATAAAGTATTTCAATGAAGACTACGAAGCTGGTGGCAATTCCAACATGAACTGGGAAATGGGCTGGTATCCCGAGGAGGAAAAGCAACACTATTCCGCATGGTTTGGCAACGTTGGCGCCACACATGGCAAAGACTACATCTTCCCATGTTTCAGCCGACAGACGCTGGACAGGAAAATGGCAACCAAAGAGTACGCCAAGGCACAGGATTGGTAAACATAGTTTTTCAGCAAAGGCATACAATGGGCAGAGGAACAGCAATGTTTCTCTGCCTTTGCATTGCCAGCACAATGCATAACAAACCACAGGCATGCTGCATGCCGCCACATTTTTCGGGCAACACCCACACAAAAAGACACATCTTTTATAAAAAAACACTCCCACGCCTTTATTTTTTAGCACTTTTTAGTATATTTGTAGGCAATTTTGTCTGAACGGCATTAAAAACGTACTGAAGTGAGAACCTTCTGGAATACACAAAACGGACTCCGAGCCATAGAGGAGTGGACACCTAACTGCTGGGTTCAGGTCACCTGCCCCGACGAGGAGGATACCGAGTTCTTGGAAAAGACCTTGGGCATACCCGAATATTTCCTTGGCGACATTGCCGATACCGACGAGCGGCCACGTTACGACCGCGACGAGGGATGGGTTCTTATAATCCTGCGTATCCCGTACGTCAAGGAGGTACGCTCGCGAACCCCATACACCACCATCCCCTTGGGTATCATCATGAAGGACGATGTGTGCATCACCGTGTGCAACTTCGAGACCAACATGATGATCGACTTTGTCACATACCAGCAGAGACGTGGCCTTGGATTCACCGACTCCGTGGACATGGTGTTCCGCCTGTTCCTGAGCAGTGCTGTGTGGTATCTGAAACGTCTGAAGCAGATACAGTCGCTCATAGACCAAAGCAAGCGCAACCTGGACCGCAAGGTGGACAATGCCGACCTCATAGCCCTGTCGCGTCTGCAGGATTCGCTCACATACTTCGTCACCTCCATCCGAGGCAACGAGACACTGCTCTCCAAGCTGAAGTTCAAACTGAAGGTGGACGAACTGGATGCCGACCTCATCGAGGACGTGAACATCGAGTTTGCACAGGCCCGCGAAACGGCAGGCATCTACACCAACATTCTGGACTCCACCATGGACACCTATGCCAACCTGATCAACAACAACGTGTCGCAGGTCATGAAGATGCTGACCTCCATCTCCATTATCATGATGTTCCCCACGCTCATAGCATCATTGTTCGGCATGAACCTCATCAACGGCATGGAAAGCGTCTGGTGGGGCTTCCCCGTGGCAATAATACTGACCGTATGCATCACCATGCTCTTCTGGTGGTTCTTCAGACACAAGAAATGGATATAAGACCCCTCCCCCAACCCTCCCCTCTATGGGAGGGAGTATTTAGAAAGGAGAAAACGGAAAACTATTTGTCGGACACTCAACTTTCATCGTTAAACATTAAACGTTAATCGTTAAACATTAAACGTTAAACGTCCAACATAGAATTATGGAAAATATGGAAAATATAGAAAACATACAGCTCAACACTAAAGAAGAGGTAGTGGCACGTGCACAGGAACTGGCACAGGCCGAACTCATCCCCGAGAAGGGCGATGTAGAACTGCTCAAGCAGCTCTTCTACCGTTATCACAACCAGGCGCTCCAGCAGGCACGCCAGGAGTACATTGAACAGGGTGGCGACCCCGCAACCTATGTTCCCGTTATGGACCCTCAGGAGGAGACTTTCCGCCAGGCCATGCAGGCCATTCGCGAGCGTCGTGCTGCCGAGCAGCTCCGCATCCAAGAGGAGCGCGCCGACAACCTCCAGCGCAAGACTGCCATCCTGGAGCAGATCCAGCAGCTGACCACCACTCCCGAGGAGGTGGGTGCAAACTTCGACCAGTTCAAGCAGCTGCAGCAGGCATGGAAGGAGATAGGCGCCGTTCCTGCCGAGCAGAGCACAGAGATCTGGAAGAACTACCAGCTCTACACCGAGCAGTTCTACGACCTGCTGAAGCTGGGCCACGAGATGCGCGACTACGACTTCCGCAAGAATCTGGAAATCAAGACCGACCTCTGCGAGAAGGCCGAGGCTCTGCTTGCTGTGGAGGACGTTATCAGCGCCTTCGGCCAGTTGCAGGCCCTGCACCAGCAGTGGAAGGAGACTGGTCCCGTGGAGCGCGACCTGCGTGAAGACCTCTGGACCCGTTTCAAGAACGCTTCAACAGAGATAAACAAGCGCCATCAGGCCCACTTCGAGGGTATCAAGGCTCGCGAGGCAGAGAATCTGGCACAGAAGACCGCCCTATGCGAGCAGGCAGAGGCACTGCTCCAGCAGACCGAAGCTGAAGGCAAGAAGATAGAGTGGGATGCTCTCACCAAGCAGGTTCTGGAACTCCAGACACAATGGCGCACCATCGGTTTCGCTCCACAGAAGCAGAACAGTACCATCTTCGAACGCTTCCGCCAGACCTGCGACCAGTTCTTCACCCGCAAGGCAGAGTTCTACAAGAACATCAAGGACGGTCAGGCAGAGAACTTGGAAAAGAAGAAGGCTCTCGTTGCCAAGGCACAGGAACTGAGCACCAGCACCGACTGGCGCGCCACAACCGACGCTCTGGTTGCCCTGCAGAAGGAATGGAAGGCCACAGGTCCCGTTTCTCGCAAATACAGCGACCAGCTCTGGAAGGAGTTCACCACCGCATGCGATGCCTTCTTCGATGCCAAGAAGCAGGCCAACAGCGGCGAGCGCGACCAGCAGAAGCAGAATCTCAAGCAGAAGCAGGAGATCATCGCACAGCTCCAGGCACTTCTCGCTACAGAGGGTGAGGTAAATCTGGACGAGGTAAAGGAACTCCAGGCCAAGTGGAATGCCGTGGGCCACGTTCCCTTCAAGGAGAAGGACCAGGCATATGCCCAGTACCGTGAAGTTTGCGACCAGCTGTACGACCGCGCCCGTGGCGCACGCATCCAGGCACGCACTGCAGGCCGTTTCCAGAAGATACAGGAAGCAGCAGGTGGCGACCGCCAGCGCATGCAGCGCATCTATGAGCAGTTGCAGGCTGAGATTCGCACCTACGAGAACAACATCGGTTTCCTCACCGCCTCATCCAAGAAGGGCAACTCTCTGGTCGACCAGATGCAGAAGAAGGTAGAAGCCCTCAAGGCAGAGCTCGCCATCATGGCACAGAAGATGAAGGAAGTCCAGTAAGCACTACACCTTATTAATATATATATATATCAGCAGCGGAGTCTCCACCCCTCAATGGGCAGGAGACTCCACTGCTTGTCTTGTACCCTCTCCGAGCAATCGGAGATTGCTAGTTAATAGCGACAGAGTCGCAGGTTAATTGTCGCAGGGCGACAGGTTAAGCGCCGTTTTACGGCTGGGTTAATGCTGCTTTGCAGCGGTTAATAGCGCTTTAGCGCTGGTTAATAGCAGCAGAGCTGCAGGTTAATTGTCGCCTTGCGACAATTAACCTGCGACATAGTCGCGATTAACCGCACCTGCGGTGCCACCCATTCCACCTTCTCCACAGCAATTGACACACTTTCCATACAGGAGAGCATAATGCCTCCGATGGGTACTGCGACATGAAACGCAGGTTTCTGCGTGTCTTCGTCCAGAAGCGGAAACGCACACTCCTCTTGTCCGCTCCAGCAAGGCGGGCATCATACTTGCCAAAATTTCCTGCCATCATTATCTCGTCCAACAGCGCCCTGCCACGCCTTTCGTCCACAGGACACAGCATTCTCTCTTCGGGCATACCAAGCACTTCACGCAAAAGCCACATCATCGCACCGGCAAAGGCATAAAGTCCCACAGACTTCAGCACACCCCCCACACGCTCTCTGTCCAGTCCCTCCTGCTGCAGCACGTAGTAGTAGTCCACTATCTGTCTCAACCCCACCCCTTCGTCAAACAGATGTCTGTAGATATGCAGCAACACATACACGGCATCCATCTCCGCCGAAGGGACATAGAACCCTTTGGCAGCATAATCCCTGTCATGTACCGGCATCTCACTACCGTCAACAAACCTCCGGCGCATCCACTCCTCCTCAAAGAATTTCTGCAGCCTTGCATTGTGCCAAGGATTGCACATCCAGGAAGGAGTGAAGTGAACCTCTATGTCCTTGCCATGCACTGGCAGAGGCGTATGATGGTAGCACACAGGCCTACGCCCCACCACCCCACGGCACAGCGCAACAACATCCCTGCACCTTTCCGCCAACGGAGCCATCTCGCCCTTCCTTGCCACCCATATATCTATGTCGCCAGGCATACGCAGCATGCCATGAGGATACAGCAGTCCCAGTCCCTGACCCTTCAGCACACAGGAGTCAAACCCCTCAGCATCCAGGATACGCACCAGGTTCAATATATCCGCTACTGCCTCGTCATTCCGTCTCTTTATCTTAATGTTCCTGGAACACATCCTCATCTGAAGGTCCACCTCAGACATATTGGAACAATCCTCTGGCTGTAGCTGGCATATGGCATAGAACAGCACACCAGCCAAGGCATGCTTCTCAGCCAGTGCCCTTATCTCCTCCCACTCCTCGGCAGAAGGCACACTGCTCAGACGCTTCCTGTTCGCCAAAGCCACTTGCAGCAACTCCACAAAAAGTTTTTCTACGGAACGTAGTTTTTTCATACTCGGATCATTTATCCTGTAATATGCCTGCGGCATGGTTAAAGTGGCGAAGCCACGGTTAATCGCAATCAGAGATTGCTGGTTAATGCACCTGCGGTGCGGTTAATATGCCTGCGGCATGGTTAATTGTGTTTAATCTCGTTGATAATTTAATTTCACGCAGACTGCGCAGAATACGCTGAATTACCAGTCTTTTCAACTATGATCACGCTGGCGCTGGAATCAGCAGAAGTGCGCCAGTTTCACAGCGCTGCCATGCGGTGTGATAGCGGAGAAAACGATAACGAGGACGATAACGATGACTATCCACCCCCTCCGTCGCATTGCTCCTCGTCCCACCTGTCTCAGGGGGACAAAGTAAACGAGGACAAAGAGCCTAAACTTTAAACTTTAAACGTTTTTCTATGCGTTCTGTAATTTCCTGTGTCCAATAGAAACAGTTTTCCGTTCTCCGATTTCCGTTCGTTAACTCTGTGCCTTTCTGTGCTATCTGTGTGCGATATAAATAGTATGCGAAGCAGTCTTCGTTATTTAGAGTTTATAGAGCCATCCGGCAGGAAACACATCGTGAATCCACACTAAACACTAAACCCTAAAACCCGCAGCCTTGCTGCCATTAACCGTGCTTCAGCACATTAACCAGCGACCCTGTCGCTATTAACCTTGCGAAGCAAATTAACCGCAGCTCTGCTGCAATTAACCGTGCGAAGCACATTAACCCGCGACTACTCTAAACTCTAACCCTAAACCCTAAACTATTCCACTTTCCTCCTTCTCCTCATCTCCCCCCAGAAAATCTTTGGAAGAGTAGTGACTATAAGTCCGCAGCGTCTCAGCTGCTTTTTAGGGTCCTGCATGATACGATATACAAACTCCATGCGGTTCCTTATCATCCACCTTGGAGCCCTTTTCTCGTTCATTCCGGCATGGAAGTTAAATGCCGCTCCCACGCCCAGCTGCACACCCTTCTTTAAGTGAGGTTTCAGTTTATGCATAAAATACTCCTGCTTTGGAGCACCCAGTGCCACCCACACGACCTCAGCCTCAAAGTCCTCCAGCATTCCTGCTATAGCCGGATAGTCAAAATCATCCACATGGCAATAGGGCAGTTCCATGAACATCATTCCTGATGTATCCACTCCCCACCCTTCTATATTTGTCTTCAGAGCATCCAGCGTCCGTTGGTTCGTTCCCAGAAAAGCCTGCCTGTACTTTCCCTGCTTCACCACCTCCTCAAAGATCATGGCACCGCAGCACTGACTCCTGCTTCTTCCCCATATCCATTTTATATACAGAGGCACCCAGTTGGAGTCGCACAGAGCAAACATACTGTCCTGCTGCACCTTCATGTAGTCCTTGTTACGGTGCGCCACACTCAGCACCACCCCGTCTGCCACACAGATATAGCCTGGTTCCTTGCGCTCCAGTTGCTGTGCAATTGCCTTGTGAACCTCAGCCAGGCTAAATTCATACTTTATGCTAAAGTATTGTTCCATGTATCCTCTTCAACTAAAAATCTGTGGCAGTTTTTGTTTATATGCGACTATATTTCTACAAAGATACAAAATTTTAACCATATCTGCCAATCTTTGCGAAGAAATCACATCATTTATGACAAATTTGTCTACGAATATAATGATAACGAAAACGATAACGGTTAATGCACCTACGGTGCGGTTAATAGCGACAGAGTCGCTGGTTAATGTGGCGAAGCCACGGTTAAAGGTTAAGGGTTAACGATAACGAGGACTGTTTAGTTTAGGGTTTAGGGTTTAGTGGGGCGCTGCGCTTTGGTTTAGTGTGTAGGGTTTAGTGTTTTCGTTTTCGTTTTCTTTGTCCCCCTGAGACAGGGTGGACGAGCGTAGCGGAGGGGGTGGATATAACTCTAAACCCCAAACCCTAAACAACTATCATCTTCTTTGCGCTCTCTTGTCGTAACGAAGTTTGCGACCCCTCCAGCGCCAGCGTGAAACACCAAAGGGAATAAAACTTTGCGCTCTTTGCGCTCTTTGCGTGCAAAAAAATCGCTCTTATCTTTTATCTCACGCAGACTGCGCAGAAATCACAGAACTACCAGTCCTATCAACGCTAATCACGCTGTCGCTGGAATACGCAAAAAAGGCACTCGTTTCACTGTGCCTGCCATGCGGGATGTTAAAGATTAATCAACACGAACACGGAGTCACGGAGGATTAGATTCTGAGGTATGTTGTTCTTGAGCTAAAAGCAAATGCATTTGTTTTTCTCTAAAGAACAGCATACTGGAGACGAATGTCTCGGCAACAGATGTTGCTGGAATCTAATCGGACACACGAAAATTCCGTTTAATCGCGTTTAATCCGTTGATAATACATATTCTATATTCGCCAGTTCATCAAACTCCGCTGTCAACATTAAACATTAAACTATCAACGTTTTCCTGTGTGCAATACAAACTATGAATATTGTAAATCCATTATAATTTCATCAACGATATAGGCATCGCTCATCAACTGCAAACCACTATTGCTATCATGAAGCAATGAACACATGCGAGAAGAATATAAAATATCCAATGCCTGCCTTCCCTCTACATCTAATCTCTGCGACAACAATATCACTATTCTGGCAATCTTACGCCATAACAATATCTCATTCATTCTGTTCCTCCTTCCCTTATAACAGGATAACAATCCACAAAACTCAGACAGGTATCTATCAACTGTTGGTTAAGCAAACATATCTGATTGTTTGGAAGGGCATAAGCTAATTTGTTCAAAGTATGTTTCACATCAGCCAAGCCTGACAGATAAGCCTCCACAGCATCAACTACTTTGTCATTGGCGACACCACCTTCTATCAAGTCATAACCCTCCCATGGTGTCTTTCCATGCCTGCTGGCAGCAATGAACTCAAGCCATTCTTCATTATATCCATCAAGATGTTTTTGAACGTACCCACCCTGAAGAACCTTCTCGACATCAAGACAATACTCATTTAGCCATGCCCTATCAGAGCGCTTCAATACCTGCTGACGTAATGCCCATTGAACTGCCTGTTCACGATATGAAGTAAGATAAAAGCCCTGACCAAAATCCAGATTCTTACGTCCCAGAACAACCAAAGGATGTTCTACCTTATGTGTAGAACCATGATATAATTTTAAAGTCATTCTGCTCCTCCTTCCATCTTCGATGCATTTTCCCACTTTACCAAAGCCTCTATAGTATCCTCTGCCACATGTTCCAGACTCATTGTATGAAATACATCATAATATTTTACGATAAACGACTCTATCAGATTCTGTTTCTTCAGCCGCTGCTGCATTTCCTCAGGACTCACATTCATTTTCTTCGCAGCAACCTCTATCGCCAACACTGCGAAATGAATCTGTTCATGAGTCCAATCATCCTTTCGTGGCGTTTGTAAAGAGTCTTTCATGAGAGATAGTTCTATATTTCAAAGCAAAGATAAAACTTTTTATCTATAGAATCCTTCTTGAAAATAAAAAAGTGATTTAAAAGTCAGTTTTCTAACCTGACAGAACGGTTAGAGGTTAGCGGATGAGCGATCAACAAGACCTTAAACAAGACCTTTGGAACGTTTAATGTTGATGGTTTAACGATTAACGGAGACATGATCTAATAGCAACAAGAACTATATAACGGTTATTGGTTAGAGGTTAGCGGATGAGCGTTCAACAAGACTTTAAACAAGATCTTAAACAGACATACCATATTAGAGATTTTAAGGTGCATAGCACCGGGACAACGTCCCTTGATTAGTTCTATTTGTAAGAAAACAAGCTCGTTTGTTTTTTTGCAAAGAAAACGAATCCCCAAATCTCTAATCTTCCGTGTGAATCAGTGTAATCGCGTTGATAAAATAATATTCATCAGTGAAAATCTGTGCCTCCGTGTATTATTCGTCTATGCTCATCAAGCTAAAGCAGTCTGTGTGCCATCAACGTTAAACCTTACTCGCCTACGCTCATCAAGCTAAAGCAGTCAACGTTAAACGTTCCAAAAACCTCCCCCCTTTAGCCGTTCATTTCCCTAAGAATTTCGGTGAATCTCTGTTCGAAGCACTGCAGCGTAAAGTTCTCCTTGTATCTGCGGTAACCCTCCGCACCCATCCTGTGGCGCAAAGCCTCGTCCAGCAGCAGGCGCTCCAGAGCCTGAGCCAGCCCCTCCGCATCCTTGCGCCGGCATACGAAACCATTCTCACCATCCGCCACAATGTCAGGCACAGCCCCCTCGTCTGTAGACACCACAGGCAAGCCATGCTGCATCGCCTCCAGGATGGTCAGGGGGAAGCAATCCTCGTATGTCGGTTGCACAAACACATCCGCCATACTCCAGTAATGTTCCTTCTCCTCTCCATATTTAGGGCCATGGTACAGCACATGCCCCTCCAGCCCACGCTCCTTCACTGCCTCTTCAAACGCCCTGCGGTCCATCTCTTTGGACTCACCACCCACAAAGTTGCACTGGAATGCCACACCCCTGTCCATCAGCATCTTGCAAGCATCAAGCAGCACATAAACACCTTTGCTTGGAATCAGGTTGGAAAGGAAGAGGAGATTAACGGTGAGCGGTGAGCGGTGAGCGGTGAGCGCAGCAGCAGTGCTGCGGTTAACCGCAGCACTGCTGCTGGTGAATCGCAACGGAGTTGCTGGTGAATCGTCGCCTTGCGACTGGTCAACCTCTCTCCCATCACCTTTAACCGCTGCTACACAGCTTTTAACCTGCGATTCATCGCTATTAACCTGCTGCTCTGCAGCATTTAACCGTGGCAAAGCCACATTAACCGCGCAAGCCACATTAACCTGCGAGTCATCGCAATTAACCTGCTGCTCTGCAGCAATCCCATTCGCACATATCATCACCAGCTCACGCTTCACAACCTGGGCAATATCCGGATACAGATGCCACGACAGCAGTATTACGCGCGCGTGTTTATATATATAAGGTATAAGCCAGCGATACGGCCATCGGTCTATGCAGCCGCTCATCCCCTTGTTATGCTGGTGTATCACTATCCTTCTGCCAAACAGTTTGCATAGCAACACGAATGGAGCGTCCTTCAGGAACCCCACCCCATGACAAGTTATAGCCAGATAGCACAGGTCGTATCTGTGCACCAGCAGTTTGTAGAACAGCAGGAAGAAGCTCCCTGCAAAGCGCAGCAGTTTCTTCGCCCCCCCCTTCCCTATCTCGTCCATCCTGCGCGATGTGGACAGGTTCACGAAGTCGCATTCAAACTCCCCCTGTATCAGTTCACTGTCCTTAATGTACTGGCTCACCATAGCCGACCCGTGCACAGGAGGAGGAAGAGGGGTGATGAAGAGGATGTGTTGCTTATCTAATTTCATTATTGATTTTGTATTGGAAATCCCTCAAAGCATACTCCTTGAGTTTTATGTGCCAAAACTATCAGTTTAAGATAGTATTTAGAACTTAACAACCTACTACAAAAGGCCGCAATTTTCAAAACATAAAACAGCAATCTTCTCATATCCTTTATTTATCCATGTGCAATAATAGCTCTACGAATCCATACTGGCAACATCGCCAATATTGCAAACAACACGACCTTAAAGTTCAAAGGATTATACCTCAGTGAACGCAACACCTCACACAGAGTTTCAACTCTTTCTCCATATCTAATGGCAACAGAAGCACGCATCTTATGCCAATGAGAGATATACCTGCGCATACCAACGGTATCGGGGTATTCTGCATATATTCGTTTCAATTCCTTTCCCACAGGATCACCAGCATCCTGCCTGCGCGGTGGCAGGTTTTTCTTATCATACCCCTCTCCCTGATTATACTGCGCCATCGTCCTCATGGAATATGCCCAGTCTGTCCTCACTGCCACCCTTGCCCATGTCAGCAGGTCCTCGCCAGACTTTATGCTCACAGGGAAACCGCCAATCTCCTGCAGTAACCTGCGCTCTATGCATACACATATAGAACATACTGGCGGATGAGAGCAACTTGCCACCTCAAAGTAGTTGGTCAGTACCCCCCTCTCAGCACTAAAGTGGATCTTCCTCAGTATCGTGGGCGACTTCACGCCATTGGAGTTGAAAACATAGTTCGTGGCCTGTGCCCTGCACTGTGGGAACTCCCTCTGCAAGGCAGCAATCTCACTCAGGAACCCCGGCATCCACACATCGTCGGCATCAAGGAAAGCCACAAACTCTCCCCTTGCCTCCTCAATGCCCCTGTTGCGTGCAGCACTCACCCCAGCATTCTTCTGATGGACAAGACGTATACGGGCATCGACATAGTTCTCCACCACAGATGCCCCCCCATCCGTACTGCCGTCGTCCACTACGACGATCTCAAAGTCCTGGTACTCCTGTGCCAGCACACTATCCAAGGCCTGTGCAATGCTCCCAGCCTTGTTGTATAAAGGTATTATTACTGATATCATTGTTCGCTGCGCTCTTGTTTAGTGTGTAGTGTTTAGTGGGGCGCTGACGCTTTTGTTTAGTGAGACGCTGCGCTCTTGTTTAGTGAGACGCTACGCTCTTGTTTAGAGTTTAGTGTGTAGTGTTTAGTGTTTTCGTTCTCGTCCTCGTCTTCGTTTTATTTAGAGTTTAGTGGGGCGCTGCGCTTTGGTTTAGTGGGGCGCTACGCTTTTGTTTAGCATTTCCTTTACTCTACCTGTTATTACCATGCTAATGACCTTTTGTCCATCAACATTGAGATGAATCCTGTCGTAAAATAGTTCATGACGTGAAGCATACTCTGGATTTAAATCAAAGTATTCAACCAAAGGATGAGAATCTGCATATTTTTGGAACCAGCCCACCATCATATGGAATTTGTCGGGTTCGTATGAATTCAGCAAATCCAGTGTTGGAGTATTAACCAGTATTACCCTTACACCTCGAGAGGTTAGCATATCCATAGTTTCCTTGAACTCCTCTATCAGTTCAGGATTCATCTGAATGTGTCGTTCACCTCCATTCTCCAGAACCTTTTTATATGCCTCTACATCTATTGTACCGCTTTTATAATTACTCCAATTATGCAGCCAACCTCGTAAAGCAGCATTTTTTAGAGCATCATCACTAAAACGTGTGACACGAACTAATTTGTGCATCCAATAGTCCTGCGCCCCTCCTTGCTCATAGATGTATTCACCTATCTTCTTGTCATCCATAAAAGGATAGAACAGTTTATATGAGTTGGCGCTCAATCCCTCGCCAGTAAATGTACAAAGATCTACTCCGTATAACACCACTTTTAGCGAGTCAGCATATCCCGAATCCAGATACTGCTGTATCATCATCTTGCGGTCCGACACATTGACACCTTCGCGTGTGTACTTGGACACCTTCATTCCCAAATCACGCTCCATCTGCTGTTTGTCAGTTGCCAGCATCAGGTGCGAATGCCCCACCAACAGTATATCTGCATATTGGTTCAGGCCATACATCTCGTCCACACCAGACTTTAGAAGACGCTCTATGGCAAAATCACAAGTAAAGAACAGCAGTATTGTTACAACTATCCATTTTACTGATTTCATGCTAAAGTTCTTTTAGAATTGGAAATACACAAAGTTATCTGCCGACACGCTACACATTCCAACAATCAAAAGAAGAACGACTACCCACACACTATTTAATACAGAAGTTTCACCGAATCGTTCCTCCTTCAACCACATATTCTTGTATAGCATCCATTCGAATAATAAGAAAACTGCCAGTAATAACAAATTGCTGGCAAAGGTAAATGCAGACGCACCTATAGCTATAGGAGAAGGAATATCGGTAATTATTCTTTCAACCACAGACGTTGCTACAGAAAAATCCTCTATACGGAAGAATATCCATGCTACAGTCACTAATATAAAGACCACAATATTGGCTGGTAATTGAAGAATGCGAGAATGTGTATAATTCTTGTCATGAATGCCACAAGCATATTCTACGAGATAATACAATGCATGCAGACACCCCCACAACAGAAAATTCCACGACGCTCCATGCCATATACCGCTCAGCACAAAGACCAGCGAGATATTTAACACCCAATGTGCCTTTATTCTTACCCTATTTCCCCCTAACGAGAAGTATACATATTCTGTGAACCACGATGTCAAGGAGATATGCCATCTACGCCAGAAGTCCTTGATGGAAGTAGCAAAATATGGGAAACGGAAATTCCTGGTAACGCCAAAGCCAAGCGCCTTGGCAATACCCCATGCCATATCGGAGTATCCACTGAAGTCACAATAAATCTGAATGCTATACAGCACCGCAGCCAATGCCAGTGTTGCTCCCGACTGGTATTCTGCACTACCATAAACCCAGTCCACATACACACACAGCCTGTCAGCAATTACAACCTTCTTGAAAAGCCCCCAAACAAATGTCACAGCACCCTCAACAAAGGCATTCACGGATAGAGGTTTATATACACGCAACTGTGGAATCAAATTGCGTGCCTTCTCTATCGGGCCAGAAAGCACTGTAGGGAAGAAAGCCACAAAAAGCATAAAGTCTGGCAAAGAACATTTTTCCGTTATCCTCCTTCTATATATATCAATTGAGTATGACAAAGCTTGAAAAGTAAAGAATGAAATGCCTATTGGCAGACCCAATCCAAGAAACCAATCTGTGTGGATCTGCCCCCCAAGTAAGAAACCAAGGTTGGTGACTATAAATGCGGAATACTTATAGAAAAGAAGAGGAAGCAGCGACAACACTACTCCTATGCACAACGTACGCTTACGGTGCTTATCAGTTTTAAATAGACGACGACCTGTTAGGTGGTTCACCAACGTGACATAAAACAGAATCAAAAGAAAACCCACATTGAACCACCCATAGAACACATAGCTTGCAACAAGCAGTAGCATATTGCGTACTGCCACACGGCGGGAAGTGAGTTGCTCAGCCAACAGCATTAGCAACACCACAAAAAAGAATACAACAAAATTAATACTATTGAATAACATTATGCAAGCCTGTAAATATATATTTATCCAGTAAAGAACGGTAAGAGACTACAATCTGCGATAGCAAGGAAAGATACTGTCCATGGACGATAAACAAAGCACAGCACTTCAGTAAACAGTAAACAAAACTAGGACGAAAACGGTTAATGCACCTGTGGTGCGGTTAATAGCGACAGAGTCGCTGGTTAATGTGGCAGAGCCACGGTTAAAGGTTAAGGGTTAACGATAACGATAACGAGGACGAGGACGAGGACGAAAAACTTTCGTTCAACTTTAAACATTAAACACCAAACTAAAGCGTAGCGCCTCACTAAACACTACACAAGAGCAACGCGACCACATTCAACGTTAAACGTTATTCTCCACTCTTTCTATATCCAATGCCTTCAGGAAGAGACCAAGGTAAATATACGGCATCACCATAGACTGCATGGAATTTGACACCACATTGTCAAAGTACATGCAGAATGCGATGCCTGCCATGCTGGACAAGGCCATTATGCCTGTTACTTTTACCAGAGAAGTACTCCTACGAAAAAGCACATGAGCAGCAACCTTAAAAATCACAGATATATAAAACAGCACAAGCAGACTAATGCCTATTATTCCTGCTTCTGCCAAAAGTTGCACATAATCATTGTGTATTAAACCAATACCAATTTCCTTATTTAAGAAAGCATTCAGCAAATAGCTCTTTGCTGTACTCAGACCGCTTCCTATCCATTCATTCCCTTTATAGAATGTTTCCAATATCAATTCCCAGGTATATTCGCGACCGCTCATTTCTATCTTATCCATACTCATTGCCCCCCCCTGAACAATATCGGTAGCAGTGACCTTGCCAGCCTCATCTCCAAAGAATTTCTTGTTTACCTCTGGTACAAACAGGATAGTCCCCACAAACACCGCTCCGGCAAGCAGCAGTCCAGGCACAGCCTTCCACTTGTCCCTTAGCAGAATAGCAAAGGCAAATACCAGCAGCATGCCACCCATGCCCGTACGCACAGACTCAAGCACCGTAGACAGAATCATCCACAGAGCACAGAAGATATACTTCTTCTCCTTAGTGAGCCAATAAAGCAGGATAGGAACAATGAATATAGAAGTAAGGAAATCCGCAAAACCGGCATAGGTTGAGAACGGACCTGCCAAAACTCCATAATATAACCATGGCATCAGCTTACAGCCCTGTCCACCAATAAAACAACAATACAGACACCCCACAATATTCACCACTTTCAGCAACACAATCACATCCTTCTCGTTGCTCAGCGAGGAATAGCCCAGCCACAGGAACAGCATGGGCAGTGAGTACTTGATTAGCATCATGGCGCCGTCCCTGGGCACAGGGGTATAGGTCATCGTAACGCACAGCCATGCAAAGAACAGCGCATACGTTATGGTCATCCACTCCCACCGTATGCGAATAACCCGGGTAAATATCAGAGCCAGTATCAGCAGGAACCACAAGGCATATTTACACAGCGATAACGCACCCAAAAATATCGGCGCGGTGCATATAGTGAAGATGGTGAAATACATATTCTGCGACAGCAGGTATGGTTCATCCCATATCCTGCGCACCACACGCATCTGCACATCGTTGGTAAAGTATATCTTGCGTATCCTGAGTATCAGCCACGCAAGGATTAATAGGGATAGTATGGTTTGCATTTCCAATTTGCAGCAGAGCTGCGGTTAATAGCGACAAGGTCGCTGGTTAATGCGCTGAAGCACGGTTAAGTGTCGCAAGCGACAGGTTAATGGCTGCAAGGCAGCGGTTAATGCGCTAAAGCGCGGTTAAGTGTCGCAAGCGACAAGTTAATGGTTGCAGGGCAGCGGTTAATGCGCTGAAGCGCGGTTAATTGTCGCAAGCGACAAGTTAATGGCCGCAGGGCCGAGCAACGGAAAATTTATCTAATCGTATCCTTCGGAGTCTTGATAACATTCGAGTGATTTCCTTTGTAAAATCCTCGGAAGCAAGCAAATCTTCTTGAGATATATAATTCAGTTCAAACGCCAACTCTAGTTGACACATCGTCTCATTAAGAGACCCAAAAGCTATTTCTATAAAATGTATTTGCTCCTTTACAGACATACGTCCCATACCTTCTGCAATATTAGAGGGTATAGAAATGGCAGCCCTACGCAACTGATCGCACAATGCATATTGCTCCTCCTTGGGAAATTGCTTCAGCAAAGCATAGACATGTATGACAAACTCCTTTGCTTTCTGATAAGCGTCTAACTGCCTATATGAAAATGTTTCAAATGACATCGATTATATATTTTTTGCAAATATAGAGTAAATACCTTAATTAACCATGCCGCAAGCACATTAACCTGCGCCCCTGTCGCTTTTAACCATGCCACAGGCATATTAACCAGCAACATAGTCGCTATTAACCAGCAGCTCTGCTGCTATTAACCGCATCGAAGATGCATTAACCAGCAATCTCCGATTGCTATTAACCTTGCGAAGCAAATTAACCAGTAGCCATAGGCTACGATTAACCGCGCCAACGGCGCATTTACCCAGCCGTGAAACGGCGCTTATCCGTACCAACGGCACATTAACCCGCGACGCAGTCGCTATTAACCGCATCAAAGATGCATTAACCGCTGCCCCGCAGCCTTTAACCTGCAGCTCTGCTGCAATTAACCGTGCTTTAGCAGCATTAACCCGCGACTCTGTCGCAACTAATAATTCAGTCCAAAAGCCCACAAGGGAACAACATTAAGATAGCCGGTCTCAATATCATCCTTTACAATGTAGCCCTCGGCAGTATCTGCTATCTGTTTTTGTCCCTTTCCTTTACCGCCAACCTCAAAAGTGCGTCCTCCGATGACAAAATCGGCCTTAGAGGAAGATATCACATCATTATTCACACGCATCTGGTTAAAGAAGAATGTTTCACGCAGATTACCGATATCGGTTGCATTATTACCCAGTGCGTATGCAAGATTGGTATTGTCGATATAGACTTTCTCAACCTTCCCCAGTCCCCGTATACCACCTGTATCATCGCGCAGCTGAACTATCATCCCTGCACGCTCCATGTATAACAGATAATCTCCCAGTTGATTACGGCTAACTCCCACCATCTCTGCCAATTTGGTCATTACTGGCTTGAAGGGAACACTCTTTGAAATGATTACCAACAGCTGTCGCAGTTTACGGCCAGTAGATACATTCATCATTGCATATTGTGGAATATCTCCCTCCATTGTCTGATATATTACTTGCCCCAATTCTCGCTCATAATCCTCATCTCGCCCAAACGGGTAGTACCCCCTCTTCAGATAGTCCCTAAATATGGGCAGGGGATGAGCCACACCAGGTATCTCAGCCTTGTGCGCCAAAATATCGTCCAATGTATACACAGGAACCTCAATACGATGAAAAAGATAGAGATACTCCCTAAACGACAATCCCTGCATCTCATAAATCGGCGCCCTACGGCTAAGGTCAGCCACTCCCTTGTAGATATCCAGAATTGAAGAACCTGTGAATATAACTTGCAGATCGGAGTGAGTATCATATATTTGCTTTAGTTCTCGCGACCACCCGACGTATTTATGTATTTCATCGACCACCAAGTGTTCGCCTCCCTGCTTAACGAAACGTTCAGCTAAATCCACCAAGGTATGGTCAACAAAATATAGGCTATCGGCAGATACATATAGAGTCTTCTCAACCGGAAGGTGCAGTTTTATATGCTGCAGAAGCATAGTAGTTTTACCTACGCCACGAGGGCCCACAAGTCCCAACATGCGACCAGTCCATTTAATCTGACCATACACATATCTAAGAAAACCCGTATCTACTGACTTTATCAACTGATTATAGGCATTATATAATTGCTCCATACCCTTGATTATTTAATCCAACCGCAAAGATAATCAAAATTGCACTACAAAAGTGCATAAACTGCAACAAAACTGCACTTTCGCAGTGCGATTAACTATGCTATAGTCACATTACCCCGCTACTTTGCAGCTTTTAACCTGTCGCTTGCGACAATTAACCGTGCTTTAGCACATTAACCCGAGACCTTGTCGCTTTTACCCCGCAGCCTTGCTGCCATTAACCGCGCTTCAGCGCATTAACCAGCGACCCTGTCGCTATTAACCTTGCGAAGCAAATTCACCGCTGCTCCGCAGCTTTTAACCTGTCGCCCGCGACAATTAACCGTGCAAAGCCACATTAACCAGCAGCTCTGCTGCTATTAACCGTGCCAACGGCACATTAACCAGCAACTACGTTGCGATTAACCTTTCATAAAGGTCGCAGACCGCACTTGCGTATCGCTGGAAGGAGAATTTCTGCACATGTTGCAGGGCGTTCTTCTGCAGGAAGCGGTAGAGTTCGGACGAGGCGATGAGGGAACTGATCTTGCTCGCCATGTCGGCGACATCCTCCGTGCGGTGCAGCAGACCGCACACGCCATCGCTCACCACCTCGGGCAGGCCACCCACATCCGATGCCACCACCACACAGCCACATGCCATCGCCTCTATGGCAGTAAGTCCGAAGCCCTCGCTGCGCGACGGCATCAGCACTATGTCCATCTCGCCGTAATACTGCGGCAACGACTCCTGAGGCTGGCGCCCAGTCCATGTTACGGCATCTGCACATCCCAGTTCCTGGGCCTGCTGCTCCATACTGCCACGCAAGGAACCATCCCCCACCACCAGCAACCGCACATCGGGGAACCTCTTCCTCACCTCGGCAAAAGCAGGAATCACCAGATCCATTCCCTTGATATGCTCAAGACGGGAGACGACACCGAGGGTGAATGCAGCTTCGCTGCGGTTAATCGCAGCATGGCTGCTGGTTAATCGCAACGCTGTTGCTGGTGAATCGTCGTTTTGCGACTGGTTAACCTCTCTCCCATCACCTTTAACCTGCGAACCATCGCTATTAACCTGCTGCTCTGTAGCATTTAACCGTGGCAAAGCCACATTAACCGCGCAAGGCGCATTAACCTGCGAGCCATCGCTATTAACCTGCTGCTCCGCAGCATTTAACCTTGGCAAAGCCACATTAACCTGCGAGCCATCGCAATTAACCTGCTGCCTAAACGGCAGCGCATTGTATATCGTAAAATGATCCCTCTTCCCCAGCACCATATCCTTTGAATACAGTTGTGAAGTGCCGAAGAAGCTGCGCTCGGCACGCTCCGTTATGCAAATCCATGCACGCACGCAATGGCGCTGTATGAAATGTATCAGGCGCAAGTCCTTGTAGATATCCGCTGCCGTATGTACTGTGGCAATGATATTCTTCACACGCATCAGCCACAGGAGCAATATCACCATGCCCCCCGGAGCCATGTACTGCACATGCACCATGTCCGGGCGCACAGACTTAAGTACGTCACGCAGCTGTCTGTACAGGAAAAGAACTATCCTCCATCCCCCCAGGCGCACCCCGTCTGGAGAAAACAGCACCACCCTTGCCCCAGCCTCCTCAAACTGCTGCACCATGTATGGCGTATGTTCAAAGTAGCACGCCACCGTCACCTCGTGCCCACCCTGCACCAAGGCATGCACAGTATTCAGCGTTTGTATCTCCGTGCCTCCTGTGAGAAGACAAGGAATGCAGATAAGGGTTTTCATTTTACTTGTTTAGAGTTTAGGGTTTAGAGTTTAGTGTGTAGTGTGTAGTGTTTAGAGTTTAGTGTGCCTACCGGATGGCAGTTTTCGTCTTCGTTTTCGTTGTTAAGTGTTTATTGTGTAGAGTTTTGAGGATTATTTTCTCAACATTGTTCTCCAAACCTTACCTATTAATCGAGAAATAAACATCGGCACCAAGCAAATGCTTATTCGCTTATCAAATGGCACATAGTAACGATGTGCCTTAGCTTCACCGAATAACTTCCACCAGTCGCCGAAAGAAATTTCATGTGAAAGAACCCTACGTATGTCAAGCACCTCATCAACCATCGGGTATTCTCCTTCTGCGTGGCACATATCATCTGCCGTCAGCAGCCCCTTACAAGCACGGTAATACACATAAGCGATATTTACTCCTGAAGCTAATGGATAATGAGAAGTGCCATCATTGCGGAGGTTGATCTCAAAGAAATAGTTCTTTCCTTTCTCCAATCCAAACTCAATACTGAAAGGCCCCACATAATTGAGCGCACTCACAAATGCCATCACTTCCTCCAACTCAGGCAGATATTCTGAAACAGATGTCGTCACAATAGCATGGGTATACTCACCGGTGCTTGAAACACCTGGTTTCATTACCAATGATGGAATCCATACCTCCCCATTGGGCAGACGAATGCCCAAGAAAAGCAGGTCTGCCTCATTTTGTATATACTGCTGTATTATAAAATCCCTTGTATGCTTAGCAGAAGCGAGCGCCTCATCCAGTTCCTCGCGATTGTCACACACACGCATATCTCCCTTGCTGCCGCTAATGCTGATTAATGGTTTTACCATGCAAGGATAGGAAACCTTGCTAAGGTCGCAATCTGCATTGTTGGTATACATGCTCTGTAGCGTGCGGATGCCGTATTGCGTAGCAAGAGCAGTCTGCACATCCTTTTCCATCAGACGAGTTACCTCACCTTGTTTTCCACAATTAGGAAAATGGAAGTGATTACTCAATTCATTATAATGTTCATCTAAAAGTGTTTCTGCTGTATCTGAAGTGGGATATATTATCGTCCCTTGGGGGAAGTCTGATTGATGAGCGAGCAACCATGACAGTCCTTCACGTTCATCCTTCACAGAATGTCCATAACGTGCAAATCTACTATACCCTATAAACTCACCATGAAGGACACGCTTGCCTGACCCTACCAATAAAAGGAATACGTCTACACCTTTTGCTGCCATACAGTGCAGAACTCCAAGAGTATTGTAATTACCCTCTCCAAATAGGATAAAATCAATCTTCCCGTTACTCTTCTTCATTTATTGTTACTTTTGCGTATAATTTATTTTTGTCAACACGAACTTAAACTGCAGTGCAATCGAGTTGATTAATTATCCTATCTGCATGTTGATGTTAATTAATGTTTGCCGTCTACTCTCCAAATTCACCTGCCTCATTTAAGGGCAATGAACCAGATGGATTCAAATGGTCTATCGCACGTTCAGAAGAGATAACGCTACGGCCAAGACGTTTCTCAAAATCATCACGCGCAATCTTTGCGACCTCAGCTCCCTCTCTTGCCACAGTCGCATTTGCAACAAAACCCTCAGGATTGCGTTCCTTACTTAACTGGGATGCTGATTCCTCAGCCAATGCATTGAGCAGCAATTCCATATTTGTCATGTTATCGCGTAAGTTCTCCTTAGTAAGTCCCTTATAACGTTTATATTCACGAGTTGTCAATCCACTCCAAGTCTTTGACATCAAATCTGTCAATGTGGCAAAATCTATTGCTTTAGTTACACCTCCTCGCTTCCACTCATCGGTCAATCCTTTGCGGATCTCAATCGTCTTAAGTCGTTGGTTGATCCAAGATTCTGTATATCCGAGTCGCCTATAATCATCCATCGCCTGTTCAATAGACAATTCAGGATCTATCATTTGATTTACTCTACTCGCAGCTACTTGTGACATCCATTGCTTAAATGGTTCTGCCTTAGGTGATGGTATGCTCTGAATAATTCGAAAGATACCCTCCATATTAGAAGCTTGTGTATTATAATATTTACCATCTGAAGCCATCATTCGAGTAGGGGTACAAATTGTACCCCACCTAGCGCCCAGTTCTGGGTCGCGTGTGCGCATCTTCTTGATATACTGCTTAACATCGGAAGAATCTGTCAAAACAGAAACAACATCTGCAACCGAAAAGTACCACTCCTGGGCGGATTCATCCCATACGGTTCTTACCTTGCGCCCCTCGAATATTTGCAAATGTTGTCCACTTACATGCTGTGCCATATTTATAGTTTAGAGAGAGTTTGTCGTTTTCGTTTTCGTCATCGTACAAGAAAGTATAGTTCCTTGTTCCACTTCGTTGCCTTTAGGAAAGGTTTTGGCAACACCCCACTCCAGGGTTTGCCACAAGGGGCAGTGGGGGTAACATATTGTTCTATAGCCTTCTGCTTTTTTCTGTGTTGTGTCTCAGACAACCTCAACAGAAAGGCATCCTTCATCCTGAAATCCCACACATTATAGTACCACATCCATACGCAGTATGAGTAGAGTTCTGGTTTAGAGTTTAGTGAGGCGCTGCGCTCTTGTTTAGAGAGGTCGCGTTGCTTTTGTTTAGAGTTTAGTGTGTAGTGTTTAGTGTTCTCATTCTCGTTAAACATTCCTATCAATGCTTTTACAATTTCCGCTGCTTTCAGATGATCGCTCCATCCCTCACCATGATGAGGAACAAAGATTGCATCAGGTTTCAAGTCCTGCAACAATGCTGCCAAGCGTTCTGTCTCTGGGTGCTCCAGAGCAACACCCCCATCGGGATATTGCAGGCAATGAATATGCGACAATGGCAATCCCATTGTTTCTGCTGCTTTTATGGTAAGGTTGTGACGCCCGGTTATCAACTCCTCAGCAGATATATCACAACATCCACGATGCGAGCCCTCTCCCCCTGTTAGGATAATAACGTGTGGAGGAGTGCCACGCTCCACCAATGCCTGTATCAATCCACCACACCCTATCACCTCGTCATCAGGATGCGGTGCCACTATCACTGCCCTCTTGGGCAATGACAAGGAAGGATATATATTATATATAAGGTGTAGGAGTGCAACACGCAGGACGCGGATGAGGTCTTTCATAAATCCAAGCATTTCTTATATACCTCTACTGTCTTCCTGGCACAGGCAGACCATGTAAACCTATCAGCATGCTCCAGACAATTCCGTGCCAAAGAATCTATATCCAATACTTTATTTTCAAACCCCTCCATAAGATCTGCCATAGCATCGATATCTTCCGGTTCCACATACAACGCAGCATCGCCGCCAATCTCTCCAAGAGAACTGTTCTTGCAAGTAACAATCGGAGTACCGCTTGCCATGGATTCCAGCACAGGCAAGCCAAATCCCTCATACTTGCTGGGGAAGAACGTAGCCGTAGCCTCGGCATACAGGTCAGACAGTTCATTCTCGCTGACACTAGAAACGAAATGTACTCGCCCACGGAATGTGCCCTGGGTATACTTGTCTAAAACTTCTGCTGGCGGATTCCTCCATACCAACACGAGGTCATGTTCTGGAGTATTTTTTAAAAAGATTTCGTATGCTTTCAATATTGAAATGGTATTCTTACGCCCTATGTCGCACGAAACCGAGAAGAAGAACGGACGTCCAGATGTATACTTGTTCGGTTGCGGTTTATGAGGATAAAACACTTGACGGTCTATGCCCCAATGGCATACATGTATCCTCTCTTCCGGGATATCCATATATTCTGCAATCTCATCTTTTGAATTCTGGCTGCATGTGATTATCGCCTTGGCACGTCGTGCCAGTTTGGGATAATTCCGCCTTGCATAATCATGCCCGAGGAAAGATTCCGGATATGAAAAGAACATTGCATCATGCATGGTTATTACTGTCTTTTCCGGACAATGAGTAAAATCAAAGTTGTGCGGTATGTGCTTCAGGTCATACCCTGTGAACCATTCCTGTATTGGCGTTTTGCTCAGCAGTCTGTTATAGCGTTCTCTATTGGGAAAGTAAAGATGCTTTGTGTCGAATGGCACGTTCATATTACGACCGCCTATTCCCTTCATATTTTGAGAATAGAGGCATATATCAAAAGGCAATTCAGGCAACTCTGCCAAAGCCTTTACCAATTCTATCGTTGTTCTGCCTATTCCGCTTGACCGTCCTGCCACATAAAATGGCACAGCAGAATTAACATCAATCAACACACGTGGATTCTTCATACAGCGATATCAGTTCCTTTACATGTTCTTCTATGGATATTACACCTGATGATAGGGCATTCATATCCAGACTTATTCCTTCTTGCACTATCTGGTGCATCTTTTCTCGCAGGGCAATGGCATTGTTTGGTTCCACAAGCCAACCATTCTCTCCATCCCGAATCTGCATCTCTGCACCACCGCATCGGGTGGCAAGGACGGGCTTGTGCATCAACAGGAATTCTGATATATTAAGTCCGAAAATCTCCAGGCACATTGTTGGATGAATCATTACATCAAAATCGCATATCGTCTCCAACACCTTGTCAGATGCTATCTTACCATGCCATACAATATTTGGATTTCTATATTTACATTGCAACGCTTTCATATAGCGCTGCTCGCTCTTATTGCCAGTTCCGCCAATGATATGCAATTCTGCATTGTTAGAAAAACACTCATCGTTAAAAGCCTCCAGCAACACATGCAAGCCTTTCACCCTGCAGATCCTTCCTAAAAAAAAGAAACGAATAGGTTGTTCGCTTTGCTCTTGTTTAGTGTTTAGTGAGGCGCTGCGCTCGTGTTTAGTGTTTTCGTTCTCGCTCAAAGTTAAACTTTTTACGCTAAACTCCCCCGGTATTCCATGCGGTATAACCCTGACCTTTTCTGGCTCCATACCATTTCTAGTCATTGCCTCTGCTATGGCATGCGATGGTGCTATCACTGTTGTGGCATTGCAACATATAGTCCCCCACTCTTCTATTTTTCCTTGTATGGCATTTGCCACACTGCCAATGGGGGTAATGAAGGGCAGGAACGGCAGTTTTCCAAGGATAGCCCCACATTTACGATACATCTGCTCCGGCAGCAATCGCATGAAAGGATACCAGGCACGCCCCGTTCTGATATTTGCCAGACAGCATTTCAGGCAGTTCCGGTGCGACAAGGTCGTCTGGCATATCCTGTCCTCCGCATTCATCAGTGTCCCGGCAGGACATAGGATACCACCATGATGAGCAGTAATTATGACAGGAATATTCAGGCTCTGCCCCAATGAGGCGAACCGTTCCTTTCTGCTATGAGCATGGATTATATCTGGCGAGATGTTGTGAAGCAATTTTTCTATATCAGAATCCTGTGCATGCAGTCCTATCTCGTACAGGGGGATGCCATTGTAGATATGTCCTGCTACTGCAATTTCCTTATCCACAAAGGAGAAGACAACGACGTCAGCACCTTGCCGAATCAGTTCATCAACAAGGTTCTTTACATAAACCTGCCCCCCACCATAGGTAGAGAAGAAGTCGCCGGAGGCTATTTGGAGGAGTTTCATACAGAATAATTTATACCAAGACATTTGACGATTATCCCACCAACAACTTCCCAATTTTGTTTCTCCTAATAAGCGCTGTCAAAATATAACAAAGCAAGAAGTTAGCAATAACCAAACCAGAAATTGTCAATACAGGAATACTTTGAATAAATGCTTCTATATGAAACACACGTATAGATGTTGTTGATAGCATATATATCAACAACCAAAAATGGAATATATAAATACCCATAGAACATCTACCAACGGACAGAATGGACTTCTTAATGAATTCGTTTAATTGTATTTTTGACGTCAATGACTCTACAACCAAGAAGAGCACCACCACTATTGCAGAAATAGCCAATTCATAAATCGCAGAAGGTGACCTATATTGAAAAGGAACGATACATACCGTAACAACATAACTCAATACCATCGGAATCCAAAGGTAATATCGTTTTATAATTTCCGTAACTCGCACATGTGATCTTACTATAGCCCCAAAAGCAAAGAAATAATACCATTGTACGAAATCGCGACTCCAAGCAGGTAGTTCTGTTTCCCAAGCACCCATTCCAAACGCACATAATAATACTATAAGTGCATATTTCTTAGAATAATCTATAAACACGCTGAATATGAAGCACCAAAATAATGCCCACAAAAACCACAAATGCCAAAATCCTTGAAATAATTCTTTAAAGCTAAAAAAGCCACTCGTCAACATTATCAAGGATGAGAAGACAAAATAAGGCAACAGCAACCTTAAAACCTTCTTCCTGATGAAAGGTATAATTTCATGCTTACCTACTGGTTTGTATAGATATCCAGACATAAACATAAACATTGGTACTGCTATTCCCACGAAATAGACGCTAAACTGTTGTATTGCAAGAACAGTGGGACTTACATCTACCAAATTACGGTCATCAAGGAATCCCATCGTGTGGAATAGAATTACACCCAACAATGAAAGACATCGTAATATCTCTAAATGATTTTTTCTATTTCCCATAAATAAGATTGTGGATTCTAACGTACAATTTGGGATAGTTTAAGACCATGGATTGACAAACTGTTTTTAAGAGATAGGCATTATACAAATTCTTCTAACTCAAGCAATAACCTCTTTTCAGACATACTAAATAGTTGAGGTCTTACATTCTATACATTTCACTTATTTGGCTTCAATAATCTCTTTAAGAAACAGAAGAATCTCAGACAACAATCAAACAGAGAGAAGAATCCAAGTTTTATCAATGCATACCATAAATAAAAGTCCTTACAACGAAATTTAATATCTTTAATTTCTCTTGATATAGAATGAAGTAAAGTATATAACTCTTTAACCTTTACATATTCTTTTTTTTCATACAAATGCTTCAACTTTGCTATTCCTTGAAATATGGGACTACAAAGTTCATGATTATAGAATTCAACTCTATCGGATACAATGTTCAAATCTTTACACACTGCATAAAACTCTTCTCCCATTTGCTCTTCGCATCTTTTCTCCACGGGTATCATGCCCAACATCATGGCATAGTCTGCATCTGAAGAAATGGTACCCCCTAATAGCCTTCCCAATTCACTATTCAAAGTCTGCATCTGAGATAAAGTGTAGTGTACTTCATCAATCGATAACTTATATTTTAATGAAGCACCAGATGATATATCATAATCCCAATAGTTATAACCACAATTAGATATTGTACATACGTTTTTACAAAGGCAAAGATATTGCAAATTAAAAATAGCGTCCTCACCAAATCGGATCCGTTCATCAAAACATAAACCATGTTCTTTTAATATAGACGTTTTATACAAGTGACCACAAGGAGAATTCAACCTATACCCCTTATTACTATTTAAGAAATCTACTAATGAAGCAGATTTATATAATTTATCCTCAAATTGAATAACTCTGGAAGAAGAACAAAGTTTCATCCCAGAGAAAATAAAATTAGAGTCCAATACCAAGCATAGACTTTGAAGAAGATTAATATCTATCCAATCATCTGAATCAATAAACACAATCCAGTCTCCATCAGCTTTATCTATACCTAAATTACGAGCAGAACAAACTCCACCATTCTCCTTATGGAACACACGCACACGAGAGTCCTTTGCAGCATATTCATCACAGATGGCCCCACAATTATCGGGACTGCCATCATCAATGAGCAGGACTTCAAAGTCTGTGAAAGTCTGGGCAAGGATGCTATCTACACAACGATGCAGATATTTCTCTGCTTTATATACAGGAACGATAACTGATATATTGGGCACTCTCATATTGGCAGATGGTTCTATGAATAACTTTTTTCTTATTATACTTAAGTTTCGCAAGTGCTAATTAATTGAAATATAGCGTCATGGATTAAAAATTATTGAGTTAGTCATTTAACGATGTTGGCCTTATTATATAAATCAGCAGTTGTAAACGATTAGTTTGTGTATCAATCTTGCTTGAAGTTGCTGGTAACAATCTGATTTTCAATAAAGGCAACTACTTGCGAAACTTGAGTTATTATATTCTTAATTAAAGCATAACTATGCTATTCACTCACGCAATTGTTTTGTGCAAAAGAACTTTTAGTAATATGACCTTACATGTATAAATTAGCCCCAAATGTTTATACATAACATATAAAGCACGCAACGACAACCTCAAATTTTGAATTAACCAACTACGAGGTATCCAATATTTTACAAATAATGAACGCAGAAAGAATGCAGATTCGAAACTACGTTCTACGTCGTATATCCCTAATCTGTTCTTACAATCTGCACTAACCCTTGCTTTTATTGACGCACCAGACCAGATTCCACCCATATGCATCCTATATACCGCCATAAATTCTGGAATTAAATGGCCTTTCCCTTTTTTTAATAAATGAAAAAATAATGTTGCGTCCTTGGAATAGGAATATTTTTTATATTCTTCAAGAAATAAACATTCTTTTCTAAACACTACTGTTAAGGGTGAATTATACCACTCTCCATGTATAAATGAATCTAAGTCATAAGTGATGGGGATAAATATTTCACCATATCCATCATCATCCATTTGCTTTGTAGTTTGGTCAAAAATCTTAAAGCGATGGGAGCACATTACATACTCCGGATTCGCCTCCAAGAAATCCACCTGCTTCTGCAACTTCAAGGGGTCGGTCCAATAATCATCACCGTCACAAAGAGCAATATACTTACCTCTGACATTTGGGAATAAGTATAATGCCCAAATATCAACACCTTTTGAATATTGGTTTTCTGTTTGATATATTGGTTTAAAGATTTGGGGATATTTCTCTGTATACTCATGAATAATCTCTGCCGAATTATCAGTAGAAGCATCATCATGTACCAATACTTCAAATGCAAAATCTGTCTTTTGCATTACGAATCCCTCAAAGCATTCACGAAGGTAAGAAGCGTGATTGTATACTAAAACACATATACTAACAAAGGGGGGGGTATTTTGATTCATAACTATAAAATCATGTTAATTATACCTAATATTATTATTCATAAACAACAATTACACAGTATATTAAAGAAGTACATCAATCATATCAGGACTAAAGACTGGAATACCTAATTTTAAACCAACATTATATCTTTCCGAATTTGAATCATCGATAAAGATAGGATTCTCTGAAACTTTTATGAATTGCGATTTATCGTCCTCCTTATTAATATGAATTATTTCATCAAAAATTTGTAATAGCCTAAACTGACGTAACTCCTCAAATAAATCAGTACCCTCATGCTTTGAAAGTAACACGATTTTTCTATTATTATTTCTACATTTATAAAGGAAACTGACCAAATTATAATTTACATCTTTTCTATCAAGTAACAGACAATCATCATAATCACAATATACGCAATTATACTCAAGATTCGTTTTATACTTTGCATCCAATGCTCTATCTAATTCTACTGAATATTTGTTTGTAAAAACGTTAACATCTATATCAAAAGCATCAAATAAAGTCAACAAAGCAAAATTCACCCCCACAGCCTTGGAAAGTAATGAGGAGCCACCTAATCTTGCTGCAACCTCCAGTAGGCATAATCTACCATTTCGGTCTCTCTTAACTTGATAGAACCATGCCCCCCTAAATTTTATCGTTGAATTAATTTTATTTGCGATTTCAATAAACTCTGTTTGATCTTCCGCGAAAATAGTATTAACACTGATTCCATCTTTTACACGATTGCGAATTCTTGCCGCACAATATAAGAGTTTACCCTTCCTGTCTGTAAAGCAATCTACGGTAAATTCTTCTCCTGGCAAATACTCCAAAACCAACATATCCTCCTTACCTTGTAAGAATGTATCCAATTCTTTTTGAGTATGTAACAATTTTGTACCCTTTGCTCCATATCCAATCTTGGGTTTTACAAAGACAGGGAAATCTAATTCTCCTATTGATGTGGTAGAGTACACTTTAGGAGTACTAATCTTGTCATACAGAACCTCATATGTCTTATCCTTTGAAAGACATATCTGTGTCGTTTCAGTTGGCGGTGCAATAACCTTACATCCTAATAGGCTTTCATTTTCTTTTAGAATGGTTATAACTATATCCATCGCTGGATATATAGCATCTATGGAATATGTTTTTACAATATTTGATAAATGCGATATAAAATCCCCATCAGTCACATAAGGAATATTGGGAATGTAGTTTTCGTAGACAAAACGTCCATGATCATCAACAGAACTAGCACCTATGAGATTATAATGCGTAGAGTATTGAACTGAATGATGTATGTCCAATGCGATTTCTGATCCACAAGGAAATACTAGAATATTTTTTTTCATCAATTTTATAATAATTTTTAATATTACCGCAATATATCCACTAAAGATAAAGTAAACTTATATCTTTCATTAAACTAATGATATGATTCTCTCCATATCCTCCTCACTCAGTTCATGATGCCTTATTTAGATCAATGTTTCAATCATTATATCAATAATTCTATCCATATCCTCCCAAGCAAGTCCTTTGTATAAAGGCAAACAAAGGATTCGTTTCGAGATGTCTTCAGAGATAGGCATTGCTACATAGGGAACGATATCGGTAAAAGTATTGAGGGAAGGATAGAAATAACGACGAGCATAAATCTTATCTGCAGCAAGGGCTGCCTCAACCTTAAGCAAAGTGGACTCGGAATCGAAGATGACAGGGAAGTAGCTGTAGTTGCAATCGTCAATAATCTTTTGGAACTTTAGCGTAGGACATACACTCAAACGCTCCTTATAGTGCATATACTTCGCTCTACGATCGTCGAGGGCTTCTTGAAGATACTTCAAATTGCAAAGGCCAATGGCAGCATGCACCTCGGTCATCTTGAAATTAGAGCCCTCCTCAACAACATTGGTTTTGTCCTCGGAAAAACCGAAGAAACGGATACGCTTGAGTTTGGCGTCCAATTCAGGATTGGTGGTATAACAACCGCCACCCTCGGTGGAGTTGAGCATCTTGGTAGCATGATAACTGGTACAAGAGATATCGCCATAGTTGAAGACTGATTGTCCCTTATAGGTAACACCCACTGAGTGGCAAGCATCGTAGATGACCTTGAGGTTGTGTTTCTTGGCTATAGCATCAATAGCTTCGATATCACACGAATTACCAAAGACATGAACCGGCATGATGGCCACGGTGTTGGCGGTAATCTTTTCTTCAATCTTTTTAGGATCAAGAGTCAAGGTATCAGGGTCGATATCGGCATAGACCGGTGTACATCCCTCATACTGAATGGCTGAAGTGGTTGCAATAAATGAAAATGGCGAAGTAATGATTTCTCCTTTCAGCTCAAGCGCCTTGATTGCCATTTGGAGCGCCACAGTACCATTAACGACCACAGTGTGATAGGCAGCATCGTGCCACTCCTTAACCTCCTTCTCGAAACGCTGGAGAATTGGACCATTATGGGTCATCACACCACTTTCCCAAATAGCATTGAGATACTCGTTGACCTCTGACAAAGGGGCCAAGGTAGGCATGGTCACATAAATAGGTTTCTTCATATGCTGAATGTTTAAATATTTGCTAAATCTTTGAACTGCTCTACTAATGCCTCCTGACGATGAAGAATGTCGTATTCCTCTGCACGAGTCTGCGAGGACTCAACACAATCAACAAAACGCAGGATAGACTTCAAGAAGGCATCGTCGGCAGGAAGAGGACATGTTACTATATCTTGATTCTTCTTTATGGTATATGAAGGCACGAAACCTGCTGGAGCTGTAAGGATACGTCCCGAGGTGATAGTGCCCTTGCTACCCCAAATCTCGATATCGCACTTATAGTCGTTATCCATGCCAAAGGCAAACTGAGCAACTTGCCCATCCGCATTGACCATTGTCGCAGAGCCATACATATCGACATGAAAGCCATCGATATAGTTGGATTGGGCTGCCACGACCTTAGCATTGCCGCCAAGGAGATAATTAGCATAACGCATACAATAGCCACCAGCATCAAGCAAAGCACCACCACCGAGCAAGGGGTTGTAGCGGAAGTCATTGGGCTGGCGCAAGGGGAAGCCGAAGGAGATGCGGTAGAGACGCACATCACCAATCTCACCAGAGGCGACAACCTCTTCGAGGGTGCTAATCTGGTCGTGATAGACAAACATATAGTTTTCATGAAGAGCCAAGCCCTTGGAAGATGCGAGATGAATGAGTGTATCGGTATTGGCCAAGCTGATGGTAGAGGGTTTCTCTACAAAGACATGCTTGCCTGCCTCTAATGCTTTCTTGGCCCATGCGTAGTGAAGAGCAGGGGGAAGTGGAATATAAACCGCATCTATGACATCGGACATAACCAAATGCTCGTAGCCCACGATAACCTCGCCACCATACTGCTGCACAACGGCTTGTGCCTTGGCGAGTTCTCCAGCCTGCTGCTCGTGCACCTGCTGAGGCGACACAATGGAAAGAGAATCGCCAAACCACTCTTTGGGAGAGGCAATGCCGATGGCGGTGAACTGAATCTTATCATTTGCCTTCTGAAGGGCAGGCAAGAACCTACGGAAGGCTATTTCTGAGGGGCAAATAATACCTATTCGTATCATACTACTTATAACTTAATGCGGAGATAATACTGCGCGCTTGGATATTGAGATAATTATTGAAACGCAAGAACTCATAAATCTGACCAAGGGTCATCCAAGTGTAGCGTTCAGGTAGTTCTATTGGAAAATCTTCATCGGCCTCAACCAAAAGATTACGATTCTGCTCATGATAGAAACGCCCTCCTTCTTCAGACTGTAAAGCATCAAGTAAAATGCGTTCTTTGGGAGCATTAACTACATAATTATAGAAAGCAGGACGAGACTTAGGGTCCTCGGGGACATTACCCGTCAAGCATTGTACGGTAGGGGCCAACTCCAAGACATCAAAATTACCACATTCCAATTTTGCCTGTACAAGGAAATGGTAAACACCTTCAATCTTTTTAACAATAAAAGCGCATAATCCATCTTGCATAGGCTGAACCAATGGCTGACACCACGAAGCCACCTCTCGATTACTGATGGTTACATTCACGGCAATGACCTTAAAGTACTTACTATCGGGGCGAACAAGCTCCATCTCAGTCCTTTCCCAGCCGGGCATATCGTTGATTGGACAAAGAGAGATCTGGAGGTCATATTTGGATTTTAGCTGAGTCAACCACGAAAGATGAACATCGGTAGCTATATGTACATGATTGGTCGTAGATGATAGCAACCAACCTCGACCAAGTTCGGACATCTTCTTGAGGTCATTAAGCGGAGAAACAAAATTGGATAACTTTAGCCCTGAAAGAACGGTGCGCGTATCCATATTAACCAAGTTATCATAGTGCATAAGCTCCTTAATTTGGCCCAAAGTCATCCAACGATAGTCCTCAAGTACCTCGACATCTTCATCAACTTTAATGATTATATTACGATTACGCTTACGCAGAAAACGTGCTCCCTGTTCGGATTGTAGTTGGTCAAGAATAATGTTCTCCCGTTTAGCATTAACAAAATATTCCAGATAATTGGGAGATTTTCCTTGATGAATGCGTGAATAGTTACTCTTTGTGGCCTGGAGTGTCGGGGAAATTTGTACACAGTTGACATTTCCCGGTTCTATCTTTGCCTGCATAAGGAAATAGAGCACACCTTGAATCTCTTTGGTCAAAATTCCCAAATACCCAACCTCTGGCTGGCAGATAATGGGTTGGCGCCAATGTGAATTATGGCCATAATCCGTGGTAACATCAATACCAACAATAGAAAAGAAGCGACCAGAGTCATGACGGAGAGAACCATCTGGTTCTGAATGCCACATCTTCATCTGCGCAAATGGTATTTGCTCCACTTTAACCTCAACTTCCTGATTTCGGCGTTCAATCCAAGATTTTAGTTCCTCAGTTGAGTTGAAGATATTTTCCTTTGTTAAAAGAGATTTTATTATCATAATGAGAATTATTTACATTACAACATCAGGTATGAGTGTTATTTCCTATGTTTAAGCAGAGAGTACAACTCTTGTATTTCTGCAAACTTCATTAGATACGCTCCAACTATATAGTATATGGCACCAAGGAGTGTGCCGACAATGATTTGTAACCAGAGGTTTGGAAGCAGATAAACTGCTGCATAAACTATGACACCCATAACAAGGGAGTGAATGAGGATGTGGGCAAGATCGCGCATCTGGGCAGAGAAACCATATCCTATAATCCTCTTGGTATAATAGGTGTTTATGCCCAAACAAACTACAGATGTGAAGACACGACCATAGCACATGGCAGCAAGTCCAAGAGGAATGGTAACGCACAGGGTTGCTATGCCAAGAATCTTCTTGATTACCTCCAATTTCAGAAAGTAATCAGAACGACCCTTTACCTGCAACAAGTTGAGATTGATGGCATGGATTGGGTACCACATCAATGCAAAACATATAATCTGGAGGAAAAGGATAGTTCCTGCCCACTTGTCGGTAAGTACTATGCGGATGAATGGCTCTGCTACAGATGCAAGTCCTACCATAAGGGGAAAGACTACGAATGCAGACATGCGCAAGAAACGACGATAGGCATCACCGAGACGGGCATCGTCATTCTGTATCTTGCTGAGTACAGGAAAGGTGACTGACTGAAGTACACCAGTGATATTGGATGATGGGAACTGTGCTAAGCTATCGGCTCGTGCGTAGACGCCAAAAGAACTGGCAGAAAAGCATTTACCAATGACTATGGGATAAATATTGTTATAAATCGTATCAAGCAATCCTGAAGCTAATAACTTGGAACCAAAGGAGAAGAGTTCCTTGAATGACTGCCAAGAGAAAATGAGCTTAGGCATCCAACGCACGATAACCCACAACAAAATAGTGCGCAATATGCCAGATGCCAAAGCCTGAAAGACCAGAGCCCATACTCCCAAACCACGATATGCAAGCCAAAGACCGACAATGCCGGTGAATAAGGAGGTGATGACTGATATTTTGGCACGGGACTTGAAATCTATGTCTATGGTGAGTTTGGCATTCAGTATTCCTGACAGAGAGTTGATGATAAGGTTTAGTCCCCAGACCTTTGTAACACTTTCCAACAAAGGCAAGTTGCAGAAACTGGCAATGTATGGTGAGGCAATCCATAACAAGGCATAGCAGAAACAGGCGACAACGATATTAAAATAGAATACTGTGCAGAAGTCTGTCTCTGTGCGGTCTATCTTACGGACAAGGGCAGTGCCGAATCCACTATCTATGAAGCATTGTGATACTGCCATAAAGATAGCAAGCATGCCTATTACTCCATAGTCAGATGGAAGGAGCATACGGGCTATGAGCATGCTGAAGACAAAGGTGATGCCCTGGGTGGTGAAGCGGTCTATGCTGCTCCACATAACGCATTTGACGGCTTTACCTTTGAGGGACTCGGTGTGTTGAGACATATATCAGAAATGCTGCGGAGCAGCGGTTAATTGTCGCTGGGCGACAGGTTAATGTGGCAGAGCCACGGTTAATCGCAATCGAAGATTGCTGGTTAATGCTGCTTGGCAGCGGTTAATATGCCTGAGGCGCAGGTTAATGTGGCAAAGCCACGGTTAATTGTCGCAGGGCGACGGGGATGAAGACGATAACAATAACGAAGACGAAAACGGTTAATGCACCTATGGTGCGGTTAATATGCCTGCGGGATGGTTAAGGGCGACAGAGTCGCTGGTTAATGTGGCAGGACCACGGTTAATCGCAATCGGAGATTGCTGGTTAATGCTGCTTGGCAGCGGTTAATATGCCTGCGGCACGGTGAAAGTAACTACTTTTGTTTGATGGACAGCAAGGGTTGAACCTAAGGTCGACGTTAAGTCAAGTCAAATTGGGAATGGTTTAGCTCTAATTTAATGCGTATGGAGCAGTATATGCCCGGAGTAGTGCAAAGAGAGTTTGATGGTGGTTCTGATATTGGTTCATTGAAAGTGGACAATGAGTCCGAGCGAGTCAATTGACTTTCCAGTAATTACTCTCAACAATCAAATCTGAAACTTTTTGAGTGGTCTCGTTCAACCTATTTTCGTATCTTTCTTTATCTAACACACTTGAACCAAGTCCGTACCAATCTGTATCTAATCGCAATAAATCCATTAGCGTAGTGAACACATCCATTTGGTTCATATTGCCCGTCCAAGCATTTTCAGAATCGATATTTGCATGAGCAATAATAAAAGGCAATAATCCATCACCGATTTGCTCTTTAGGCATGTTTAAGAACTTGGAATGTGCCTCATGGTCAGATACAATTACTATAATGCTGTTGTTATATACTCCTTTTGCTTTTAAGAAATTAAAATATCTGCCTAATTGCCTGTCCGTATAATGATAGCGTTTTAGGTAGTTATTCATTTGTAAAGAGTAAGACGGAAGTGACGGCAAATCGACATCATATTTTGCTTCATCATAAGGGCTATGCATTGACATTGTAAGAATAGTTTGTAAGAAAGGTTGTCTTGAAAGCATGGTTGTGCTATGCTCTATAGACATATTTAGCACAAGACTATCGTTCAAATTTAACCACTGTCCCCCATCGCCTATAGCATTTCCAATAGTAGCAGCAGACAATAATTGGTCATACCCGTACAAACGGCACATTTCTTCTTGTCTCCACATACCTGGTCCTGTGGGAATGGACATTGTTGCAAACTGTGTTCCATAATTATCTTTCAAGAACAGAGGGAATGCTTTCAGATTGTTATCCACTACAAATGTAGATGTCAGTTTCCCCACCAATGGCAATAATCCTGTGTGATATATAAATTGTCCATCAAAAGATTCGCCTATGCCTGTGTTACTTTTGCACATTCCATTGTAGTATGTACCAGATTCACGAAGCAATGCGTTCAAATTAGGTGTTATTTCTACTCCGTCTATGATTCTTCCTATAGGAAAAGACAGTCCAGATTCCAACAATATGAATATTATATTCTTTGGTACACTATCTGTGACTGTTCTGTCATCGCGCATAATGCTTTCGCAAAGTTGAACATTATGTCGCTCAACAAAAGCCTTTTCCTCAGCAGACAATACCTTGTCTTCACGCTTTACTATTGCGTCGTCATAAAATTGTCCGCAGAACACTCCTCTATGTTGGATGTTTCGTGTATGTATGTATAATCCCAACCTTGCAGAAGTCTAGCTCTCTGTTCGGAATCTCTAACTGCGAGTGCTGCATCCATAAGTACGCGCTCTGTGCCATAGAATACTATCATCAAGACTGGAAGAGCGGCATATACCTTCAAACGCTTGATGCGTTCAAGAAATGATATGCGAGACGGTTCCATCCTGATAATCAAAAACAGGAACAGAGCTATTGCAATAAGGAAGAAGACATCAGAACAATGCACTGCAGAAAAGACCGAGTCCCATACAACTCCATCCTTAAAATTCTTGGCTTCACCAAAGTCACGGAAATTAAAATACTGATTGAAGAAACGATAATAGTATATGTTTAATACTGTCCAAAATATAGTCGCACAAAAAGCAACTATATAAGAAATCCGCTTATACCCTAAAGAAAGCACATAGGCAACAAGTACCAATACAGTAGTATCAAACACAATAAAAGTGCAGAACTCGCATAGCCAGAACAATCCCAAACTCGTCCAACCATTGCACAAGTGCATATAACCTATACATGAGGCTATCAAAGCAAAGATAGCAACATCCTTCCAATTACTTTTTAAAAGTTGCTTTAAAGACATCATTTTCAAATAATCGTAATCTAAATAATTCTATGGTTCTGTTTAATCCGTTGATTAATTATAATTCAGAAAATCTGTGTGCGATAGAAACATTTATTCGTGTAATCCGTGGGAGATATTTGACGGGCAAGGCATGACGTGATCTGAGCCTCTCAAAGGCCCAATTTCGTCCTCGGTATTGTCACACCCTTGTCCTCGGTATTCTCTCGGCGAACAAATACTATATTCAAGCCTGTGTCCTCGATAAGGACTGCGGAGCGGGGAATAGCGCTTAGCACAGGTTAATTGTCGCGGGGCGACAGGTTAAGCGCCGTTTCACGGCTGGGTTAATGCTGCGGAGCAGCGGTTAATATGCTTGCGGCAAAGACGATAACGAAGACGAAAACGGTTAATGCACCTGCGGTGCGGTTAATATGCCGGGGGCATGGTGAAGGTGACTGCTTTTGCTTAATGAACCGAAGGTAGATAATAACAGGAAAACGATTGTGTTTAGTTTATATGTAAACGTGTTGCTATCACTCTATACACCGATGCCACGATATAGGACGACAGGAATACCAGGGGAACAATGACGAAGAACCAAGGGAAGAACTGAGCCTGCGTTTCAAAGAATCTGTCCTTGAACCAAGGATAATAGAGCATATCGAACATCCAACAGCAAAGATACATTTCCAATGAGACAAGGGAGCAGTGAGTTACCCATCGTTTGAGTGGAGAGAAAGAGATGTCCTTCTTGTATAACATCACAAAGATTGCAATAGCAATACAAGTACAAAAGACTCCACCTGGACCTCCCGCTATAAATAATATATTGGGGCTAGTTAGATGCAATGCACTTACAACAGGAGTAACAAGAGCCATAGATATAACAACCCCTAAACCTTGCCATGCCTTTATCTCAGGTTGGTATTCTCTAATGATACTTCCAGCGAAATAAAACATTAACGGATATGCCGCTTTTGCGAAATATGCCGGAACAAGATACACTCCGTATCTATTGAATAAATCTGGCAGTGCGGTCATAACAAAGAGACTACCAAAGAGCAGTAGTTTCTGATTCCTTGTAGGAATAGCCTTATACATGTAATTGAGAAATGGCGCAAGCATTGCCAGACCTATCCACATTTCAATATACCATGCGTATGGAATGGCAGAATAATTTAATATCCTCTTTATCCAACGCAATAAATCCATATTTTCAGCAAGATAGTATTTCCGAAACAAAATAGTAATAATGCTAAACACTAAATATGCCACCAATACACGAACCATTCCGATATAATATTGCTTAGTTGGTGTCTTGTTGCTGTTCAAATATCCAGTAAGCATCATAAACAGCGGAACACTAACATAAAAGATATATAACATCGTACATTGAACAAACATACTTATACCATTGAACGGCAAACCCATAAATGGAGTATGAACTACAAAGAAATGTCCTGCAATGACGAAGAAGATTGCAACGACGCGAATAAGGTCGAGTCCGCAGATGCGGAGGGATGTGGGTTGGGACATGTAATGAACGGAAAACGGAAAGGTGAAAACGGAAAACGGTTAATGCACCTGCGGTGCGGTTAAGAGCAGCAGAGCTGCAGGTTAAGCGCCGTTTCACGGCTGGGTTAATGCTGCAGGGCAGCGGTGAATAGCGACAGAGTCGCGGGTTAATTGCCGCGAGGCGACAGGTTAATGTGGCGAAGCCACGGTTAATAGCAATCAGAGAGTGCTGGTTAATGCACCTGCGGTGCGGTTAATAGCAGCAAGGCTGCTGGTTAATATGCCTGCGGCAAAGACGATAACGATAAACTCTACACTCTAAACCATAAAGTCTAAACACTAAACCCTAAACTCTAAACCCTAAACCCTAAATATTGATATATCAGCGCTGACACCACGTATTAATTATAACGTTGAATCTTGAAAGTTGACTTGCGTAGCTTGATGAGATTGGAATAACGAATATCTCACGCACGGAGGGTGCAGAGGGTGCAGAGTTATATACCTTACTGTTATCGCTGGATGGACACTATTGGCGGTGCCGTGAAGAGATAGTAGCGGTTCGCCGAACGGCTGATAGCGGTTAATTGAACGGCTGATAGCGGTAAAATGAACGGCTGATAGCGGTAAAACATGCCGCCAATGGTGGCTTTCTGAAGGGGAACTGGACACGCCTTTACATTAGTTTGGGGGCATGTACGACTTAAGGTCGCCCCTGGTCTGTGAGAGACCGGCAGCGACACTTGGTTTACGGGAACCTGTGTCTTGTCTGACCTTAGTACGTTCGGCAAGGCAGACTGTGTTGGAACATTAAACAATGCCTCCATCAAGGATGGCAACACGTGCTTTGAAAGGATTTGATGGATATACCTGTGTACAAAAAGCCTATATTGCGCACACAAATATACTAAAAAACGAGTGAAAAAATATCAAGCTTGCTTGAATATTTTTCTCCCAACGAGTGGAAGTATATTCGGGTTTCTCAAAATGTCGCTGGTTAATGTGGCTTTGCCACGGTTAATTGTCGCGGGGCGACAGGTTAATAGCAATCGGGGATTGCTGGTTAATGCACCTGCGGTGCGGTTAATAGCGCTTAGCGCTGGTTAATAGCAGCAGAGCTGCAGGTTAATTGCGTTTAATCTTGTTGATAATTTAATCTCACGCAGACTGCTTTGCGCTCTCTTGTCGTAACGAAGTTTGCGACCCCTCCAGCGCCAGCGTGAAAAACCAAAGGGAATATAACTTTGCGCTCTTTGCGTGCAAAAAAAAATCGCTCTTATCATTTTTATCTCACGCAGAATACGCCGAAAACGCAGAATTACCAGTCCTATCAACACTAATCACGCTGGCGCTGGAATACGCAGAAAGGCACTCGTTTCACTGCGCCTGCCATGCGGGGTGTTAAAGATTAATCAACATGAGAACACGGAGGCACGGAAGGATTAGAGATTTTGACAGATTCGTTATCTTTGGAATAAAGCAAACTCGTTTGTTTTCTTCCTAAGAGAACTAATCAAGGGACATAGTCCCCACGGTGCATCGCACCTTAAAAAATCTCTAAGACAGACTTTCCGTTTAAATCTGTTTATTCCGTTGATAAATTAAAATCAGAGAAAATCTGTGCCTTTCTGTGCAATTTCTGTGTGCGGTATAATTTAGACGATAACGAAGACGATAACGAAGACGAAGACGAGGACGAAACTAAACGATAACGACAACGACAACGATAACGAAGACGATAACGAAAACACTAAACACTACACGCTAAACTCTAAACAAGAGCGAAGCGCCCCACTAAACAAAAGCGAAGCGCCCCACTAAACCCTAAACTAAATACTCCAGACGGTGTAGAGGTAGATGAGAGAGGCAGGGATGGCAAGGAGGCTGCTGTCGAAACGGTCGAGGAAGCCTCCGTGACCAGGCAGGACATTGCCGCTGTCCTTGATACCAAGCTGACGCTTGATCTGACTTTCAACCAGGTCGCCCCATGTGCCGAAGATGGCAACAACAAGACCAAAGCCCATCCACTGAACGAGAGAGAGAGAGGGTTCGTAGCGAGAAATTACCGCTCCTACCGCCACGGCAAGCAGAGTACCTCCAATGCTGCCTACCCAAGACTTCTTGGGAGAGATGCTGGGGAAGAGCTTATAGGGTATCTTCCTGCCCAGAAGAGAACCTACACAATATGCACCGGTGTCGCTGCTCCACAGGAACAGGAACACAGCAAGTGGATACATATAGACATAGGCTGTGCCCAAGGGACCCATGGGGTATGGTATAAAGGAAATGGCATTGAGCAGTGCAAAAGGAAGTGCCACATAGACCTGCGACATCATGGTAAACGCCCATGACTTCAGTGCATTATGCCTGCCGAAATACAATGGCGACACAAGCAGATAGATGAGCATGGCGACATAGGGCAGGAATACTGATGAAGGCATTATCAGCAGATTGGCATAACCACAGCTGTAGGCAAAGAATGCCAGGTAAAGGAATATGCTTGCAACGGTGGACATAAAGAAGTTGACACGCACGTCTTCCTGCTGGTTGACAATACGGCAGAACTCTAAGGTTGCAAGAGCTGACACTACGGCAAAGAGGGCACCGAAGGTGAAAGGACTATAAACAATGGCGCCGACCAATACGGCTACAAATGCTATACCTGTGAAGGTGCGGAGAATGAAGTTGTTCATGTTTGGCTATGGCGACAGGGTCGCGGTTAATGTGGCTTTGCCACGGTTAATTGTCGCGGGGCGACAGGTTAAGCGCCGTTTCACGGCTGGGTTAAAAGCTGCGGGGCAGCGGTTAATAGCAGCAGAGCTGCAGGTTAATTGTCGCGGGGCGACAGGTTAATATGCCTGCGGCATGGTTAATGCACCTGCGGTGCGGTTAATAGCGCTAAGCGCTGGTTAATAGCGACAGGGTCGCGGGGTAATGTGGCTTTGCCACGGTGAGCGGTGAGCGGTGAGCGGTGAGCGGTGAGCGGATGAGCGGGTGATTATCCACCCCCTCCGCTGCGCTCGTCCCCCTGTCTCAGGGGGACAGTCTGCTGGCGCGGTGAGAGGTGAGCGGGGAGCGTTTTCGTTTTCGTCTTCGTTATTGAATCAGGGTTCCAGGAGTTCTTCGGTGCGGCTGGTCCAGGGACGCTTGCCGAAGATGGTTTCCACATCCTCGGCGAAGATGACTTCACGGTCCTGAAGGATCTGGGCCAACTGGGCATGGCCTTCGCTCTTCTCGGCAAGGAGAGCCTTGGCACGGGCATACTGCTCGGCTATCATGCGCTGCACTTCGGCATCTATCTGACGGGCGGTTTCCTCGCTATAGGGGCGCTGGAACTGATACTCGTCGTTGTTGTAGTAGCAGAGGTTGGGCAACTTGTCGCTCATGCCCATATATGCTATCATGCCGTATGTCTGCTTGGTAACACGCTCCAGGTCGTTCATGGCTCCAGAGGAGATGTGACCGGTGAAGAGTTCCTCGGCAGCACGTCCACCCAAGGTGGCGCACATCTCGTCGAGCATCTGCTCCTTGGTGGTAATCTGTCGCTCCTCGGGCAGATACCATGCAGCGCCGAGGGCACGACCACGGGGAACGATGGTAACCTTGACAAGAGGATTGGCATACTGGAGGTGCCAGCTTACGGTGGCATGACCTGCCTCGTGAAGGGCTATGGTACGCTTTTCCTCCACGGTCATCACCTTGGTCTTCTTCTCCAGACCGCCGATTATACGGTCCACGGCAGAGAGGAAGTCTTCCTTGGACACGGTGCTGTGCCCGTGGCGTGCAGCAATGAGGGCAGCCTCGTTGCAGACGTTGGCAATGTCGGCACCAGAGAAACCGGGAGTCTGACGGGAGAGGAAATCGAGGTCAAGGTCATCCGCCTTCTTGATGGGGCGCAGGTGCACCTCGAAGATGGCACGGCGCTCGTTGACATCGGGCAGGTCTACGTGTATCTGTCGGTCAAAACGTCCGGCACGCAACAGAGCCTTGTCCAGGATGTCGGCACGGTTGGTAGCAGCCAGGATGATGACACCGCTGTTGGTACCGAAACCGTCCATCTCGGTGAGAAGCTGGTTCAGGGTGTTCTCGCGCTCATCGTTGCCACCAGTACTGATGTTGCGGCTGCGGGCACGGCCTACGGCATCAATCTCGTCGATGAAGATGATGCAAGGACTCTTCTCCTTGGCCTTGCGGAAGAGGTCGCGGACACGGCTGGCGCCGACGCCAACGAACATTTCCACGAAATCCGAACCGCTCATGGAGAAGAAGGGCACGTCTGCCTCGCCTGCCACAGCCTTGGCAAGGAGGGTCTTACCGGTTCCCGGAGGACCTACAAGCAATGCGCCCTTGGGTATCTTGCCGCCAAGTTCGGTGTACTTGGCTGGGTTCTTGAGGAAGTCCACTATCTCCTGAACTTCCTGCTTGGCACCTTCCTGACCCGCAACGTCCTTGAACGTAACCTTGGCATCCTCCTTCTCAATGAGACGGGCACGGCTCTTGCCCACATTGAAGATGCCCATAGGGCCGCCACCGGCATCGCCACCGGAAGAACCGCCACCGCTCATGCGGCGCATGATGAAGATCCAGAAGAAGACGAGCAGGAGCATAGGACCGATGTTGATGAGGAAACTCCACCAGGGAGAATCCACCTCGTGCTCGTAGCGCACCTCGCCACTGAAGTTGCCATTGGCACGCTCAGCCTCCATGAACTCGTCCAGCTTGTCGGAACTGGGATACTGGGTTATGACGGATGGTTTCTGTCCCTTGAAGTCGCTGGTTCCAGGGAACACATCGCGATAGTGCTCGGGGAGTAGCTGCAGGACGGCAGTGCCTTTGTCCTTGTTGGCCAGGAGTTCCTTGCCATAACCCTTGCGAACACAATTCTGAAATTCGGTGTAACTGACCTCCTTGGTTGAAGAAGGTGTCAGCGACTCGCCGTCGCCGGTGATGAACAGAAAGCCCAAGACAGCCAGGATAACGAGGTATACCCAGGTGAAATTGAAAGAGGACTTCTGCTTCTTGTTGTTATTGGCCATACTAAAGGTTGCTTCTAAAAATCAGTTTATCTTTATAGATTCAAACTAATCCAAATCGGGTATTTCGGTTATTTCGGCATCTGCCCACAGATGCTCGATGTCGTAAAAAGCACGTTCCTCGGGCAGGAAAATATGCACGATGATGTCGGCATAGTCCATTGCCACCCAATTGCTGTTGCGCAAGCCATCCACTGCCAGGGGACGCGCTCCACAGAGTTCGCGTGCCTTGTCGCCCACACTCATTGCCAGGGCATGCACCTGGGTGGGGCTGCCACCTTGTGCAATGACAAAGTAGGTACAGATAGTGTCGTCTATACCGCTGAGGTCTACGATGGAGATATTATGTCCTTTCTTGTCCTGAATGCCATCGATGATGGAATCAAGCAACTTATATTTTCCTGCCTTATACATTATATATTATATTATTGAGCACCAAAGGTACGACTTTTAGGGGTAGAAGACAAAGAAAAGGGGCGTTTTCAAACATTTTTTGTGATTTTTTTACCAAAATGTTTGGTGATGTCGCAAAAACGTCTTACCTTTGCACTCGCAAACAAGGAACAACGCTTGCAAGCAAGCAAAACCTTAGACGCACATATTGATTGGGCTATGGTGTAATGGTAACACTGCAGATTCTGGTCCTGCCTTTCCTGGTTCGAGTCCGGGTAGCCCAACAGAGAAAAGGGATTCATCGAATGATGGATCCTTTTTTTTGTTTACGAGGACGAGGAGGAAGACGGTTAATGCACCGTTAATAGCGACAGAGTCGCAGGTTAATTGTCGCGAGGCGACAGGTTAATGTGGCGAAGCCACGGTTAATAGCAATCAGAGATTGCTGGTTAATGCACCTGCGGTGCGGTTAATAGCAGCAAGGCTGCTGGTTAATCGCGTTTATTCCGTTGATAATTGAATCTCACGCGGACTGCTTTGCGCTCTCTTGTCGTAACGAAGTTTGCGACCCCTCCAGCGCCAGCGTGAAACACCAAAGGGAATAAAACTTTGCGCTCTTTGCGCTCTTTGCGTGCAAAAAAAATCGTTCTTATCTTTTATCTCACGCAGAATACGCGGAATACGCAGAATTACCAGTCCTATCAACGCTAATCACGCTGGCGCTGGAATCCACAGAATTGCACCAGTTGCACGGTGCGCCATGCGGAGTGAGAACGTTATCACCGCGCCAGCCGTCGTGCGTAGCCAGCGACAAAGTCTGCGGATTCCAGCGATAGCGTAATCTGTATATGGAATTGTTTTTAAGGCAAAGTCTGCGTGTTCTGCGAATTTTGCGTGAAATAGATTTTATCAGCAACAGAATGTAGAATAGTCTCACGCACGCAGAATACGCCGAAAACGCAGAAATGCCTGTCATATCAACGCTAATCACACTGGCGCTGGAATACGCAGAAAGGCACTCGTTTCACTGTGCCTGCCATGCGGGATGTTAAAGATTAATCCGTTGATAATTCAAGATCTTAAAAACGATTACGAGGACGAAGATGGCGAATGCACCTGCGGTGCGGTTAATAGCGACAAGTCGCTGGTTAATGTGGCAGAGCCACGGTTAAAGGTTAACGATAACGATAACGAAGACGAAGACGAAGACGAAAACCTAAACGAACTGTCGCTCACCCCTCACCAGGCAAAGCCTATTAACCTGTCGCCCCGCGACAATTAACCTGCAGCTCTGCTGCTATTAACCAGCGCTAAAGCGCTATTAACCGCGCCAAGGAAGTGTACTTTCGATAAACGTTATTCGCCCAAGATCATCAAGCTAAAGCAGTCATCGTTAAACTTTCAACGTTTCAAGACCGCAGTCATGCCCATGGTCATGCGCCAGTTTATTTCTATGCAGGGATGGAGAGTGCCATCGGATGTGACAAGCATATCCACACCAACAGGACCTTCATACCATGAAGCCATCTGAGGCAGATGCTCCAGATACCATTGGCGAATACCGGCAAGAGACTGTGGCTCCGTCAGCGAAAAAGAGACACACGACTCCTTTTCCTGCTCAGTACCCACGACATTTTCCACAAAATGCCCATGGGCATCGGTGAGGAAGACATTCAGACCCAAGTATTCCGCCCTGCCACCTTTCATCCAGAACTCCATGGCAAAGTCCTGCTTCCTTTCTAAAAGACGCTCCACAACGACACACCCCTGCAGACGAAGGACGCGAGCCACCCATCCCTGCCAGTTGGGATTGTCTGTCTGCATCAGTCCCTTGCCACTGCTGCTCCATGGCGACTTCATGATAATGGAGCCCCACTGCGAGAGGCACGACAAGACATCGTCGAGGCTATGGCAACATGCCGCATCAAGACCATGAGTACACTGCACCTGCACCGTACTACGGCGGCTGGAGAGAAGACGAAGTTTAGCTAAATGCTCACTGTCGGGCATGAAGCGGCGCGGCACTCCGGCAAGTTCCAGTTCGTGCACCAAAGCCGGAGACCATCCCCAGGGACATATCTCGGGCGCCACAGTCACATCTCTGAAAAGGTGCGCCAGTTTCTCCTCGCCATCCCAGACAATATCATCGGGAGCGGCCCACTGGCGGGGCAGTTCCCAATGCTGGCGACGATAGGCACGGATATTGACTGGCGGAGTGTAGCCTGGCGAACCGCTGGCCAGAGCCATATCGTTCTCCGGATTGAATATGTGCAGTTTCATGGTGCAAAGATACAAAAATATCCGATAAGTTGTCTCACACGGAACGGGGAGAGGGGAGAGGGGACTTGCGAAGCTTGATGAGCTTGCGAATAAAGGAGAAATCAGAAAGGAGAAATCAGAAAGGAGAAAGGAGAAAGGAGAAAGCAGTATGTGTGAAGCAAAAGGAATTTATTGGCACGCAGACTTCGCAGAATTACGCAGAAGTACCTATACCTCAATCATGTTAACTCTTACACAAGTAATGTTTTTTGAATCCGCAGACTTTGTCGCTCGGGCATGCCCTGCGACGGCTGGCGCGGGGGAGAGTGGAGCGGGTGAGCGGTTAGCGGATGAGCGGGGAGCAGCTTCGCTGCGGTTAATCGCAGCACTGCTGCTGGTTAATCGCAACGGAGTTGCTGGTGAATCGTCGCCTTGCGACTGGGTATCCTTTAACCGTGGCGAAGCCACATTAACCAGCGACACTGTCGCTATTAACCGCTGCTCTGCAGCTTTTAACCTTTCGTCTTCGGACCTAACAAAGCGATATGGATTAAAATATTAGCGAGAGAGTGTTCTATAACTCCGTAAAATTTGTTATATTTGCACAAAACTATACACAAATATGAAGACCTATATAGACTGCTTTATTGCCTGGAGCGATGAACTACAGGGGCAAGCTACGGAAAATGCGCTGAGGAGCGACAGCAATGTTGCCAACATATACCACCTGACGGAAAGCATAGGTAGCAGCAAGACGATAAAATACATTGCCGAAACGGCAACAGCACCCTACGTACTGCTTTATACCAAATACGACACCCTGCAACTGGGATACCATGCCCTGGACCGCATGCTTACCATTGCCAAGGACCATGGTGCACTGATGCTGTATACCGACCACCACATAGCGCTTCCAACGGGAGAGCGCCAGGCCATGCCGCTGATCGACTACCAGCTGGGCAGTGTGAGGGACGATTTCCAGATGGGAAGCCTGCTGCTGATAAGCACAGAGGGACTGAAGCGCTACACCGCGCAGGAGAACCTGCACCGATATCAGTTTGCCGCCCTGTACGACCTGCGCCTGTTCCTGTCCAGAGAGAAACTGCCTGTACACGTGCAGGAGTCCCTCTACACGGAGGTGGAGACGGACATACGCCTGTCGGGAGAGAAGCAGTTTGACTATGTGGACCCCAAGAACCGTGCCCGACAGGTGGAACTGGAAAGGGCCTGCACCAGGCACCTCAGAGCGATAAACGCCTACTTGCATGCCGGCGAGTTTGACACCATAAAGTTTGAGGACAGCGAGCAGTTCCACGTGGAGGCCACCGTGGTGATACCAGTGCGCAACCGTGCACGCACCATCGCCGACGCCATAGAGAGCGTGCTGATGCAGAAGACCACCTTCGAGTACAACCTGATGGTGGTGGACAACGGTTCCACAGACGGCACATCGGAGATAATAGAGAAGTACACACACAACCCGAGGGTGATACACATAGTGCCCGAGCGCGACGACCTGGGCATAGGCGGCTGCTGGAACATGGCAGTGCACGACGAGAGGGTGGGACGCTTTGTGGTACAGCTGGACAGCGACGACCTGTATAGCGGCGCGGACACCCTGCAAAGGATGGTGGACATGTTCATGGAAGAGAATGCCGCCATGGTGATAGGCAGTTACAGAATGTGCAACTTCCAGTTGGAGACTCTGCCCCCGGGACTAATAGACCACAGGGAATGGACTCCGCAGAACGGCAGGAACAACGCCCTGAGAATAAACGGACTGGGAGCGCCACGTGCCTTCTACACCCCTGTGCTGAGAGAATTGCAGATACCGAACACCAGTTATGGCGAGGACTATGCCCTGGGACTGATGATAAGCCGCAGATACCGCATAGGCCGCATATACGACGAACTGTATCTGTGCCGACGCTGGGAGGGCAACAGCGACGCTGCCCTGAGCCAGGAAAAGATAAACCGCAACAACCAGTACAAGGACCAGCTGCGCACACAGGAGATACAGGCACGATGCCTGCTGAACGCCCTGTGGCAGCACGAGGTGAATGCCGAGGAGGTGGAGGAGTTCTTCAAGAGCGAACTGGAGAACTGGGACTTTGCACGCAAGAGCTATGAAGACCTGAGCAAGGTGCAGACACGCGAACTGACCATCCTTGCACCGGAGGGAGAGGGAGACGGCAAGCGCGGACTAGCGGAGAACACGCTGGCAGTGCAGTGGAACCCCGCACGCATAGTATCCACAGGTGCAAGCATTGAAGCAAAGGACATAAAGGAGCGTCCATGCTTCCTGTGCGACCACAACCGCCCCAAGGAGCAGCATGCCCTGAAGATGGAGAAGCACTACCAGATACTGGTGAACCCCTACCCCATCCTGCCACAGCACTTTACTATCCCCTCAAGGCGACACACGCCGCAGTCCATATGGACACATTTCGGCACCATGCGCCACATGGCATGGACCATGCCGGGACAGATAGTGTTCTACAACGGTCCCATGTGCGGAGCATCGTGCCCCGACCACATGCACCTGCAGGCCGGACAGAGAGGAATAGTGCCCATAGAGCGCGACTGGAAGATATACGAGAACTACCTGCGCAAGATATATCCGCTGACCGGAGCACAGGCTGTGTCCATGCACGAGGCAGGCAACACGAGCGACACCTGCGGCCTGTTCCTGCTGGAGGGATATGCGTGCCCGGTATTCGTGATACGAAGTCTGCCTGCCGAGACTGACAGCATACTGTGCCAGAGACTGTACCAGGCTCTGCCCATCATAGGCGAAGAGAGCGAACCAAGAATAAACCTGATATCGTGGCGCCAGGAAGGCGGCATAGGCAGAGAAGACGAGATTGTGACACTGATATTCCCTAGAAAGAAGCATCGGCCCGACTGCTACTACGCCGAAGGCGAAGGCAGGCTGGTGGTATCGCCTGGCGCACTAGACATGGGCGGATTGCTGATAACTCCGCGCGAGGAGGACTTCCGCAAGGTGACACCGGAGTGGTTTGCCGAGATACTGAAGGAAGTGACCATGACCGAAGAGGAGATTCTGCCCATCATAGAGGAACTGACCGACGCTCCAAAGGAGGAAGAAAAGAAACTGGAGGAAGAATCGGCACCAAGCGAAGAAGTGCTGCCCGGATATGAGATGGAAGAAGAGACGGAGGTTGCCGTGGGCGTGATGAGCGACACAAAACTGAACTTCTGCATAAACGGAGAATACACTGCCAAGGGGCAGACCATAAGCGGAGAGCAGGAAGTGGTGCTGGAGGACGGTTCCATACGCTGGAACGGACAGCTCTACCGCAACCTGACCTTCCGTCCTGCCGCAAGCGAGGAGGGCGCAGAAGCCAGTTTCACCCTGCACAACGTGACCATAGGCATACAGTTCCACTGGGAACGCCAGGAGTCGCAGACCTTCCAGGGCACACTACGGCTGGTGGTGCATGAGGACAAGATTGTGGCAATAAACGTGCTGTCGGTGGAGGACTACCTGACAAGTGTAATATCCAGCGAGATGAATGCCGACTGCCCGATGGAATTCCTGAAAGCTGCTGCCGTGATAAGCAGAAGCTGGCTGCTGGCGCAGATACAGAAGCGCAAGTCTTTGGGCGAAAAGCACCAGGCCTTCTTTGCCTTCACAAAGACCGACAAGGAGGTTGTGCGCTGGCACGACCGCGAGGACCACACCATCTTTGACGTGTGTGCCGACGACCACTGCCAGAGATACCAGGGCATAACACGCGCCACCAACGCACAGGCCAGAGAGGCTGTGTCATCCACACGTGGCGAGGTGCTGATGCATGAAGGCGAGATATGCGACGCACGCTTCTCTAAGTGCTGCGGCGGCAGAACCGAGGAGTTCCAGTATGCATGGGAAAACATACACAAGCCTTACCTGCAGAGCATAGAAGACCCCTACTGCAATACCAACGACCGTGAACTGCTGGCAAGGGTACTGAACTCATACGACCAGGAGACAACCGACTTCTACAACTGGGAGGTGAAACTCTGCCAGGAGGAAATATGCAGCCTGCTGAAAGAGAGGTACGGCACGGACTTCGGCAAGGTGCTGGAACTGGTACCCGTGGAGCGTGGTCCCGGCGGCCACCTGAGCAAACTGAAGATTGTGGGAACAGAACACACCATGACAATAGGCAAGGAACTGGAGATAAGGCGTGCGCTGAGCGAGACGCACCTGATGTCCAGCGCCTTTGAGGCAACTCCATATTATGAGGACGGCGAGCAGACACCTGCCGGCTTCACACTGAACGGCAAAGGCTGGGGACACGGTGTGGGCATGTGCCAGATAGGAGCTGCCGTAATGGGACAGCAGGGACACCCCTACCAGGACATACTGAAGTTCTACTACAGAGGTGCCGACATAGTGCGTGCTTCAAAGTAGTGCTGGGGGAAGGTTAACGGTGAGCGGATGAGCGGTGAGCGGTGAGCGGTGAGCGGATAACGTTGAACGAAGACGAGGACGAAAACGGTTAATGCACCTGCGGTGCGGTTAATAGCGACAGGGTCGCTGGTTAATGTGGCAGAGCCACGGTTAAAGGTTAAGGGTTAACGAGGACGAAGACGAGGACGATAACGAAGACGAAGACGAAGACGAGAACGAAAACACTAAACACTAAACACTAAACTCTCTAAGAGCGAAGCGCCTCACTAAACAAAAGCGCAGCGCCCCACTAAACAATAGAAAGCAAGACGAAAGTGAATCAAGATATTATCATAGCCGACAATCTGGAGCAGAGCCTTGCCGAAGCCATAGGCAAAGTGGAGCATGACAAGCTGTTCGTGCTTACAGACACTACAACAAGAGAACTGTGCTGGCCTGTGGTGCAGGACTATGCCGCATTGAAGGACGCCAGCATGATAACCATACCGCCTACGGACGAGGCAAAGACTCTGGAAACTCTGGCGGACGTATGGACAGCATTGCAAAAGGGAGGCGCGACACGCCATTCGCTGATGGTGAACCTGGGCGGAGGCATGGTGACCGACCTTGGAGGCTTTGCGGCAAGCACCTTCAAGAGGGGCATGGCATACATAAACATCCCCACCACCCTGCTCTCGCAGGTTGATGCCTCGGTGGGCGGGAAGACAGGCATAAACTTCGGCGGACTGAAGAACGAGATAGGCGTATTCAACTGTGCACGCAGCGTGATACTGAGCAGCACCTTCCTGCGCACACTGGACAGGGAGAACCTGCTTTCGGGCTATGCCGAGATGCTGAAGCACGGCTTGCTGAGCAGCAAGGAGAACTGGGCAGAGCTGCTGTGCTTTGACATATCTGCACCTGACTATGAGGTTCTGCAGAGCATGGTGGCAAAGAGTGTGGCCATCAAGGAACAGATAGTGAATGAAGACCCAACGGAGAAAGGCATACGCAAAGCGCTGAACCTGGGGCATACTGCCGGGCATGCCATAGAAAGTCTGGCACTGAAGGAAGGACGAACCGTGCTCCACGGTTATGCCGTGGCATGGGGGCTGCTGATGGAACTGTACCTGAGTGCACGCAAATGCGGTTTCCCCGCCAAGGAGATGCACCAGATGGAGGCATACATAAAGGAGCATTACGGGAAATTCATGTATGAGTGCAAGCACTACGACATGCTGTGCGACTTCATGGCACACGACAAGAAGAACCAAGGCAGCAACATCAACTTCACCCTGTTAGGAGGTGTCGGCGACATACGCATAAACCAGACAGCATCCATGGAGGAAATAGAGGAGATGCTGGACTATTACAGGGAGAGCTGAAGGAAAGGAGAACTTTGCGATTAAGCGAGAGCAGAATCAAACCTGTTTGAATTATGCCGAGCGGGAGCAAAGTCAAGACCGCAAAAGCGGGATTAAAGGAGAAAGGGGAAAGGAGAAATGAGAAAGGAGAGAGGAGAGAGAGAGAGTATAGAAATGCCAGGAATACTATATAGACTAGGAATACTAGACAGACTAGACAGGCTAGGAATACTATACAGACTATAAATTCCACAACCTCTACCCTATCCAGAAAACTGCACAAAAACATGCGCTGCATTTAAACCTTTTACTCGCGCGCGTGTCCTTATATTATATTGCGCATATTTTAATATCATCATATGAAGAGAAGCATCATTATCCTACCCCTGGTGGTACTGGCTATACTGCTATGCCCCATAAAGACGTGGGCACAGAAATTCAGCATCACTGGTAAAGTTACAGAACAAAGTACCGGAGAGGTGCTGCCTGGCGCCACAGCACTGCTGCTGAACGCCAAGGACAGCAGTCAGGTAACCGGAGCCGCAACAACCACTGCCGGCACATTCACCCTGTCGCCCAAGAAAGGCGGCAAGTACATACTGCGCGTAAGCTACATGGGATTCAAGACCTACACCAAGGACCTGAACCTGGACAAGAAGACAGCGAAGCAGAACCTTGGCACCATCACTTTGGCCGAGGATGCAACAGTGATGCAACAGGCCAATGTCGTTGCCCGACTGGCTCAGGTGGAGATGAAGGCGGACACGTTCGTGTTCAATGCCGATGCCTTCCGCCTGCCCGAAGGTGCCGTACTGGAGGAACTGGTAAAGAAACTGCCTGGCGTGGAGGTGGCAGAGGACGGTACCATCACGCACAACGGCAAGACTATCAAGAGGATAATGGTAGACGGCAAGGAGTTCTTCGGAAACGACACCAAACTGTCAATGAAGAACATCCCCACAAAGATGGTGAAGAACATAAAGGCCTATGACAGACAGAGCGACTACAGCCGCGTGACGGGCATTGACGACGGCGAAGAGGAAGCCGTACTGGACCTGACCGTGAAGAAGGGCATGAAAGAGGGCTGGCTGGTGACTGTGGAAGGCGGTTACGGCACACAGGACAGATACACCGGCAGACTGAACGTGATGCGAATACTGGACGACCTGCAGTTTGCACTATTTGCCAACACCGACAACTCAAGCAACGGCGGGGGCATTGTGTCGAACCAGATGGGCGGTCTGAACGTGGCATGGGAAAACGGCAAGCGCCCATACGAGGCTGGCCTTCTGAAACTGGGCGGCAGCGTGAGGGCAAACCGCTCCTTCCGCGAGAACTACTCAAGGAGCAACTCGGAGACCTTCCTGCTGGGAGCCAGCAGTACATGGAGCAACTCCATGAGTTCGAGCGAGAGCCTGAACTGGGGGTTCAATACCGACCTGTTTGTGGAATGGATGCCCGACTCAATGACAAACATCATCTTCCGTCCATCGTACTCGCACTCGGAGGGCAGGTCGGACTCGCATAGTGCTTCGGTAACCTTTGATGCTGACCCATACGAGGCAGGCATGGAGCAGCCTCTGGCAGAGTTCAACGACTCCACCGATACCGACAACGACGGTGTGAATGACCATCAGATATACGAGGAAATCCTGGTGAACAGCAACGTGAACAACAGCATGTCGCGCAATGCCTCGAACAACGCAAACGGCTGGTTCCAGATAAACCGCCGTCTGGGCAAGCCTGGCAGAAACATAACCCTGAACCTGAACGGCAACTACTCCAACTCGGGAAGCGAGTCGTGGAACATATCCGACATCAAGTACTACAAGACGGACTCCAGAACCTATACCAACCGCTTCAACGAGAGTCCGAGCACGAACTGGAACATCAACACACGCCTGAGCTATACCGAGCCCCTGACAGAGCACATGAACCTGCAGGGAAGCTACCAGTTCCAGTACCGCTTCTCGGACAGCGACCGCTCGATGTACGACCTGCACAAGCTGCTGGACGAGCATCCCGAAATCTCCGGCTACATGCCATTGACTCCAGAGCAGCTCTACATGGGATACATCCCCGGACTGGACACTCTAAACTGGTTGCTGAACAGGGAGAACTCGCAGTATGCCACATACAACGAGTACAACCACGATGCACAGTTGCTGCTGCGCTATACCCGCAAGTTCGAGAACGAGCAGGAACTGCGCTTCAACTTCGGTGCGTCCTTCCAGCCCCAGACCACACACATGGACTATGAGAAGAACCACATTGACACAACCATTGTGCGCAACATATTCAACTGGGCCCCCAGAATACATGCACGCTGGAAGATAAACAAGGGCAGCCAGTTGCAGTTCCGCTACAACGGACGTATGTCGCAACCCAGCATGACCAGCTTGATTGAGGTGATGGACAACAGCAACCCCCAGTATGTGAGCATGGGTAATGCCGGTCTGGAGAGCAGCTGGACAAACAACGTGAACATGAACTACAACGGTTCGTACACAGAGCAGCACATGAACTGGTCGGCAGGCGCTTCGTACTCGACCACCGACCGCTCCGTGTCGTCTGCCACAATCTACGATGCAGAGACTGGCAACAGATACAGCCGCCCCATGAACATTGACGGCAACTGGAACACATCTGCCAATATTGGCTTCAACACTGCGCTGGATACGGCAAAGCACTTCTCCATGAACCTGCACTCCAACATCCGCTACTCAAACAATGTGGGCTATATCTCATCAGCTATCAACGGACTGGAAACACCAGAGACTGTGGAAGACATGCAGGCACTGTTCAGAAACGCCCTTGCAAACGGCCAGCTCAACAAGGCCACCACCAAAAGCCTTGGCGTGGGCTCTAACCTGAGATTCAACTACCGCACGGAATGGGGCGAAACCGGTTCCATTGAATTTGGTGTGAACGGCAGTTTCAACTATCAGCATGCCCGTAACGAGGACAATACCAGGGCCAACATGGACTCTTGGAACTTCAACTACGGCGGTAACTTCACCATCACCGCGCCATGGGGTACGACGCTACGTTCCGACATAGGTCCCAACTACCGACGCGGTTATGCCGATGCAAGCATGAACACAACAGAACTGATCTGGAACGCCAGTCTGCAGCATGCCTTCCTGAAGAAGAAGAACCTCATCGTCAGCGCACACTGGTATGACATCCTGGGCGAGCGCAGCAACATATCACGCTCTATCTCAGCCACATCACGTACAGACTCGCACACAAATGCCATATATTCATACGTGATGTTCCGAGTGTCGTACCGTCTGAACCTGCTTGGCGGCAAGGAGGCACGCAACAACGGCCGTGGCGGCGGATTTGGCGGCGGTGGCGGCTACCACGTCGGTCGTGGCGGCGGTGGCATGCGCCCCTGGTAACTGGCACATATATCTACACAATGGCAAAAACGATTCAGCCACATGGAACGGACCATGTGGCTGAATCGTTTTTATATAAACTGACAAATATTACTGGAAGAAGGAAAAGTTGACACTGCCGTAATAGCGGTGCTCAACGAAACGGGGATGCTGTGTGAAGTCATGGTCCTTGCCATGCTCAAGAACCAAGAGACCACCCTCGCGCAAAAGATTACGTTCCAGAATCATATCGGGAAGTTCGGGGATCTCCTTCAACACATAGGGAGGGTCTGCAAAGATGAAGTCGAACTGCTCCCTGCACTGGCTGATGTACTTGAACACATCGCCCTTAACGGGGATGGCAGAAAGGTCCTGCAACTTGTCTATGAACTCCTTGATGAACTTGAAATGCAGAGGATCCTTCTCAATGCTTATGACACGTGAACATCCACGGGAAAGCAGTTCGAGAGTGATGCTTCCAGTTCCTGCAAACAGGTCAAGGGCAATGGGCTCCTCTTCCCAGTCAATATAGGAATTGAGTACGTTGAAGAGATTCTCCTTGGCAAAGTCGGTAGTGGGACGTGCCTTGAATGTACGGGGAATATCGAAATGACGTCCCTTGTATTTACCTGTTATTACACGCATATATATAAGTTTAACGGTAAGCGGGGATAAAACGTTTAATGATGAGCGAGCCGTTTCGACTCTTGTTTAGAGTTGATTAATATTGTTGAGCGGAGAGCAGATCCGTACTCTGTAATCTGTAATCCGTACTCTAAATATTAAGTTCTCGCATATCTACATGGGCAAGGTACTGGCACAGTTCGTTGTACAAATCCTCGTCTGCGCCATAAAGCGTGCAGGAATCATGCCACGCATCCAAAGAGAGTGTCTTCCACACATATAGTATGAAATAGAGCTTGTCGGCATTGCCGGCAGCGCAGAAGACGTTGGCAAAGTGCAAGCGTCCGCGCCTAAGTACTGCAATCATGACTCCTCCGTCGACGATGAGGGCGTGGCAACTGACAGAGAGTGTGCTGCCCTGCTGCATCTCGGCAACCTGCGAGAGCATAGTACCATACAGTCCCTGCACCATGGCACTGGGGTAATGGTTTTTCAAGGTGTCGACTATGGAAGGCTGCAGTGTGAATATCTCCACTACATCCAATGAGGGCAACACCTGGAAACGCATGTCCTCGGGACGTGGCGAGATGCCAGTGAAGGTAAGGCGGTAGACAGCCAGCATATCCTCCCTGCGGAACTCGTCCAGAGGAACACGTGTACTGGGCGAAGAGGAATAGAGAATTACCCTCTCGTACTGTCTGCCACGGACTCGGGGCAACTGGAGTCCGCGCTCCAATGCCTCTGCCATGGTTTCGTCCTGGGCACAACGCAAATTTTCCTGCAACAGCAGCTGACCTGAGCCGAGGCTGTGTACAAGAAAAGAAAATCCATCCGTACAAAGACGGATGGATAGACTATAGTTCAATAAAGATTTATTCCCAGTTACCGGCATTGTTGTTCCAACCGTCACCTGCCTCACCGATCTTCAGACCAGCGTAGCGGCCCATCTCGTCAGACTCGATGGTCTTGTTCTTGATCATTCTGTCACCGAGCTTACCCATACCCTTCAGGTAGCTTGCGATAGAAGCGTTACACTCCATAACCTGGATGATGGCACCGCTCTTGGTGGTGTTGGGGCAAGCAATAATTTCAAAGGTATCGCCCTCTGAGAAAGGAATGTAGCGCATAGAGTCGATATTGAGGTTCTGACCCTTGTAGAGGCTGTCCTTCAAAGACACCCATACAGTATCACGACGGAAACCTTCCAGCTTGAACTCTGCAATCTTCTTTGCATCGCCACTATTGATAATCTCTGCAGCCTTTGACTCTGTCAAGCCTTTCTCCATCTGCTCATCACTCAAAACACCTTCCTTAATGATGATAGGCAACTTACCGTTCTTAACGAAGTCGGTGAGCACATTCCAGTCAGCACAATATGCACCCTCGGGATGCTGCTGCTTGTAAGCCTCTTCCGCATCCTTAATCTGGAGAAGACGTGCCTTAACCTTTGACTCACGATACTTAACATCTGCCTCAAAGTTGATGTCGTCCTGAATGCTACGCCAGCATATAATACCCAGGAGCACAACACACACAGCTAAAACTGCATTAATTACCTTTTTCATGTCTGTTATTTCATTTTATTTTTGTACATTCGCATGGCAAAGTTAATAAAAAGAATCCAACTAAAGGCATTTTCACTCTTTTTTTTATCAAACTTGTATGATAAGTGAGGATTTAGGGGCACTGATTAGGGGCAATTTCCAGCACATACCCACAAAAGAACAGGAATATGTGATAGATTTGTGGTGCCGTTTCCTGCTTAACAGAAACGATGACTGCATATTCCTGCTGAAAGGATATGCCGGCACGGGAAAGACCTCGCTGGTGGGTGCTCTGGTACGCACGATGAAGATGCTGAAGCAGCGTGTTGTCCTGCTGGCCCCCACCGGAAGAGCGGCCAAGGTAATGGGCGGATATGCCGAGACAACTGCTGGAACCATACACAGACAGATATACCGCCAGAAGACCTTTGGAGAAGAACGGTTTACGGCAGCGCCCAACCTGAAGGAGCATACCCTGTACATCGTGGACGAGGCTTCGATGATCGCAAATGAAGGTCTGAGCGGCAGCGTCTTTGGCGACGGCAGGCTGCTGGACGACCTGGTGCATTACGTATACTCCTGCCAGGGATGCCGCCTCATACTGATAGGCGACACTGCCCAGCTGCCTCCTGTGGGGGAAGTGCTCTCCCCTGCCCTGGAAGCCACAGAACTGGGAGGATACGGTCTGGACGTGACGGAGGTGGAACTGACACAGGTGGTGAGACAGATGGACGAATCCGGCATACTATGGAATGCTACACGGCTGAGGCAATGCCTGCAAGAGGGATATGACCTGCCAAAGATAAGAACTTCGTTTCCAGACGTGCACATAGTGCCTGGCAACGAACTGATAGAGGCGCTGGAACAAAGTTACCGCAGATGTGGAAAAGAGGGCACCATAGTGATCACACGCAGCAACAAGCGGGCCAACATATACAACATGGGCATACGCAACCGCATCCTTGACTATGAATGCGAACTGGGAGGGGGCGACATGGTGATGGTGGCAAAGAACAAGTATCTGAACGGGAAGGACCTGATAGCCAACGGAGAAATGGCCGTGATACAGCGCATACGCAACGAGCGGGAACTGTACGGGTTCCGCTTTGCCGACGCATCGCTCAAACTTATCGACCGCAGCGACCACCCTGCAGACGAGAGCAGCGAGAACTGCGTCATCACAGAACTGGACACAGTGGTCCTGCTGGACACCTTGCACTCCGAAGCACCTGCCCTGAGCAAGGAACAGCAGCAGACGCTCTTCCTGAAAGTATGCGAAGACTATCCGGAACTCAGGAACAAGCGCGACCTGTTCAAGGCGGTCAAGGAAGACAGGCACTACGGCGCCCTGCAGATAAAATATGCCTATGCCATCACCTGTCACAAGGCGCAGGGCGGACAATGGGAGGACGTGTACATAGACCAGGGATATATGACTGAGGACATGCTGTGCGAGGACTATATAAGATGGCTGTACACCGCCATAACCCGAGCCACTGGGCACGTGTATCTGGTAAACTGGCCAGAGGAACAAACCGAGGAGGCTTAAAAATAATTAAATGCACACGGCATAACACACAAGATATTGTTTTTTTATATATCTTTGTGGGTGTAAAAACACGGTAATATTAAGACTATGGATATAAAACTTCTTGTCCTTGACGTTGACGGCACATTGCTGAACAGCAATCGCGAAATGAGTGAACGCACCATTAAAATCCTGAAGAAGGTACAGCAGAATGGAGTGCGTATAGCCTTGGCCACAGGACGACCCACATATGGCGTACTGCCCTTTGCCAAGGCCATTGACCTGGATTTCAACGATGGCTTCATCATCAGCTACAATGGTGCCAAGGTGCTGGAAGCAAGTACCGGCAAGGTTATCTTTGAAAGAACCATTGACCCGAAGATGATCCCCTACCTGGAAAAACAGGCTGAGCGCTGCGGATGCGCCCTGGCTTACTATGAAGGCGATGAGGTTGTGGCAACAGACACGACAAACCACCGCATTGTGGACGAAGCACAGATGAACAACATGGCTCTGCGCCATGTGGACAGCATATCGGCAGCCACGGAGCATCTGGCAGACAACAAGGATGCCTGGCCTACGGAGGTAATCTTCGTGAACGAGGACGAACAGGTCCTGTTGGGAATGGAGGAACATCTGCAACGCCACCTGAACGGTGTGATGGATACCATACACTCCAACCCCTACTACCTGGAGATTGTAGGCTATCAGGTGGGCAAGAGCCATGCCATGAGCGCCTTGGTACAGAAACTGGGCATCAGCATGAAGGAGGTTCTTGCCTTCGGCGACGGACGTGCAGACATCAATATGCTGCAGATGGCAGGTATGGGTATTGCCATGGGCAATGCTCCTGAGGAGGTAAAGCGCTGTGCAGACTACACCACACTTACCAATGACGAGGATGGTGCTGCCATTGCAATAGAACGTGCCTTCGAGGAAGAACAGGAAAAACCAGAAGACGACCAGGAGGTTCCTGTTGACGTACTGAACGCCCAGAACAAGAACACACTGATGGGTGCTCTGGGCATGCAATATACCTTTGCCAGTCCGCACCGTGTGGAGGCCACCATGCCTGTGGATGGCAGGACACGCCAGCCCTTCGGCATCCTGGCTGGCGGAGCCTCACTGGCCCTGGCAGAAACATTGGCTGGACTGGGCAGCATGATAGCATGCAAACCCGGAGAAATGGCGGTAGGCATGCAGGTATCGGGCAACCACGTATCCAGCGCCCACGACGGAGATACCGTACGCGGTGTAGCAACACCAGTACATCTGGGCCGTTCCAGCCACGTGTGGAACGTGCAGATATTCACTTCCACAGGCAAACTGGTAAGTTCCGTAACAGTGACAAACTCCATCATGAACAAGAGGTAAATCCCACCAAAGACTGAAACACATATAACGTACGAGGCGGCAGAATCTGAAATCTGCCACCTCGTATGCGTTAGGAACAATGATGCTGCTCCTCGTTATCTCTGTTGTTTGTTCGTTACGTTCATTACTACTCTGTTGAAATCCTCGCCAAGTTCTTCCATGCTGCTACGTTCCCAGATTTCGCCTATGGTGTTTCCGTTCCATTGGTAGAACAAAGTATAACTGTCGGGACTTGTCCACCTGATGTCACACGGGTTTCCACCCTCTAACGTAGTCTTGTCCTTTAAATACTCAACACTTTCAATGCTACCTTGTGCATCATTACGGCGTATGTGCATACCTACACGGTACTTTTCGCCATATATTTTGTAATATGTATCAGTAGTATAGTTCTTGCACTTCCACACGCCCAGGAAAGCATTCTTTTTGTTTGGTTTTGTCTTGAAGGCCTTTTCCATCTCCTCGTAGACGGGTGAAGGCTTGAACTTCTTGCTATAATACTCATTGACCACAGTACCATATTCTATAGTGATGTGGTTATACATATCGCATACCCACTTGTTTGTAAATCCCTTCTTACCCGCCTCTATAATATTTGATTTAGCTTGGCTAATCAGGAAACAAGGTACCATTATGTTATTCTGCCCTTGAGCTGTATAAAACTCGACCTGCACAGCCTTTAACTCTGTCTTTTTGAGGGCATCTGTCACATCAACCGTGTCTATACCCAATACCTTCCTGTATATTTCAAATGGAAAATCTTCAACAGGAAGTTCTCCTCGTTTATATTGTGTTGTTTTGTAAACACCTGGCTTTACCGGCAATGTCTCTACAACTAACATTTCCTCACCTTCTTTAGTTGTCTTTTGGGTAAATCCGTATATGGTCCATTCGTTCCAAGGTGCCACTTTAGAGTACTCTTCAACAGATTCCTTGGGGACATATAAGTTTTTCTGTCTCCAAGTTGAAAATGCATCTGGGGCGCATACTGGCGGAACAAGCGCATGACAAACGACATTGTGATAACCGCTAAAAGCATACTCGCCGATACTTTTCACTCCGCTGCCTATCGTAAACACATCATTTCCGTCTTGGGGAGACAATTGAGCCCACTCTTCTATCGCAGTCACACTATTAGGTATAACGGTTTTGCCACATCCGGCGATGAGAGTGTTGGTAGCCGTTTCTATGATAGCATTACAGTTTTCACGGGAATCGTATTTCGGATTACCTTCTTCCACTATGATAGAGGTTAGTTCCATGCAATCTCTGAATGGATTACCGTTTATCTCTGTTACTCCTTTAGGGATGACTACAGATTTTATTGACGATCTTTCAAAAGCGTCATAAGATATTGAAGTGACACTATTAGGTATTACTGTCGATACACAACCTAATTCCAAAGTATTAGTCGATGAACGAATGATGGCATTACAATTTTCACGAGAATCATAAACCGGGTTACCTTTTGCTATAACTATAGAGGTCAAATCTGCACATCCCTCAAAAGCTTGCCATGAAATATCAGAAACACTATCTGGAATATGTATTGCCTTGAGCCCTTTACACCCATAAAAAGCCAAATCACCAATACGCCTAACACTCTTTGGGATAGTACTGGAATGATTTCCCAAAACAAGTTCGTTAGTTGAAGTACGTATGATAGCATTACAGTTCTCTCGTGAATCGTATATAGGATTCTCTTCCGAAACAACGATAGAGGTTAAATTGGCACAGTCATCAAATACAGAGTGAGATATTTGCTTAACACCTTTGGGAATAACAACAGATTTAAGGGCAGCGCAACTAGAAAATGCCCAAGTATCAATACTTTCCAAAGCATCAGGAAGTGTTATTGATTGAAGATTGGTACAACTATTGAATGCACTCAGGCCAATGTTTGTGACGCTTTGGGGAATATTTATGGTTGTAAGTTCTCTGCAATTATAAAACGCATTAGAGCCAATAGATATTAGTCCTTCAGGAAGAAGGGCTTCCTTTAAGTCTGTTGCCCACCTAAACGTCTCATGCAAACCAAGCGTCCCTTGACGTATAGTGTACGATGTCTTGCCTCTTACCACTCCAACAGCCCAATTGGAAAGATACTTGACATCATTTTCAATTTCATATTCAAGACTATCACACCCATCAAATGCAGAATGTCCCATACTGGTAACGCTGTTGGGAATATCCAAAGACTTCAGATTGGAGCAACCACTAAAGGCAGAACCTTCAATACGTGTAACGCTATTGGGAATGAATACGGAAACAAGATTTGAACAATCTTTGAAAGCCTCATAGCCAATACAGGTCACCCCCTCAGCAATCCTTGCTGAAGAAATTTTATCCTTATATTGCAGCCATGTCTTGGGATGCTCCCACTCCTTCGTCTCATGATTATAGGTTTCTCCGACCGTAATCTCTCCTTTTCCCTCAATTGCGAGCACCCCCGTCTCAGTATCAAGACTCCAGGCAATACTGTCTCCACACGCACCGGAATACACCTCTGCCTTAAGTCCAAGACATAAGGCAAACAGACCGATGACAGTTAACAAAATACTTCTTCTCATTTTCATGTTATTAAAATTATGTCCTCTACTCACTTGCGGCTTTTCGAGTTACTCCGTTGTCCCTTGACTATCAATTATAGATACGCACAAAAAAGCGCGGAACCTTTAGAATATCCCGACTCAGAGGTGTTTGGCGTAACCCGACAGAAGAATATAACTAAAAGCCCACGCCGTTATACACGACACAGGCATTTTAACGATATTCCTTCCTGTCTACTTAGTCGCCAAACTTTCTGAGCGGAAGAATAAAGCTAAAACGCTTTTCTATATGTTTTTCTAAATGTACATACCTTACTATACACTATGCTTCATTGGCAATTCCGGTTTATTTAGTTAATATGCTTTTTGTCGTTACAAAGATAATGCTTTAACTGATAAAAAGGCGTGATACTCGGAAATTTTTAACTTGTCCAACCATATTAAAATAGGAACGAGGCAACACCTCATTGTGTTGCCTCGCGCGCGTATATATATATATATTATAAGGTATATCTTACTCGGCTGTTGCCAGTTCGATTACCTTAGTTACTGCTGCAACGATGCCGTCGGGATCCTTGCCGCCTGCTGTAGCGAAGTGAGCCTGGCCACCGCCGCCGCCCTGGATGAGGCGTCCTGCCTCGCGTACCAGTTTGCCGGCATTCAGACCTGCTGCAACGAGGTCGTCGGAAAGACTTACGGTGAGAGAGGGCTTGCCCTCGCAGAGACCACCGATAACGACAAGCAGTTTCTCTGTGAACTGGCCACGCAACTGGAAAGCCATATCCTTGGCATTCTGGGTGTCAATGTTCAGGACACCCTGGATTACCTTGACGCCCTTCACCTCGTGTGCCTTCTCGAGAAGTTCCTTCTTGAACTGGAGAGCCTGCTGTGCCTTGAACTCGTCCACCTGCTTGCGCAAACCGGCATTGTCGTCGATGGCACGGCGCACGGTGGTGATGAGGTCGGGGACGTTGTTGAAGAGGGCACGGAGTTCGGCAACCATATCCTGCTGCTTGTCCATCATTTCCTCCACGGCACGGCCTGTAACAGCCTCGATGCGGCGAACGCCTGCGGCAACACTGCTCTCGCTGACGATGCGAACCATACCAATGCGGCCAGTGCTCTGGGCATGGCAACCGCCACAGAACTCTACGCTGGAACCGAACTGTACCACGCGAACCTTGTCGCCATATTTCTCGCCAAAGAGTGCAATGGCGCCCAGTTTCTTTGCCTCCTCCATGGGGGTGTCGCGATATTCCTGAAGGGGCAGGTCCTCGCGAATACGTTCGTTGACCAAGTGCTCAACCTCGCGAATCTGCTCGGGAGTAACCTTCTCGAAGTGTGAGAAGTCGAAGCGCAGGTAATCGGGAGTTACCAGAGAACCCTTCTGCTCAACGTGCTCACCCAGAACGGTGCGCAGAGCCTCGTCCAGCAGGTGGGTACAGGTGTGGTTGGCCTCGGTGGCACGACGGCGCTCTACATCCACGCAAGCCATGAACTCTGCCTCGGGATTGTTGGGGATGCGCTCCAGCAGATGAACGGAAACACCGTTCTCCTTCTTGGTGTCGAGCACGCGGATGGTCTCCTCGTCGTTTACGAGCACACCGGTATCGCCTACCTCACCGCCCATCTCGCCATAGAAAGGAGTCTGGTTGAGGATAGCCTCGTAGACAACACCCTTCTTCTGCTTCACCTCGCGGTACTTGACGATGCGGCAGCTGTACTCTGTGTAGTCGTATCCTACGAAGGTGCTGAGTTCCTCGCCGGCAAGTTCCTCGGTCTCGCCAACGATGTGCCAGTCGCCCATCTCCACCTGAGCAGCGTTGCGGGCACGTGCCTTCTGCTTCTCCATCTCGGCATTGAAACCAGCCTCGTCCACGGCCATACCGTTTTCGCGGCAGATAAGTTCGGTCAGGTCCAAGGGGAAACCGAAGGTATCAAACAGGGTGAATGCCTTCTCGCCAGCGATCTCTGTATTGCCAGCGGCACGAGTCTCCTCGATAACACCGTTGAGCAGACGGATACCGTTCTCCAGAGTGCGCAGGAAACTGTCCTCCTCCTCCTTCATAACCTTCATGATGAAATCCTTCTGTCCCACGAGCTCAGGGAAGGCACCGCCCATCTCCTGTGCCAGAGTGGGAACAAGGGTGTACATGAATGCCTGCTTCTGACCCAGGAAGGTATAGCCGTAGCGCACTGCACGGCGCAGGATGCGGCGGATGACATAACCGGCCTTGGCATTGGAGGGCAGCTGACCATCGGCAATGCTGAAGGAAATGGCACGCAGGTGGTCGACGATAACACGCATGGCGATATCGGTCTTCTCGCTCTGGCCGTAGGGGATGCCTGTCTTCTCGGCCAAGGCCTTGATGATGGGCTGGAAAATGTCTGTGTCGTAGTTAGACTGCTTGCCCTGGATGGCACGCACCAGACGCTCGAAGCCCATACCGGTATCGATTACATTCATGCCAAGGGGTTCGAGATGGCCGTCGGCCTTGCGTTCGAACTGCATGAACACGATGTTCCATATCTCGATGACCTGTGGGTCGTCCTTGTTGACAAGTTCACGTCCGGGCACCTTTGCCTTCTCCTCGGCAGAACGGCTGTCCAGATGAATCTCGGAACAGGGGCCACAAGGACCTGTATCGCCCATTTCCCAGAAGTTGTCGTGCTTGTTGCCGTTGATGATGTGGTCGGCAGGGACATGCTTGAGCCAGAAGCTGGCGGCCTCATCGTCGCGTGAAAGGTTCTCGCTGGCATCACCTTCGAACACGGTAACGTAAAGGTCGGCAGGGTTCAGCTTGAGAACATCAACGAGGTATTCCCATGCCATGTCGATAGCGCCCTCCTTGAAGTAGTCGCCGAAGCTCCAGTTGCCGAGCATCTCGAACATGGTGTGGTGGTAGGTATCGTGGCCTACCTCCTCCAGGTCGTTATGCTTGCCGCTGACGCGCAGACACTTCTGAGTGTCGGCACGACGGCGAGGTTCGGGGTCGCGAGTACCCAGAATTATATCCTTCCACTGGTTCATGCCGGCATTGGTGAACATCAGTGTGGGGTCGTCCTTCACCACCATGGGGGCAGAAGGAACGATGAGGTGACCCTTGGACTCGAAGTACTTCTTGTACGAGTCGCGGATTTCATTAGCTGTCATCATATTGCTTGTGTTGTATAGATTATTTGCAAATATTTTGTCCTTCGGACACTTTCTTCCGAAAAACTTTGCAAAGATACTCCGTTTTAGTTAACTTTGCAAAGTTTTAATCAAATAATTACCTCACTGTAAACCAAAACATTCACACGCTGGCAATATGAGTCTGAACACGAATCCTGATTTGAAGTTATACTATAGTATATCTGAAGTTGCAGCCCAATTCGGTGTTGCTGAGTCTCTGTTGCGTTTTTGGGAAAAGCAGTTCCCCAACATCCACCCCAAGAAAAGCGGCAACAACGTGCGCCAATACACCCAAGCCGACATTGAGGAAATACGTGTGGTTTACAATCTGGTAAAGGTGCGCGGCATGAAACTGAACGCCGCCAAGGAGGTTCTTTCCAAAAACAAGAAAGGAGCAGGCGACACCTCTGTCATAATAAACGAACTGCAGAGCCTGCGCGAAGAACTGGTGGCACTGCGCAAGGAACTGAACGAACTGGCGTAGACTGAGCTCAGTCTGTTCTGACGACTTTCTCTATTTCCTTTATCTTCTTCAGGTCACGGATGATGCTTTGCAGATCTTGGAGATCATGCACTTCCATCACTATCTCGGCAGAAAATATGCCACTATTGGTCTGAACATTAAGACGTGATATATTCAGATTCATCTGCTGCGACAGGATACCCGTTATCTGATGCAGGACGCCAACACGGTCTATGCCCTCAACATGCAGGACGGCAGGGAAGCACAACACCTTATGGGTATCCCAGGTGGCAGCCAGAATATTGTTGCCCTCTACAGCCTTGAGCCTGTCGAGCGACGAACACTGACGCTTGTGTATGGTAACATACCCTTCACGAGACTGGAACGCAAGCACATCGTCGCCAGGAATCGGACGACAGTGGTCGCATATAAGATATTTGGAAATAGTATCCTCGTCAAGCAGCAAAACCTTTTTCTTGTCCAGGGAAGGCACCTCTGAAGGCTGTGCCGGCTCCTTAACCACATCGGCACTCTTCAAGAAAGGAATAAAACGCCTCCATCTGCGCTTGGAGGACTTGTTTTGCAAATGGCGCAACGTGTCCTCACCAAGAACGGCAGTGCGACCTGCAATCTTGGCAAACAGCTGTTCGCGCGTTTCAACATGATAGAAGAGGCACAGGCGATCCATCGTACCGCCATCCATGGGCAAGTCATTGCTTCGCAGGAATTCCTGCAACATCTCCTCGCCCTCCTTCTGTAACTGACGCTGCTGGCGACGAAGTATGGCCTGTATCTTGGTCTGCGCCTTGGCGGTAGTAACATGATTCATCCATTCTGGAACGACCTGCACATTACGCCCTGTGAGAACTTCCACCTGATCACCGCTCTCAAGACGATGTGACAAAGGAACAAGATGATGGTTCACCTTGGCGCCGATGCAATGAGTGCCGAGAGTGGAGTGCACACTGAAAGCAAAGTCAAGGACAGTACAGCCCGAAGGCATGGTCTTGAACTCGCCCTTGGGGGTTACCACAAAAATCTCGCTAGCATAAAGGTTCAGTTTAATAGCATCCAGGAAGTCCATAGCATTGGGCTGCGGATCGTCCAAAATCTCCTTGATAGTGGAAAGCCAGCGGTCCAGTTCGTTCTCGCTGTCCTGGCGGGTCTTGCTGCCGTCCTTGTACTTCCAATGTGCGGCAAAACCCTGTTCGGCAATATCGTCCATGCGGCGCGAGCGGATCTGCAACTCTATCCAGCGGCCGTTTCTGCTCATCAGCGTGGTCTGCAAGGCCTGATAGCCATTGGCTTTAGGATGTGACAACCAGTCGCGCAAACGCTCAGGATGCGGCTTATAGATATTCGTGGCTATGGCATAGATTCGCCAGCAGTCGGTAATCTCCGTCTCGGACTGGCCATCCCCCTCAAAAACGATACGTGCAGCCAGGATGTCGTACACCTCATCCAAGGTGACATGCTTGGTCTGCATCTTGCGCCAGATACTATACGGGGTTTTTATTCGAGCCTTTATCTCGTATTTCAGTTCCGTCTGGTCCAACCGTTCGCGGATGGGAGCGGTAAATTCATCGAACACCTCCTGAAGATGTCCGCTTACCTCCGACAGGCGCCCGCTGATGACGGCATACTGCTCTGGCTGCTCATAGCGGAAAGACAGGTCCTCGAGCTCTTCCTTTATCTTGTTTAGTCCCAGACGGTTTGCCAGTGGAGCATATATGTACAGTGTCTCACCTGTTATCTTATACTGCTTGGCAGGCAACTGACTGCCAAGCGTGCGCATGTTGTGCAGGCGGTCGCTGATCTTTATCAGAATAACGCGGATGTCATCGCTCATCGTGAGCAAGAGCTTCTTGAAGGTCTCGGCCTGTGCCGATGCCTGATTACCAAAGATACCGCCGCTGATCTTGGTAACGCCATCCACTATCTGCGCTATCTTTGGTCCGAAGATATTATGGATGTCCTCTACGGTATAGTCGGTATCCTCCACCACATCATGCAGCAGGGCTGCGCAGATACTGGTACTGCCCAGACCTATCTCGCCACACACTATCTGTGCCACGGAAAGCGGATGCATGATATATGGCTCGCCGGAAAGACGACGCACGCCTTGATGCGCCTGGCGGGCGAACTTGAAAGCCTTCTCGATGACATCCACCTTCTTGCGGTGGGGAGAAGCCAGATATGTATCAATGAGACGCTCGTACGCCTCCTGTATCATCTTGTCGTCCTGCATAAGGGCAAGTGTTATCTTACACGAAGCTTTTGGCCAACACGAATGATATCGTTCTTCATGCCATTCAGTTTCTTTATCTTCGCTATTGTAGTACCATTGCGCTTTGCTATGGAGCCAAGCGTGTCACCGCTTCGCACCGTTACTGTCTTGGCACCCTTTGTGCCCTTGGTAACTGCCTTTTCACTAACCTGTACAACGGAACGGCGCTTGTTCAGTTCTTCAAGGCGGTGGGTATAGACACTGTCTCCGCTCTCGATGAAGGCGTTGATGGCCTCTATGGGCATACGCAGAGTGCATGGAGCCGCTGCGCCTGGAACCTTGGTAGTACGGTACTGGGGATTCAGAGCCTTCAGTTCGTCCATGGAAATGCCACACAAGTCGCTCACCTGCTCCAGATACAAGTCACGGTTCACCACAATAGTGTCGGTTCCCATTGGCAAACGGGTAGAAGCAGGGCATATATTGTGCTCGCAATAGTAGTTCATCACATAGTTTGCTGCAATGAAGGCAGGAACATAGCCGCGTGTCTCCTGTGGCAAATAAGGATAGATCTTCCAGTAGTCGCGCTCTCCGCCAGCACGCTTGATGGCCTTGCTGACATTGCCTGGTCCGCAGTTGTAGGCAGCGATTACCAGAGTCCAGTCGCCGAATATCTCGTAAAGACCGCTAAGCATGCGTGCAGCGGCATAACTGGACTTGATGGGGTCGCGGCGGTCGTCAATGAGACTGGTAACCTCGAGGTCGTAACGCTTGCCTGTAGTGAGCATGAACTGCCACAAACCGGCAGCACCCACGCGACTGGCAGCACCGGGATTCAGTGCGCTCTCTATGATTGGCAGGTATTTCAGTTCCAGAGGAAGCTGGTATGCCTCGAGGGCATCCTCGAAAATGGGTATATAGAAATTGCTTGCCCCAAGCATTATTGCCACATGGCGGCGCAAACGGCCTGTATATTGGTCTATGAACTGGCGCACCACGGAGTTATAGGGCATCTCTATCACATTGGGCAGATTCTGCAGACGGCGAATATACTCTTCAGGTTCGCACTGGATATTCTCACCTGTACTCTCGCAAGAAGCGCTGTCGTATGTCAGATAGGTACGGGCACACCACTGGCGCATCATACTGTCCAGTTCCTCCTGGAGCATGCCCTCAGGCAGACTTATGGTTTCCTCCTTTCCGGTATTCTCGTCAAAGACGGTAATATCCTTCTGCGCTGAGGCAGAGATTGCCATAACTGAAAGCAGGAGTATTGATAGATATTTCTTCATAGACTTGTTGCGATTTAGTAATTAAACTGAAATGTCACACCCGGAGCGCTTCCCAATGGTGCAATACTGCTTCCCGAACCAGACGGAATCATGCCTGGCGATATGCTAAGAGAAAGGTCGGTTCCGATATCGAATGTACTGAGTTCTGCGTCGACATATGCATCGATTATACTCAACAGATATACACCTGCTATGCAGAATATGCTCAAGTCCCTATAGCGCCTATAGAAATCCTTCTTTCTCTTGAACACAGACTTGAAGTGCTCCTCACGTCCTGTTATGTCATACCCCAGAGGAAGCATCTCGAGGTGACTGTTGGTAGTGGGGTCGCTGTCCATTATGTCCTGGTATGCCTGAGAATAGTCCCTCAGCATCTGCGAGTTCCAGCTTACGGCATAGATACAGCCAACGACACCGCCATAGACGATGGGCAGTTTCCAGAACTTACGGTTGTATATCTGTCCGCCACCGGGAACCACCATTGCCAGCCACATGGCCCTAATGGGGTCTGGTCTCCATTTATCGAAACGGCTCAGGTCCAACGTATCGGCCACCGCCTTTTGCAAGGAGTCGGCATACAGGACAACTGTCGTATCGCGAGAGACAAGTTCCCTGTCCGAAACCACCTTCTCTACCGCAACGGCAGAATCCTGCGGAAGCATCACCTCGAGCGAGTCCAAACGCTGAGGGCGTTCCGGGCTGGCTTCTACCCGCTCCTGCGACATCACATCCTGGCACGCAAATGAGAAGATGAATGTTAGCAGCAGAACAACCTTAAGGTACAATCTTGCCACGCTCACTTCAATCTGTCCAGTATTTCAATTATTCTCTCCATCTCCCTTTCGTTGGCAAAGGGGATAACAATCTTACCCTTTCCCTTATCGGAGCATGTCAACTGCACTTTGGTCTGGAAGAAACGCGACAAGCTATCCTTCAATATATTGTATTCCTCGCTTATTTTGGTGCTGCGACCCTTCAGGCGACCACCCTCTGTTGTCTTCACAGAACCGACTTCCGACAATTCCTTCACCATCTCCTCCACCTTGTGCACACTCAGTCCCTGCTCTACAATCTCGTTGTAGGCACGTATCTGGAGTTTCGGGTCGTCTATGGCCAGCAGTGCACGGGCATGTCCCATTTCCAAGCGATGGTCCTTCAGACCCATCTGGATAGTTGCCGGCAACTTCAACAAGCGCAGGTAATTGGTTATCGTACTGCGATTTTTTCCTACCCTCTCTGACAAGCGTTCCTGAGTCAAATCATATTGCTCCAACAGATGTTGGTAGGCCAGGGCTATCTCCAGGGCATTGAGGTCTTCACGCTGGATATTCTCGATAAGAGCCATCTCCATCATGTTCTCGTCATCCACGGTACGCACATAGGCAGGGATAGCCTCAAGTCCGGCCATCTGACTGGCTCTCCAGCGTCGTTCGCCGGCTATAATGAGATAGGTTCCGTCGCCCTGGTCGCGCAGGGTGATAGGCTGCACAATACCTAATTCCCTGATGCTGTCAGACAATTCCTGCAAGGCCACAGGATCGAATTCCCTGCGTGGCTGATTAGGATTGGGGAATATCTGCTCGATAGGTATTTCGTTGATACTGCCGGAACCGGCTGTATTAACCTTCTCGGTACTAATGAGCGCGTCCAAGCCGCGACCCAAAGCCGCATATTTCTTTTTTATTGCCATTTAAAGCTGATTTTAAGAACCTCCCTTAGTTCTGCTTCTCGTTTTTCTCTATGATTTCCTGAGCCAACGCCAAATGGTTCCTTGCACCTGCAGAATCCACATCATAATGAAGAACAGGCAGACCATGACTTGGAGCCTCGGACAATTTCACGTTTCGCTGAATCACCGTACGGAACACCAGTTCGCGGAAATGACGCTTAACCTCGTCATAGATCTGGTTGGCCAGTCGCAGACGGCTATCGTACATAGTCAGCAAGAAGCCCTCTATCTCCAGTTCGGGATTCAGTTTGGCCTTGATAATCTTTATTGTGTTCAGCAATTTGCTGATACCCTCCAAAGCGAAGTACTCGCACTGAACAGGAATAATAACACTGGCAGCAGCCGTGAGGGCATTCACCGTTATCAATCCGAGTGAGGGGCTACAGTCTATCAGTATATAGTCATAATCCCCTGCCACCGGAGAGAGCATGTTCAGCATGATGCGTTCACGGTTCTGTCTGTTGAGCATCTCTATCTCCGCTCCCACCAGGTCAATATGGCTGGGAATGATATCCAGATTCTCCACATCAGTACTGTAAATGGCCTCGCGCACATCAACCCGGTCAATCAGGCAATTGTATATTGTGCAATCCACCTGAGTGCTGTCTACGCCAAGACCACTGGAGGCATTGGCCTGAGGGTCCGCATCTATCAGCAGCACCTTCTTTTCCAAGGCTGCCAAGGACGCCGCCAGATTCATACTGGTTGTAGTCTTACCTACGCCACCCTTCTGGTTGGCCAAAGCAATTATCTTACCCATTTGGTTTTCTGTTATATAATTTCGCGAACAAAGATACATAAAAGCATGGAAAAGACAAAGTAAAACTTGTATTAAAATACAAAAAGCACTACCTTTGCGAACAAAAATCAAGAAAAAGATGACAGCAAAAGCCAGACCAACCATCCTTATCACTAACGATGACGGCTTTCAGGCACAGGGCATACAGTTTCTTGCCGGCTTAATGCGCGAACTCGGCGATATCGTTGTTGTGGCGCCCGACAGCGCTCGTAGCGGCGCGGGCTGCAGCATCACACCAACGTGCCCGGTAAGTATCCAGAGAATAGACGACAACACCTATGCCTGCTCCGGAACCCCAGTGGACTGCGTGAAGATAGCACTGGAAAAGATACTCCCCTGCAAGCCCGACCTTGTTGTAAGCGGTATAAACCATGGCGACAATGCCTCAATATCGCTGCACTACAGCGGCACTGTGGGTGCCGTACTGGAAGCGTGCATGAAGGGAGTGCCTGCAATAGCATACAGCCTGAGGACACACAAGAAGGAATGCGACTTTGCTCCTTATGCCGAAGTTGTCATAGAATGGGCAAAAAGAGTCCTGCACAACGGACTACCCGAGGACACATGCCTGAACATTAACTTCCCCGAAGTGAAGAAACTCGCCGGTGCGAAAATATGCAGAATGGCACGTGGCATGTGGCACACAGAATGGCTGGATGCCAGCACAGACGAGGATGGCAAAAATATTTACACCCTCACTGGCACATTCAACAATCTGGAACCGGACGCCGACGACACCGACTATTGGACCATCGACCACGACATGGCAGCCATCACCCCACTGAAACTTGACATGACAGACTACCTCACGCTTGAGCGGATGAGCGGCGAGCGATGAGCGGATGAGCGGGGAGCGGATGAGCGGTGAGCGGTGAGCGGGACAAAACTCAAAAAGAAAGAAACAATAACTCCACAGCAGACACACCATACACCTGCCACGATGAGGCAGGTGTTATTTTTTGGCAGTTTCCCCTACCCTGCCGTCATTGGCTACAACAACCTGGACATCATCACGTCCAAGACGCATCCTAAGCCATGCGTCCATGCGCTGCTCTTCCTCCGGTTTCATTCCATTGGACAAAACCACGTTTACCACATATACCGAACTGTCGCGCATTACAGAATCTGCCCAGTAAGTATGCACACCCCTGGCAGTAGAAACCGAATGGACATCAGGGAACAATGCTGTCAATTCCGGCAGCAGGACACGAGACAGGGCCAAGGATTGCCCGTACAATTCCATACTGTCGCGCAATAGCCTTATTTCACGTTCGTTTTCCGCCAACTGCCTTTGCGTGGCCAGCGTCTTGTTGCGTTCCGTAAATATCATGCCACGGACACTTTCTATATCAACACCGGGACTGTTCTGTACAATATCCAGTTTTACCCCCTCCAGGCCATACTGCGGAAGCATTGACTTCATTGCGTCCACCTGTGCACTGTCCACCTCTTCGCCGAGCATCACCACCCTCAACGTGCGCTTGCCATAGTCTATATCCTGAGATATCACCTTTGAAGCCTCATCCTGAAAGACTTCCCTACAGAAATCATGACAACGTTCATTGAACACCGTCTCCTGTACCATTTGGAAAGTTATGTAGATACTCGGGATAATAGTAATCACGCTGATAAAGGTGATGATGTGCTTCACCCTCTTCTCACGTTCCTTATCCACAAAAACCTTTTTGGGGAAACGCATAACAAACGTCACTCCGATGAACGTGGCCAAGGATATAAAGATGGTATTGATAAGATACAGATACAAGGCTCCTGCGGCAAAGAGCCAGTTTCCCGTACCCAGGCCAAAACCCACTGTGCAGAGGGGCGGCATCAGAGCCGTGGCTATAGCCACACCGGGAACGACATTGCCCATACGCTGGCTTCTGCTTCCCAATGCAACTATACCTGCCAGGCCGCCGCACAGGGCAATGCCCACGTCGTATATGGTGGGCGAGGTACGGGCAAGCAATTCCGACTGCACCTCGTCCAAGGGAGTAAGAAGAAAATAAACCGTAGCCGTTGCCACACTGAACAAGGTGGCGACAAGATAATTCTTGGCAGCACGCTTGAAGAGCATGAAGTCGTTTATTCCTATGCCCAGACCCATTCCGATGATAGGTCCCATCAAGGGGGAAATAAGCATGGCACCGATGATGACTGCAGCACTATTCGTGTTCAGTCCCAAGGACGCCACAAAAATCGCCAGCACCAGCACCCACAGTTTTGCTCCACGGAAATCCACACTTTCCTCTATCCTTGCTATTGTCTCCTTCTCCGGGGCCAGGTCGTCCCCGAAACTCAGGATTTCCGCCAATCGGTTTCTCAAATCTTGAAATACAGACATAACTTCCTTGGTTTTGTCGGTTATACATCATTGTTTTTACTTCACTATTTTGGACGCCGCCCTCTCTGGGGCGCCAGGCTGCCCAAGACGCCTCATCAGTTCATCATAACCACTTCTTTGGGCAAACCTGCACTCTTTATCAAGCAAAATCTGCGAAAAGCATCTGTCCAAAGCCTCCTGCGTCAAGTCTTCTGCCACCAGCTCCGGCACCACCTCGCGCCCGACAACCAGATTTACGAGCGACACATACGGCACCTTGAGCAGGAAACGCCGGAGAAAGGAAACAAGTTTGCCGCATCTCATGGCATAGCACACCACCTGAGGCACACTCATTATAGCAGTTTCCAGCGTAGCCGTTCCGCTTGTCACCAATGCCGCATGGGCATTCTGCAAAAGCATAAAGCTGCTCCAACTGCCCTGACAAGGAGCAAGCGTCACCCTGTCCCGGAGCCGGGAAGAGCTATGCCCTAATGCCATGCCAATGACCTTATCATAGAATTCCTTTGTCATATTTGGGGCAGAAGCTATCACGTAGCAAAAATCTCCACCTGCTGCCTCTGCGGCGCGCAACATCATCGGCAGATTGCTCTCAATTTCCTGTTTGCGGCTTCCCGGCAACAGGGCAACTACCTTTGCAGAACCAGAAATGCCCAGCGATGCCCGCCACTTCTCGGCCTTGTCACTCGACGATGATACGAGGAAGAGCGTTATTTCATCCAAAGTGGGGTTGCCGACATAATCCACATGGTACCCGTATTTCTCTGCATACCACTCCACCTCAAACGGCAGGATACTCAGGACCTTGTCCACATACTTGCGTATCTGCGCTATCCTGCCCTCCTTCCAGGCCCATATCTTGGGCGGGATATAGTACACCACCTCTGGGCACGCACTCCCGTGCCTGCATGGCCGTACAAAGGTTTTATGAAACCATGCCGCTATCTTAAGGTTAAAGCCGGGATAATCCACCAGGATCAACCTGTCGGGACGTGCATCCTGTATAGCCTTGCGACACTCCTTCATCCCTTGAAGAATCTCCGGCAGATGCACCAGTACAGAAACAAACCCCATATATGCCAATTCCGGACGGTACCAGTAGCGGATTACCGCTCCCGAGTCCTTCGCCTTGATGGCATCCATCAGGTGTCTGGCATGCAAGTCGCCACTGGCCTCTCCTGCTATGATAAAATATGTCATTTCGTCTCCTCTTGTATTATTTACGGGTTCCATTCACGGTTCTCGCTCCACAAAGATACGAATTATATTACAAACACCAAGCGTTTTCACATATCCTAACACCTTGCCGAATTGGCACTACCCACCCATATAGGATATACAAATTGTTCTATAATACACGTACTCCGTTAAATTATGTTTATTTTACCGCACTTTCAAACACTTTTCCATATCTTTGCGGCATGAAAAAGGTAAATCTCAGCACTGCAGCAACACAGGAACTGCATCTTGACTACCATGACAAGTACATTGCACTATTAAATAATGTACATCAGGTCCAGCACACCCAGGAGACCATACAGAATGAATCATTCATTATTATCCTTATAAACGAAGGGTGGTGCAAGGGGACAATAAACGAGAAGGAGCTCTCCATGACCGGTGGTGACATGCTAATCTGTTCCCCAGGCAATATCCTGCAAAAAGGAATGGTGAGCATAGACTTCCGAAGCCAGATATTCATCATTTCGTCCGACCACGTCAACGATATACTCAAGGGCACACACATGAGCCTGTCCCATTATCTGTTGCACAACCGTGCCGACGTGCTGCACCTTACAGCAGAAGAGCAGAATATGATACAGGGATTCTACAAACTCATCTCCTCCTTCAACCACATGGCACACGACGAGATCAGGGAGGAATGCGTGTCCCGAATACTGCAAGCCTTCTCCTACGCCTTTGCTGGTCTCTTCTTCCACAGAGGAGAAGTGCCCAAAAGAGACAAGATGACATCTGCCGAGGCGCTGTTCGGCAAATTCATAAGGTTGTTGAAAGAGCACCCCGACGGACGCACCGTGCAGTTCTATGCCGACAAACTGAACATCACGCCCAAATACTTCAACTCCATTTGCAAGCAGATTTCCGGCAAGACGGCAAGCACGCTCATATGCGAGGAAATAACGAACATGGCCAGACTGCTACTCAAGGACCCGGAACTCAGCATAAAGCAGATAGCCATCCAATTGGGTTTCGTCAACCAGTCCCACTTCGGTTCCTTCATAAGGCGCGAGACCGGATTCTCGCCCCAGCACCTGCGCAAAGAGACACAACTGTCCAACACAACAGCAGCAACATCCGAAAACTTTATATCACAACAACCAATAATATGAAAAAACTCCTTCTACACCTTCTCATCATCAGCACCGGCATCACGCTTGCAATATGCAACACTTCGTGTAAGAACGAATACAAGGACATGCTGCCCAACGAGGTGCGCTTTGACGAAAACGTCTACCACAACGACGACAAGATACAGGACATCAAGTACAGCACCGGCGAGGATACAGTGACAATGAGTGCCCTGGAAGTACGCACAATATGGCATGCTACAGTAATCGACGCCGAAAAGCATTTTACAGAGAACGCTGACGGAACAAAGAACCTTTACGAAAGTCCCATCCAGGCGGAAGAGGCCTTCTTCAAGTCTTTTGACAACAGTATGCAGATGATGCAGGAGGCATATCCCCTGTCGCACCAGGCAATCACCCAGGAACTTGTCAGGGCTGAAGTAAAGGCAGATGCCAGATATGTATGGTGTGCCGGCAATGAGGAATATCTCGACTTGAAATTCACCGTCATGCCCGAGTCAACGCTCATACCAACCGAAACTGAAGAAAAATAATACCCGTACTCAACAAAAGCGGTGCTTACACTTGCATTATTAGAATAAATATTCTACTTTTGTTCTGGATTTGATATAATTAAAGACAATAGATATTATGATTGACGTTAAACTTACCCTCGCCGAGGCAGAGGAGAAGATGGAAGAGGCCGTAATGTACCTGGACGAGGCACTGGCACACATCCGCGCCGGCAAGGCAAACGTGAAGATTCTGGACGGCATCCGTGTGGACAGCTACGGCAGTCTTGTTCCACTGAACAACGTGGCAAGTGTCAACACTCCCGATGCACGCACCATCGCCATCAAGCCCTGGGACAAGAGCATGTTCCGAGCCATCGAAAAGGCCATCATGGACAGCGATGTAGGCATCACACCTGACAACAACGGTGAGATCATCCGCCTGACCATCCCCCCACTGACCGAGGAGCGACGCAAGCAACTCGTGAAACAGTGCGGCAAGGAGTGCGAGCAGGCCAAGGTGAGTGTCCGCAACGCACGCCGCGACACCAACGACAAACTGAAGAAGGCTATCAAGGATGGTCTTTCTGAAGACCTTGAGAAGGATGCCGAGAACGACCTCCAGAAGATGCACGACAAGTACATCAAGAAGGTAGAGGAACTTCTGGCCAACAAGGAAAAAGAAATCATGACTGTCTAATGCAGGGCATTGTCATCAAGAACACAGGAAGCTGGTACGTTGTCCGTCTGGACGACGGCCAGCTTTTCCAGTGTAAGGTAAAGGGCAACTTCCGCTTGAAGGGAATACGCAGTACCAACCCCGTTGCCGTGGGCGACACTGTGCGTATCATACCCACAGAGGCCAATGCCGGACAAGTGGGTATGATAACGGAAATCCTTGACCGCCGCAACTACATCATACGCAAGGCTTCCAACCTGTCCAAGCAAAGCCATATCATAGCGGCCAACGTGGACCAGGCAGCTCTGGTGGTCACGCTTAAGCATCCCGAGACGAGCACCACGTTCATTGATCGTTTCCTGGCAAGTGCCGAAGCATATCGCGTGCCCGTTATCATCATATTCAACAAGGTGGACCTGCTCGACGAGGAAGACAGGCATCTCCTGCAACTGTTTTTCCGCCTTTACGAAGGTCTTGGCTATCCATGCTACGGAGTCTCTGCGCTAAACGACAAGGACGGATTGTGCAGCATCGGCACACTGCGGGAGGCACTTAACAGCAAGACCACTTTGTTCTCCGGCAACAGCGGTGTGGGCAAAAGCACACTGCTGAACGCCCTCATCCCCGGGCTGGATGTGAAGACAGCAGAGATCTCAGATTCGCACGACACAGGCATGCACACCACCACCTTCTCTGAAATGTTCGACCTGCCAATCTCTGCCAATGGAGAAACAGGCCATATCATCGACACTCCTGGCATCAAAGGCTTCGGTACCTTTGACATGGAGCGCGAGGAAGTAGGGCACTACTTCAGGGAAATATTCCAGACCAGCAAGGATTGCCGCTTCGGCAACTGCACACACACCCACGAACCGGGCTGTGCCGTACTGGAAGCCCTGGAGCAACAACGCATCGCTCAAAGTCGCTACAACAGCTACCTCTCCATGCTGGAGGACAAAGACGAGGAGAAATACCGAGGGAAGCTCTGATATAGCCCCCCCCAGTGGACCCTCCCCCAACCCCTCCACAAGGGAGGGGAGTAGTTACAACCGACTAATGAATATTAACTTTTAACAAATCTATTAACCCCTTAACAAAATCCCTCATTCCCAGTACACTATACTCCTGTCCGCGCGTCGCACAGGAGTGTGCTCCCCTCACAAGGCACAGATGGACATTTAGTCCATCTTCTAAAGACCTTGTTCGCCCCTTGTGGGAGGGTTAGGGGAGGGGTCTATAAAAATATGAAAACAGTTATCATCGGCAGTGGCCCTGCAGGCTACACTGCAGCCATCTATGCCAGCCGTAGCGGTCTGGAGCCTGTTCTCTACGAAGGCAACCAGCCTGGAGGACAATTGACACAGACAACAGAAATAGACAACTTCCCTGGTTATCCCGAGGGAACCACCGGCAACGAATTGATGGAGGACCTCCGTGCACAGGCCGAGCGCCTTGGCACAGACATTCGTATGGGAACCATCACCGCTGTTGACTTCTCTATGGATGGCAGCCGCCCACATATCCTCACTATTGACGACGGCACCACAATAGAAGCCGACACCGTCATCATCTCCACAGGTGCATCAGCAAAATATCTTGGCTTGGATGACGAGAAGAAGTACCAGGGATTGGGTGTGAGCGCATGCGCCACTTGCGACGGTTTCTTCTATCGCAAGAAGACTGTTGCCGTAGTTGGCGGTGGCGACACAGCCTGCGAGGAAGCGCAGTATCTTGCTGGCCTGTGCAAGAAGGTGTACATGATTGTGCGCCGCGATGTGCTTCGTGCCTCAGAGGCCATGCAGAAGAAGGTTATGGAAACAGAGAATATTGAAATCCTGTGGAACACACAGGTACGCGGCCTGTACGGTGCTGACGGTGTTGAGGGAGCACATCTTTCAACCGGCACCGACCTGCCCATCGACGGTCTGTTCCTTGCCATCGGCCATCATCCCAACAGCGATGTCTTCCGTCCTGCACTTGAATGCGACGCCGAGGGCTACATCATCGTAAAGCATCCCACCACGGAGACCAATATCCCTGGTGTGTTTGCCTGTGGCGATGTTGCCGACCCCATCTATCGCCAGGCCATCTCAGCAGCCGGAAGCGGTTGCCATGCTGCCATGGATGCACGCAAGTACCTGTCGGAAAAGTAACATAGATACATATACATATAATAAGAGGTGGCGATTGCCACCTCTTATTATATGTATACCCCTGTCCCCTATCCGAAGTCGAACTCCAGTTGAGGCGTACCAAGCAGGTTGAACGTCATGCGATGGTATGGCGTGGTGCCATGCTCCCTGATTGCCGCACGGTGCGACGGGGAGGGATAGCCCTTGTTGGAATCCCATTTGTACTGAGGGTATTCCTTATGTATGGCAAGCATATACTCGTCCCTGTGCGTCTTTGCCAGGATCGACGCTGCCGCTATGCTCATATACTTGGCATCGCCCTTGACAATGGTTGTGTGCGGTATATCGCTATAGGGATAGAAACGGTTGCCGTCCACTATTATGTTCTCCGGTCTCTGTTGCAGTTTGTCCAGTGCCCTGTGCATGGCGGTAATGCTGGAGCGCAGGATATTCAACTTGTCTATCTCCTTGTTGTCCACCGCCACCACAGCCCATGCCAATGCCTCCTGCTCTATGATACCACGCAGGGCGGCACGGCGCTTCTCGGTAAGTTGCTTGGAGTCGTTCAGTGCCTGTGCCAATGCCGAATTGCGCTCGCAAATATCGGGAGGCAGTATCACCGCGGCGGCATACACTGGCCCTGCCAGACATCCGCGCCCAGCCTCATCGCAGCCGGCTTCCACGCAATTGGGTTTGAAATATGGTTCTAGCATTATCTATTTACTTGTTGTCTGTATGACCATTCAACTTTATTATTAGACCATGCGGACGCTGCAGCAGCGTCCCTACATCCGCTCAACGTTCGGGAGCAGGCAATGTAACCTTGAACATAGGACTGTCCGTATGCTCGCAGTGTATTATTTTCACCATTTTGGCAACGAGTTCAGGATGCTGACCTGCCACATCCTTGTCCTCGTGAATATCCTTTGAGAGGTCATAGAGATGTGGAGTGCCACCATTCACCACCAGTTTCCAGTCGCCCATGCGCAGAGCCATCATGTTCGTCTCGTGGAACTCCCAGTAGAGGAACTCATGCTTCTCCTGTTCCTCGTCGTTGCCCGTCAGTGTCTCACAGAAGGAGATACCGTCATATCTGGACTCTTCCGTACTTGACTTCAGGCTATAGGCATCGCCATCCAGACCGGCATAGTCCAACAAGGTGGGCATCACATCGTAGAAAGCCAACTGATGGTCGTTTACCGAACCAGCAGGCACTCCAGGCCCCTTAGCAATGAACGGTACACGTATACCGCCTTCGTGTGTGGAGCGCTTCGTGCCTTTCAGCAAGCCGTCACGATTGAACCACGCCGGGTCTGCACCGCCCTCCTCGTGGGGACCGTTGTCCGAAGTAAATATCACCAGTGTATTCTCATCAAAGCCTTTCTCCTTCAGTTTGTCAAAAATCTCACCTATCTGCTCATCCAGCCTGTTCACCATGGCGGCAAACTGGGCATGACGAGCATAGTTGCGATAGTACCACGACCCGAAGTTGCCGCCATAGGGAGTGTCCTGTCCCTTGAAGCGTTCACAGTACTTTGCCACCAGGCTATCGTTGGGCTGCCACAGTTCGGCATGAGGCAAGGTGTAGGTGAATATTCCAATGAAAGGTTTTTCCTCCGTCTGGCGTTCTATCCAATCCAGAGCATACCTATGAATCAGGTCGCTGGCATATTGTTCTCTGTTCTCATAGTCTTTGTCGCCCGAAGCCACATCCTTGTGAAGAATGTTCTGCTTCAATGTATCCACCACCACATGCTTGTCGCCATACTTCTCGGGGTCGTAGCGGTTGAGGAAGTTGGGATAGTAGGTGTGCGCCTGGAACTGGCAGATGTAGCCATAGTAGCAGTCCACACCACGCTTGTTGGGCAGCGATGCGCTGCTGCTCTGTGCGCTCTTGGAGGTGTCGGTATTGCCGTTGGCATCAACCATGCAGACATCGGGATACTGCATGTTATAGTAACCGCCTGCCCATTTGCCAAACATACCTGTGGTGTATCCAGCCTCCTTCATCACCTCGGGGATGATCTTGTGAGAGTTGAGGTAAGGTTCCTGGCCAATAAGGGTATAGTCGGCATTACCACCGAAAGCATTCTGCTTCAAGGAACTGTGCCAGTATTCGCGATTGCCACGCACATGCGTGTGCCCGGCATGCTGGCCTGTCATGAAGGTAGCACGCGACGGCGCACTCACAGGACTGCCGGCATAAGCCTGTGTGAAGCGCATTCCCTCCTGGGCCATGCGGTCAAGATTTGGGGTCTCTATCAATTGCTGGCCATAGCAGCCAAGGTCGCCATATCCCATGTCATCGCACATAATGAAGATAATGTTGGGACGCTGTGCCTGTGTGCCGTCCTCGCTATTCGCAACAACCTGTGCTGACAAATTGCCGGCAATGGGTAACAATCCCATTGTGGCCATGATAAGTTCTCTTGCTTTTGTCATAGGATATTCTGCTTTTATATAGTTTTTTCCGCACAAATTTATCAATAATTTTCATAACTTGCAAAACAAGGCCTTATTGTTGCACAGATGTTTTGCTGCTTTGAGGGCGCAATAGCGTTCCATTGTAACCGAGAAGTAACGAAACAGATGATTTCATTAGCGCGTAACAGTCTAATGATCGATTTGGGTTAAAAAGATATTCCTGAATTTATCAAGTGACTTATGTTAATTTAAGCATCTTAGGCATGTTTTTGTTTAAATAATTTCGTTGTTTAACATTATTTCACTATTTTTGCCACGACTCAGTCAGTTCCTTTAGGAGCGGGCGGGTCAAATCTTATTGGAACATGCTCCAAAAGTGTCACTCATCGTAGGTTTCGCCCTAACAAAGAGTCTTGCAGAGGAGCAAAAGGACGTTTTCTGAACGTTATCTTCGACCGTATCAAACTTCGCAAACTTGATTTACCAGAAGATACCGCAACGAAGCGTCCATGCTGGGTGTATTATACCCGTATGCGCAGATTGTACCCAAGTTTAATGGGTATCACTCCTGTGTATACATATTATATAATACCCTTTGGCGTGGGCTGGCTGAGTTGCTTATCCAGGTAAATAGGCAATGCGAAGGCCAGATACGGTGGGATAAGCGAGGAGGTTTCTCCCACGTCTTTTTTGTATCCATAACTGAAGTAGAAATAAGGCCCAATCAGGGAGAGGTTGGAAAATGATGGCAAACTAATTTTTCTAACATATTTAATAATTATTTCTATGAGAACAGTTAAAACATGGCTAGCAACGATAGCAGTGCTATTGTGCAGCATCACGGCAAATGCAGTGACCTATTCTGATTGGACTTCAACCAATCACGGCCAACCTAATAGTACTTCGTCAAATACCTACACCATTACCGCGTCAGCTGGTGACGTACTTACTTTTGACTGGCTGGTAAGTAGCGAATCTAACTATGACAAACTCATTATTATTATAGGTGCTACTGAGATTCTCAACAAGAGCGGAGAGCTTTCAGGTACTTATCAACACACATTCACTTCTTCTGGCACCTATACAATGGTGGTAAAGTACACCAAGGATCACAGCGCAGATAGAGGCAGTGATTATGCTAAGGTGTATAATGTTGCCATGAACACAGGAAACAACTCTGGTGATAGTGATAATGAGAATATTGTCGCATCAGGCACTTGTGGAACTAGCCTTACTTGGGAATTGACCAATGAGGGTGAATTGATAATTGAAGGTAATGGTGCAATGACCTCATCTCCTTGGTGTGACAATCACAAATCTGATATAAAAACAGTAATTATAGGAGAGGGTGTGACGAGCATTGTCTGGGATGCTTTCTCTGGTTGCACCGGATTGACCTCAATCACCATCCCCAACAGTGTGACAAGCATTGGCAATTCTGCTTTCGATGGTTGCGCCGGACTGACCTCGGTTACCATCCCCAATAGTGTGACGAGCATAAAGACTTATGCTTTCTCTGGTTGCACCGGATTGACCTCGGTTACCATCCCCAACAGTGTGACAAGCATTGGCAGTTCTGCTTTCAAAGGTTGCACTGGTTTGACCTCGGTTACCATCCCCAACAGTGTGACGAGCATTTATAATGGTAGTGCTTTCTCTGGTTGCTACAATTTGACATCTATTATAGTTGAAGAAGGCAATCTTGTTTATGACAGTAGAGAGAATTGTAATGCCATTATTAAAACAGAAACCAATGAACTGATTTCAGGTTGTCAATCTACAATTATTCCCAATAGTGTGACAAGCATTGGCAGTTCCGCTTTCTCTGGTTGCACCGGATTGACCTCGGTTACCATCCCCAATAGTGTGACAAGCATTGGCAGTTCTGCTTTCTCTGGTTGCACCGGATTGACCTCTATCACCATCCCTGAGAGTGTGACAAACATTTATTATGGTGGTGCTTTCTCTGGTTGCTACAATTTGACATCTATTATAGTTGAAGAAGGCAATCTTGTTTATGACAGTAGAGAGAATTGTAATGCTATTATTAGAACTGAAACCAATGAACTGATAGCAGGTTGTCTATCTACAATTATTCCCAATAGTGTGACGAGCATTGCCTGGGCTGCTTTCTCGGGTTGCCGTAGCCTCACATCCATCACGATTCCCGAGGGTGTGACCAGTATTGGAAGTAATGCATTTAATGGTTGTACAAACCTTACTCGCATCACCATCCCTAGTAGTATGACAAGTATTGAAAGTAATGCATTTATAAATACAAACCTCCCAGTAGAGAATAATATACGCTATGCAGATACTTGGGCTGTTGAAGTGACAGACGATACTAAAGATAAATATGTCTTGCGTAACAACACAACAGGTATTGCGAGTTCCACATTTAGTTACTGTACTAATTTGACCGACATCACGATTCCTGAGGGGGTGAAAATTATTGGAAACTATGCTTTCTCTGATTGTAGCAGCCTCACGACCATCACGATTCTTGAGGGCGTGACAAGCATTGGCTGGGAAGCTTTCTCAGATTGCAGCAGCCTCACGACCATCACCATTCCCGAGAGTGTGACAAGCATAGGTCAATCTGCATTTAGCAATACAAACCTCCCAGTAGAAAACAATATACGCTATGCAGACACTTGGGTAGTTGAAGTGACAGACAATACTAAAGATAAATACACCTTGCGTGACAATACAACAGGAATTGCAGATTATATGTTCCAAGATTGCAGCATGACGGAAATCACTCTTCCTGGTAGTTTGAAATACATTGGAAGGTATGCGTTTAGTTTTTGTGTAAATTTGACATCTCTCACCATTCCCAATGGTGTGATAAGTATAGGAGATTGCTCATTTATGAATTGTTGGCAAGTACCTTCTGTCACCATCCCCAGTAGTGTGACAAGTATAGGAGAACGCGCATTCACGGGTCGCGGAAATGGAACTTCCATTGTTGTGGATGCAAATAACACTGTGTATGATAGTAGGGAGAATTGCAATGCCATCATTTGTACAGAAACGAATCATCTGATTGCCGGATGTTCAACAACTGTTATTCCCAACAGCGTGGTAAGTATAGGAGGGTGTGCGTTTATGAGTTGTGGTATAACCTCTGTTATCATTCCCAATGGTGTAACTCGTATTAAAGATACAGCATTCGCAGGTAGCTTGCTAACGTCAATATCTATTCCCAGTAGCGTAACAGATATTGAAAGACACGCATTCGCTGCGTGTAGGTCACTGAAAACTATTATCTGCAGAAATGTTGTGCCGCCAACTTGCGAAGAGGAAGCTTTTTATAATGTTGACATGGGAGCTTGCGCATTGGAAGTGCCGTTGAATTCAGTTGCCACCTATAGGGAGGCTTCTCCTTGGAGCGGATTCAATATTTCTGCCATCGTACCACAAACCTTAGTGCTGAATGATGGAGAAGTCTTCGAAAACGAAGAGAATATGATAGTGGAAGAACTCACCTACACCCGTACCCTCTCAAAAACCAACACATGGAATGCATTGTATGTTCCCTTTGAGATTCCTATGACTGCCGAGTTCTGCCAAAACTATGATGTTGCTTACTTCAACGACATCCATAGTTACGACAACAATCAGGATGGTGTGATAGACGGTATGGATATGGAGGTGTTGAAGATACAGGAAGGTACTATGCTCAATGCCAATCATCCTTATTTGATTCGTGCTAAGAATGCTGGTGCGTTGAATATGAATATCAGAGTGGAAGATGCTATTCTATACAAGGCCCAGGAGACCACATTAAGCTGTTCGTCAGTATACATGAGGTTTGATGTTACTGGTATCTACACCACCCAAACCGCTGGTGAACTCAAGGGCGAGTTCGATGTCTATGCCATCTCTGGTGGTGGTTGGAAGCAGGCATTGAATGCCAGCCAGCAACTGAAACCATTCCGTTTGTACCTGAAGCTTACCAGCATTGCTGGTTCTCCTGTGAAGGTATCGCAAAGTGCACTTTCAAGAATCAACATTCGTTTACAGGGCGAAGATACCGAAACCGGCATTCTTGAAATGGAAAGCGAAGATGAGAATAAGACTGAAACCTTTGACCTCAACGGTCGTCGCGTTCAGAAGGCCCAGAAGGGTTTGTATATTGTTAATGGAAAGAAGGTTATTAAGTAAACGATTCGCGTTGAGCGAAACTATTTTATAACATTTCATTTAAAAACAAAAAAGTTATGGAAAAGAATTATGTTACTCCCGAGGTGGAGGTAATCGAGGTTGAATTGGAAGGTACCATTTTGACTATGAGTGGTAAGGATGACAATTTTGTAGATATCGGCGGTAGCGGCGAGTGGGATTAATCTTGCCTATCTACAATTCGCAAAAAGTAGAGCTTTAATCTACAATTAAAACTATTCAATCTCCGTGAAGGCATAGTCTCTCACGGAGATTGTTTTTGTTATCAACCTTATTATGCCCATGCTGAGCCGCTAATAGCGGTTCGCCGAACGGCTAATAGCGGTAAACTTAACGGCTAATAGCGGTTAAATGAACGGCTAATAGCAGCAAATTGAGCCGCTAATGGCGATGCGCCGAGTCGTTAACACACACACTTACTCGTCATAAGGGCAAGGGGCAAAGGGATGAAGTCAAGCTGTGCCCCTCCAGCACCAGCGAAGCCAGCAACAACATCAGTATCCACAAAAAGGGCATGCCACAAATAGCGGCATGCCCTTTTGAGATTAAACGTGTATTAAACAAATGCTTACAGAATAGTGCAACCAGTGCAGGGCTTAAGCTGTTTGAAGAAGTCGTTGCCCTTGTCGTCCACCAGGATGAAGGCGGGGAAGTCCTCTACCTCAATCTTCCAGATGGCTTCCATACCCAACTCGGGATACTCTACGCACTCGATGGACTTGATGTTGTTCTGTGCCAGGATGGCAGCAGGACCACCGATGGAACCGAGATAGAAACCGCCATGGTCCTTACAAGCACGTGTAACGTCCTCGCTACGGTTACCCTTGGCCAACATGATCATAGAACCGCCGTTGTCCTGGAACTCATATACATAGGGGTCCATACGTCCTGCAGTGGTGGGACCCATAGAACCGCATGCCATGCCGGCAGGAGTCTTGGCAGGACCTGCATAGTAAACGGGGTGGTCCTTCATGTACTGGGGCATACCCTCGCCAGCATCCAGACGTGCCTTGAGCTTGGCATGAGCAATGTCGCGGCCTACGATAATGGTGCCGTTCAGGCTGAGGCGTGTGCCGATGGGATAGTTGGTCAACTGCTTGCAGATATCTGCCATGGGCTGGTTGAGGTCCACCTTGACAACATCGCCCTCGCCAGCATTGCGCAGCTCCTCGGGGATGAGCTCGTATGGTTTGTCGTCCATCTTCTCAATCCAGATGCCCTGCTCGTTGATCTTACACTTGATGTTGCGGTCGGCAGAACAGCTTACGCCCAGACCAATGGGACAGCTGGCGCCATGACGGGGCAGACGTACCACGCGAACATCGTGTGCCATGTACTTACCGCCGAACTGTGCACCCAGACCAATCTTGTAGCACTCCTGCAGGAGCTGCTTCTCCAGTTCAACGTCGCGGAAGGCACGGCCGGTCTCGTCGCCTGTGGTGGGAAGGGTGTCGTAGTAGTGAGTAGAGGCCAACTTAACGGTGAGCAGGTTGCGCTCGGCACTGGTACCGCCAATTACGATGGCGATGTGATAGGGAGGACATGCTGCTGTGCCCAGGCTCTTCATTTTCTCCACGAGGAAGGGAATGAGAGTGCCGGGGTTCTGGATGCGAGCCTTGGTCTCCTGATAGAGATAGGTCTTGTTGGCAGAACCGCCACCCTTGGTAACGCACAGGAAGTGGTACTCCATGCCCTCGGTAGCCTCGATGTCGATCTGAGCAGGGAGGTTGCACTTGGTGTTCACCTCGTTGTACATGTCGAGGGGAGCATTCTGGCTGTAGCGCAGGTTGCACTCGGTGTAGGTCTTGTACACGCCAAGAGAGAGAGCCTCCTCATCGCAGAAACCTGTCCACACCTGCTGACCCTTCTCGCCATGGATGATGGCAGTACCGGTGTCCTGACACAGGGGCAGAAGACCCTTGCATGAAACTTCGGCATTGCGCAGGAAGGTGAGTGCCACATACTTGTCGTTCTCGCTTGCCTCGGGGTCGCGTAGAATCTTTGCCACCTGCTCGTTGTGTGAACGGCGGAGCATGAAACTTACATCGCGGAACGCCTGATTGGACATACGGGTCAATGCCTCGGGGGTAACCTTCAGAATCTTGTGACCCTCAAACTCGCTGACAGAGACACCCTCTGAGGTCAGCAGATAATACTCGGTGTCGTCCTTGCCCAACTGGAACATAGGAGCGTACTTGAACTCTGGTACTTGTGCCATAGTTGTTGTAGTTTGATTATAGGTTTGTATGTATCTTTGTATGTTTATACCTTATTACATATATACGCGTGTGCACATGTGAACGTTAAATTACACCCGCGTTCCGGACGCTGCACGCAGCGTCCCTACATTCCTCTTACCTCTCAACGTTAAACGTTAAACGTTAAACGCTCACCCGCTCACCGTTAAACTCTCACCGTTCACTGCTCACCGCTCACTGCTCACCGCTCAAAATGCTGGTAGTCCTTGAGGGTGCGCCATGCGCCACCCCAGCGGAAACCACGGGAGACGAACAGGCGATAGCAGAGGTCGGCAGTGTCTATCTTGCCGGGGATGTCCTTGCGACGGTCACGGCCGTGGACATAAGCCTTGCCTTCAGGAGGGAGGACACGGCCGCTACGGACGTAGACACACGGATTGTAGAGCGGATTAACATCCACCGCCATGCCGCGGCTGTGCTTGGACAAGGCGGTGCTGCCTGCAACACGGCGATAGCAGAAGCATGAGGTGTTGTTGGCAGCCATGGAACGGGAATCGTCCGCTTCGAAGTCGTCGATCAAACGCATAGAGGCAATAGGATATCCTGCCTCGTAGAGGCGACGGAAGATGCAGAGCAGGTCGTTGGCAATCTGTTTGTTACACACCATCTGACCAACGTGGTCCTGACCCTCAAAGTCGACATACGACAACTCCAGGTAGCGCAAGTCCGACCTCCGTACCTCGCACCCCTGAGGATACGAACGTCCCTGCATCCTTGTCCAGATGCTGTCTGGTATTTCATGGACCGAGAACACCTGTGCCGAGAGCACGAGGCACTGCAGCATAAGCACAAGGCACATTGCGACGTATCGGACGGTGTTCATATATATATATCAAGCTATCAATCTTCAATATCGGTTTCCTTGAGCACATACCTGCGGTAATATGCCCATCCGAGTGTGGTGAGCGGAAGTGCAATGACAAAGCCTATAACGCCAAGCAGCGTTCCCCATACGGACAAGGAGAGGAGTATGATGGCAGGCTTCAGACCCATGGTCTTGCCCATAATCTTGGGAACAAGGAAGAGGTCCTGAATGGCCTGTACTACGCAGAATACAGCTATTGCCATGGCTATTATAAGCCAGAAACTCTGGCCCGAATCGTTGGACTTGAGCAGAGCAAGGATAACAGTGGGGATGAAACCTATGGCCTGGGCATAGGGAACCATATTCAGAAGACCGATGAACATACCCAATGCTATGGCCATGGGAAAGTCTATAATAAGGAAACCAATGCTGAACAATATGCCCACAAGAGAGGCCACAGTGGCCTGACCGCGGAAATAGAGATTCATCTCGCGCTTCATGTCAGATGCCAGATGCCAGGCCTTGTCCCTATAGTCGTGAGGCACTATGAGTATCCAGTTCTTGTTGATATTTTCATAATCCACAAGCAGGAATATGAGATAGAGCAGTCCCATAAGGAAGTCCACAACATACCAGACCACATTCATGGTGCCTGAAACCACGCCCCACGACTGATGCATGGCTGTACGGACAGCATCCATCACCTCATTGTTCTGAAACAGCTGGATGATGGTATTGCGGTCAAAATTATGCGTCAGGTCAAGTACTATCTTGGGAATGTCCGTTCCGGCAAAATATGTCGTGGCATAAAGGATAAGGTCGTCGGAAAGGTGCCCTATCTGCCTGATGGCAGGCGGAACTATGAATACAAGTAAACCAGCGATAAGAGAGCACACCAGCACCATTGCCACCAATATGCTGAGAATACGGAAGCGCAAACGGCACTTATTCTCAAGGAAAATGACAAGCGGATACATGAGGTATGCCAACAGCCATGCCACAAAGAACGGCCAAAGGACACCACTCAGTACATTGAGCAGATAATATGCGCCTACAAATCCCAAGACAATGAGCAACCCTCGCACAAAACGGTCGAAGGTAATGGGTGCGTCAAAGACGGACGACTCGGCAGTGTGGTTCTTTTTATGTGTATCTTTCATCTGTTCCGTTTTCACCTTTCAGTTTTCCGTTTTCACCTTTCAGTTTTCCTTTCCCCCTACTCTTCCTCGTAATGGTCAAAGAGGAAATCGTTGTAGGGGTACTTCTGTACGTGCAGTTCGCGAACCTTATTGTAGAGAACCTGGCGAAGGGTGTCGTAGCCGGTCTTCTCAAGGGCAGAGATAAACAGACACTCGCCAGAAAGGCGTGTCATCCATGTGTGTATGAGATCGTCCAGAGAGACATTCTCCTTGGTGGCAGGGGTAAGGTCGTCCTCGTCCTTCTCAACCCAACGGTAAGCATCCACCTTGTTGAAGATGATCATGGAGGGTTTCTCGGCACAGCCAAGGTCGGCCAAAGTTTTCTCCACCACCTTTATCTGGTCCTCAAACTCGGGATGCGAGATATCCACAACATGCAGGAGGAGGCCGGCCTCGCGCACCTCATCGAGAGTGCTCTTGAAGGAGTCCACGAGGTCGTGTGGCAACTTGCGTATGAATCCCACCGTGTCGGAGAGCAGGAAGGGCAGATTGTCCACAATGACTTTACGAACCGTGGTATCCAAGGTGGCAAAGAGCTTGTTCTCGGCAAACACCTCGCTCTTGGAAAGGAGGTTCATGAGTGTGGACTTGCCCACATTGGTATAACCCACAAGAGCCACACGGATCATACGGCCGCGGTTGCTGCGCTGGGTGGTCTTCTGACGGTCTATCTCGGCCAGGCGCTGCTTGAGCAACGACATGCGATTGAGGATGATACGGCGGTCCATCTCTAACTGTGTCTCACCTGGACCACGAAGACCCACGGAACCCTTACCGCCACCGCTGCCGGAACCACCGCCCTGACGCTCAAGGTGGGTCCAAAGGCGCTGCAGACGTGGCAGCATGTAGCGGTACTGCGCCAGTTCCACCTGGGTCTTGGCATTGGCTGTCTGCGCACGCATGGCAAAGATGTCCAGGATCAGGGAGGTTCTATCCAGAACCTTCACCTTTAGTTCCTTTTCTATGTTGCGCAACTGCTTGGCAGAGAGTTCGTCGTCAAAGATGACCATGGACACATAGCGCTCGGTATCTTCCTCTGCCTCTATCCACTGACGGATTTCCTGCAACTTACCAATACCGAGATAGGTAACACTGGATGGGCCGTTCAGGCGCTGGGTGAAGCGCTTAACGGTGCGTGCCCCTGCCGTCTCGGCAAGGAACTCGAGTTCGTCCAAGTATTCCGTAGTTTTGCGCTCGTTCTGCTGGGGAGTGATGATACCCACCAGTATGGCGGTTTCCTCGGTCTCGCCCACGATATCACTATGAGCAACCTTGCCCATGCCATCCTCGAAGGGAAGGCTTGAACGCGAGGCATTGTAGTATTTGCTTCTTGTTGTCTTCATGTTTTTGTCTTACTTCACCTGCATGACCAAGTACCTGCTCACACTCCAGAAACGACTGGGATTGGAGATATGCAGTTCATAATAGCCCTTGGCATCCTTGGCAAGCATGTAACTGCCATCAGGATGGGTGGTCAGCAAGCGCGCTGACTTGCTGTAGGTCTTGATATTTTTAACCTGGCGTATGTCTATCTCCGTAAAATAGTCTTTATTAAAACCTGCATCCTTTAGAACCTCGCCTCCCTTCAGTATGCCCTGCTCTTTAAGTTCAGCCTTGGTGCCAAATACAAACCACGCATTATTGATTTGCTTCTCCTGACGCACCATAGTGCCATCATTTTCCTTTGCGCTCTCGGTCAATGAGGCAACATTTTGGGACAATGAATCTATACGCATTGTTTGAGCCAAAATGGTGGAATCCTTTTCTACCAGCGAAGCCTGCAATTCCTGGATACGCTGATTCTGACTCTCAACCTGCGACTGCAAACCATCAACAAGGTTCTTCAACTTGTCTGCCTTAAAGCGACTTGCATTGAGTTTCTCGCGCAACTGAGCAACCAATTCACGATTCTGCTGCATGGCTTCGCAGATATATTCCATATTATCGCGAATAATGGCACGTGAGGAAACGTTCTCCTGATTACCATCAGCCACAGTTACACGACCCTCGGCCTCTGCAATACGGCGGATGCCGTTCTGAACCTCGGTCATGGTGACTATTATGTCATTTAACTCTGAGTCTTTGTTGTCGACAATAGTTTGCAAAGAATCCACTTGTTGCTGCAGACGCATATCGCTCTCGTTCTGATTCTGGTTTCCGCAAGCAGACATCATCAGAATGCCTGCTGCGATAATGAAAATCTTCTTCATATCTTCTTCTGTATTTTACTGCTGTTTATTTCTGTATTTGCTGAAATGGCGCTTCTCCTCTATGCCCTCCTCATGCTTGTCCTGAGACGATGGAAGTGTGACCTCTGTCTCGCCACAACCTGCCACGACAATAACAAACTCGCCTCGAGGCTCGTTCTCCATAAAATGGGCAAGCACCTCGGACAGCGTGCCACGAACGCTTTCCTCGTGCATCTTGCTAATCTCGCGGCAGGCACTGCACTGACGTTCAGCACCAAAAACCTCAATGAACTGCTGGAGAGCCTTGACCACCCTGTGCGGACTTTCATAGAATATCATGGTGCGCGATTCGGTCTTCAAGGCTTCGATACGAGTCTGGCGTCCTTTCTTCTGTGGCAGGAAGCCCTCAAAGCAGAAACGGTCGCAGGGCAGACCGCTACTGACCAAAGCAGGAACGAACGCCGTAGCTCCGGGCAGGGTAATCACCTCCACACCTGCCTTTACCGCCTCGCGCGCAACAAGGAAACCGGGATCGCTGATTCCTGGAGTACCGGCATCGCTGACCACTGCGATAGTCTCTCCACCCATCAGGCGCTCCACAACACGGGTCACCGTCTGGTGCTCGTTGAACTTGTGATAGGAGAGCATGGGCTTGTGTATGTCGAAATGGCGCAGCAGGTTACCGCTGGTACGGGTATCCTCTGCAAGAATCATGTCGCACTCGCGGAGTACCCTCAAAGCGCGCGCCGTAATGTCTTCAAGATTGCCGACCGGTGTCGGCACCAAATACAATGTTCCCATCCGTTTGGGGATTAATATATTTTTTTGTGTGTACAAATTTAAGCATAATATTTTAATTCCGCTATCTGCGAATGGGCAAAATTACTTTTACGTAATATTTATTAAGGTTCACACCGTGGGCATTAATATAATTTGTACCTTTGCCTGCATGAAATACGTAACCAACAGCAATGGCGAGATGATGCGCCGAGGACGCATAGAGGTGATATGCGGTTCCATGTTCTCGGGCAAGACCGAAGAACTGATCCGACGCATGAAACGCGCCATGTTTGCAAGACAGAAGGTGGAGATATTCAAGCCCGCCCTGGACACCAGATACAGCAACGAGGACGTTGTAAGTCACGAGGGCAACAGCATACCCAGCACACCGATAGACTCCAGTGCCAGCATACTGCTCATGGCACAGGACTACGACGTGATAGGCATTGACGAAGCACAGTTCTTTGACGAGCATATCGTGGATGTGTGCAACCAGCTGGCGTATCAGGGCGTGAGGGTGATAGTGGCAGGACTCGACCTTGACTTCAAGGGCGAACCCTTCGGGCCCATGCCACGCCTGCTTGCCATTGCCGACGAGGTGAGCAAGGTGCATGCAATATGTGTAAGGTGCGGTGCGCTGGCTTACGTGAGCCACAGACTGGTGAACGAGGAAAAGCAGGTGCTGCTGGGCGAAAAGATGGAGTACGAGCCCCTATGCCGCGACTGCTACCGAAGGGCACAGGAAGAAGCGCATAACAAAGAAAATACGTAAGCATGTGAAACATTTTCTTGCAAACATACTACGCATTTCGTTAATTCTTCATATCTTTGCACCTGCTAAGGCAGTTTGTGCCGCCAAAGCAGACATAGATTGCGCCCAGATGGTGGAATTGGTAGACACGAGGGACTTAAAATCCCTTGACCATTGCGGTCGTACGGGTTCGAGTCCCGTTCCGGGCACAATTATTGCAGAAGAATATCGTCCTGCGACATATACCGATATGTCGTGGGACGATTTCGTTCAGTCCCTGACATACGACCAGGAGAACATGGAAGAGGAGGCATGGCAGCAATATCTGGAGCAACTGGAGTGGTTGCACTCCCACCCCATGGACATAAACAGTGCCACACCTACGGAAATGGCTGTTATTCCGTTCCTTACCCCCGCACAGATAGAGGCTATACAGGCATACATACACCTGGACGGCCCCATGAAGTCGCTGGGCGAACTGGCACTGATTCCCGAGATAGACTACCAGACGCGCCGGGTACTGCCTTTGTTCTTCGTTGTAAAGCCCGAGGATACTAACAAACGAGAAAATTCCGAGAAAAAAGGGTGGTTTCAAGGTATGCACAACTCTGTGGACAGCCGCATGGACATTCCGCTTTACTACAGGAAAGGCTATCAGACGGGCAAGTACAGGGGAAACCCTCTGTACAGTCGCATCAGGTATTCTCTGGAAAGCGATCATGTGAACATAGGGGCACATGCCAAGAAAGATCCGGGCGAAGGGTTCTACGACAGTTTCGGGGGCTATGCGATGATACGCAACAAGGGCATCATCCGCTCTGCCGTAATAGGCGACTACCGTGTAGGCTGTGGAGAAGGACTGGTGATTAGCCGAGGCACATCTACCAGCAAAAGCAACCTAATGAGCAACACGAGCCAAGGGATACGTCCCATGACGGGAATGTCGGAAAACGGTTTCCTGCGTGGAATAGCGATAACGCTGGGCAAGAAAGAAGAATGGAATGGAGCGTCCAAGTTCAGAATGAGCGGTACCCTGTTCGCCTCATACCGTACCTTAGATGCTACGCTGAACAAGGATGGGAGTGTCAAGACCATCGTCGAGAACGGCTATCATCGTACGGAAAGCGAAATTGCCAAAAAGAACAATACCAGTTCCGCCTTGATTGGAGCCCACTTTCAAGCCAACATTAGGCATTTCAGTATTGGGGCAACAGGATACTGGCAGCATTTTGACCGTAAGCTCTCGCCAGGAAACGACAAATACCGCCGTTGGTATCCGCAGGGGCAAGACTTCGGAATCATGGGGGTACATGGAAGTTACAGCTATTACCGTTGGACGGCATCGGCCGAAGTGGCATATAGCACCGGACATGGAGGAATTGCCACACTGGGACGAATACAATGGCTGGTGAACAGAAACCTTAAGATAGGTGCATTGGGACGATACTACGACCACAAGTTCTACTCCTTTCAGGCTGCCGCCATCGGCGAGAACTCCAGAGTTCAGAACGAAACAGGTGCAATGCTGCGCATAGAGGCAAGACCATGGGACAAGCTTAGCCTCATCGGATACGCCGACTTCTTTGCCGACTACTGGCCCAGGTATGGGATGACAAAGTCGAGCAACGGGCAGGAAGTTATGTTGGAAGGAAAGTTTGAAGCATCGGGACGAAATTCCATATCCCTCCGATACCAGATGAAACGCAAGGCAGCAAACGACCTTACCCTACCTCATCACCGCATAAGGGCACAGTGGACATGCATAACTTCAGAAAAGTGGAAGTTGCAGAGCACCGCCCAGGTACACATGGCACCGACAAAAAAGCCAGGATTCGGATTCGGGCAACTCGTTCAAGGAAGGATGCTAAAAGAAGATGCCCTTCGCCTGGGGTTGATGGCAGGCTACTTCCATGCCCCCGACTATCTGACACGAATCTACATCTACGAACCAGCACTGTGGAACAGCACCTCATCCACATCATACTACGGGCATGGTCTCAGACTTGCCACCACAATACGCTATACCTTCCCTCGCTCGCATTGGATGATAGAGGCCAAGTATGCCATGACGCACATGCTGGACCGCAAAAGCATCTCCTCCGGGTTGCAGGAAATACTCTCCCCCACCCGCCAGGACATTTCCGTGCAGGTGAGGATGGAGTATTGAAAGACGTTCAAGCTTAATTGTGCACCAAGGTGCCTATATCCTCGCCAGAGATGACCTTCTTGAGGTTGCCGACGATGTCCATGTTGAACACATAGATGGGGAGGTCGTTCTGCATGCACATGGCAGTGGCTGTGATATCCATAACCTTGAGCCCCTTGGCAATGACATCCTGATAGGTAATATCCTGGAACTTGGTGGCAGTGGGGTCCTTCTCGGGATCGGCAGTGTAGATACCGTCCACACGGGTTCCCTTGAGCATAACATCGGCCTCTATCTCAATGCCACGCAGGGATGAACCTGTGTCGGTGGTAAAATAGGGCGAACCTGTGCCAGCACTCATGATTACAACCTCGCCACGCTCCATAGCCTCAATGGCCTTCCACTTGGTATAGAACTCGCCAATAGGTTCCATGCGGATTGCTGTGAGCACACGGTTCTTCTGACCAATTGCACCCAAAGCACTGCTCAGGGCCAAAGAGTTGATGACAGTGGCACACATGCCCATCTGGTCGCCCTTCACGCGGTCAAAGCCCTTGCCTGCACCAGTAAGGCCACGGAAGATATTGCCACCACCGATAACGATGCCAATCTGCACACCCATCTCGGCTATTTCCTTGATCTGGCGCGCATAGTCGTTGAGGCGCTCGGTGTTGATACCCTGTTTCTGTTCTCCTGCCAGACTCTCGCCAGAGAGTTTCAGTAAGATACGATTGAATTTCATAGTAGATAATATTTTGGTTAGTTTTTGTCTTCTTTACGAATCAGTTTGACCTGTTTGAAAGCATAGCGACGGGGAAGTCCGTCTTCGTCCATGATAATGATGTGCCCGTCAGGTTCAACATGGGAGATGGCACCTGTGAATACGCCAGCCTCGTCCTGGAAGCAATACCTTACTCCTAACAGATACAGGTGGCGGTGATACCTCTCCCTAATGTGGTCATAGGAACCGGCCTCCACTTCCTCATAGTACCGTGCAAAGCGCTCCACGACCGAGCGAATGATATCGGCAGGATGCACTGTCCTTTTTATATATTTACGCAAGGAAGTTGCCGGAGCAGCAAGACCTTCGGGAAACTCCGTCTGGTTCACGTTTATGCCACTACCTATAACAGAACGCCCAACGAACTTTCCCATAAGCACATTCTCTATGAGCGTGCCGCAGATTTTCTCATCGCTGCAGTATATGTCGTTGGGCCACTTGATGCTTATACTATCCAGATACCCGTCGAGCACCTCCTTAATGGAAAGCGCCATGGCCTGACTGAGGACGAATCCGTCAGCAGCCTTCAGTGCGGAGGGACAGACAAGGACGCTAAACAAGGCATTCTCCCCCGCATCGCTGATCCAGGTATTGCCCATCTGCCCCCTACCCTTGGTCTGGTAGGAAGCGGAGAGTACAGTGATCCCAGCCGTAGGGGCGTAGGCACGAAGCAAATCGTTGGTGGAGCTGACTTCCTCAAGATGTTTATATTCCAATGCCTGGCCTGAATGCATGTTCATAATGTTTGATATGTGGTTTGTCTGTCGTACCAGTAATGGCTATGACATCGAAACGAACTTCGAGATCTATGGCATAGTAACGCAGATAGGCATCGGCAGCAAGCACCAGCAAATGCATCTTTCTGCGGGTTACGGCATCTTCCGGTCTGCCATAGAAAGCATTGGCACGTGCCTTTACCTCCACGAACACAATTGTATCGTCCTTGCGTGCAACAATGTCTATCTCGCGATGTCCGCTACGCCAGTTCCTGTCCAGAATAGCATATCCCTTCAAGCGGAGATAGTCTATGGCTATATCCTCGCCCCGTGCCCCAAACTCATTGTGCTGTGCCATAGTGTCTACCTCTTCTTCTGGAAAAAGGACTTCATCAGCGCGGCACACTCCTCCTGGAGCACTCCAGACACAACCTCACACCTCGGATGCAAGGCCTGTGGGGCAAAACGGCGGAATCCGCGCTTTTCGTCTGCCGCGCCATACACCACACGGGGAATCTGGCACCAACCCAGGGCACCGGCACACATAATGCAAGGTTCTACGGTGACATATAGGGTGCAGTCCGTAAGATACTTGCCACCCAGATACTCCGTTGCTGCAGTGATGGCCTGCATCTCGGCATGGGCGGTAACATCGTGCAGACGTTCCGTAAGGTTGTAGCCGCGTGCAATAATCTGTCCGCGGCATACGATAACAGCACCTATGGGAACCTCACCTGCAGAAAGCGCCTTGTGCGCCTCCTGCAGGGCCTGTTGCATATATTGCTCGTCGGTCATTCCTGCGACTCCCAGAATTCCAGCTGGCCATCCACAATCCAACGGACATCCTCGGCATCGAATTCGCCAATCTTCTCCTTCTTGGCCTGCTTGGCCATAAAGGCTGCAGCCTCCTCGATGTCTATTTCTGCCTCCTCGTCCTCATTGTCCATGAGACCGGCAGTCTCGCAGTACTCCACGAAGGCATCCAGGAAATAATACAGGTCGTCCTCGGTGAATTTCTCCTTTATCTCCTGGGGCAGATAACCCTGTATAAACTCCACCGTCTGGCGGTCCTCTTCTGCAAAGAGCAGTTCTTCATTGAAATCGCTCATGGTAAATAAGCATTTAGCATTGTCTGTATTACAGGATAGCCTTGAGTTTGTCCTCAAGAACAGCCTTGGTACATGCACCTACCTGCTTGTCTACAACCTCGCCGTTCTTAATGAACAGGATGGTAGGAATATTGCGTACACCAAAGCGCATTGGGAGATCCTCGTCCTCCTCAATGTCGCACTTGCCGATGACTGCCTGAGCGGCATACTCCTCGGCGAGCTGCTCTACCAATGGAGCCACACGCTTGCAGGGACCACACCATGTGGCCCAGAAATCCAATACTACAGGCTTGCCAGAGGCTACCAGTTCTTCAAAGTTTGCGCTGTTAATAACTTGTGCCATAATAATTAAGTTTTTTTATAGTTTATATTGTTGTTAAATCACATTTTAGTCTCCTTTAATCGTTCAACGTTCAATGCTAATCGTTAATGGCATACTCCACACCATCCTGCCCACGCAGGAAATCCATCAAGGTGCGCGTTGCCTTTATCTTTAATTCTGCCGGTTTCATTGACAAAGTTGAACCATCGGAGTTATGGAACATAAATTCCACCGTAACTTTACCAGGTTCCTTCTTCAAGGTTTCCCCCAATGCCATAACCAACTCATCAGTCAATGCATCCGTCTTCAAATGAATCGTTATCTTCTGAATGAGGTCATCCTTCACATCATCAAGATACAGTATCTCGCCTATCCCTATTTGTACTCTGCTTGCATCATAACGTCCTGGCTGCACACGTCCTTTAATGAATAATGTACTGCCAACCATCATATAGCCGCCCCATTTGGGCCAATCCTGGCCAAAGAGAGCCAGTTCACCCTGACCGCTATAATCCTCTATCGTAACTATACCATAGCCAGAACCTCGTTTGCTGATACCTGTCTTTACTGCAGTAACAATACCACCAAGAGTGAAATCACAATCTACAAACTCTGACGGATCCTCCAGGTCTGCGGCATGCATAGTACATACATCACGAACGATAACGGCATATTCATCCAAAGGATGTCCAGAAAGGTATATTCCCACCAGTTCCCTTTCCTTATTTAAACGTTCGAGAGTACCCCATGATTCTGCTGCTGGTATAGGAGGGGTGCTCACTTCCACCATATCTGCGCCAAAGAGCGAGAACTGGGCCTCCATCATACTTTGCTGATAGCTGTTGCCATATCGTGTCAGTGTATCCAGGAAAACCTCACCCTTGGCATTGATTGCAAAAAACTGTTCACGTTTTATCTGCTCCTTGAAGGCATCAAAGGCACCGCTTAGCGCCAGACACTCCATACCGCTACGCTTTACCGCAGACATAGGTACACGCTGGACAAAGTCAAAAAGATCCTTATATGGGCCATTTGCCTCTCTCTCCTTGACGATACTCTCTGCTGCTGCCTCGCCAAGACCCTTGATGGCCATCAAACCAAAGCGTATCTGCGATTTTGAGTTTACGCCAAAGTTGGGCTGCGATTCATTGACATCAGGTCCCAACACCTCTATCTTCAAAGACTTACACTCGTCCAGCAACTTAGTAATTTCCTTAATATCGTCCTTTCGACGGGTAAGCAAGGCCGCCATGAACTCTGCTGGATAATGAGCTTTGAGATATGCCGTCTGGTATGCCACCCAGGAGTAGCATGCTGCGTGTGATTTATTAAAGGCATACGAAGCGAACTTTTCCCAGTCACCCCATATCTTCTCCAAGATCTTCGGATCGTGCCCGTTGCGCACCCCACCTTCAATGAATTTGGGTTTCATGGCATCAACGATATCCTTCTTCTTCTTACCCATTGCCTTACGCAGAGCATCGCTTTCGCCACGTGTAAAGTCTGCCAGCAATCTGCTCAGCAGCATCACCTGCTCCTGATAAACGGTAATGCCATAGGTATCCTTAAGGTACTTCTCCATAATGGGGATGTCGTACTTAATCTCCTCCTGGCCATTTTTTCTGGCGATGAAAGACGGGATGTAATCCATAGGACCAGGACGATAGAGAGCATTCATGGCAATAAGATCCTCGAACACCGTGGGACGGAGTTCCTTCAGATACTTCTGCATTCCAGCCGATTCAAACTGGAAGGTACCCACGGTACGTCCCTCTTGATAGAGTTTGTAGGTAAGTTCGTCATCTATCGGCAAATTATCCGGATCTATGTCCACGCCATGAGATTGCTTGATCACACGGCATGCCTCCTTCATCTCAGAAAGAGTCTTAAGGCCAAGAAAGTCCATCTTGATAAGACCTGTAGACTCTATGACATGGCCATCGTATTGTGTCACCGCTGTCTTCTCGCCGGGAAAGTCAGGGTCGTCTGCAGTGCTTACCGGCACGTGCTCAGAAATAGGATCGCGACATATGATGAAGCCACATGCATGAATACCAGTACCCCTGATATTTCCCTCCAGCATGCGGGCATATTTGATTGTATTTGCAAGGACAGGGTCGGAACTTGCCTCTGCCTGCTGCAACTCTATGGTACACTTAATGGCATTATTCAGGTTCATTTTCAGATCCTTGCCATCCAGGCTGAGTCTATCAGGTATAGCCTTGCACAAGGCGTTGGCCTTGTCCAAAGGCAGTTTTTCGATACGTGCCACATCCTTGATACTGTTCTTGGTGGCCATGGTAGAATAGGTGATAATATGTGCACAATTCTCCTTGCCATACTTATCCATCACCCACTGAAGCACACGTCCGCGACCATCATCATCAAAGTCGGTATCTATATCGGGAAGGGAGATACGGTCTGGGTTCAGGAAACGCTCAAACAGCAAATCGTATTTCATGGGATCAAGACGTGTAATACCCAGACAATACGCCACCACACTACCAGCAGCAGACCCACGACCGGGACCCACCCAAACACCCAGCTCGTTGCGGGCCGAGTTGATAAAGTCCTGCACAATAAGGAAGTAACCGGGGAATCCCATGGTCTTCATTATGTGCAACTCAAAACGGATGCGGTCGTCCACGTCCTTTGACAGGTTCTCACCATACAGTTTGCGAGCACCTTCATAGGCCAGATATCCCAGATAGTCTGCTTCAAACTTGATACGGTACAACTTGTCCAAGCCACCCAGTTTGGCAATCTTCTTCTCCCCTTCTTCACGAGGCATCTGGTTCTCTCCGTTCTCGTCGGACGTGAACTCCCGGAACAGGTCCTCAGTGGTAAAACGCTGCCGCCATTGCTCCTCGGTGCCAAACTCCTCTGGTATGGGGAAGAATGGCATGATGGGATTGGAATCAAGGTTGTAGGTCTCCACCTTGTCCAAAATCTCCGTGGTATTGGAGAGGATATCTGGCATATCTGCAAATACCTCACCCATTTCCTCACGCGTCTTAAACCACTCCTGCTTGGTGTAAAGCATACGGGTGGGGTCGTTCAAGTCCTTATTGGTGGAAAGACAGAGCAGATGGTCATGCGCCTCTGCATTATCCTCGTCAACAAAATGCACATCGTTGGTGGCAATAACCTTCACGTCATGTTTCTTTGCCAGTTCCAGAATCACCTCATTCACTTTCTGTTGCAATTCAAAGACCTCGCGGTTGGCCCTTTGACGAGGATCACGTACCTGATGGCGCTGAACTTCCAGATAATAGTCCTCGCCCCATATACCCTTGAACCACTCAATGGCCTCTTCTGCTGCAGCAATGTCACCCGACATTATCTTTTTGGGTATCTCACCGCCAAGGCATGCCGATGCAACAATAAGCCCTTCATGATACTGTGCCAAATCCTTGTGGTCGGTACGGGGACGCATATAATAGCCGTCCACCCATGACCGGCTCACCAATTTAATCAGATTCTTGTATCCCGTCTCGTTTTTTGCAAGAACAATAAGATGCCAGCCGCTCTGATCCTGCTTAATCTCGCGCAGGCTCTTGTCGCCACGACGAGCAACATACATTTCACATCCAAATATCGGTTTGAAGGGCTCCAAACCTTCTTTCTTGCGCTTTCCGTTAACCTTACAGCAATAGTCAAAAAACTCCTTTATGCCGAACATGTTACCATGATCGGTCACAGCCATGCCACGCATGCCGTCGGCAATTGCCTTATCCACCAATTTGGGGATACTTGCCTGTCCGTCAAGGAGCGAATACTGAGTATGAACGTGAAGATGAACGAAATCCTGCATTAATACAATCGCCTTTTACTTGTTTACGGCATAAAGATACAGCAAAATCCAATAGTCGCCTTGACATAAGCATGTTTTTTATAGGTTTTTAGCAAAAAAATGACAGCTCTACCTTGTTTGTTCACATTAATTTGTATCTTTGTGCATAAAATCATTATAAAAATGGGTAAAAGACTACGCAAACTGAAGAAAATACGCCTTCATCACGAAGGAACCGCCACACTGATACTGGGTTTTATTGTATTGGCAGCATTAAATGCCTTGGTATACTATTTGGCCGTGCCTTCATGTCCAATGGTAAGTTACGTCTTTGCCACGATTACGACCGTAATCTATCTCTGTGTCGTCAACTTCTTTCGCTGCCCCATCAGGCACTATGAAGATGCAGACACAGAAGGACTGATAATAGCCCCTGCTGATGGCAAGGTTGTTGTCATAGAAGAGGTAGAGGAGAACGAATACTTCCACGACCGCCGCCTGATGGTAAGCATTTTCATGAGTCCGTTTAATGTGCATGCCAACTGGGTTCCGTGTGATGGCAAAGTGAAACTGGTGCGCCACCACAATGGCAGATTCAAGGCTGCATGGCTGCCCAAGGCCAGCACCGAGAACGAGCGCAGCACAGTTGTCATTACCGCCACCAACGGCCAGGACATACTCGTACGACAGGTTGCCGGTGCTATGGCACGCCGCATTGTAACATATTTGCACGAGGGCGACATATGCGAGATTGACGAGCACATGGGCTTCATCAAGTTTGGCAGCAGAGTGGACCTTTACCTGCCCGTAGGAACCAAGGTGAATGTGGAACTGAACCAGCGTACTACAGGCAACGAAACCATTATAGCCAGACTGTCATGAAGAAGCACATTCCCAACATGATCACCTGCTGCAACCTGATTTGCGGCTGCATTGCTGCAGGAGCAGCGTTTCAGAATCCCATTCCCTCCAACTACTTCTGGGCGATAGTATTCATCCTGCTTGGCGCCATCTTCGACTTCTTCGACGGCATGGTAGCACGTGCTTTAGGAGTATCTTCGCCCATAGGCAAGGAACTGGACTCGTTGGCAGACGTGGTAACCTTTGGCGTTGCCCCCAGTGCCATGCTGTTCAGCCTGTTCCAAGAGGTGCAGTATCCAGAGTTCATGGAACCTGTGCGCAACTTTATGCCCTACACCGCTTTCATCATGGCTGCATTCTCTGCCCTGAGACTGGCAAAGTTCAATCTTGACACTCGCCAGACTTCATCTTTCATTGGCCTGCCCACACCAGCCAATGCCCTGTTTTGGGGCAGTCTCATCGTGGGACAGCACGCCTTTCTGATAAGTGGCAGATTTAATGCCCTGTTCCTGTTCCTTTTCATGATGCTTTTCTGCTTCCTGCTAATTGCAGAACTACCATTGTTTGCTCTGAAGTTCAAGAATCTGTCATGGGCAGACAACAAGGTGAAGTATCTCTTCCTGCTAGGGTGTGTCCCATGCTTCCTTATGGAAGAAAGCTGCTTTGCCGGCATCATCCTGTGGTATGTAATTCTGTCAATACTATCCCCATTGATAAGCTCCAACAAAGGCAATGACTGAAATCATAATCTCCTCACTTGACAAGATTGCCGATGCCGCACAGGAGTTTGTCTCACAAATTGGCGAAAAGCGCGTATTTGCCTTTTACGGCGGCATGGGAGCAGGCAAAACCACGTTTATCAAAGCCGTATGCGACCAATTGGGTGTTAACGATGCCGTCACAAGCCCTACATTTGCCATCGTCAACGAATACAACTCCCAAATGGGTCCGATCTACCATTTTGATTTCTATCGAATTAAAAGAGCCTCAGAAGTCCTTGACATCGGATTCGACGATTACATATATAGCGGCAACTTATGCCTAATGGAGTGGCCGGAACTTATAGAAGATTTTTTGCCGGAAGAGACCACCATCGTCAAGATAATGGAAATAGAAAATGGCATGCGCAAAATAATCATCGAATAGTTATTGATTTACAAAGTCACACAAGAATAAAAGGATGCCTCAAATTTGAGACATCCTTTTATTCTTGTAACCCGCTCGGGGTTCGAACCCGAGACCCCTTCATTAAAAGTGAAGTGCTCTACCTACTGAGCTAGCGAGTCAACCTGAATGCTAATCATCTGTCCATTAGCGGGTGCAAAGGTATAATAAAAAAACGACTTTGCCAAGAAAAAAGTGCGAAAACTGCGACAACCGTCACTAATTGTTGCTTACAGTTATCGTTTGCGTAGCTATATGATAGTGTACATAATAACGAAACAGAGAGCGCCCAGCCTCTCCTGCCGATACCACACCCATATTATTCAGATCATAAGTACGGCCACATGAAATGCACGTAGCTTGTCCTTCTGGACGCAAATTCATATGCTTCTGAATATGGTAGTCCTGATAGCAGTTAGAACAACACAGATCATAGCAAACCACATTACTTTCCTGCTCCAGCATCTCTGGAATCATAGGCATACCTAAGACAAGCCCGCCACCAACACCGAGAATAAAATCGCGATAGCCCTGAAGAGCAGTACGCGGGATGTAATCCACTGCGGAAGGTGTAGTGGGACTTTTTATGACATAGTTCTGGCCGGAACCGGGAGGGTATGTAATGGCACAGAACTCTCCAAGCGAGGTACACGCCCTATACAAATTAGGTTTTGCACTGACTGGAGTATAGCGGAAATAGGCATAGTAGCTGCTATAAAGGTCTTCCGCCTTTTCACAGGCAGACAAAATGCCGGTTACCATCAAGGCAACCAGCACATTTTTCGGCATATTCATAAGTTTGGAACTATACCTTATTATATATTACGCCATGGAAACACTACGAAAGAAGCGCCTCAATGGCCCTATCCACACGGTCGAAATGAAAATCTGATACAAGCGAATCCATCAAAGACGCTATCTCCTGGTTGCAAAGATTGCCAATGCTTCCCTCGTGGGTATGGTGGATATCCTTGTTGGGCATGAAGCTGCCAGCCTCTATGTCCAGACCAACCTTCTTGTAGGCATCGCGGAAGGGCATTCCCTCGGTAGCGAGACGGTTAACCTCCTCCACGGAGAACATTAGGTCGTAGCGAGAATCTGAGAGAATCTCCTCGTTGACCTCCATCTTGCGGATGATGTATGCCGACATCTGCAGACAATCGCGCAACTCCTGGAAGGCAGGCAGAAAGACCTCCTTGATAATCTGCAAGTCGCGGAAATAGCCGGAGGGCAGATTGTTCATTATCATCATTATCTGCTGGGGCAGAGCCTGGAGCTTGTTACACTTAGCACGTGTCAGTTCGAATACATCTGGGTTCTTCTTGTGAGGCATGATACTGCTGCCGGTTGTACATTCCTTGGGCAGACGCACAAAGGCAAAATTCTGCGAGTTGTACATACAAGCATCAAACGCCATCTTGCTGACGGTGCTTGCCACTGAGGCAAGGGCAAATGCCACATTGCGCTCAGTCTTGCCACGGCCCATCTGGGCATATACCACATTATAGTCCATGGAGTCGAAACCCAACAGTCGGGTGGTCATGCTACGATCCAAGGGGAAACTGCTGCCATAGCCTGCCGCAGAACCCAGGGGATTGCGGTTGGTCTGGCGGTATGCTGCCTGAAGCATCATCATATCGTCCACCAGCGACTCGGCATAAGCACCAAACCACAGGCCAAAGCTTGAGGGCATAGCCACCTGCAGATGAGTATAGCCGGGCATCAATACGTTCTTATAGCGCTCGCTCTGAATCTGAAGTTCCCTGAACAGAGAGCATACATCATACACAATAAGTCGCAACTGGCGACGGGTGAAGAGACGCAAATCAACAAGTACCTGGTCGTTGCGCGAACGACCTGAATGTATCTTCTTTCCCATCTCGCCCAAAGAGCGGGTGAGCATGAGTTCCACCTGGGAATGTACATCCTCTATACCATCCTCTATCTGAAAATCACCTTGAAGAATCTGTGCATGAATCTCCTTCAACTGCGCCAGCAGAGCAGCAAGCTCATCCTTTTCCAACAGGCCTATACTCTCCAGCATGGTGATGTGCGCCATGGAGCCAAGCACATCATCCTGCGCCAGATAGAGGTCGAGTTCACGGTCGCGACCAACCGTATAACGTTCTATCTCTGCATTTATCTCAAATCCTTTATCCCAAAGTTTTGCCATTGCATTTATATGTTAGAATATACAATCCGCACGTACAACATGGTTCGAGCCATGGCATCCGTGCAGAATCTATAGGAGTTAATAAGGAATCTGTGAAAGGAACTGAGCCAAGCCCTCGGGAGCTTTTTCCAACTTGGACTCAATCATCTTACGGATGAAGAAATTCAGTTCTGCGCCAAGAGTCACCTTCAGTCGGCTGGAGTTTTCGTCGGAAGGCAGCATCTGAATCCACATTGTCACAGCAATAGGAGCACCTTCCAGTTCCATCTTGACCAGTTTGGGCTCTGCACGCTCCACTATTCGCACAGTAATGTCACCCAGGGGTCCGATATGTCCGGACATGGTATCTGGAGTGAGCTCCATCTTACGGATATTGTTGCGCAACTTCTCGAACTGCTCTGGAGTCGGACGCTTGTCGGCAGGAACCTGACTGTTGATAATCTCCTCAAAACGAGGGTCATCCACCCTTTCCTTCAGCACCTGCAGCGATGTGAGATCGGAAAGACGGGCATATACACGCTCTACGGGAGCATACACCATCTTGACCGTACTTTCGTATTTGTTCATAAAGAGAGTCTGATATTGATATTATTATCCTTGCCACTCGGAGGGAGCCTTGCGCCATTGGTTGAGCAGTTCTACCTCCTCTTCCTTAATATAGCCTGTACTCAGAGCCTGTGCCACCACGGCCTCGTAGTTGGTGAGTGTAACCAATTCCACACCAGCTTCCTTGAATGCCTTTTCTGCTACGTCAAAACCATAGGTATAGGAAGCAACCATTCCCACAACCTCGCAACCATAGTTGCGGATGGCCTCGACAGCCTTCAGCGAACTGCCGCCGGTGCTGATCAGGTCTTCTACCACAACCACCTTGGTACCGGGCTTCAGTTCACCTTCAATAAGGTTCTCAAGACCATGATCCTTTGGTTTCGAGCGGACATAAACAAAAGGCATGTTCAATGTATCTGCCACCATTGCGCCCTGAGGGATGGCACCAGTAGCCACACCGGCAACGGCCTCAGCCTCGGGGAAACGCTCCAGAATGAGACGTGAAGTTTCTATCTTTACAAAGGAACGGAGGTCGGGATATGACAGAGTCTTACGGTTGTCGCAATAGAAGGGAGACTTCCAACCACTGGCCCATGTAAAAGGATTGGTAGGCTGGAGTTTGATGGCCTTTACCTTGAGAAGCTTTTCAGCAAAGATTTTTTCAAGTGTGCTCATAACTTTTATCTTTTAGAAGTTTAACTTTGTTTCCATGCAAAGATAGGAATATTTACTGATTTCCACTAATATTCCGATATAAATTTTGTTATTTCATGCATTTCAAAGCCTCGTTGCAGGGCAAAGCGAATCAATTTGACCCGGGAAGCATAACTCTCAGCCTCGGGCAAAGTCCTGCGTTTGGACTCTATTACGTCCTCAAGTACACCAAAATACTCATCTTCGTCAAACGAGTCAAACGCATTACGAATATCCTGTTCGCTGATACGAAGCATCCGAAGCATACTCTTTATCTTTACTCTCCCCCAATGCGAAAATCGCACCTTGTCCCTTACATAGGCAAGAGCATAGCGCGACTCGTCAATATATTTCTCATCAATAAGTCTATCAATAATACGATCTGAATCCTCCCTTGAAACACCCCAACGCAATAATTTCTCTGTAATGTCAGTCACACAATGTTCAGACTGACAGCAAAGGGCCGCCGCCCGTTGAAGTCCCTGCTCAAAGCTGAGCACACGCGATACGTTTCTTGTCATACTGGTCGGGAATTATGGTTATATTGCGGAAACCGAAAGAAGCAAGCAACTCGGTCATTTCCTTTGGGAATAGCTGATTTATCTCCAGACAAAGCCATCCGCCAGAAGCAAGATGAGACAATGCGAAAGAAGCAATGGCACGATAGAAAATAAGTGGGTCTGTATCTGGAACAAAGAGAGCCAGGTGCGGTTCATAATCAAGAACATTCCTCTCCATCTCCTCCGCCTCACTCAAGCAAACATAAGGAGGATTGCTGACAATAACATCCCAACGGCCAGACGCCAACGATGGCTGTAAAATATTTTCATGCATAAATACTACTTCGGCATTGAGCATAGAGGCATTTTCCGAAGCAACCCCCAGCGCCTCTTCCGAAATATCCATTGCAGTCACCTTGCATCCTGCCAAGGCAAGACTGACGGCTATGCATCCGCAACCTGTACCGACATCCAAAACCTTGGGAGCACATCCTTCTTCGGCACTTTGGGCAAGTTCCAGAACCTTGTCGACAAGAAGTTCCGTTTCCGGACGTGGTATCAGCACACCGCTGCGCACCCGAAACCGATGGCCGCGGAAATGGGCAAAGCCCAAAATATACTGGACCGGTTCGTTTTCAAGCAGTCGGACTGTGATTTCCTCCAACCGAACCTTGTTTTCTTCCGAAATTTGGCTATCTTTGCCAAGCAATATGTCGGCATGTGTCAAACCGAAACACTCTTCCATCACAAGACGATAGAGAGCATAGCCTTCGGATGCGCCATAATGCTGTTTGAGTTCTTTTAAGCAATTCATGCAACAAAGGTACGATTAAGCGAGGAGAATGCCAAATTTATTTAAGCATTATCGAGCGTGAGTACCTTCGGGACGCCAGTCCCAAGGGTACGATTAAGCGAGGAAAAAGGCAAATTCATCCACAATATGACAGAAGACGAGAAATACATGCGCAGAGCCATACAACTGGCCAAGTGCGGAGAAGCAAGCACAGCCCCCAACCCCATGGTCGGAGCCGTAATAGTGCGAAATGGCCGCATAGTAGGCGAAGGATACCACCGCAAATACGGCGGTCCTCATGCCGAAGTGAATGCCGTACTAAGCGTCCGCATACCAAACGGACATGTGACACACCACGACGGGACCTACAACATTTCCCAAGAAGCATTGGAATATTTTGCAGAATGTACAATGTACGTCACCCTGGAACCATGCTCACATTGGGGCAAGACGCCTCCATGCTGCGACATGATTGTGGCTCACGGTTTCAAAAGAGTGGTAATAGGCATGCAGGACCCAAACTCCAAGGTGAACGGCGAGGGAATCCGAAGAATGCGCAATGCCGGGATTGATGTAAAGACAGGAGTTCTTGAAAAAGAGTGCAGCGACATCAACCCGGACTTTCACACCTTCCATAGCATGCAACGTCCACGAATCACCTTGAAATGGGCACAGATGGCAGACGGCGCCATCGGGCATAGGATGGAAAGCGGACAAAGGCTGCACATCTCCACCCCATTCACAAGCATGCTGGTACACCGCCTGCGTTCACGGTGCCAGGCGATAATGGTAGGAACAAACACTGCCATACACGACAACCCTTCCCTGACTACACGCCTGTGGAAAGGAGCATCGCCACTGAGGGTAACCATCGACCGCAAAGGGCGGCTGGAGAGTTCGGCAAAACTATTCTCCGACGGACAGGAAACCATAGTCTACCACAACGAGATTCTGCCGGAGATACTTTTCGACCTTCACAAAAGAGGCATTCAGCACCTGCTGGTGGAGGGCGGAAGCAAGCTGCTTCAGAGTTTCATCGACAGCAATCTGTGGGACGATGCAAGGGTAGAAATTTGCAGCGACAAGCGACACGATGGCACACACATACCTTACAGCGAAAAGGTGAAAGGCCCTACCCTTCACAATGCCAAACTGACAGAAGAATATGAAGCAGACGGCAACAAATTGCTAATTTTACTTAATTCTAGTCACATTTGACACTCCGAAATAGCAATTATGTGGAATAAATGCAGTACTTTTGCACCCAAATTGCATATTATAATGTACACGAAGAAGAAAAAAGACATCTACGGACTGTTCAGGACACTGTTTCCCATAGTGCTCCTGACATTACTAATGACTGCCTGCATGTCCGATTCGGAAGAAGTATCTGTAAAGAACAACACATGCTTCATATCCAACATCACATTCAGCAGTTTCAAGCGCAAGATAACGACGAAAGCTTCGGATGGTGTGACAGACAGCACCTATTACCAGTCATACACGGCCAGCAACTTCACATTCACCATTGACCAAAAGAGTCTGCTTATACAGAACCGCGACTCTCTGCCATACAACACGGACCTGTCAAAGGTTGTAATGAACATGTCGTATAACGGAGCGCTGGCATACATACGTCCATCCGATGCATGGGAGGAAGACCAATGGAACCACTACAGTTCTTCAGACAGCATAGACCTCCGTGTGCCACTGCACATCAAAATCATTGCCACCGACAACACAGAACGCAAGTACACCTTGAAGGTCAACGTGCACACCGTACAGAGCGACTCAGCGAAATGGGAATCTGTGGCTTGCGACAAAGCCATGCAAGGACATTACCCCATGAAGGCAACATCACTTGAGGAAAAGGTAGCAGTCCTCGTGAATGACGGAGCATCAGTGTCATGGCTTACGCACGACCTGAGCAGCAACGGCGAGTGGGACAGGCACGTCACCGACCTTCCCCAAAACACAGATGTAAATTCCTTGGCTAAAGGACCAAATGCAGTCTTTGTAAATACCGAAGACGGAGGATTGTATTCAAGCACTGACGGCATAGTCTGGCAAAAACTCTACCATCATGACGGGCTTCGTCTGGTAGGCGTCTCCAACGACAAGCTCTACGCTATCTTCAACGGCGCATTGAACAGTATCTACCACGGCGCCGAAACCTGGAAGACGGAAACACTTGATGCTGACTTCTCGTTTATGCCCTCTTTGGAGATTGCCGACATCACATTCCCCCAAACCAGTTCCCTTACCAGAATGATTATTATGGGAAACTGCAGTAAAGAAGACTCATGCGCCGTAGTATGGTCCAAGTGCTGGACAGACTTTGAAGACGAGGATACTGAGAGCTGGATGTACTACGGAAGCCCGACGAACAGCAATTTTGCCTTGCCAATGCTGACCCAGATGACTCTTTTGCATTACGACAAGAAACTGATGGCAATAGGCAGTTACAGCAGAGACAGACAAGTTAAGTCCCTTGAACGAATCTTTGTCAGCGAGGACAATGGTCTCACATGGCAACGCCACCAACACTTAATACCTCCTTCAGACATCCAAGGGAGCGACGGATACATTACCGCCACGACCGACAAGAACAACTTTCTTTGGCTAATCGCTGGAGGCAAAGTATATAGAGGACGAATAAACAGACTGGGATTTGCCCGTCCCTGAATGTTCCAAACACATAAGGCCTGGATTTGAAGAAACTACTCATCATAATTATGCTCGCCTGCAACATTCAGGCACTTGTAGCGCAAGAGGTTCTGGAATACCGTTGGGACATTGGTGGCGGAACAGGTCTTTGCTATTATCTGGGCGACGTCAACAGCACTCCCTTCTCGGGAAGCAGTATAATGGCAGCATTCTCACTGAGACGCAACTTCAACCCACGTATGGCCCTAAAGACCAACCTCGCCTACGGAAGATACGGAGGCACAAGCCAAGGACACTTCCTGCCCGAAGCAGCAGGTTCCACGCAACCAGGAACAGACATCAAATTCGGCGGCAACATCATAGACCTTGGAGCACAGTTCGAGTTGAACTTCTGGGGATACGGAATGGGTCCCGGTTACAAAAAACTGTCCCGCATAACTCCATATGCCATTCTCGGAATAGGAACTACAGTTGGCATAACCGACACAAACACCAGTTTCGGTCTCAACTTCCCCATAGGAGCGGGAGTCAAATACAAGATCAGGCCACGCCTGAACCTGATTTTCGAATGGACTCACAGGTTCACTACGATAGACAAATTAGACGGAGCGCGATTAAGCGACCCATATAACATAGAGAGTGCAGTAATGAAGAACAAGGACACATACTCCTTCTTCATGTTTACTTTTACATACGACATCAGTCCAAAACTTAGACTATGCAACAATTAGACAAGAGCCGAATTCCGGCACACGTAGCCATCATCATGGATGGAAACGGCCGTTGGGCCAAGGCAAAGGGGTTACCACGCACAGCAGGTCACGTAGAAGGTGTGGCCACAGTTAAGAAGATTACAGAAGAAGCCACAAGGCTTGGAGTAAAATATCTCACACTCTACACCTTCAGCACAGAAAACTGGCGCCGCCCAGCCGAAGAGATTGAAGCACTCATGAACCTTGTCATTACAGAACTGGAAGACGAGATCTTCATGAAGAACAACGTACGTTTCCGTATGATAGGCGAAATGGAACGCTTGCCGGCAAATGTCCAGAAGCGTCTTGGCGAGTGTATCGAACGCACCAGCGTAAATACAGGAATGACCGCAATTGTTGCCATCAGTTACAGTAGTCGTTGGGAACTCACAAAGGCAGCACAGATGATTGCCGAAGAGGTGAAATCCGGCACCATCTCGTCTGAAGAGATTACCGAAGATTACATCAGCAGCAAACTCACTACAAACTTCATGCCGGATCCAGACCTGCTAATCCGTACAGGTGGAGAGTATCGCATAAGCAATTATCTCTTGTGGCAATGTGCATATTCCGAATTTTATTTTACCGACCAGTTCTGGCCGGACTTTAACGAAGAGTCACTTAGAGCGGCTATTGCAGACTATCAGCAACGCCAGCGCAGATATGGCAAAACAGGAGACCAGATTTCAGATGAAGAATAGTATATACATTATTATATACACTGTCTTTATGTGCATGGTATCACTACCTGCACATGCCCAATACCTGAAAAGGGACACCACAGTGGCCATCGACTACAGCAGAACCCCTCGTGAGGTCGTGGTCAAAAATATTGAGGTGGAAGGCATACCAAATATTGACAAGAACATGTTGATACGTCTTTCCGGCATAAATGTCGGAGAGAAGATTTCCGTACCCGGCGATGAAATTACCATGGCCATAAGGAGATACTGGAAAAATGGCCTGTTTTCCAATGTCGCTATCAATGTGGACTCTATCATCAATGACTCTGCATACCTGCACATCCACCTGGCACCTCGTCCTCGCATATCCAAGATCAATTACAATGGCGTAAAGAAAAGCGAAAAAGACGATCTGAAGGAGAAACTTGGACTTATGGTGGACAACCAGCTGACCCCCAATATGATCGACAGGGCAAAGATTCTTGCACAACGTTATTTTGAGGACAAGGGGTTCAAGAATGCCGAGATAGAGATCCTGCAACACGATGACCCCGCTGCACCAGACAAGGTGATTGTGGACATCAACATTGAGAAAAATGGCAAGATTATCATCAACAAGATAAACGTAATCGGCAATACCGTTATTCCCGAGAAAAAGCTGAAGGGCACCATCTTTACTAAAGGAGTACTGAAAGGCATTCGCGAGAAAGACGGTTTCCACAACTGGTTCCGCAGCCACAAGTTTGTGGAAAGCAAATACAAGGAGGCAAAGGATAATCTTCAGGCCTACTATGCAGAATTGGGTTACCGCGATGCCATTATCGTTGCTGACACAGTAAAAAACATTGACGAGAAATACGTAGACATCAACATCCATGTGGAAGAGGGTGAAAAGTACTACATCCGCAATATCGAGTGGGTTGGAAACTCCGTATACAACACCGATGCCCTTTCATACATGCTCAAGATGAAGAAGGGCGATGTCTACAACCAGAAACTTCTCAACGACCGCTTGGCAGGCGATGAGGATGCTGTGGGCAATCTTTATTACAACAACGGCTATGTCTTCTATAGGCTTGACCCCGTCGAGACTAATATCGTAGGCGATAGTGTAGACCTTGAAATGCGCATACACGAAGGTCCTCAGGCACGTATCAGCAGAGTGAAGATTACCGGCAATGACCGCGTGTACGAAAACGTAGTACGCCGTGAACTGCGCAACAAGCCTGGCGACTTGTTCTCCAAGGAAGCCTTTGAACGTTCGTTCCGCGAAATCGGCAGCATGGGACACTTCAATCCCGAGAATATCGATTACGATATCGCACCAGACCCGAACAACGGCACTGTAGACCTCTCATGGGGACTTGAACCCAAGAGCAACGACCAGATAGAGTTCTCGCTGGGTTACGGTCAGACCGGTGTTATCGGCAAGATAGGTTTGAAGTTTGCCAACTTCAGTCTTGCCAACCTGTTCAAGAAAAACGGTATGCGCAGAGGCATAATGCCTCAGGGTAATGGTGAGACATTTAGTATCAGCGGTCAGACCAACGGTTCATACTACCAGCAGTACAGCATACAGTATGTCAACCCCTGGTTTGGCGGCAAGCGTCCCAACACATTGTCATTTAGCGCATTCTACAGCAAACAGACCGACATCAGCGACCGTTACTACAACTCTGCCTATTACGACAACTATTACAACAACATGTATGGTTATGGATATGGCGGCTATGGATATGGCTACGGGTATGGGTATGGCAATTACGAGAACTATTACGACCCAGACAAGTACCAACAGATTTTTGGTGTCTCCCTCGGCTGGGGCAAACGTCTGCGCTGGCCCGATGACTATTTCATGCTAACAGCCGACCTGTCCTACACACGCTATATGATGAAGGACTGGAACTACTTCTCGCTGATGACCAATGGCAACTGCAACAATCTGGCTTTGCGATTCACATTGTCAAGAACCAGCACAGACAACCCCATATACCCACGTAGCGGTTCTGAAATCCATCTCTCCGTTGCACTTACCCCGCCATTCTCTCTGTGGGACGGAAAGGACTATGCCAACCTTGCCAACAATCCGTCCAGCAGCACATACCAGAAGGAGTTGCAGGAAAAGTATTCATGGATCGAATATCACAAATGGAAGTTCAAGGCACGAACCTTTACCCCCTTGTCTAATCACAACAAGTGCTTTGTAGTGATGACACGAGCAGAGATTGGTCTTTTAGGTTCGTACAACAAGCACAAGCCCTCTCCCTTCGAGAACTACTACATGGGCGGTGACGGCATGTCCGGTTACTCCTCATTGTATTCTACAGAAACCATCGGTCTGAGAGGTTATGACAATGGTTCTCTCACCCCAGGCGGCAACATGGGTTATGCCTATACCCGATTCTCTGTAGAGCTCCGCTATCCCTTCATGCTGGGAGCAAGCACCAATATCTTTGGCCTTGTCTTTGCAGAAGGCGGTAACTGCTGGAGCAGCATCGGAGACTTCAATCCCTTCGACCTGAAAAAGTCCGTTGGTGTCGGAGCACGTATCTTCCTGCCAATGGTTGGTCTGCTCGGTATAGACTGGGCCTACGGATTCGATAAGGTACAAGGTGTAAGCACGTATAGTGGCAGTCACTTCCACTTCGTTCTAGGTCAGGAATTCTAAACATACACCTTATATATATTATATATGCCATATAATAATATTAACATGTTTCTCGGTATCCATACCATGAGAACACAAAAACTGACACAAATGAAAAGACTATTTTTTGCCATCATCACCATGGCGTCATTGGTATTGCCTGCGAGTGCCCAGAAATTCGCCCTTGTCGACATGGAGTATATTCTCAATCATATCCCCGCATATGAACGTGCCGGTGAGCAACTGAACCAGGTTTCAAGGAAATGGCAGGCCGAAGTGGAAGTCCTCCAGGAAGAAGCCCAGACCATGTACAAGAAATATCAGGCCGAGTCGGTGTTCCTCTCCGACGAGCAAAAGACCAAGAGCGAAGAAGCCATCATTGCCAAGGAAAAGGAAGCCAGCGACCTGAAGAAGAAATACTTCGGTCCAGAAGGCGAACTTTTCAAGAAGCGTGAAAGTCTGATGGCTCCCATTCAGGACGAGATATACAATGCCATAAAAGACATTGCCGAGCAGAAGGGCTACAGCCTCATCCTGGACCGTGCTTCAGATGCAGGCATCATCTTCGCATCGCCCAAGGCAGACATCTCAAATGAAGTGCTGACAAAATTGGGTTATAACTGATAAATCAACAATAAAAATTATATTAAACACTATTATGAAAAAGATTCTTTTGGCTATCTTGATGGCACTTCCCATGACCATCATGGCACAATCAAAGTTTGCACACTACAACTATGCCGACATCCTTCCCAACATGAAGGAGTATGCTGCAGCCCAGACCGAACTTCAGAGCATGGAAAAGCAGTACATGGACGACCTTAAGCTGATGCAGGACGAACTGCAGAAGAAGGCCGAGGACTACCAGAAGGAGGCAGCCAACCTGTTGGACAATGTACGTGCACGCCGCGAGCAGGAACTGAACGACCTGGCACAGCGCTTCCAGCAGACACAGCAGGACAGCCAGCTTGCACTCCAGAAGGCATCTCAGGAGAAGATGGCCTTGATCGTGGAGAAGGTAATGGCTGCAGTGAAGAAAATTGGCGAGGCCGGCGGTTACGTCTACATTGTCGACATCAGTTCTGGTGCCATTTCATTTGTCAACACAGCCCTCAGCACCGACATCACCGCCCAGTTGAAGAAAGAGCTTGGCATTATTGCCACCGCTACTTCTGCAGCACCAGCAAACTAAGCGGTCTATGCTTCGTATCTAAGAGCATGCTCATAGGTACAAATTCATAATTTTAGAGTAATGAAAGCGTATAAATACTATAGGACGACAGCCCTTGCTCTTTTCCTAACCCTCATTTCTGCTGCGCAACCACTTATAGCACAGACCAACGACTCGGTGCTGGTAGACACCTTGCAGCAAGTTGATAACCTGCCCATACCCGAAAAACGTCCCAAGCCAATGGCGTTTATCATGGGTCGGATCAGTTCAAAGACTATTCTGCAGAATATGCCACAATACAAGGCAATGCAGAACAGCATGAAGGCACTCAAGGCACAGTACGAAGCTGAAGCAAGAAAAAGCGAAGAGGATTTCCAACGGAAATTTGAGGAGTTCATGCAAGGGCAGAACGAGTTCCCCAAGACGATTCTTGAGAAAAGGCAGAACGAACTTCAAAGCATGCTGGAAGCCAATGCCGACTTTCGCGTCAAGGTACAAAGTCTTCTTGCCGAGGCAGAAAAGAGCCTGATGGCAGACGTCATGTCAGAAATGAACGATGCCGTAACTATTGCCGCAGAGGAAAGGGGCATCAGCATTGTCTTCGACATGGATGGAGGCAGCGTGCCATACATGGTACGCGGTCTGGCAGTTGACCTCACCTCTGCAGTGATACTGTTATTAGGCACTGACGAAGAACAGGAACAAGAACAAGAGTAGGAAATGTCTCCAATAGGAATATTTGATAGTGGGTACGGCGGATTGACCATTCTAAGGACAATCCGCCAACTCATGCCTCAATACGACTACCTCTACCTCGGAGACAATGCCCGTACGCCATACGGCACACGCAGTTTTGAGGTTGTCTACGAATTCACTTTACAGGCCGTTCGCCGTCTTTTTCTGGAAGGATGCCCTTTAATCATTTTAGGCTGCAATACAGCATCAGCAAAGGCCCTCCGAACCATCCAACAGAACGACCTTCCACTGATAGACCCCTATCGCCGTGTCCTGGGTGTCATACGCCCCACCGCAGAATGCATAGGCCAGATATCCCACACACGACACGTTGGCATATTTGCCACACCGGGCACCATACGTTCACACACCTACGAACTGGAAATAGCCAAGCTGCACCCCGACATCAAAGTCACGGGGGTGCCATGCCCTATGTGGGTTCCACTGGTAGAAAACAACGAGGCCGACAAACCGGGTGCCGACTATTTTGTAAAACAGAAAATAGATGAGATGTTTCATCTGGATCCGTCCATCGACTCCATTATCCTTGGATGCACGCACTACCCTTTGCTCATAGACAAGATCAAGCGATTTGTCCCAAAAGGCGTAACGGTTATTCCTCAGGGCGATTATGTTGCCCGAAGTCTTCAGGACTATCTCCAAAGACACACGGATATGGAGGAACGCCTGACACAGGGCGGCACCATGCGTCTCCTCACAACCGAACAGCCACACCAATTCAACGAGAATGCAAGTATCTTCCTGCATCATAATGTAAAAGCAGAAAGAATTGTATTATAGAAACAACAATCCCGGGAAGACTATCATGAAAAACAAGTTTACGTTACTAATCATTTGCATAACCTTGGCACTATGCTCCACCATTCATGCGCAGGGCAGGATGGAAAGCTTGGTGACACGCCTCAAGACTTTTGGACTGAAACTTCCTCAGGAGCAGGTGTTCCTTCACATGGACAATAGCAGCTACTACCTGGGAGACACCATATACTACAAGGCATACGTAAGACGTGGTGATAACGGACGGTCAACCAACCTCAGCGGTATTTTGTATTGCGAACTGCTAAACAATGACGGTTTCCTTGTGGAGCGCCAGATGATTTCTCTGGAGAACGGCGAGGGGCATGGCAACTTTTCCCTTGCCGACACATTGCTATATGCAGGCTACTACGAACTGAGAGCCTACACCAAGTGGCAATTGAACTGGGGAGTGACGGAACAGCCGCATAGCAAATGGGCGGAGGAATATTTCTTCAGCAAGGAGATGGCCAAGGATTACTATAGGGATTACGAGAAACTTTATTCGCGAGTGTTCCCGGTATACAATAAGCCATTGCAGCCTGGTGATTTTACACCAGATATGACATTGCGCCCCTTGGCATCATACTATAAGGACGCTGGCAATGCCCCAAACACTACGGTACAGTTTTTCCCAGAGGGAGGTAGTCTTGTTGCCGGACTCAAACAGCGTGTTGCATGGGAGGTGAGAAATGAGCAGGGGATGGCCTTGCATGGAACTCTGGTGGTAAATATGCCTGATGGTACAACGATATCGTCAAAGACAGAGAACCGTGGACGCGGAGCATTTGATGTGGAGGTTCCTGCTGGCGCAAGTCTGACGGCCTTGTTCATACCCTCTACAGAAGGTGCTAATCCTACGGGGAGCAAGAATGCCAATGTGAAATTGCCCAAAGCGGTAAATGATGGTGTTGTACTGCGCGTCAATACAGATACTGCCGGCATCAGCGTGTCCTATGCCTCAATAGGAGTGGCGACACAGGAGGAGTTGGGACTTACGGTAATGCGAAATGGCGTCCTGCAACATTTTTGTCGTTTGCAGGAAACTGATGTGACTATTCCTGTTGATGAGGCTGGGGTGTATCAGGTTACTGTATTCAATATCGACGGTAGGGTATATGCTGACAGGCTTTGCTTCTTCCTGCCAGCCGGATTCAAGGATACGAATGTCACATTTTCCGGAATGAAGTCTGGTAACTATGCCGCCTTTGAACCTATAAGTATTGATATACAGGGAACTCCTGGAGCAAGTATGTCTGTGGCTGTAAGGGATGCTGCCAAGAGTGAATACATCTATGATACCGGCAATATGCTTACGGAAACATTGCTGTCAAGCCAGATTCGCGGCTTTGTGCCACATCCCCAGTGGTTCTTCCAGAAGGATGAGCCACAGAGGCGCCGTGCACTGGACCTGTTGCTTATGGTGCAGGGATGGCGCAGATACTCTTGGAAGGAAATGGCTCTCCCTGGTGGTTTCACCTTGTCGCATATGCCAGAGAGCCGCTATCCGCATTGGACAGGAGAGATACACAACTACTCTGCAGAGCAGGTATTGAGCGTAACGGAGGAGAAGATGTATGCCTTTAGTGAACAGGCAGGTAATGTTATGTCTTCAGGAAATGATGAGGAGGATGAAGAACAGCAGAGTAAGGAAGCGGAACTGAACGAGAAGGCCGAGAAGAGGGCTGTGGACGGAGAGAATGACAATATCTCCAGAGACCGTTTCAATAAGAAGGAAAGTAATCTGAAGCATGCTGTGGCCTTGCATGCAGAGTTTTCACAAACAGGTACGGAAGGTGTTGTCGGAGATATGCGGAGCGATGGTGTTTTCGCTATGGACTTCCCCCGTTACTATGAGGAGTTCTTCTTCTTCCTCGGTGCTAGCGATACGACGAAGTGGAAGAAGGGGCAGGCTCCAGTGTGGACACAGAATGGCAGGAGCAAGCGTGACGAGATAGAGTTTCCGGAGTTCTATGTAAAACTGAATCCGGTATACCCGCGCTTCCCCAAGCCATACGACTATTATCAGACGCATATCGCTCCGATGCCAAAGGACAATCCTTTATATAATAGTATGGACGAACAGGTGCGTATGCTATCGGAGGTTGTCGTGGGAGCACGGCATAATGGGCGCAGACGCTTTGGTTCCTGGAAGCCTGCCTTTGTCATAGATGCCTACGAGGCATTTAATGCAACCTGCGATGCCGGCTTTACACCGGGTTATTTCCCAGGCAGAGGGCGTTTCGGATTGGATGTGGCACGAACCTACATAGGTGATATGAAGACCGACACAAGATATGATGTGGGATATCGTTTTGATGGCAAGGCAATCTCTGGTCGTACTGAAATGCGAAGAAGGAAGGAGGATACGGGTATTCCCAGTGGTGGGATACCGGAGGCATATTCCAATATTTCAGACATCGCTCTGGACAAATATAATTATCTTTGGAATCTCAGCGATGTGGTGGTGTATACCGACTATTCTCCACGCAATGACCAGAAGGGCAAGTATAAGGGCAGTGACCTACCTTCCGTGACCATAGATCTCCGCCTTCTGAAGGATGGCGAGGAGCGCTCATATCAGAAGAACCGACGCTGGAAGATGAAGGGCTTCTCCATACCGGACGAGTTCTATTCTCCCGACTACTCTAAGCAACCTCTTCCCAAGGAGGATTACCGCCGCACCCTGTACTGGAACCCAAATGTAAAACTCGACGCAAACGGACGCGCCACCATAAATCTGTACAACAACTCCTCTTCCAGCATCCTGCAGATAAGTGCAGAAGGTTGGACCTCCGATGGCACTCCTCAGTGTGGCAATGTGAACTAATATTGGTCTAAATGGCCGCAGTTAACTGAATTTCTCTATGGCAAAACTGCATTTTGTCGTAATAATTTGATAAATTTGCCTACGCATAACACTTTAACCCAATCAATACTATGGAACAGAACGAACTGAAGAACATTGTTTCCCATTTCGCCATCCGTGGCACAGTAAGCGACATCAAACCCCTCGGTGCTGGTCTTATCAATGATACCCTGCTGGTTACAACCGCCGAGGCAGATGCCCCCAACTACGTGTTGCAGCGTGTGAATACTAATGTATTCCCCGATGTGGACCTGGTAATGCGCAACATCTATGCCGTTACCACACACATTCGCAAGAAGCTGGAGGCTGCCGGCGAAACAGAGATTGACCGCAAAGTCCTGACCTTCATGCCCGCCAAGGACGACGAGACAAAACTCTATGCCATCGTGGACGGCCAGTACTGGCGCATGATGATATTCATTGAGAATGCCGTAACAAAGCAGGCCGTAAATCCCGAGAGTTCACGCGCCGCTGGCAAGGCATTCGGCCAGTTCCAGGCCATGCTTGCCGACATCCCCGTGGAGTTGGGCGAGACCATCAAGGACTTCCACAACATGGAGTTCCGTCTGCAGCAGTTGCGCGAGGTTATTGCCAAGGATCCCGTTGGCCGTGTTGCCGAACCCGAGGTTCAGGCCATGCTGAAGGAGATTGACGCTCGTGCCGAGTACATGTGCCAGGCAGAGCGCATGGGCCGCGAGGGCGTACTGCCCAAGCGTGTGTGCCATTGCGACACCAAGGTGAACAACATGATGTTCGACCAGCAGGACAACGTACTCTGCGTAATCGACCTGGACACCGTGATGCCTAACTTTATCTTCTCCGACTATGGCGACTTCCTGCGCACCGGTGCCAACAAGGTGGCCGAGGACTTCCAGGACATGGATGCCGTATGCTTCGACGTGGATATCTTCAAGGCATTCACCGAGGGTTATCTGGCCAGCGCAAGCAGCTTCCTGACACGTGTGGAGATAGAGAACCTCCCCTATGCGGTGAAACTCTTCCCCTACATGCAGTGCGTACGCTTCCTGTGGGACTATCTCAGTGGCGACAAGTACTGGAAGTGCCAGTATGCCAACCACAACTTCGTGCGTGCCAACAACCAGCTGCACCTGCTCTTCAGCATTGAAAAGCACGAGCCTGAGATGGAGGCATTCATCGCAGATTGCTTGAAGTAATGTACCGCCCCGCAAAAAGCGGAGCACAAATGAATGAAACAGAACTATAGTTTTATGTCCACTATCAGGAAGTATGCCGAAAGCGGCAAACTCCTGATAGTGGCAACAATCGCCGCCCTGATTGCGGCAAACTTGCCTTCAACTCGTCACCTTTATAGCAGTTTCTGGCAAGAACCCCTACAATTCGTTGTTGCAGGCTTCGACCTGCTTGCCCATAACGGCAAGAACCTGACCATAGGCGGTTTTATCAACGACTTTTTCATGGCCATCTTCTTCCTCTCCGTGGGCCTGGAACTGAAGAGGGAGATTTTCTGTGGAGGAGAACTATCCTCCTTGCGTAAAGCCCTGCTTCCCGTCCTTGCAGCCATAGGCGGCATGATTGTGCCCACCATAGTATTTGGCATAGCTTGTTACCTGACAGGCGATGCTACATACATGGAGGTCATGGAGCGTGGCATGCCCATCCCCATGGCCACGGATATTGCATTCTCCCTGGGTGTGCTGGCCATGTTCTCCAAGCGTGTGCCAACGGGACTGAAGGTATTCCTCGCCACACTGGCTGTGGCAGACGACCTCGGTGGCATCCTTGTCATCGCCGTCAATTACACCGAACATATCTCCTTGCCACACCTTGGCGGCGTGCTCGCTTGCGTGCTTGCATGCCTTTACCTGTCCTACCGGCACGTGCATAGCAAGTTTGGATACATCGCCATAGGCCTGTTCATGTGGTGGTTCATGTTCCAAAGCGGCATACATTCCACCATAGCAGGTGTGGTATTGGCCTTCTGCATACCTGCCAGACTTAGCCATGGCACTAAGTATTACATAGAGAAGATACGTGTGCAGATAGACAAGTTCCCCCAGTACGAGGTTACCGCCCACGACAAGCGCACTCCTCACATGCTCACTCAAACAGACATTCAGGACCTTCGTGCCATCGAGTCTGCCTCCGACCACTTGATTTCCACCCTGCAGGACACAGAGGACGTGCTTCGCAATCCCATAAGCATACTCATCATCCCCATCTTTGCCTTTGCCAATGCCGGCGTCTGCTTCGAGGGAATGAGTGCAGACAACCTCTTTCAGGGCGTGGGACTTGGCGTCTTCCTTGGTCTTGTCTTAGGCAAGTTCTCCGGTGTCATGCTGGCATGTTGGATCAGTATCAAGGCAAGGATAGTACAATTGCCCGACGGTGCCACCTGGCCCTCGTTGGCAGGCATTGCCATGCTTTGCGGCATAGGCTTTACCGTAAGTATGTTCATGGCAGAACTGTCATATCCATTGGACCTTGAAGGACAAAGTCCTGAGATTATGCGCTTGTTCCTGAACGATGCAAAACTGGGCATCCTTTGCGGCACTATCACCAGCGCCATTTTGGGTTCGCTGATATTGCACAAGACCTTGCCCAAGACCTGACTGGCGGACAAGGTATAGCCTGCCTGTCCCCCTCCCTCTCCATTCCGTGGAGGCAAAAGACCATGTTGCAAAACAAATATAGGGCGTGTCCAAACGACGGACACGCCCTATATTCAATATCATGTATGTACTTACTCTGCTACAATGCTGTCGTTGGCAACAGCCTCTGCGGTATTGGCGGTTTCAACGCTTTCCACGACTTCCACGACCTCTGCCTCAGCCTCATTGAAGCATGGTATGGGAGAGGGGAGCTGGGCCCATGCCAGGAGGTTTGCCAACCAAAGTCCGGCAAACAAAAGGGCAAGCACAATCAGCGAGACAGCCCATTTCTGCCAAGTGGGCATTCCCTTCTTGGCGTATGGATCCTTCAGTTTGAGTTTGGGGAACTTGGCGGTGTCAGTCAAGGTTTCACCGAAGGGGATGCTTATTTTGGAGGCCGCATTGATAGCCCAGCCATTGGCATTGAGCAAGGGGGCTATGTTGCGACGTCGGAGTTTCAGCCATGCCATTACCATAGATGGACCTGAAATAACAAGTATTATGCCTACGAAGGCGGCTATCAACTGCCACAAGTCAAGATCAAGAATTCCCCTGAATAGAGAAGTAAGGGCAGTGCCAATCATGCCCACAGCCATGCCTATGGCAGCAGCGATACCGGCAAACTTGGCTATGTCAAAGGGAGGTGCCGCCTTGGCATCTGCAGCCTCAGCATCCGCCACAGGTGCTGCATTGATTTTTGCAGTCATGTCCTTCATCATGTTTGCATCCTTGTCGGCAGCACTCTTGTTGATGAAATCCTCAATGGCAACAGCCATACGGCGGTAAGGTGACCAGAAGGCCTGACCTATGCTAATGGGATTGTCTATAACCTTTGTGATGACAGCATCCCATATCATACCCTTGTTGTCATAGTAAATGGCATTCTTTCCTACGGTGAGGTCACGTACCTCGCCCACGGTAACAGCAGCCACAATGGTTTCCTTGGCTGGAGTGGTCTTGCTGGTGCAGTCGCAATATACGAGATACATGCCACTTGCCGCCGCCATGGTGTTATGCTTGTTCATGTCAGCAACCTTTATGCAGAGGCGGCATTCACGTTGGTCAATGATGAGTCGTCCGCTCTGGAATATGGCGTTCACCGTCTTGTTCTTGTCGTAGAAGTCGTGGAACGTAACAAAGTTGCGCAACAAGCAGTAGAAGTCGCGATAGATATGAAGGAACTTATCAACCATCTCGATGCTTTCCGCCTCCTCTTTGAGGGCACTGTCTTGTGCCACAAGGTCAAGCAGTGCCTGCTTCCTGTCATCTGAGATGAACTTCTCTATGGCCTCCATGCCAAGAGATTCCACTTCTGCGCCTTTCTTGGCTGCCTTCCAGGCATTGTATGCGGCAAAGGAGCCTCCGATAGCCGCCCATGACTCCTCGGTAAAGAACTTTTCTGCAGGCTTAACGATAGAAACGAGAGCATTGAACTGTGCTGCCCATGCAGGGTTGATTGCTGCATCTATAGACAATTCGGCCTTGTCGGTGATACGTGCCAAAGGATATGAGGCAATCTCACAGGTCTTGTCAGTAAGGTTATCGGCACTGATTGTCTCGATGAGGGTTGTCTGCACATCAAGTTTTGCCGTGCTCTCGGGAGCGAATGCTGCCAGTTTGGCACGCACAAAATAATCCTTGACCTTGGCATCCAAAGCATTGTAAGCCTCTATGGCCTTGTCGGTATCGGCACCATAGGGCGCTTCTACGGCAGCAGTTTGCCATGCGGTATAGTCAGCCAGGGACTGGTAGAATTTCTCTATCAATTCGGTGTTCACGCCATTGTCGCCACTGCGGTCGGCAACGCTGCCCATTGTCTTTATTATTGTGGCTATGGTAGCCTTCTCGTCTTGGTCATCGGCGGTAAGTTCCGTGATGATGCCATCGCCATTGAATCGTGTCTTGGCAAATATGGCCTCTATGTCGGCCGTGTCGGCAAGCGAAATTACATTGCCCTCCTTGTTGAGGTTGGCAAGAATTTGTCTGCTGGAGTTATAGAGTTTCTTTCCTTCGGCGTTCTCCTGATTAAAGTCGGTGATGTCAAAGTTGTCGGCACCTTTGAGCAAGAGGTCGGCATTCTTGATGGCCGCAGTAATCCACTTGGCCGTGGCAACTATTTCGTTCACACGTATACGCCCATCGCTGTCGGCATCAATGTACTTCAGACTTTTTTCCTCAATCTCCAGGCCCGTTGTGGGGCATGAGAGTACGGTCCACATTTTGGGATCCAGTTGGTCAAGGTGAGCGATGTCGGCTCCCGTTGTGATTTTAACCCTGGTAGAACCTCCTATATTCTCGTAGTTCCACTGATGTTTCTTCTGCTTCATATTATTATATAGGTATATGTTAATTTTTTGGTGAACGGCTATAAAATCCGTACAAAAATAGTATAAGGTGAGAGAAAATGCAAGTGTCAACGGAAGAAAGTGGTGATAAGCCCCATATTTTATCCCTTGGATGTGCTTTGGGTTCAACAGACAACTCCTAACCAGCCTGTTTCGTACAGTTGCCCGGAATGGTTGGATGCAAATTGAAACTCAAATACTGATAAAAGAAAAAGAGGATGTGCATACACCCTCTTTCCTGTTATCTTGATTTAGTGTTGGTACGCCTGTTTTTCATGACCTGTCATATTGCCATGGGCGCAACGCAATAGTTCTACAGCACTGCCTCCATATTTTGTGGATTCAGTGTCTGCTTGCCTTCGCTGGAGTACATGTAGTCGATGCGTTCCTTGTAGGCCTTCTCGATCTTGGGACGAACCATCTTCATGGTGGAGTTTATCATCTGGTTCTGCTCGGTGAAGGGTTCTGCCAGTACGGCAAAACTGCTGGGCAGCCAGCGTTCGGGGAACATGCCCTGGAACTCGCCACCCTTCTTGAAGCGTGCCAGTTCGCCCTCCAGTTTCATAAGCGCAGCCTTGCGGCCCTCTTCGCTCTCTGGCTTCAGATTGTTGTCCTTCAGGTAGCGGCGCAGAGCGTCCTTGTTGGCTACTATCAGGGCGGTGGTTGTGGCGCACTGGTTGTTGTAGAGCATCACCTGGTCAATGAAGGGTGACTTCTCCACCAGAGCCTCCTCAATACCCTCGGGGCTGTATTTCTCGCCATCGCTGGAGATGAGCAGGCTCTTGAAGCGGCCCTTCACATAGAGCAGGCCTTCCTTGCTCATATAGCCGAGGTCGCCAGTGTAGAGGTAGCCGTTGCGCACGGTCTCTGCCGTAGATTCGGGGTTCTTCCAGTAGCCGGCCATCACGTTCTCGCCCTTTACAACTATTTCGCCCATCTCGCCTACGGGCAGCTCCTTGCCATCCATATCGCATATCTTCAGTTCGATGGGCTTTACCAGTTTGCCGCTGGAACCGAAACGGTAGAGTTCGGGACCATTGCTGGAGATTACAGGAGTTGCCTCGGACAGACCGTAGCCCTGGTACATGGGTATGCCTATGCCCACGTAGAACTTCTGCAAGTCCTTGTCCAGCAAGGCACCGCCGCCGATGAAGAACTTAAGTTCGCCGCCGAAGTTGTCGCGCACCTTGGAGAACAGAATCTTGTCGAACAGGGCACAAAGGGGTTTCAGCGCATAGCGCCATCCCTTGAAGTCGAGGTTGCTGTCGCCATAGTAAAGTTGCTTCACCTTCATGCCCCAGTTGAACAGTCTTACGGCGCCGTTGCCCTTGGCACGGATGCCCTGCTCTATGTTCTTCTTGAATGTCTTTGCCAGGGCAGGAACACTGAGGATAAAGTGAGGCTTCACCTCCTTGATGTTCAGCGGGATGTTCTTCAGGGTCTCCATGGGTGTGCGTCCCACCTGTACCGTGGCTGCTGTGGCACCCTTGCTCATCATGATGTAGAAGCCAACGACGTGTGCAAAGCAGTGGTCGAGGGGCAGGATAATGAGTGTGCGCCATGTCTCGTCAATGTCCACCAGCGTGCATGCCTGTTCCACATTGGCGGTATAGTTGCGGTGGGTGAGCACCACGCCCTTGGGGTCGGCAGTAGTTCCGCTGGTATAGGTGATGGTGGCATAGTCGTCGTTCTGTATGGACTGTCCCACAGCAAGGAATTCCTCCATGGTGTGCTCCTTCAGGAACTTGTCGCCCATCTGGAAAACCTCCTCCACAGATATTTCCTTCTCCTGGTATTCTGCCTGCGCATCCAGCACGATGACCTTCTCCAGCAGAGGCAGACTGTCCTTTATCTGGCGGATTTTCTTCAGCTGTGTGCCGGATACCATTACAAACTTCACGTCGCCGTGCTGCAGGCGGAAGAACAGGTCGTTGCTTTCTTCCAGTTTAATGGACAGGGGCACATTGATGGCACCTGCATAGAACATGGCCAGTTCACCGATGACCCACATGTTGCGTCCCTCGCTGAGCAGTGCCATGGTATCGCCTTTCTTCACGCCCAGTGCCTGCAAGCCGGCACCCAGACGATAAACCTGTTTCTGCACCTCGGTGTATGTAGTGGGACAGAACTTGCCCTCACTCTTCTCCAGCAGGAAGGTGTTGCCTGGATACTTCTGTACCGAACTCTCGAAGAGATCTATGATAGTCTTCTTCATAAAAACAAGAGTATTTGTTATGTATTATTACTACAATTATCACACAAATATACAGATATTTGCCAAAAAGCACTACGATAAGGACATTTTTTTTTCAAATATCCTTACCTTTGTGTACATATACATTCTGGTTTAGGGTTTAGAGTTTAGTGTTTAGAGTGTTTAGTGTGTGGGGGTTAATATCGTTGACGAATAATCTTGCCATTAACCGTGGCCCTGCCACATTAACCAGCGACTCTGTCGCTATTAACCGCACCGCAGGTGCATTAACCGCTCTCGTCTTCGTAATCGTAATCGTCATCGTCATCGTCATCGTAATACATAGTTTATGAGCAACATAATAAATCCTTTTGCACGTCCGCTGTACGTAATGGCCAAGCCTGCCGGAGCACATTGCAATCTGGCATGCGACTATTGCTACTACCTCGAGAAGCAGAAACTGTATCAGAACGGCGAGAAGCATGTCATGTCCGACCAACTCACCGAGGTGTTCGTACGCGAGTACATACAGTCGCAGTTCACCCGCGAGGTCAACTTCACATGGCATGGCGGCGAACCCATGATACGCCCTCTGGACTACTACAAAAAGGTGGTCCGCTGGCAGCGCCAGTATGCCGAGGGACGAGCCATACTGAACTGTCTGCAAACCAACGGCACCCTGCTCACCCCCGAATGGTGCCGCTTTCTGCACGACGAGGGATGGCTCGTAGGCATCAGCATAGACGGTCCGCAGGACATGCACGATGCCTACCGTACAAGGCACAACGGAGCCCCAACCTGGGAAAAGGTAATGCGTGCCATCGAGATGCTGGACCGCTATCAGGTGGAATGGAATGCCATGGCAGTGGTGAACGACATCACGGCATCGCGCCCCTTGGACTTCTACCGTTTCTTCCGCGACGAACTGGAGTGCATGTACCTGCAGTTCACCCCCGTGGTGGAACGCATACACCGTCATGCCGACGGCCGCCATCTGGCACATGTCATGGATGGCGAAGAGTACAGCCTTGCCCCCTTCAGCGTTACGCCAGAGGCATGGGGCGAATTCCTCTGCACCGTCTTCGACGAGTGGTACCGTAATGATGTTGGAAAGGTGTTCGTGCAGACTTTTGAGGCCACGCTGGCAAACTGGGTAGGCGTCACTCCCGGTGTCTGCACACTGTCCGACTGGTGCGGACACGCTGCTGTGATGGAGCACAACGGCGACATATACTGCTGCGACCATTTTGTCTTCCCCGAATACTATCTGGGCAACATCCGCAACCGTGGCATTCTGGACATGATGAACAGCGAAAGGCAGACAGCATTCGCCAACATGAAGACCAAGGGGCTGCCCCTCCAGTGCAAGCAGTGCCAGTGGCAGTTTGCCTGCCATGGAGAATGTCCCAGAAACCGCTTTGCCAAAACCAAGGACGGCGAACCCGGCCTCAACTACCTGTGCAAGGGCTACCAGCGCTTCTTCAAGCATTCCGCCCCCTTTATGGAACAGTTGAAAAAGGATTTCCTCAAGAGGGAGCAAGAACACCAGAATGAGGGTATAAAATAGTCCTCGGTATTGGTCCAATTTACCGCTATTAGCCGTTAATCGAACCGCTACTATCCGTTCGGCGAGCCGCTATTAGCCGTTCGATTAACGGCTAATAGCGGCTCAGCACAGTCTCCATTGCAGAAGCGACCGCTATCTCGCAGAAGAAATCTGGTTAGCACATACGGAAGCGGAGTAGAGCATAGAGGCACATAATCGAGTAGGAGGAAACCGGAGTTGTTTAAAAACCTCTAATTAAACAAGTCATCCAATTCAACCTGTTTTTGTACTATGCCACTATGTTTTCCATTGGAGAGTCCGAAAGTGGTAACTAAAGTCAAGTGTACTGTCTGTCTGGGCGACAGTGTGCCTTTAAGGGTCTCAATTCTGTTTCTCAGTTTTATCTCCTCGTCTTTATCTATAGTGTAAGTCCCTCCACTAAATTTCATTTCGCATAGGTTTACAACATTGTCTTTTCTAATAATAAGAAGATCTATCTGTACCCCGTCTGTTTCGTCAGTACCTTTTACTCCCCAGGCAGATATGGTAGAACTGACACCTGCAATACCCAGAGCCTGTTTTATTTGCCTTATATGCTGCCAGCACAACTCTTCAAAAGCCACACCCCTCCACGATTTCATAATATTAGACGCCATATTATCTGTCATAAAATCGGCGCTTGACTGATGACATTCTACATATTTCAACCAAAACAATGAGAAGTTATCAATCAACTTGTAATATATAGTTTTACCGCTTTTGTCATAGGGGTTATATCGTTGAACGAAATCACTTTCAGCCAATGCGTTAAGCGTGTCTGTAAGCCCACCACCCAGTGGCAGCCCTGTTTCCTTAGCAATTTCCTCACGAGTAAAGCCAATGTGCTTTTTCGCAAGAAGACGAATGATTTTCTTGCAATCCTCGGGATTTGAGAATATCGCGTTAAACAGGCGGTTATATTCGTCCCTCAGTCTCGGATTACACCCAAATAGTATATTATCCACATTACCCTCAAGACTTAGGCCTTTCTTGAAATAACTTAAATAATAAGGGATACCGCCAAAGACCATATACGACTGCGCTATATCATATCGAGATAGTTCTATATTCTCGCCAAGAAAATACTCTTCACTCTCTTTCAAGGTGAAGGGGGAAAGTTTTATTTCATGAGTTAACCTGCCATACAATCCTCCCTTATTACGAGAGAGATTCCCCAATATCCACGAAGTTGCACTGCCACATACAACAAGCATTATATTGTCTCTACCACTGCACCACCCATTCCAAAAACTTTCAAATGCCGGCAAAAAGCCAGAACGCGGTGTGTCCATCCAAGGAAGTTCATCTAAAAAAACAACCTGTCTGGAACCATTGTCTAACTTTATCAATAATTGCTCCAGTTGGAAGAAAGCCTCTAACCACGATTTGGGTTTCATATATCCTTCAAGACCATGACTCAGCAAAGTGTAGTAAAAACTTTCCAACTGGGTCCTCATCAAATTTTTCTTGCCCTCCTGGTCTACCGGCGATACTCCTGTGTGCTGGAATGTTATACGCCCCTTAAATGCTTGCTTTATCAAGAATGTCTTTCCAACACGTCTTCTTCCATACACAGCAACGAATTCTGGTCGTCCACTATTATACAACCTTTCAAACTCCTCCAATTCGTTTTTTCTTCCAACAATCCTGCTCATAATACATTATATTTTGCCGCAAATATACAAAAGTGCCACCAAACGGCAAAATATACTACTATATATTCTGCCGATTTATCCATTTTTCTCATCAATTTTCGATTCCATTCAAGGCATAAACCCCAATCGGTCATTAACGTTATGATGTTAATAGACTTTATTTTTGAACATTTTAGCCAACCCAATGGAGCGCGTTCACCAGACGTTGGAGTGAGCGCTGGATCAAGTTCACTTGAATTATGCCAAGCGACAAGGAGGAAAACTGAACAAATAATGAAGAAGTTGTTTTCAGGTATTCATGGATTAGTTCCTAACCCACCCAAAATGCCAATAGTAGGTAAAGAAACAAAGCCGCAATTGGTAAAGAGAAGTAAATGAAAAAAGCCAACTTATCTCTGCAAGGTAGGTTGGCTTTGTTGTTATTTTTGTAATTGAACAAACTCTAATCAATAATCATATTTGATTACGATAGTGAAGTTATTTCTCCAATTTTTGTAATAATCTGATGTATAATAATCATTACCTTTCCAAGCAGCTGTATTAGGCACATAAAGCTTACATGTAGTAGGTAAGTCCGACTTAGAACCTGTTCCTGTCATAAAGTACCATTTAGGAGGCGTTGTTGTGTTCAAATGCAATTCCTTCATCGAGGGATTATCGTAAAAAGCAGATTCAACACTCACATTATAACCAGAACTGTGAAGATCCATTGTACTTGGAATTGTAACTTTTTCCAACGAAATACAACGCGCAAAAACAGCACCTCCATATAAATATTTAACTCCTTCAGGAATTTCTATGTCAGTAAGATATATACAATCACTAAATGCACGAGAATAAATTCTTACAATGTTTAAATCCTTTGGGGCTTCAAATGTTCTTTTTGCGGGAGGGCAAACGTTCAACTCATACTCAGTAGACCATGCAGATCCAATCTTCTCATATAGAATACCATCTATTGACTTAAATGTAGTATTTCCTTCCTCAACTGTTATAGATTCCAGATTGGGACAATATCCAAAAGCAGCCGCACCAATGGTTGTGACATTTGCTGCGATATGAATTGATTTCATTGAGCAAGCAAATGCCAAGTCACCAATTTTTGTTAAATTCTCTCCCAATACTATTTTTGTTAATTTGTAAGTTGACACAGGTTTGTCTCCTCCATTAAACACGTCAACGAAAGATCCGTATGGAATAGTCGTTACACTATTGGGAAGTATAATAGATTCAAGATTAGTCAAATTTGAACCAGTCATGAAATAAGCAGGAAAAGTATTGTCTGATGTGTTTTGAGCATAATTGTATTCGTCTGTATTGTAACTATCTCCACCTGCTACTATATCCACTTCACTCATGTCCAAGGACACAAGATTGGCAAACTGTGTTCTCAGATTTTTAATGTCTGTTCCATTCAACGGACCAATAATCTTCAAATCTGTAATTTGGGTCGTACTGCCGTAGTTATTCCTTACCTCTGTATAAAGATTTCCTGCAGTCTTAACAGTAACCTCTGCTACATTATCCTTAGATAAAGCCATTGAATAAGAATAAGCCTTTCCTGCTACAAAGTTCTTTCCTGCTACTTGGAAAGTTCTGGCAAAACCATTATCCTCTGTTACTACGACATCAATGGTTTTTCCTTCCATATTAACAGGTGCCATCATGAAATAAACTACAGCAGTTTCATCAGCATTAACACGAAGATTCTCTAACTTGATGTCGATACTTGAATACTTATCTCCAGAGGCGTTTATTTGAGGAGCCACTGAAGTCAAATCAATATAACCAGTAGTAGCAAACATGGCATTATAACTGCTACCATATTTAAAAGAAACATTACCTAACCCAACCTCTTCCAACAAGTCAATCCTCAACTGTACCAAACATCCCAAATGTTGCATATCAAATGCTACGGCACCATTAGAGGGAGTAGCCACACTAGCTGCCATGAAATCATAAGCACCAATATGGTCTGTATTGTTATTGCCATTTTGAGTCTGACCCACATAACTAACAGGAATCTTGGTCATATCTCTGTTCTCATAAACATGAGGGTAATATGCTGCGTATGTTGCAGATGACTTTAATGCCCATCCTCCGCCAGAGAATGTAGCAGTTTGTGTGCCTGCGCCTTGGCTCATCGCAAATGAAACCTGGTCTCCCTCGTTGGGAAAGATTCCAATAACATCATCCTCATCCCACAAAAATGATGCACCGTTTTCTGTAATTGAAACAGACGAACGTGTTGCGTCATCAAACTGGAAATCCTTACCTGTAATGCTTACTCTTTGAAGAATACCATTACCATCAATATTTTCTACTATTGCATCCTCTGAGCATGCAACCAATGCAGAAAATACAAACAGGCATGCTAATTTGCCAAAAACATTATTAGTCTTCATCCTTTGTATCTATTATTATTCCAAAATACTTTTGATTTTTTCTATACTTTCCAAGGTTTCAAAATCACGTGCCCCCCACCCCATATCAGGATTGGTTATTGTTGGGTCTCCGCTACCACTAAGCAGGTGTTTACTTGTCTCGATGAATAACACATCCATTTGCGGATGCAGATAGCAAGGTTTCTCCTTCTTGTTTGCTACATTCATAATTACAGGTTGATTAATTTGCCCTCCAATCCCCAGAAGAGAGCAGTTAATATAATAATAAATAAGGTGTGGGAACTATATCTGCCTTATCCTAATATCTGGCTTCTCGCATTGCCAATGGAACAGATAAGACAATAGCCCACACCAATATGATAATAGCCCACACCTATTGTGACGGGTATGTATCAAATGATGTGGTGCTACTGCTATCATCTTCGTTCCATTCAAACTTTGCGAGAATTTGATATTAGAAGATAATTTCAATAACACCTTTTTCGATAAAGTCATTCCGTACCACCGCTGTAGTAGCAGAACGATGACGCAAAAATACGAATAAGTGAGCGAAAAGGCAAGAAAACGATTAAGCAAATATAGAAAAAGGGAATCTTTTTATGTTGAGTGTGAGTTTTCTCGACCGAAGTTAAAACTTATCTAATGAATGACCTTTAATTCCGGTTGACGCCCTGGTTGACTTTTCGCGTCAACCAGGACGTCAACCAGAGGAAATCATCAAAGATTTATAAAAAGAAAAAAGCATCAGTAACTTATTCAGTACCAATGCTTTTTCTTAGGTCGGGATGACAAGACTCGAACTTGCGACCTCGCGCCCCCCAGACGTGTGCGCTACCAACTGCGCTACATCCCGTTCCTTTTGTTTTTGTGCCCCCGATTTCTCGTTTGCGATGCAAAGGTATGACATTATTTTGTATTCTCCAAATAATTTTCGTAATTTTGCGCATAAAATAATAAAAAAAACGCACCGAACCTGCAATAATGGAAGTATTTGCCCCAAATATCCTTCGTACAAACATACAATTGCCTTCGAGCAAGAGTATAAGCAACAGGGCTTTGATAATACGTTCCCTGAGCGGCAGCGACATGCCCATTGACAACATCTCCGACTGCGATGACAGCAAAGTTGTGGAAGATGCCTTGAAGCACATGCCACATGTCATAGACATCAAGGCGGCAGGCACGGCAATGCGTTTCATGACCTCCCTGTTGTGTACTGTTGATGGCGAACACATCATCACCGGCACGGAGCGCATGCAGTGCAGGCCCATTGCAGTGCTGGTGGATGCCCTCAGGTCTTTGGGCGCAGACATAACATACATGAACAAAGAGGGCTTTCCTCCTCTAAAAATAAAAAGAGGGGAACTTACTGGATGCAGACTTTCCTTGCCCGGTAATGTAAGCAGCCAGTATATCAGTTCACTGCTGATGATAGCGCCCAGGCTGAAGAACGGACTCGTTCTGGAACTGACAGGAGAAGTGATAAGCAGACCATACATAGACATGACACTTGCCATAATGCAACAGTTTGGAGCAAAGGTACAGTGGAATGACGAAAGGACTGTTGGCGTGGAACCTGTACCATATTCTCCTATACCTTATTGCATAGAGAGCGACTGGAGTGCTGCCTCATACTGGTATGAGATGGTGGCGCTGACCATGGACAATGAAGCAGAGGTTCTCCTTCCAGGACTATTTCGCAACAGTCTTCAAGGCGACTCGAAGGTTGCAGAATTGTTCTCCCTTTTGGGTGTGGACAGCAAGTTTGACGGTGATAGTGTCCGTCTCACCAAGAAGGCATGCGAGAAAGGAATGTTAGCCTGCAATATGGCGAACCAGCCGGATCTGGCACAAGCCATAGTGGTAACATGCTGCATGCAGGGCAGACACTTCAGAATATCCGGCTTGCAGACGCTGAGGATAAAGGAAACCGACCGCATTGCCGCCCTGCAGAGGGAACTGGGCAAACTGGGATTCCTTATTGGGGTGGAAGGAGACAATACCATGTTCTGGAATGGAGAGACAGCCAAAGCCGGAAGCGAATCCGACGATGTGGCCATAGACACCTACGAGGACCACCGAATGGCCATGGCCTTTGCCCCTGTGGCATTGACAAGAGGAAATATAACGATAAACAATCCGGAGGTTGTAAGCAAGTCTTACCCAAGATTCTGGGAAGACCTGAAGAAGGCCGGATTCAAAATAGCATGAGTATGAGCAATACGGAAACACCCGTTGCCGAAGGCAGCGAGGGTGTAGTGATACCAGATGCCGAATGTTGCGGCATGCATGAGACATGCGAGAAGGACAGTCTTCTGGCTGCCGTGAGCAAGGATGTGGAGTATTATGACGACGAGGAACTGGACCGTTTCCGCGGCATACCCTCGGACGAGTTCCTTCCACCGGAGATAGAGGAGTTCCGCTATGTCCTCTATACCATGCGCGAGGACGAGGTGGCAGGTTGGGTGCGCTCGCTGCAACTGCGGCAGGTGGAACTGCCCGACGAACTGAAGGACGAGGTTTTCCTGATAATAGGAGAACGACGACAATAAACAGACGGGGGTGTACGTTATGGTATAGTGTATAACGTGTAACGTTGAAAGTTGAAAGTTGAAAGTTGAAAGTTTAACGTTGACTTGCGTAGCTTGATGAGCTTGCGAATAAAGTTGAAAGTTTAACGAAGTAGGGAAGTTGGCATAAACGCAACCAAACGGACATGGGCGTGTCCCGATATTGCTAAAAAAAAATGAATGGAAATGCTATAAAGTCGATGGTGCTGGCGGTAGTAGCCGTCCTTGCCATGGTGGCGTGTTCTACGAAGAAGAATACGCCCATGACACGTTTCTATCATTCAATGACTGCCCATTATAATATAATGTATAACGGGGAGGTGGCGTTCGAAAAGGGACAGGTTGCGCAGATTGAAGGACACAAGGACGACTACAGCACCCTGCTGCCCATGTACATAAGCACCAACAAGGCCACTGCCGCCATGGGCAAGGGCAGCTATGCCACTGCTATAGAGAAATGCGAGAAGGCCATCAAGCTGCACAGCATAAAGCAGAAGCCCAAACTGAAACCGGGACAGAAGCGCACGCAGGAAGTGAAGGACTACATGGCACGAAAGGAGTTCAACCCATATCTGTGGCGTGCATGGATGATGATGGGCGAAAGCCAGTTTCACAGGGGAGAGTTCATAGAGGCTGCCTCAACATTTAACTACACTATACGACTGTATGCCACACAACTGGAGGTGGCCAACCTGGCACGCACGTGGCTGGCAAGGTGCTACGTGGCACTGGACTGGCCCTACGATGCCGAGGATGTGCTGCGCAAGATGCAAAAGGACAGTCTTGACTTCAAGACCGCACAACAGTACAGCAACAGCCGCACGGCATGGCTGATACAGACGGGACAGTACGAGGAGGCTATCCCCTTGCTGAAGAAAACTATAGCCAGCCAGAAGGGGAGCATGGCAAAGGCACGACTGAACTTCCTGCTGGGACAACTGTGCCGGGAAACGGGGCGCAGGCAGGAGGCATACGAGGCACTGAAGAAGGTGATCCGTGCCAACCCGCCATACGAGATGAGTCTGAACGCCCGTGTGCTGCAGTCTGAAATGACAGGCAGCACGCAGGCCCGCAAGATGATACGCAAACTGCAGCGTATGGCAAAGAGCGGGAAGAACAAGGACTATGTCGACCAGATCTATCTGGCCATAGGCAACATATACCTGAACAAAGGGGATTCCCTGAACTGTGCCTACGCATGGGAGAAGGGTCTGCTGGAAGGAAAGAATGGGGGGGCAAAGGCAACTTTGCTGCTACGCCTGGCCACGCTGTACTGGGAGCAGGAGGACTACAAGGAGGCGGCACGCTGCTACAAGGAGTGCCTTTCTGCCCTGGACAAGGAGAGGGACGAGTACAAGGAGGTGGAGCAAAGAGCCAAGATGCTGGAAGGGCTTGCAGAACCTCTTGGGGTAATAGAACTGCAGGACAGCCTGCAGGCACTGGCCAAACTGCCTGAGGCGGAGCGTGTGGCTGTGGCCGAACGTCTGGCAAAGGAATACATCGAGAAGGAGAAGGAGGAGGCAAAGCGCAACGAGGCCAACGGGACCGCTGCCAACAACAATATGGCTGCCACGAACCAGCAACAACAGATGACACCTGCCGGGCAGACGGGAAAGGAGACCTCGGCACAGGGATGGTATTTCAGCAATCCCAGCACAGTGCAGAAGGGCAAGAATGCCTTCTTCCGCAAATGGGGCAACCGAAAGAATACCGACTACTGGCGATGGTCGGACAAGGGTGGCTTTGCCGTAGACGGGGAAATGCCTGAGGGGCTTGCCGAACTCATGGCCGACGCTGAAACGGATACCACCTCTGTGGACTACGAGGAGGAAGAGGAAATGGACAGCGTGGAAAATGATCCGCGCAACAAGGCCTTCTACCTGAAGCAGATTCCCGTAACCGAGGAGCAGATGGAGGTTTCGCACCAGTTGCTGAGCGATGCCCTGTTCCAGGCCGGTGTGCTGGAGCAGGAACGTCTGGCAAATTTCCAGCTGGCACGCAGGACACTGCAAAGGTTCATCGTAGACTATCCCGAGCACGAGAAGGTGGGTGATGCATGTTACCACCTGTTCCTGATATGCGGACGTCTGGGGATGGACGAAGAGTCGCGGCTATACCGCCAAAGGGTAATAGAGGAATTCTCGGACAATGCCTATGCCCAGTTGCTGGGCAACCCCAAGTACGAACTCATTGCCCGTGGAGGACGCCACCTCGAGGACTCCATCTATGCCGATGCATACAATGCCTACATGAGAGACGATTACGAGCATGTGAAGGAGGGATATGCCTTCTCCGCCGAGAACTATCCCGAGGGCAAGCACAGAGCACGCTTCATGTTTGTGCATGCAATGAGCCAGCTGTACTCGGGCGACAAGGACGGTTTCCTGGCTTCGCTGAAGGAACTGACGGAGAAGTATTCTTCGGAGGAGATAACCAAACTGGCGGCAGAAATAATGAAGGGAGTAAGCGAGGGACGTCTGCTGAACGGCGAGCGATGGGATGCCAGCGACATCTGGGCAAGAAGGGCAGGTGGTGCAGTTTCAGACAGCTTAGCCGGTGCAGATACGCTGAGAACCGACCGTCTGGGCAACTTCCTGTTTGTGCTGGCTTATCCCAAGGGTGCCCTGAACGAGGACCAGCTGCTTTACGAGGTGGCACGGTATAACTTCACATCATTCATGATGCGCAACTTCGAACTGGAAATCAGCGACCTGGGTGATATAAGCCTGCTGGCGGTGAAGGGCTTCATCAGTTACGAGGAGGTGCATGCCTATGCACAGAAACTATACTCCGACAGGCACATGGCTACTGTGCTGGAAGGCATACGCTCGCTGCTGATACTGGAGGAGAATCTAAAACTGCTGGGGACTAAGTTCAGTTTCGACGACTACAGCAAGTTCTATGAGGAGCAATTCCCGCCAATGCAGATTCCAGAAGAACTGCATATCGATGACGGAACACTTATCCGTGGCGAGGACGAAATAGACTACACCACAGACACAGAAGAAAACACCTCCCCAGAGGAAGAGGAAACTCTGGAAGAGGACGACGACTTCCCCTTCGGGTTATAAACGGGGAGCGGGGAGCTATGAGCGGTGCTTTCTGTTGTAAATGACTCTCCCCCTGAGACAGGCGAGCGTACCCCACAGGGGGGAGGGGGTGGATAAAACTCTCTGCGCGCTTTGCGACCTCCGCGTGCAAAAAAAGCTTTTATCTCACACAGAATACGCAGAAAACGCAGAATTACCAGTCCTATCAACGTGGTTCACGCTGGCGCTGGAATACGCAGAACTGCACCAGTTGCACGGTGCGCCATGCGGAGTGTAAAAGTTAAATCATGTTTAATCTTGTTGGTCGTTATAATCCTACTCTAAACCCTAAACCCTAAACCCTAAACTCTAAACTCTAAACACAAATCTTCCAATGGCATACAAACTTTTATGGGTAGACGATGAAATAGACTTGCTGAAGGCCCATATCCTGTTTCTTGAGAAGAAGGGATATGACGTGGATACTGCAAGCAATGGTTACGATGCACTGGACATGTGCCAAAAGGGCAACTACGACTTGATATTGCTGGACGAGAACATGCCTGGCCTCAGCGGACTGGAAACGCTCTCCCGTGTAAAAGACCTGCACCCTACCCTGCCAGTGGTAATGGTTACCAAGAGTGAGGAAGAGGACATAATGAACCAGGCCATTGGTGCCAAGATATCCGACTACCTGATAAAGCCAGTCAACCCCACACAGATACTGCTATCGCTGAAGAAAAACATACACAGCCGTGAAATAGTCAGTGAGGCCACACAGACTGCCTATCAGCAGAACTTTGGCAGACTGAGCATGCAGATAAACGATTCGTTGACCATGCAGGACTGGATGGAGGTGTACCGCACGCTGGTGCGCTGGGAACTGGAACTGCAGGACGTGGCAGGAGACATGAAGGAAATGCTTGCCATGCAGAAGCGAGAGGCAAACATTGAGTTCTGCAAGTTTGTGCGCAAGAACTACATGAAATGGATGGAGGGGCTGGTGCGGCACGAACAGGACGAAGAACGTCCCATGATGAGTCCGGATATACTCAAGACGCAGGTTTTTCCGTCTCTGGACAAGGGGGAGAAGGTTTTCTTCGTCGTAATAGATAACTTCCGCTGGGACCAGTGGAAGATGCTGCAACCCGAGATGGCAGAACTGTTCAACGTGGAGGAGAGCATGTATTGCAGCATACTGCCCACGGCGACACAGTATGCCAGAAATGCCATATTCTCAGGACTTATGCCCATAGAGATAGAGGCAATGTTCCCCGAGCTGTGGGTGGACGAAGACTCGGAGCAGGGCAAGAATCTGAATGAGTCCCCCATGGTGCAGACCCAAATGGAACGTTTCCGCCGTCGCAACAGTTTTTCATACCATAAGATAAATGAGTCCGTAGGCGCCGAGAAGTTTGTGCAGCAGTTGCCCTCCATTATGCACAACGACCTGAACATAGTGGTGCTAAACTTCATAGACATGCTCAGTCATGCCCGAACGGAAAGCCGCATGGTGCGCGAACTTGCCAACAGCGAGGCTGCATACCGCAGCATCACACAAAGCTGGTTCCGACATTCTGCCGTTTCCGACCTGTTCCGTTTCCTTGCTTCCACCGACTGCCGCATTGTGCTTACCACCGACCACGGTTCTGTGCGTGCCAACAACCCAGTGAAGGTGATTGGCGACAAGAACACCAATACAAACCTGCGCTATAAGTTGGGCAAGAACCTTGCCTACAATGCCAAGGAAGTCTTTGAAATACGCGATCCTCGCAAGGCGGGACTGCCAGCACCAAATATCAGCACTGCATACATCTTTGCGCAGAACCAGGACTTTCTGGCATATCCCAACAACTACAACTACTACGTGCAATACTATCGCGACACGTTCCAGCATGGAGGTATCAGCATGGAGGAGATGCTTGTGCCGCTGATAGTGATGCAGGGCAAGAAAAGGTAACACATGAGAACACGTTTTCTTTACATATTCCTTGTGATATTGCTGTTGTCCGCAACAGGAAACGTTTACGCATGGGAGGGTATGGCCATGCCACGGCTTCATGTGGACGGCAAGCACCTGAAGGACGAGAACGGCAACATAGTGAAACTGCATGGTTATGTGCAGACGTTCAGTCCGTGGTTCAACGAGTGCGGCACACGCTGGAACAACTACGACGTGAAGGCATGCCTTGCCTACAACCAAGGTATCATAGACGGTATCATGGCGGCAGGGTGGAAAATGAGTTTTGTACGCATGCACATGGACCCTTACTGGTCCAACATCCCAGGCAGGCGTGTTAAGGGGGAGAACGATATTTCCGCCTTCAGTTTCGACAGGTTCACCAGATATCTCGACGAGGTGTTCATTCCCATGGCGGAGTATGCCATCTCCAAAGGCATGTATGTGGTGATGCGTCCACCCGGAGTGTGTCCAGAGAAGATTGCCGTAGGCGATGACTATCAGAAGTTCCTGTTGCAGGTGTGGCGCCACGTAGCACGCCATCCCAAGTTGCAGAACCACCCCAACATTATGTTCGAGTTGGCCAACGAACCCATCAGTATCCTTGGTAGCGACGGCACCTATGGCGGAGGTTCCATGGCACAGTTTGAACAATTGAGCATCTACTTCCAGGAGATAGTGGATACCATGCGTGCACAGGGATGCCACAACATATTGTGGATTCCAGGCTTGGGCTTCCAGTCCAAGTATGCAGGCTATGCCACCTATCCTATCAAGGGAGAGAACATAGGCTATGCCGTGCACATCTATCCCGGCTGGTTCGGTAGCGGACACGGGTATGAGGCTTTTGCACGAGGATGGCAGCAGGATGTGCAACCCGTTGCCGACTTTGCGCCTATTATGATAACCGAGATGGACTGGGCAGACAAGAAGTACAATGCCTCTTGGGGCAAGGCACATACCGGTGTGGCAGGTGATGAAAACTTTGGTGCCAATTTCAAGAAGATAACCGATGATGCTGGCAATGTCAGTTGGGTACTGTTCACCTCGCCCGAGCATCTTGCCGCCTTCAAGGACGAGCCAGCCAAGGATGGTCAGTACACCTTCCTCAACGACCCCGAGGCATGTCCGTGGCCCGTGTACCATTGGTTCAAGGAGTATGCCAAGAGCCACTATCCACGTAAGGCATTCACACGCATCTCCTCGTCCGACATAGGAGACGGCACCTTCTCCAACCCTGTTATCTTTGGCGATTTCCCCGACCCCGATGTTTGTCGTGTAGGCGATACATACTATATGGTGTCCACCACCATGCATATCTTCCCTGGTGCCACCATAATGGAGTCTAAAGACCTTGTCAATTGGAAGTACTGCTGCAATCCCCTGGAGAGCATTGAGGCCAGTGATGCCTTCAGTCTGCAAGACGGACAATGGCGCTATAGCCGAGGGCAATGGGCTACGGCACTTCAGCATAAGGACGGGACATTCTATATGCTTTTCACCACGCTCGACGAGGGTGGCTATCTGCTCACAGCCAACGATATCCGCGGCCCATGGAAGAAGCGGAAACTGGAGGGTGGCTTCTATGATGGAGGCCTGCTCTTCGATGGTGAAGACACATACATTGCCTATGGTATCAACAACATCCGCATAGCCCGTGTGGACGAGAACTTCAAAAGGATAGAGGACCGTGAGGTGGCGAAATACAGCGTAAAGCCGGGACTGGAGGGAAGCCGCCTATACAGGATTGGAGACTACTACTACATCTATGCCACCTATGGCGGAGTGCCAGCCTACCAGACTGTATTCCGTTCTAAAGACATCTTCGGCCCTTACGAGGAGAAGTTCCTGCTCAACGACCGCAACATACATCAGGGAGCGCTTGTCCGCACCCAAGAGGGAGAGTGGTGGACCATGCTCTTTGCCGACAAGGGAGCCTATGGCCGCACTCCATACCTGTTGCCCGTCAGTTGGGAGGAGGGCTGGCCTGTGATTGGTGTCAACAAGGACAAGTCCGAGATATACCGCAAACCTGCCATTGGCGTACAGAGCCGGTCGGAACTGACTACGAACGACAACTTCTGCCATTACAACCTGGGCAAGCAATGGGGCTGGAACCACCTATGCGACAAGGGCAAGTGGTCGCTGACCAGCAGGCCGGGACACCTGCGCCTGCATACGACCACAGTTACGGACAATTTTTACCGTGCCCGCAATACACTCACACAACGCATCCTTGGCTATCATCAGAGTGATGGCCTTACCTATGCCACCATTGCCATTGATATCTCGCACATGAAGGACGGCGATGTGGCTGGTCTTGCCGTAATGCAGGACCCCACGGCATTTATCGGCATAAGCCAGCAGGGCAGAAAGCGCTTTCTCGTACACTCTACGCTATCCTTGCGACACAAAACCAAGGAGGAGACCAGGGGCGAGCACATCAAGACACCTGTCGTATACCTGCGTGCCGTTACGGATTACCGCACCAGCAAGGCACGTTTCTACTATAGCACCGACAATGCCAGCTATATTCCCTTTGGCAAGCAGCTGGACATGAAGTTCGACCTCTCTGTCTTCACCGGCAACAAGTTTGCCATCTTCAACTATGCTACCAAGGCACTTGGCGGATATGTCGACATTGACTGGTTCAGCACGGAACCAGAGTTCTCCGAAGAGGAGTTCTATAGTGAGGAGACGCTAAACTATAGCGAGGAGTCGCTGACGCTGAGCAGGCTCACCCCTGCCCAGGACGGCGAACTTGCACTGCTTACGGGAAGTACGCACGATTTGGAGCTGACAGCACACTATGCCGACGGGCATACGGATAAGGTTGCCGCTCTTGCCACGTATTCGGATTACGACAAGGATATCATAGAAATAACCAACGGCCGTATCAAGGCCCTTGCAGATGGCGCGACATCGTTGACCGCAACATATCATGGAGCCAGAGGAGAGGAGAAAAGCTGCACCATCAACATTACTGCCTCCACCTTCCCGTTGAGCAAGGAGGCCTTCAGTCCTTCCATTTGGGAACAGGGATACTTTGACGAAAAGAAGGGTATGGTGAAGACAGGAAAGTACGGTTTTGCTGGCTGGAGATACGACAATGGTCTGGACATAAGCAAACACAAATATCTCGTAGTTGAGATAGAAGGGGGCGAGGGAGCCAATGTTTCCTTGCGGCTTTTTGACGACAACAACTACTGGGGCGATTGTGCCACGTATGACTTTGGCAACGAGAATCGCCTTGTCATACCCATTGCACAATTGCAGAGAAGCAGGAACAAGCAGCGCAGATTCGCCTCGGAGCATGTGCACATCCTTGGCTTCTGGTCAACAGGAGCCGCACCATTCTGCATCAGGGAGATTCGTCTGGCAGACAAGGTTGACTGAGGATCCTTTGCATCATATCACATTATTATATATATAGGACAAAGAGTATGAAGAGAATATACATCACGCTATGCCTCGCTCTGATGAGTATGACGGCAATGTGGGGAGAGACGGTAGCGACAAGTCCAGATGGACGTATTGTCGTGGACTTTGAGGTGAAGGACGGCCGTCCCATGTATTCAGTCCTCTACGACGGGCAAGTGGCCATAGCACCTTCTGCCATGGGACTGCATACCAATATGGGTGACTATACTGGCGAACTTGCCTGGAATGCCTCGGCTGTCCGCAAGGGAGAGTTTGCCGGCAGCTACACATTGCCAAGTATCAAGGCGGGGGCAGAGCATAACTTCCTGTACAGCCATAGTGTGTTGTCGCTTTCCCAGAAGGAGCGTCCGGTGATGGAGATAGAGTTCATGGTCAGCAACCGCGATGTGGCATTCCGGTACACCATACTTCCACGCAGAGATGCACGTTGTTGTGTTGTCACTTCAGAAGCTACGTCGTTCTGTATCTCCACAGATGCCCGCGGTTTCCTTGCTCCCCAAAGTTATCCCATGGGGGGCTTTGCGCGTACGACTCCCAGTTACGAAACGAAATACAGCCTTGGCGAACCTGTTGGCAGAAACGGTTGGGGCAATGGCTATACTTTCCCATGCCTGTTTGAAGTGCCGAATGCCGATGAGGCCAAGAACCTCTGGATACTGATCTCCGAGACTGGTACCGATGGCACTTATGTTGGTTGCCGCCTGTTGGGGGAGAGAGGTGGCAGATACCGTATCGGCTTTCCTATGGAGGGAGAGATGAACGGCTGGGGCAGCACCTCGGCACAGATGGTTCTGCCCGGCAAGACACCTTGGCGCACTATCACTATAGGCCATACTCCTGCCAATGCCATAGAAACCACCGTGCCATGGGACCTTGTAGAGGAGAAATACCCTGCCTCCAGGAACTACTCTGCCGATTATGGCAAGGGCATGTGGTCGTGGATTATTGGCATGGACTACAGCTGCAATTTCAATGAGCAGAAGCGCTATATCGACTTTGCCGCCGACATGGGCTATCGCTCGTTGCTGATAGATGCCTTGTGGGATGTGCAGATAGGCCGTGAGCGCATAGCCCAGCTTTCGCAATATGCACGCTCCAAGGGTGTGGGGCTGTATCTCTGGTACAATAGCAATGGTGCATGGAACGATGCGCCTCAGTCGCCCAGAGGCATAATGAACGACCCCCGCAAGCGCAGGGCAGAGATGAAGTGGATGCAGGAGATAGGCGTGCTGGGTATCAAGGTGGACTTCTTCGGTGGCGACAAGCAACCCATGATGCAGTTCTACGAGGACATCCTGACCGATGCAAACGACTTCGGCATAATGTGCATCTTCCACGGATGCACCCTGCCCCGAGGATGGGAGCGCATGTATCCCAACTATGTATCTTCCGAAGCGGTACCGGCATCGGAAAATCTCCACTTCTCGCAAGGGTTCTGCAACGAGGAGGCGCGCGATTGCGGTGCCATGTACCCTTTCACGCGCAATGCCGTGGGTGCAATGGACTTCGGAGGCTCTGCCCTGAACAAGTTCTACAATGCCAACAACAGGCAGGGCTCGCGCCGCATCACTTCCGACATCTATGCCTTGGCCACGGCAGTTCTCTTTCAGAGTCCTGTACAGCACTTTGCCCTGGCTCCCAACAATCTCTCCGATGCCCCTGGCTATGCTATGGAGTTTATGAAAAGTGTTCCCACGCAATGGGACGAGGTCCGATACATCGACGGCTATCCAGGCAAGTATGTGATACTGGCCCGCCGCTCGGGCAACAGGTGGTACATAGCAGGTGTCAATGCTATGAACCAACCCTTAAGGCACACTCTTTCCCTGTCCATGCTGAAGGACAAGTCGGTATCCCTTTATATAAACGGTGAGGTAAAGGAAGTGAAACTGTGCAGGAATAATACTCTCAAAATAGAGATTCCAACCAATGGCGGCGTGATGGTAGTTGGTTCTTAAGAGTAGTCTTTGCCAAGCGCGCATGTACCCTCATTCCCATAAAACCAAATCGGTCATTAGGCTGTTACGCACTAATGACCGATTTGAATTAAATTTCGTACAAAAATTAGTCCCACTCAAGGACAACCTTGCCACACTGACCAGACTCCATGATGTCGAAGCCCTTCTGGAAGTCGGCTACAGGGAAACGGTGTGTGATAACGGGGCTCAGGTCCAAACCGGAGATAAGCATCTGCTCCATCTTATACCATGTCTCCCACATCTCGCGGCCATAGATGCCCTTGATGGTGAGAGCCTTGAAGATAATCTCGCTCCAGTCAACAGTAGTAGAGGGAGGCAGGATACCCAGCTGGGCAATCTTTGAACCGTTGTACATGTTGGCTACCATGTCGCGGAAAGCGATGGGAGAACCAGACATTTCCAGACCTACGTCGAAACCACGGATACCGAGTTTCTCCATAGCCTGTGCCACGGTCTCGCCATTAGAGGCATTGACAGTGCAGGTAGCACCCATCTTCTTGGCAATATCCAGACGGTAGTCGCTCAGGTCAGTAACCACAATGTTCTTGGCACCGGCAAACTTGGCAATGGCAGTAGCCATGGTACCAATCAGACCTGCACCTGTGATGAGTACGTCCTCGCCCAGCAAGGGAAATGACAGGGCTGTGTGGGTGGCGTTGCCGAAGGGGTCCATGATAGCAGCCATGTCGTCGCTGATGCGCTCGTCCAGTTTAACTACGTTGCTCTCAGGGATAGACAGGTATTCTGCAAAGGCACCATCGCGGTTAACACCTACACCGATGCTATTCTCGCAGATGTGCTGCAAGCCACGACGGCAGTTACGGCAATGTCCGCAAGCGATATGGCCCTCGCCTGTTACGCGATCACCTACCTTGATGTTGCGCACGCCGGGACCAACTTGTTCAACAACACCCACATATTCATGACCGATGGTCATTGGGGTCTTGATGGTCTTCTGGCTCCACTCGTCCCACTTGTAGATATGCAAGTCTGTACCGCAAATAGCAGTCTTCTTGATCTTGATAAGTACGTCGTTCACGCCAACTTCTGGCATGGGCACTTCTTCCATCCAAATGCCCTTCTCGGGCAATTTCTTTACTAATGCTTTCATTGTGTAATGTCTTATTGGATTAGTTATACTTCTTTCCGATAGCAAATTTACGTTTTTTTTGCGTTACGGCAAAAGAGTTTCTTCCTTTTTTGCTCTTAGCATTGATGTGAAAACCATTTTGCCTACTGCCACTCTATGGTCAGGTACTCATCCTCCCCGTTCCATACACACCCTTCGTGGTCTTCGTAACCATCAAAATTGTATTCGGCATAATGAGGTTCTCCCTTTTTCAGGTGTATATACTGAGGGGGACACTCACAACTTAGGCATATCTCCGTATCGGAGATTTCCTTGACGATGAATGTATAGCGTTTTGGGAATACCTTGTTCACGACGAGTTCCTCGCCCACCTGTGTAACCTCACTGTCCAAGACATAGGACTTCGTGCTGGTATTTCCACTCATGCTCCATTCGGAGACGGTTAGTTTAATGTGAATATGTGCCATAACTATATGTATTATATGGTTCTACCCTCTTCTCTCTGCCCAGTCGCTTCGGTCAAGGTTTCTGTATCCAATGGCCTCTGCTACATGGTGGCTTTGTATGGATTCTGCCCCCTCAAGGTCGGCAATGGTGCGGGCAACCTTCAGGATACGGCTGTAGGCGCGGGCGGAAAGCTGTAGGCGTTCCATGGCAAGGCGTAGGAGTTCGCTGCTCTCCGTGTCCATAACACAATATTCTTTCAGGTGCTTTTCCGACATTTGGGCATTGCAGTGCACGCCTTGGATGTAGGCAAAGCGCTGGGCCTGGATGTTTCGGGCACGCAGAACCCGTTCTCGGATGACGGAACTGGGTTCCCCTGGTGCTGCCGTGGATATTTCCTGGAATGAGAGAGGCAAAATTTCGCACTGTATGTCTATGCGATCAAGCAATGGACCGCTGATCTTATTCAGATAACGTGATATCTGTCCGGGGGTACAGACGCATGCCTTTGTGGGATGATTATAATAGCCACAGGGACAGGGGTTCATGGATGCCACAAACATAAAGTTGCAGGGATAGTCCACAGTACCCTGTATACGGCTGACGGTGATATGGCGGTCTTCCAATGGTTGGCGCAAGACCTCCAGAGCCTGGCGCTGGAATTCCGGCAACTCGTCGGCAAACAAAACTCCATTATGCGCCAAGGAAATCTCGCCGGGCTGCGGATTGGATCCGCCACCTACGAGGGCCGTCTGGCTGATGGTATGGTGAGGACTGCGGAAAGGCCGTGTTGCAATGAGTGAGCAATGGCGCACGCCATCGGCACCGATAGGCGGCACCTGCAGTTTGCCTGCTACGCTATGTATCTGTGTGGTTTCCAAACTCTCCTGCAATGTAAGAGGAGGCAAAATGCTGGGCAACCGCTTTGCCATCATGCTTTTGCCACTGCCCGGAGGACCTATCATGATGAGGTTATGCCCGCCAGCTGCCGCAACTTCTATGGCACGCTTCACGCTTTCCTGTCCTTTCACGTCGGCAAAGTCGAGGTCGAAATGTGACTGGCGGTCATAAAAATCCTTGCGTGTGTCTATCTGGACCGGTTCAAGATGATGTGTACCGTTAAGGAAACCCACCACCTCGGACAGGTTGTTGACACCATAGACCTGAAGCTTGTCCACTACGGCAGCTTCCTGAATGTTTTGCATGGGCACGAACAATGACTCGTAGCCAAGGGCACGAGCCTTGATGGCAATAGGCAGGGCGCCACAGATGGGTTGCAGGGAACCGTCAAGACTCAGTTCGCCCACCATCATAATCCGGTCCAAACGTGTACTGTCCACCTTCTCTGCCGTAGCCAGTATGCCTATGGCTATGGGCAGATCAAAACCGCTACCCACCTTGCGCACATTGGCTGGAGCAAGGTTCACGGTTATCTGCTTGCACGGAAAGGGGAAACCGCTATTCTCCAAGGCTGCCATTATACGTTCGTGACTTTCCTTGACGGCATTGTCTGGCAAGCCCACAAGCACAAAGCGTATGCCTCGTGAGCTGTTCACTTCTATGGTCACCTGCTGGGCGTCCAATCCCTGAACCGATGCGCTATAGACCTTGGCAAGCATAATGAAAAACCTTGGATTGGTTTACTTGAGCAGTTCGCCTATGCGCTCGTCATAGTCAAGACTATCGTCCACAAAGAACTTCAGTTCGGGAATGATACGCAACTGCATGCGCACCCGGTTGCCGAGTTCAAAGCGCACAGACTTTACATTGGCGTTGATGTTGCTCACGATTTCTTCAGCCTTGTCGCTGGGGAAAACGCTCAGGTATGCACGGCAGATGCTCATGTCGGGGCTTATGCGGCAAGCGCTCACGCTCACCAGTACGCCACGCATGCCGACAGTCTGCTTCTGGAACATGTCGCTCAGTTCCTTCTGTATCAATCGTGCTATCTTCTGCTGTCTTGTTGTTTCCATATATTATATAATGTATTATTTCTTCCTGATAATGGTCAGTCCGTCTCGGAGAGGCAGAATAACCTTTTCCACTCTGTTGTCCTTCGCCACAAGGTCGTTGAACTTCTGCAAACCCAATGTCTGGAGGTCGCTTTCTCGAGCCTGCTCGGTTATGCGCCCGTACCACAGCGTGTTGTCTGCCAGGATATAGCCTCCTGGCCGCAGGCGCGGCAGAATCATTTCGTAGTATTCCACATACTCCCTTTTGTCAGCATCTATGAAGGCCATATCCCATTCCACGTCCATCTGCGGTACGAGTTCTTTGGCATCGCCGATGTGTATGTGAACAAAGTGCCCATAGGGGCTGCCCTCTATCCATGGGCGTGCAAAGTCCTCCATCTCGTCAAAGACCTCAAAGGTATGCAGTTCTGCCCCCTCTTCCAGTCCCTCTGCCATGCTGAGGGCGGAGTATCCGCTGAACATGCCAAGTTCCAGAACCCGTTGCGGCCGAATCATCTGCACAAGCATCTTCAGCAAACGTCCCTGCAGGTGGCCGCTGGCCATCTGGCCATAGGAAAGTTTCAACTGTGTATCTCTCCACAGACGATGCAGGTATTCACCTTCCGCGTCTATATGGGAGAGTATGTAAGAATCCAGATCCATCCGTTCTCCTTGTGTTAGCTTGAACTTTCCCTTAATGAACCAACGACTCTATGGCCAAGCGATAACTATCCAAGCCAAATCCACATATAACGCCGGAGCAAACTGGACTGATTACGCTGTGCCTGCGAAATTCCTCCCGTTGGTGCACGTTGCTGATATGCACCTCCACCACGGGCGAAGCAACACATTTTATAGCATCCATCAGTGCTATACTGTAGTGTGTGTAGGCTCCTGCATTCAAGACTATTCCATCTGCATCAAAGCCAACTTCATGTATCTTGTTTATCAGTTCCCCTTCCACATTGCTCTGGAAATAGTCTATACTTATGTCGGGATATTTGTCACGCAAGATATGCAGGTACTCCTCAAAACCCTTCGACCCATAAATCTCTGGCTCCCTTATGCCCAGGAGATTCAGATTTGGACCGTTGATGATTTGTATTCTCATAATATTTACGTATATTTGCGACACCAAAGGTACAAAAAAAATCATGTTGTACCAAGCATTTGACTAAACGATGGCAGAAAATCACCATTTACCGCCATCAAATCCTTCCTCCACTCCATGCCAAGCATAAGCAATACAGGAAACGTTTCACCGGACATACTTAAAAGATACAAGCAATATCTGTGCCTGGAACGTTCATATAGTCCGAACACACTGGACGCCTATATCAGGGACCTACAAAAACTTTTCAATTTCTTCGCCGACAACGGAATTGACTTCCGCAATGTCACGCTGAAGGACCTGGACCTGTTCGCAGGCAGCCTTAGAGACAGAGGGATAACCCCACGAAGCCTGGCACGCATCCTCAGCGGAGTTCGTTCGTTTTATAAGTTTCTCGTTCTTGAACACGAACTTGAGCAAAACCCGACAGAGCTACTGGAGTCGCCTAAAATAGGCAAGCACCTGCCAACTGTTCTCAGCGTGGAGGAAATAGACCGAATACTCTCTGTCATAGACCAAAGCAAGCCGGAAGGCATCAGAGACCATTGCATAATTGAGGTTCTGTACAGTTGCGGGCTTCGTATAAGTGAACTCACCAGCCTGCGCCTTTCCGACCTTTTCCTTGACGACGGATTCCTGCGCATACACGGCAAGGGTAACAAAAAACGCCTTGTGCCCATATCCCCCAAAGCAATTAAGGAACTGAACATCTGGTTTCAGGTACGCAAGCACATTGACATAAAAAAGGGTTATGAGGACCATGTCTTTGTTTCCAAAAGGAGAGGCAAGTCCCTGTCGCGCATATCACTCTTTGTGTTCATCCAAAGATATGCAGCACAGGCTGGCATATCCAAAGAAATATCACCACACACCTTCAGACACAGTTTTGCCACCCACCTGCTCCAGGGCGGAGCCAACCTTCGCGCAATCCAAGATATGCTTGGACATGAAGACCTGGGAACCACCGAGGTATACATGCACCTTGACACCACACATATCAAAGAAGAACTGCTGAATTGCCACCCGATGAACAAGAAAAACAGGAACAAAACATTTAATATTCCATAAAATAACACCCATTAAGGGGTGTCGCTAATATTTTATTAGGAAATTTAAGGATTTTGTTATAACTTTGCACGCGAAAACATAGACGAGAATTAAAACAAAATACAAACATTATTGTATCTGAACACGATTATGAAGAAGAACAATCTTTTTGTACTGGCAATTGCCGGTGCAGTCGCAATGAGCTCTTGCAGCAAGTTGGGCGACCTCAGTGCAGACAACTTCAAGGTGACCCCCACCCCTCTGGAGGCTATCGGTGGTGAAGTTCCCGCAACCATCAATGGCATCTTCCCCGAGAAGTACATGAAGAAGAAGGCTGTAGTTACCGTTACTCCCGTACTGAAGTATGAGGGTGGTGAGGCTGTTGGCCAGAGCGCAACATTCCAGGGAGAGAAGGTAGAAGGCAATGGCACAGAAATCGGCTACAAGGTTGGTGGTTCATACACCATGAAGGCAAACTTCAAGTATGTTCCCGCTATGCTCAGCAGTGAGCTGTATGCTCGTTTCGAGGCTAAGTTGGGCAAGAAGACCGTATCTATTCCTGAAGTCAAGATCGGCTATGGCGTACTTTCTACCAGCGAACTGCTCAAGAAGTGCGTTATTACCGCCAGCACTGCCCCCGATGCTTTCCAGCGCATCATCGAGCACAAGCAGGAGGCTAACATCAAGTTCCTGATCGGCCAGGCCAACCTGCGCACCAGCGAGCTTTCAAGCGTAAGCATCCAGGACCTCGTTAAGATCTTGAAGGAAATCAACGACATGCAGGAAGAGCGTGCTCTGCAGAACATTGAGGTAAGCGCATATGCCAGCCCCGATGGCGGTTACGCTTTCAACGAGCGCCTTGCAGAGAAGCGTCAGAACGTATCTGCAAAGTACATGCAGAAGGAGCTGAAGAAGATCAGCATGAACGCTGAGGTAGACACCAAGTTCACTGCTGAGGACTGGGAAGGTTTCAAGGAGCTGGTAAGCAAGAGCAACCTCCAGGACAAGGACGTAATCCTGCGTGTTCTCTCTATGTACCAGGATCCCGAGGAGCGTGAGCAGCAGATCCGCAACATGAGCAGCGTATTCACAGAAATCGCTGAGGGTATTCTGCCCGAGTTGCGTCGTGCACGCCTTATCGTAAACTACGAGGTTATCGGCCGCAGCGACGCCCAGATCCTTGCACAGTTCAAGGAGGATGCCAGCAAGCTGAGCGTAGAAGAACTGCTTTATGCTGCCAACACTCTGGTTAACGACAATGCTACCCGCAAGGTATGGTACGAGAAGACCACCAAGCTCTTCCCCAACGACTACCGTGCATACAACAATCTGGCACAGATGGCTATCATGGAAGGCAACGAAACTGCTGCACAGAGCTGGCTGCAGAAGGCTCAGAGCGTAAACTCTAAGGCTCCTGAGACAAACGCAAACCTGGCTCTCCTTGCTCTCAAGAACGGCGATACAGCCAAGGCTGAAGCTCACATGGGCAACGCAAGCGGCAGCGACACCTTCAACGAGATTCTTGGTAACCTGAACATTGCTAAGGGCAACTACATCCAGGCTGAGCAGAACCTGAGCACCGTACAGACCAACAGTGCTGCTCTTGCACAGATCCTGAACAAGGACTACGCAAAGGCAAAGAACACTCTGGCTGCTGTGAAGACTCCCGATGCTACTACAAGCTACCTGAAGGCTATCCTCGCTGCTCGCACCAACGATGCAAGCGCACTGAAGAGCAACCTCAAGGCTGCTGTTTCTCTTGATTCTTCTTTGAAGGCAAGAGCTGCTAACGACCTGGAGTTTGCTAACCATAAGAACTCAATTGCCGACATCATAAAGTAATTGCATCAAACCATGCATCATGTTTTGAGCGACAAACTTTATATAGCAATCATATTCACCCTTCTTGCCCTCACCTCATGCGGTGGCAGGAAGGGTGAACTGCGTATAAAAGGCGAAATCAAGGGACTGAACAATGCGGACCTGACAATTTTCAGCAGAGATGGTGTAATACAAGGCATCGACACCCTGCATGTACGTCAAGGAAAGATAGACTGGCAGTGTCCCTACGACAAAGAAAACGGAAGTCTGACAATCGTATACCCCACATTCTCCACACTTACTGTTTTCGGAAGCAGCGGAGATGTAATCATACTGGAAGGAGAGTCCAAACAGCTCAACTCTACTAAAGTCAGCGGCAACGAGCACAACGAAGCATATACAAGACTGCGCTTACAGATAGAATCTGCAAAGGCAGAAGAAAAGGACAGTCTGAAAAAGGATTTCATCAAACAGAATCCAGAATCTCCTGTATCCAGAATGCTTCAACTGGAAGAACTGGCTTCACAAGAACCCTTCTCATTAAAAAACGGAGAAGAAATTCCTGAATTTTCTCTTGTTACACGCAAAGGCGACACCATAACCAACGATAGCATTAAAGGAAAATATGCCCTGTTTGCCTTTTGGGCAAACTGGCGCGGCAAAACCACCCAAGTGAACACCTGTATACGCCGTATCAGACGACAAGTTCGCCAACCCCTGGTATGCATATCATACAACATGGACGTGAACGACAACATCCTTGGATACATAGAACGTACCGACACCATCACATGGCACAGCTACTGCGACCAAAAGGCATTCCTGTCAGACCTGCCAACACAACTTGGCGTGCGAGATTTGCCACTCTTCATACTTACCGACACTTGCTCCCGAATCATAGCAGTAGGCAACGACTGGAACAAGGATATCGAACCTACAGTCAAAGACGAACTGATACCAGCGAGCAGGGAAAGCAGCGAAAAGTAACATTAGCGCACCACCTCGGTCATACCACATGAAATGAAATACGAACTACTCATATCACGCAGGTACCTCTTCTCCAAGAAGAGCCACAACGCCATCAATATCGTTTCGTTGATAGCCGTTGTCGGAGTGGCAGTAGCCACAATGGCCATGGTTATAGTGATGAGTGTGTTTAATGGCTTTCAGGGAGTGGTTGCAGAATTGTTCACCGGTTTTGACCCGGAACTACGCATCACTCCTGCCGACGGAACTTCACTGGACCTTTCAGATGCAAGAATATCATCGCTTTCAAAGTCCAAGGATGTAGCGGTGTTTACACCTGTTGTTGAAGGCCAGGCGCTGGTTGTGGCCGGCAACATCCAGAAGGTAGTGATGCTTAAGGGCGTTGCCGACAATTACACACAGCAGTCCGGGATCCTGGATGCCTTGTATGGGGATGGCGAACCTGACCTGCATGCTGATGTCATCGAGTACTGTATTCCCGGATTGCAACTGTGCAACCAGCTGGGACTGCCAATATACTTTAACCAGCCGCTGGAAGTCTATGCCCCAAAGAAAGGCGAGCGCGTAAACATGGCAAACCCGAGGGCAAGTTTCAATAAGGACGAGCTAAGCGCTTCCGGTCTCGTGTTCAGCGTCCACCAGCCCAAGTATGATTACGAATACCTGCTGTGTTCTCTTGGTTTTGCACAAAGGCTGTTTGAGCTGGAAGGCAAGGCTACAGGTATAGAAATCAAACTTGCCCCTTCAGGCAGCAGAGAAAATATAGAGGCCTTGCTTGGCGACGGCTTTCACCTCAAGGACCGGTACGAGCAACAGGAGGATGTATTTCGCATAATGCAGATAGAGAAATTGATTTCCTATTTCTTCCTCTGTTTCATCCTGTTGGTGGCATGTCTGAATATTATGGGCAGTCTAAGCATGCTCATGATAGAGAAACGTGAAGATGTAAAGACGTTGTCTGCACTTGGCTCAACACATCAGCAGATACGCCGGATATTTGCCTTGGAAGGGCAGATGATCATTTTTGGCGGTGCCGTAGTTGGAATGCTGATTGGTCTTCTCCTTTGCCTCCTCCAGCAATGGTTTGGCTTTATACGGATGGGACAGAGCGAAGGCAGTTTCATTATTGACGCTTATCCTGTAGTTGTAAAATTCGGTGACCTTCTGTTGGTCCTGCTCACTGTTGTGCTCCTGGGATTTCTAAGTGTAATGTGGGCGACCAAGCGACGGAGAAATCTGTAGACAAGCCTGCTCTGTTCATCGGACAAAAGGAAACTGCACCAGCATTTGAGAGTCTTGCTACTCAATGCTGGTGCAGTTTCTATATCTGGTGGAAACAGTTTAACCCACCTGGCTACCGCCTTTCACCTCGTCAATGGTGGTGGTAACGGAGAGATCACCGTTGAAGTTTACGGCAGAGAGTATCATGCCGTGCGATTCCTCGCCCATCATCTTGCGGGGTTCGAAGTTGGCAATGAATAGGACGCGCTTGCCAACCAGCTGCTCGGGCTCGTACCACTGTGCTATGCCGGACAGGATGGTGCGGTCCTGGCCGCTACCGTCATCAAGAGTGAACTTGAGCAGTTTCTTGCTCTTCTTGATTTTTTCGCATGCCTTGACAAGGCCTACGCGGATGTCCATCTTCTCAAAGTCCTCAAAGGATACAGTGGGTTTCACGGGTGCTGCCACGTAGGCTGCCTCTTCGTTGGCCTTCACGGTATCTTCCAGTTTCTTCACCTGAGCGGCTATTGCCTCGTCCTCTATCTTGGTGAAGAGCAGTTCGGGCTTAGGCATCTGGTGTCCCTCCTGCATGAGTGTGGTGCTGCCAAGGTCTTCCCATGAGAAGGTTTCCATGGCGAGCATCTCTCTCAACTTCTGGCTGCTGAAGGGCAGGAAGGGCTCGAATGCTATTGCCAGGTTGGCGGTCAGTTGCAGGGAGATGTTTATGATGGTCTTCACACGCTCGGGGTCGGTTTTGATTACCTTCCAGGGTTCGCAATCGGCAATGTACTTGTTGCCGATACGAGCCAGGTTCATGGCCTCCTTCAGTGCATCGCGGAAACGGAAGTTCTCCAGCAGAGCCTCCAGTTTCTCCTTTACTCCGCAGAACTCAGCGAGGGTCTCGCGGTCGTAGTCGGTAAGTTCGCCGCAGGCTGGCACACGGCCTTCGTAATACTTCTGAGTGAGTTGCAGGGCACGGTTCACGAAGTTGCCATAAACGGCCACCAGTTCGTTGTTGCAACGAGCCTGATAGTCGGCCCAGGTGAAGTCGTTGTCCTTTGTCTCGGGAGCGTTGGCGGTGAGCACGTATCTCAACTCGTCCTGGCGTCCAGGCATATCCACGAGGTATTCGTTCAGCCATACGGCATAGTTCTTGCTGGTGGAAATCTTGTTGCCCTCCAGGTTCAGGAACTCGTTGGATGGTACGTTGTCGGGCAGTATGTATTCGCCGTGAGCCTTGAGCATGGCAGGGAACACGATGCAATGGAACACGATGTTGTCCTTGCCAATGAAGTGCACCAGGCGTGTTTCGGGGTCCTTCCACCAGGTTTCCCACGAACCCAGTTCGGGGCGTGCGTCGCACAGTTCCTTGGTGTTGCTGATGTAGCCTATGGGAGCGTCAAACCACACATAGAGCACCTTTCCGTCGGCTCCTTCTACGGGAACGGGAATACCCCAATCCAAATCGCGAGTCACGGCACGGGGGTGCAGACCTCCGTCCAGCCAACTCTTGCACTGTCCGTACACGTTCGGGCGCCATTCCTTGTGCTCCTGCAGAATCCACTGCTCCAGCCATTCCTGGTCCTTGTCCAGAGGCAGGTACCAGTGCTTAGTCTCCTTCTGCACCAGGGGGTTGCCTGTCTCGGCGTTGTAGGGGTTGATGAGTTCCTCAGGAGAAAGAGTTGCACCGCACTTCTCGCACTGGTCGCCGTATGCATCGGCGGCATGGCAACGGGGGCACTCGCCCTTGATATTGCGGTCGGAGAGGAAACGTCCTGTAGCCTCGTCAAAGAACTGCTCGGTTACCTTCTCCACGAACTTGCCCTCCTCGTAGAGTTTCTTGAAGAAATCGCTGGCAAACTGATGGTGCACAGGTCCGCTGGTGCGTGAGTAGACATCAAAGGAGATGCCAAACTTCTCGAACGAGTCCTTGATGATACCGTGGTAGCGGTCCACCACCTCCTGCACGCTGATGCCCTCCTTGCGGGCACGGATTGTTACGGGTACACCATGTTCGTCGCTGCCACCAATGAAGAGTACGTCGCGACCTTTCAGTCGCAGATAGCGCACATATATGTCTGCCGGCACATACACACCAGCCAGGTGTCCGATGTGCACAGGACCGTTGGCGTAGGGCAGAGCCGAGGTTACGGTTGTTCTCTTGAAATTCTTTTCCATATTGCTTTTTATGTGTATTATTCTGCCCACAAAGGTACTATAATAATTTTATACGGCAAAGCCAAGAATAAATAAAAACGAGGAACGACCAGCAAGTCGTTCCTCGTCAATGTATTTCCCTAAATATAAGGAGTCTTTAATTACAGTGCACCAGCAGTCAGGATGAGCACGAGCAGGCCAAGGATGGCGTACAGCTCGGGGAATACGGCCAATACCATGGTGGTACCGAAGGCGTTGTGGCCGGCACCGATGGCGCTGATACCGTTGGCACAAACCTTAGCCTGACGGATGGCAGAGAACAGACATACCAGACCGCAAGCCAGACCTACACCGAATACGGCGCAAGCGGTGATCATGTCAACCTGGGGAGTTGCAAGACCCTGCAGCATGAAGAAACCTACGAAGCCGTACAGACCCTGAGAAGAGGGAAGTGCAGAGAGACCCATGTAGGAACCGCCAGCATTGGGGTTCTTCTTGAAAGCACCGATAGCGGCGTTACCGCAGATAGTTACACCATAAGCGCTGCCTATGCCAGACAGGGCTACACAGAGGGCAATGCCCAGATAAACCAAAAAGATTTCCATAATTTTCTTTTGTTTTTAATTGATTATTGTTTTGTTTGTTATTTCAATTTGCGGAAGGGGTCATACTCCTTGCCACCACCTGCGAAGTCGGCGTTCTTGAAGAACTCCACGAAGGTAAGACGCATGGGGTGCACGAAGGCACTGATCATGCTCAGGGCAAAGGTGATGCCATGACCAAGGAGCAGGATGATGACCATTACGATGATACGCAGCCACAGGGGCAAAGTGGCCGTCATGTCCAGAGCCAGCGAGTTGAACACACCACCCAGCACACCACCGGTAAGACCGAGGGCAAAGAGACGAATGTAACTGAGCAGGTCGCCCAACAGGCCTGTTGCCATGCCATAGGTTTCCCACACGCCTCCGCCTATGTTGCTGAGCACACCCAGGACGGGCTTCTTGTAACTGGCAGGATTGTTGTACAGGAATATGCCCACAGCACTGATGCCTATGATGCCCATCAGCAGGTACTGCACCCACATGGCCAGTTCCACACCGCATGCGGGCAGACCATAGAGCACGATGGCGCCAAGCAGTGCTGCAACCCACGAGAAGGTGCCCACGGCATAGGGCCAGCCATAGTTCTTGATGGCCTTGCATCCCTTCAGTATCATGCCCAGGAGCACCTGCACCATGCCGATGATAACGGAAATAACCATCATGGGGCTGTAGCCGAAGATGGGGCCCACGCCATTATCGTTCAGGAAGTAGGGCTTGACAGGTTCCAGGAACGCCCAACTCTGCTGGGTGAGGTCAATGCCGAACAGGGTACCGCACACCAAACCGCACACCACGGTGGTTCCGCCCAGCCACATGGCCAGACGTCCGTAGGGCTTCATGTCCTGCGCTCCCTTCAGAGCAAGGAACAGACCCACCAGGAAGATGAGCAGACCATAGCCAGCATCGCCCATGCACAAGCCGAAGAACAGCATGAAGAAGGGGGCAAAGAACTCGGTGGGGTCAAGGTCGGTATAGTTGGGCAGGGAGTACATCTTCAGGATGGGTTCGAACAGGCGCGAGAAGCGTCCGTTGGTAATCTGCACGGGAACGTCGTCCTCGTAGGCAGGATCCTCCATGTCATAGTAGATGTGCGACTTGTCCAGATATTCGGTCAAAGGAGCGGTAGAATCGGCACGCACCCAGCCAAGCATCAGGTGCAGGACATCGCCACAGGTTTTCTCGGAACTGAGGTGTACTTTATTCAAGGAAATGTCGTTGCGCACCTCCAGCATGCCCTCCTCCAGAACGGGGAGCAGACCGTTTGCCACGGCCGACATTTGCTGGCGCACCACATACTTGCGCTTCTTCACATCCTCGATCTCCGCCTTTACCTGCGAGAGCGACTTCTGAGGCAGGACGAGGTGTTCTGCAGCTATCTCGGGACGGGACTCGGAGAAGGTAACGAAGTAGGTCTTCTTCTTCACCTCGGTCACGGGAACGGCATAGAACTGGTCCAGCCACTCGGCCTTGAACCTCTTGCTCGTACAACGGAAGAAATGCATCTCCATGCCTATGGTCTCGGACAGGCGCTGCACCTTTTCGGGCGAGAAGTCGCCCCAAGGGTCGAGCATGTCAAACTCCTTCTGCAGTTCGTCCTCTTCGTGCAAAAGCACATTCTCCTGCACCTGCAGTTCCTCCACCTTCTCCAAGAGGTTCAGGGGAGAACCGTACTCGGGGGCAAGGGTGTCTGACTTCAGGGCATACTTCGTGCCATAGATCTTCAGGAAGTCCAAGGCACGGGCATAGCGCTGCTCCAGGTAGATGGCCTCCTGCAACTCTGTGCTGGTGGCACCCTGCTGCAACTGAGTGACGTGCACCACGCCCAGTTCGCGGATGGACTCTATGAAGCCTTCATATTCGCGGTCGGTCACCAGAAAGGTGAACTTCTTCATCTTTTCAATCATAAGCCTCTACCTCCTCTCCTTCTGCCAATGATTCGGGTTCCACTGCCTGTGCACGCTTTGCCTGAAGACTCTTCAGAATCTTCTGGCTGGACTTGGACAGGTTCTCTTCGTCCTCCATGAAGCGCTTGATCTTGCGTATGGCCTCCTGATAGCCGGGAATCTGCACCTTCTCGAAGAGGTTGACCTTCTGCGTGGTCTTGCGGCGGGCATGATCCAAAAGATCCAGCTTTGCCAGCACGAATTCGCGCTCCACGGCAGTCTTGGCCAATCCCTGCAGAAGCTGTATTCCGTCGAAGTACCATTTCGGGGCGGAGAAAAGTCCGAAGGGCTGAACCTCCAGGCTGATGTTCAGCAGCAAGGGCACGCGCACACCGGCAATCTTCTTCTCGCCGAGTTCCACGTCCTTGAGCGACACCAGCGAGGCATCAAACTCACCCCACAGAGCATACATGGACTCGTAGCCTGCTATCTGCTGCTGGAGTTTCTCCTCCAGCACCTCGGCCTCGTCCTTGCACTTCTTCACCTCAAGACGCAGTGCCGTCTCCTTGCTCTTGATGATGGGCAAGGTACGCTGGCGCATCTTCAGGTTCTTCTCCAGAGCCTGCAGTGACGTTTTGTTAAACTGATATTTTATTGCCATGACTATTGGTAGGTACTACAAATTAGTATTTTTATTGGTATTACAGAACCTACTATTTCTTAGTCCAATACTGGTCGGTAAACTCCTTCTTGATATTCAACTCCTCCAACTCGAAGTGCTTGTTGAACAGAGACCATGTCACGTCCAGCATCTCCTCGGTGTTCAGGTTCACGTCGATGGCCAGCAGCTTCTCGGCATAGTCCTTGGCATAGTCCAGGCAACGGTTGTCGTAGTCGGTCAGGTCGAAACCGTTCTCCAGCTTTGTCTTTGCATTGGCAGCATCGGCATAAAGGCGGATAGCGGCATTCATCACCTGGGCATGGTCCTTGCGGGTCTTCTTACCAGCAACCAGCTGCTTCAGACGAGACAGAGAGCGGAAGGGGTCGACAACCACCTTGCCCACATCGCTGTCACGGCGCAGATACAGCTGACCCTCGGTGATGTAACCCGTGTTGTCGGGCACGGCGTGGGTGATGTCGCCACCGCTCAGGGTAGTTACCGCAATGATGGTGATAGAACCGCCACCTACGCTCTCGGGGAACTGAACGGCCTTCTCGTAGATCTTTGCCAGGTCGGAATACAGAGAACCGGGCATAGAGTCCTTGGAAGGAATCTGGTCCATACGGTTGCTCACGATAGACAGAGAGTCGGCATAGGAGGTCATGTCGGTAAGCAGAACCAGTACGGTCTCATGCTTCTCCACGGCAAAGTACTCGGCCGCGGTCAGTGCCATATCGGGAATGAGCAGGCGCTCCACGGCAGGGTCCTCGGTGGTGTTGATGAAGGAGATGATTCTGTCCAGCGCACCTGCATTGGAGAAGGTGTTGCGGAAGAAGTAGTAGTCGTCGTTGGTCATACCCATACCGCCCAGGATGATCTTGTCGGCCTTTGCACGCATGGCCACCATAGCCATCACCTCGTTGAAAGGCTGGTCGGGGTCGGCAAAGAAGGGAATCTTCTGACCAGACACCAGAGTGTTGTTCAGGTCGATACCTGCAATACCGGTGGCGATGAGTTCGCTGGGCTGCTTGCGGCGCACGGGGTTCACAGAAGGACCGCCGATTTCCACCTCTCGGCCCTCAATCTCCGGACCTCCGTCGATGGGATGTCCGTAGGCATTGAAGAAACGGCCTGCCAGGTCGTCGCTCACCTTCAGCGAGGGAGCCTTGCCAAGGAAGGTAACCTCGGCATTGGTGGGGATACCGCCCGTACCCTCAAACACCTGCAGGGTAACGTCGTCGCCCATAATCTTTACCACCTGAGCCAGACGGCCGTTGATGGTTGCCAGTTCGTCATAGCCAACGCCCTTTGCCTTCAGTGAGCAGGTAGCCTTGGTTATCTGGCTTATCTTTGTATATACTTTCTGAAATGCTGTTGCCATACCTTATTAATTATTATAACATTTCTTCCACCTGCTTCTTGAAGTCATAGTACTGCTCGCTCTTGTAGGCAGAGTAGTTCATCTGCTTGCACAGGTTGATCATCTTCTTGAAATACTTGGTAACCTCCTCAAAGTCGGCGAAGGTGTAGTCGTCCTTGTCGCAGATGGCGGTCACGAGGTTCAGTATCTCCTCCTGACGCTCCAGAGGTGTAACGGCATCAATCTCGTCGAAGGCATCCTGCTGGAGGATAACGAAGTCGATAATCTCGGACTTCCAGAACGTAACGTGGTACTCCACGGGTACACCGTCGTCGCCCAGAATGTTGATCTGCTCGGCAATCTCCTTACCGCGCTGCATGCGGGTCTTCAGAGCCAGCACCTTGGGAATCCACTCCTCGTTGATGTGGCCCTTGATGTACTCGGCAAACTCGGGATATTCCAGATACTTTGAGTAAGAATCAATGGGGTTTACGGCAGGATAACGCTTCTTGTCGGCACGGTCCTGCTCCAGAGCATAGAAGCAACGTGCCACCTTCTTGGTGTTCTCCGTTACGGGCTCCTTCAGGTTACCGCCGGCAGGAGATACGGTACCGAGGAAGGTAACGCTGCCCACCTCGCCATTGTTCAGGTACACATAACCGGCACGGCCATAGAAGTTGGCCACCAGTGCGCCCAAGTCCATGGGGAAGGCGTCGGGACCAGGCAACTCCTCCATACGGTTACTCATCTCGCGCAGAGCCTGTGCCCAACGAGAGGTAGAGTCGGCCATCAGCAACACGCGCAAACCCATTGAGCGGTAGTACTCGGCCATGGTCATGGCGGTGTACACAGAAGCCTCACGGGCAGCAACGGGCATGTTGGAGGTGTTGGCTATGATGATGGTACGCTCCATCAGTTTGCGGCCAGTGTGGGGGTCGACGAGTTCGGGGAACTCGGTGAAGATTTCCACAACCTCGTTGGCACGCTCACCACAGGCGGCAATTATAACGATGTCGGCTTCGGCCTGCTTTGAGATAGCATGCTGAAGCACGGTCTTACCAGTACCGAAGGGACCGGGGATGAAGCCTGTACCGCCCTCAACGATGGGGTTGAAGGTGTCGATGGTGCGCACACCTGTCTCCAGCAGCTTGAATGGACGTGGCTTCTCCTTGTAGTTGGTCATGGCAAACTTCACGGGCCAGCGCTGAACCATGGTAACGTTTATGTCCTCGCCAGCCTCGGTGGTGAGCACGGCAATGGTGTCGTTCACCTTGTACTGGCCTGCGGGCACAATGCTCTTAACCACGGCAATGCCCTCCATCTGGAAGGGAGCCATGATCTTCAGGGGCTGGTGGTTCTCCTCCACCTTACCCAACCATGCACTGCCCTCCACCTTGTCGCCGGCCTTCACTATGGGTTCAAAGTCCCACAGACGGTCCTCGTCCAAGGGAGCAGTATACTGGCCACGGCGCAGGAACACACCGTCCATCTTGTCCAGGTCGTTCTGCAGACCATCGTAGTTCTTACTCAACATACCGGGACCCAACTGGATCTCCAGCTGGTGTCCGGTGAATTCGGCCTCAGAGCCTACCTTCAAGCCACGTGTACTCTCGAACACCTGAACGTACACATCGCTACCCACGACCTTGATGACCTCGGCCATCAGGCGGTCGCCGCCAGTTGTAATGTAGCATATCTCGCCCTGCAGGACAGGTCCGTCCACACGGAGTGTCACCATGTTGGAGACTACGCCACTAACTATACCTTTTGTCATATCTTGTTATATTATTTCCTTGAAAAACGTTTGGGGAATGCTATTGTATGGATCAAGCCTTGCGCTTGTACTCCTCAGGAACACGTGCAGAACCTCTCAGGTCATCGATAATCTGCTGGAAGCGAGCCTTGCCGTGCTCCACATCCAGATTGGCCCAACGGTACTGCATCTCCAGTTTGCACATATAGGCAAAGACGGCATCGATGCTGAAGGGTTCGAAGAATGTCTGCTCGTCCAGCCAGAGCCACTTGAAGACGTCTATCATCTTCTCCTTCTTCACGGGGTCGGTCTCCTCCACGATCTTCTTCAGTTCCTGAATATTATCCATACCCACGTGCTTGATGAAGTCCTTGGCATTATTCTCACGTATCATGGTCTGAACCTCGCCCTCGCCCTTGATAAAGTCCGCAGCCTTCCATCCCTGCTTGTTGGCAAGCATGGCGGTGAGGATGTTGTTGATGTCCATGTTCAACTGATACCAGCTGCGTACAAACTCGTTGGAGCAAGTCCGTATGGCATAGTCGTAGAACAGGTACAGCATCTCATCCTCGGCGAAATAGCCCTTCTTGTCCTTGTTAAAATTCCATGCACGGGCAAATTCGCTCATGAAGGCAGGGTAGCGGTGCACGTTGAAGTTCAGTTCACGGGCACTGGTAATGAGGTCGATGTACTGCTCCTTGGTGAACTTGCCAGGGTATTTCAACTCTGCCTCCGCATCCTTCAGCATTGCCACCAGATTGCGGCAATCGTGCAACAGGAAGTAGTAGTTCGCCATCAGCTTGGCATCCCAATGGGTCAGCGACTCTTGCAGCTGCTCCAGGAATTCGTCCATGTCGCATCCCGGCTTGGTGTCCGAGAAATTTATCTCGGGCAAACCGGCCATAAGACAATAGTAGTTTGCCATCTTCTCGCTTTAGAACAGCATCTGCACAAGTTGTGGACGCAGGAACGACTTAAAGTAATCCTCAAACTCCTCCTTGCCGAAGCTCACCTTATAGCTGCCATCTTCGGGCTGGATAGTGAACAAGGCATTGCGGCCGTTTACCTTCTCAATGGTAACGCCCTTGTCCAGAACAGCCTTTGCCTCCTTGGCAAAATAGGCCTTCAAGGTGTCTGCATCGGCAGACTCTATCACGATGGGTTCATTTTCTGCCCACTTGCTTGCCAGAGCCACGGTGAACTTGCACAGAAAGTCCTTGTCGGACACGAGCTTGTCAACCGCCTGACTCACGGTAGAAGCGGTGAGTACATTTGCTATCTCGCTCTTCAGCGCACTCAACGACTGAGCGGTGAACAACTTCAGCTCGTTCTTGGTGTTTGCCTCCATCTCCACTACAGCCTTCTTGCCGGCAGCCTCTATCTCGGCAGCTTTCTTCTTTGCCTCGGCAATAATCTGAGCAGCCTGCTCCTTGGCCTCCTGAACAATGCGGTCGGCCTCGGCCTGACCCTTCTCTACGCCCTCACGATAGATTTTCTCTGTGAGTTCCTGAATCTTTTCCATTATCTTAGGTTTTGTTTAATATTACTCTATGCCAAAAAGCCCTAAAACAGGGCTAAAATCCTCGCAAAGGTAGCAAAAAGAAATGAAGTATTACACGCGCGAGCACAGGAAAATGCCTTCATGCCTGCATTTTAGAACATTTAAGTGGTACAAGGGGAGGCAAACTCGGTAATATTTCCTACCTTTGAACAAACTATGAGCGAAAAATCCCTTAAAGAACGTACGGCACGCGGTCTCCTATGGGGCGGCATGAGTAATGGCATAATGCAGTTGCTTGGTGCATTGTTTGGGCTGGCACTAATGCGTCTGCTCACGCCTGCCGATTGGGGTAAGGTGTACATGCTCAACATATTTGCCGCCTTGGCAAGCACCTTGCAGGAGAGCGGCTTCATCGCCGCATTGTGCAACAAGAAAGAACCTACCGACCAGGAGTACAATGCCGTATTCTGGTTCAACCTTATAGTGAGCGGAAGCCTGTACATCATCTTGTGGTTCCTGGCACCGTTGATAGCCAAATTCTACAACGACCCAGATCTCATCCCCCTGGCACGCTTCCTATTCCTTGGTTTCCTGCTTTCGGGCCTTGGCACAGTGCAGAGGGCTTATTTATTCGGGCATCTGATGGTTCGCGAAACAAGTATCTGTGGCATCACCGCCATGCTTGTCTCTGGAGCCGTGGGCGTTAGCATGGCATGGCGCGGTTTTGCGCACTGGGGCATAGTGGCACAGAGCGTGACGTTCGTGCTGGTGGTGCAGCTGATGAACTGGTACTACTCCTCGTGGCGGCCTTCTCTACACATTGACCTACGCCCTGCATGGGAGATGTTCAACTTCAGCAGCAAACTGCTAATAACAAACGTTTTCAATATCCTCAACAACCATGCCTTCAGCGTACTGCTTGGCAAATACTTCGGCAACCGCCAGGCTGGCATCTACGGCACGGCACGCAAATGGGACGACATGGCTGCTGGCACCATAAACGGCATGGTAACGGCGGTAGCACAACCCACCCTGGCACAGGTGGCAGACGACAACGGACGCTACGTGCAGATTTTCCGCAAGATGCTGCGCTTCGTGGCATTCGTCTCCTTTCCTGCCCTATTGGGATTGGGCATGATAGCCGAGGAGTTCATCCTGCTGGCTGGTGGCGAAAGGTGGATAGAGAGCGGACGCATACTTGCACTTCTGTGCATACATGGTGCCTTTTTTCCTATAACCACCCTGTACAGCAACCTTACCATAAGCCGTGGTCATAGTGGTGTGAACATGGCATGTACCATAGGTCAGTGCCTAGCGGTATGGGCAGGGCTTATCCTACTGTACGTCAGCGGTTACGGAATGATACACATGGTGGTGTTCTTCATCGCCCTTAATGTTCTGTGGCTTGGCATATGGCAATGGTGGGCAAAAAGGCTGATAGGGATGAAATGGCGATGGGCAGCACTGGATACCATGCCGTTCCTGGGATTCACCATCGGCATACTTGCCCTCACATGGTGGGCAACCAAGCCTATAGAAAACCTTTGGCTGCTGATGCTCTCCCGCATTGTTATGGCAGCCCTGCTCTATGCTGGCATCATGTGGATAAGCGGTGCCAAAATCATGCGCGAGACCATAGGCTACCTCCTACACAAAAAATAGGCCAGTACTCCCACTTGAGTACTGCAGTACCGCAACGAGAGTACTGCAGTACCGCAACGGAAGTACTGCAATACCGCAACGAGAGTACTGGATAGTTGGCTGTAGTTTAACGCTTTTGGTTGACTACTAGTTGTCTTACTTGTAATAAAGGTTGACTTTGCTTAAACTTAATGTTACTTTAGGTTGACTCTACTTTATGTTAGTCATAATTTTAGTTTATACTAATCTTCAACTATTACA
>JAZRJU010000013.1:0-32123 GCA_045645965.1 Bacteroidaceae bacterium
CACTCTGCTGGTACTGGAGTTGTAGTGATGTAAACTCGTCTTTAGTCATAAAAATAGCAGTTTTAGTTTTGTTGCAATTTTGCAGGGCAAAGGTACAACACTACTATAACTGCTACAATATGTAGTTTATCGGATGCTTACCAATGAAGTCTATATAATACATAAGTGTCAGACGCACCATTGCGACCACTTGAGAGAAGGCACAGTTCCTGTGGATACTTCTTGATATTACCGTAATGAGCAAATTGGCTATCAATACCACCCATGTCTGTATTTGTATGGCATTAACGCTATCTCCATAGAAGAAGTGTAGAGGGAAATTCTGCTTGAGTTGCTTGTATAGCGACTCTATAGCCCAGCGAAGACGGTATATCTCAGATATTTCATCTACAGAAAACTCAAAATTATTGCTCAACAGTGCAACAGGTTTCTTGTCCTTGTAAAAAATATCAAATCTTCTCGCCTCATGGGTCAGATCTTTTCTGTAAAATCTCAGTTTTTGGTCAATATGTGTTACCTGCCCATCTGGATTGACATAAGTAATTGAGTCAAGTACCTCATAGTTGAGGTTTTTCTTCATTTTAGTGACATAGCACACTCCTTCGTCAGTAAGTCTTTGAAACTGTGCTATATCAATATAGGCCCTGTCTATAGCTAAGGTAGAATCCTCAGGCAGATGGACTTCCTTGAGCAGATAGTGGTCATGCTTTGCCGCAGATGTAAGTTCTACAACCATAGGCACCCCTACATGATATTTCATTAGGGTATGCACCTTCAATCCGTCTTTCTTCTTTCCTGATTTAGGATGACGCCCAACACCTTTAAGTATGTTATCAAAGAGACTGATGGTGGTTGAATCCATCATATAGAGCAGCTTTTCCCAATCTTTTGGTTCGTGTGTCTGTCCCTTATATCCCTTAGGAGGGCGGCTGTCCGCTAAAAACTTGGCATACTTTTCCAGAAGATATGCGTATACATTGGCGAAGAACTCCTGGGGACGGCGTATATTGGCTTCTGCAAGGGTACTTCGCCTCACCAAATAGTCCATACCCAGATGTACAAGCTTGTGTGCTTCTGCTTTCATCGCAATCTCCAATTCGCGTAGAGAATCAAAATGTTTCAGCACGCCGAATAACATTACCACAAGGTGCTTATACCCATCAAACCGCTTAACATAAGACTCGCTTCCTTGCGTATCTCTGCTAATTTGAAGAATTTTATCCTTATCAAGTAACTTTAATACTTGACTATAGACCGGCTGTCCGGTAAAATAACTATCTTTGCGCATGGTTACGTTATTTTATTAGTCGAAAACAAAGGTAACCAAAAGGGCTGATACCTCGTGAGAAGTGTCAGCCCTAATTTTAAATATCAAAAAAAAGTTTTACCGGACAGCAATAATTTTAAATATCAAAAAAAAGTTTTACCGGACAGCAATAGAATTAAATGACTATCTCAAAATTAATAATCATTCCCCGATGCCCATTACTGGCATCGGGGAATGATTGTATTTTGATGTTGCATTAAGGTCGGTTCTAAAAATCAGTCCAAGGTAATTTTTAGGACTTAATGCACAAATGGGCGTTTACGCTTGTCTTTCTTTTGGTTCTTTCAATCCATTCTTTAACTGAGAGAGAAAATCCTTGCCGAACAGGATCCATGCAGCTGTGCCTGCTACAATGAGGAAGACAGTGAGGATAACTGTCATTCCGCGGCCTCTGCCAGAGGGGTTGAGGGGAACTGTAGCAGGTTCTACTATGACGAAAACAGGTTTTGCTTCCTGTACCTTGGCCTTTGCCATCTGCAACTGGTTGGCAACATTGCTATATGTCTGGAATGCCAGACTCATTTCGTTTTGCAGGCGTTCCTGTTCTATTGATACACTTTGCAGGATAACGTCCTTGTTGGCATCTGTATACTCTGCATAGTTTTTCTGTGCTTCAAAGTATTCTTCGCGATGCTGGTGATATAGCTTTTCCCAATACTTATAATCCTCTTCTGCTTTAGACACGCGATACTTAGTGATATGTTCCTTTAGTTTATACACGACGGTATCTGTCATTATGGCAGCAACCATAGGATCCTGCATAGTTACAGAAATATTGGTGATACCTGTCTTTTTGTCAACACTGGCAACAACCAGTTGTTTAATGGCCTTTACAATGTTTGCCTGTTCCTTGGTAAGCAGGAAAGGATTTATTGTGTCTGGTTCCTGTTCTTCTTCCGCTGTTACGAAAAGAGATATCAAACCGCCCAATGCCCTGAAGGGGAGGGACATGACGTTAGACACGAGGGAATTGCTGGTATATTCGGTAAGGTAACCAGTCAATGTGGTATCAGGAAGTTCCTCATCAATGGTTTTTACCGGTGTATCCATCAAATCCAAGATGAACGGGGTTGATTCCAATATGTTGGGATAAAGCATAACGTTTAATGCATCTGCATCATTTCCCATGGACATTCCGCCAACACCAAACATTGAAGCAATGCTTGACAAACTACCGCCAGATTTGCCTGATTCGGGCGCCAAGGTTACGTTGACTGTATACTGTCTGGGAGTGGTGAGGGCTATTATAACACCCAATATAGCAGCGATACCTGCAGCTTTAAACAATACCTTGCGTGCTAACCAAAGTTTGCGAGCATATTCCATCAGGTCTATTTCCTGTTCTTCCGTTTCCTGATTTGCAGGTGCCTGTGTGTATTCCTTATTCTCTGTCATGTTTCTTTTACTTTAAGATGTTAGCAATAGAGGCTGCAGTCAGACCCAATGAACCGAGTGATGATGCAAGAGCCAGAATGGTTTGGAGATTCCACTTGCTTGCAGTTTTGCTCTTGGCAGGTACAATGATTTCGCAACCAGGCTGTACTTTGGCTTTGTCAGAATTCTTAACCTTTGCAATCTGGCCATTCATGTAAATGATGAATGCTTTGCTCTTGCGGGCGCCGTTAGAATAACCGCCAGCTTGACCGATGTAGTCTTTAACGGACATGCCACTATTATATGTTACGGTGTTGGGCAGCATAACTGCTCCGTTTATCTTTACAGTGTTGGTCATTTCTGGGATGCTAAGTCTATCGCCTTCGCGAAGCACTATATCAGAATTGCTGCCAGGATTTTCCAATGCTGCGACCAAATCTATGCCAACGGAATATACGCTGTCTATTCCTATGTTTAATGAGTCGGCCATCTTTTCGCCCAATTCGCGTTGCATCATGTTTACAACACTCCTCATGCGACTGATTTCCTCGTCGTTGGCCTTTCTGATAAGTTTAGCACCATTGGCATAAGCAAATTTGTTCAGACCACCTGCTTTCTTAACCAGGTCGCTCAGGCGCTCGCTCTTGTTTGTAAGTGCATATGTGCCTGCATACTCAATCTCGCCGTCCACACTGACATTTACCTGTGCTCTGTAGGTTGGACTCTTGCGAACAAATACCTGGTCATAGGGTTTGAGTGTGAAACCAACTTCTCCATCAATCACGAAACCATCCTTCAGGGCAAAGGTGAACATCTCGCTGATCTCTGCTGTTGAGGAAGTGCTCTTGGGGTTCACTATGCGACGGCTGACGTCTACCTTGATTGTTGAGGCAGACTCTAACAGACCGCCTGCCTGGATAATAAGGTCCTCCAGAGTCATATTGTCTGCATAAATGAATTTGCCGGGACGGGCAACTTCGCCAAATATTTCTACGTTACCGAGGTCCTGCAGATCATGAATGCTGGGGATGTAGAGCACATCGTTACGCTTCAGGGCAATGTCGGGCTTTGTTCCGTTCATTATAGCTTTCATGTCCACCTGGATTACCTCGCGAGTCATGTCTTCGTGCTGGCGATTCAGTACCGCACGTGTCAGGAAGGCTTCTTCCATTAGTCCGTCTGCCTTTGCCACCAGTTCCTTCAATGTCTGCACGTCTGCTCCCAACTGATATATGCCTGGACGGTAAACTGCACCCTTAATCTCCAGTTTGTTTTCGAAACGTTCCAGGATACCATCAACTGTCAGGACATCGCCGTCGGCCAGCTTGAAGCCGGAATAGTTAATGTCGTCTATAGTGAAGAGCTGGTACTCCTTGCCGTTCTGGCGGATGAGCTTCATGGAACGGGTGTATGCGTCGCTGGAGAAATTGCCAGCATATTTCAAAAGAGTAGCTACGGTCTCGTCCTTTTTCATCTCATATCTCATAGGACGCTTTACATTGCCTTCAATCTTTACCAAAGCCTCGTAGGGGGAAACGATGATGACGTCACCTTCCTGTAGTTTAATGTCGTCTGTGGTCTTGCCATGCATGATGAAGTCATATACGTCTACCTGGGCAACGCTCTTGCCATTTCTAACAACCTGGATGTCGCGCATGCTGCCAATGTCGCTTACACCGCCCGCACGATAGAGAGCGTGGAATACGGTGGAGAAGGCAGACAGTGCGTATGTGCCAGGACGTAAAACCTCGCCCATGACATTTATCTGTATGGTGCGAGTGTTTCCAAGGGTAAGTTTAAGGTGTGATGTGGGATTCTCGCCAGAAAGACCAGCGTAGATCTTGTTCATCTTGTTGCGCAGATGTTCCGTGGCCTGACTTACAGTCATACCGTTCAAGTAGACCATTCCAAGGTTGTTGATGTTTATGGCTCCATCGGGAGAAATGGTTTCTTGAATGGAAATCTGGTTGGCTCCCCAGATGTCAATGATAACCTGGTCGCCAGCACCTAAACGATAGTTGGGAGGGGTGGGGAGATTGCTGCTTGGTTCGAACGTGAGGTTGTCTGTGTTGAAAATATTACGACCAAAAACAGCATTGCTGTCCGCTTGTTCCTCTACTTGTGGAGTCTCAGTGAAATCAAAGTCTGCGGCAATGTATTCCGTTTCAGGAGTAACGCTTTCGTCTTCTGCAACACGAAGACGATTTGGTTTGTTTGTCTCGGTTGTAGTATTGCCCTTGAGGCTTTCTTCGTAGAGTTTCTTGACACGTTCTGCCTGTGCACGAGTCACGCCGCGACGTGCCAGTTCTGTTGCAATCTGCTTTTGGGTTTTTCCCTGTTTCAAGCCGGTTTGTACATATTCCAGTACCTGCTTGTCATTCATTCCGCTCATTTGTGCCATAGAAGTTGTGGAGAGGCACAAAAGCATCAAACCTAAAAATACTGATTTCTTTAACATAGGGTTAATATGATGTTTTTTGTTTATTAATACTTTTGTGCGCAAAGATACGCATAATCTTTGATTATACAGGTGTATTTATATGGCGAAATATCTAATTTTGTTCAAAATGTTATGCCAAATGCGTTTTTATGCCCGTATTTATGTATATTTGTTTTCATTGATGTATTGATATAATCATTGTCTATGATTTAATTAGCTAAGTGTTTTTGGCAGTGTTGAAGATTTTATGTAAATTTGCATGCTGTGAGAGTTGGGCGCTTGGTGTTGAATGTTTCACGAGAAGGGGCGTTGCATGCATCGTCCGTGGCATTGAAGTTGAGTGTGTGATAGTATAATATAAGTTAATTGAATATGTTGAAGCATTTTCTTAAGATAATGGGGCGGTATCTGAGACCGTACAGGAAGTATCTTGTAGGTTCGGTGTTGCTGAACTTTTTCTCGCAGTGGATGAATGTGTTTTCCTTTGTTGTTCTGATACCGATATTGAATATCTTGTTCAAGATAGACCAGACGGTTTATACCTATAAGGAATGGACATGGGACACATTGTCTAAGGATGTGGTTGTGAACAATGGCTATGCTTTCGTGCAGGAGTTGATAAGCGAGCATGGCGCGTTCCTGACACTTGTGATAATGGGGGTAGCATTGGTGTTGATGACCGCTATTAAGACCTTCGGCTATTTTGCCTCCAGTGCCGTGATGGTGCCGTTGAGGACTGGTGTTGTTAGAGATATCCGTACTCAGTTGTACGACAAAGTGCTGAGTCTTCCACTGAGTTTCTTCTCAGAAGAAAGGAAGGGGGACATAATAGCGAGAATGAGCGCTGATGTGCAGTGTGTGGAAACTGCCGTGATGTCGTCGGTGGACATGATGATACGTCAGCCGATTGCCATTGTCGTATGTTTCGTAACTTTGTTCACGGTTAGCTGGGAGCTGACTTTATTTGTCTTCGTTGTTGCTCCGTTGGCAGGTTGGGTAATGGGCAAGGTGAGCAGAAAACTTAAGAGCCAATCTGCAAGTGTTCAGCACCGTTGGGGTGATATTATTGCCCATCTTGACGAGACTCTGGGCGGTCTGCGCATCATCAAGGCTTTTATTGCAGAGAAGAAGATGTCGCAGCGATTCTATGAGAAGAACAATGAGTATCGTAGGGAAATGACTGAGATGGTTGTCAGGCAGAATGCCGCACACCCCATGTCGGAGTTCCTTGGCACTTCTATAATAGTGGTGGTGTTGTGGTTCGGCGGTTGGCTTATACTTAACGGAACCAACATGATAGATGCCTCCACCTTTATATTCTATATGGTGATACTGTACAGCGTGATAAATCCCTTGAAGGACTTATCAAAGGCGTCGTACCAGATTCCTCATGGCTTGGCCTCTATGGATCGAATAGACTTTATTCTCAAGGCAGATAATCCCATTAAGGAACTTGCTAAACCAGAGGAACTCTCAACCTTTGAAAATGAGGTGGAACTGCGAGATGTAAGTTTTCATTACCAAGAGGGTAGGGATGTGCTTAAGCATATCAATTTGACAATCCAGAAGGGTAAGACCATAGCTCTGGTAGGGCAGTCGGGTAGTGGTAAGTCAACTCTTGTGGACCTGATTCCCAGATATCACGACGTTACAGACGGGCAGATTCTGATAGACGGCAAGGATGTGAAACACGTGGGTATCCGTAAGCTGCGTTCGCTCATCGGTAATGTGAATCAGGAGGCCATCTTATTCAATGACACCTTCTATAACAACATAACCTTCGGTGTGGAGAACGCCACAATGGAGCAGGTCATTGAGGCTGCCAGGATAGCCAATGCTCATGACTTCATTATGGAGAGCGAGAACGGATACGATACGATGATTGGCGATCGTGGAGGCAGATTGTCAGGAGGTCAGCGTCAGCGAATAAGTATTGCACGTGCCATACTGAAGAATCCCCCCATACTGATACTGGATGAGGCTACCTCTGCCCTTGATACAGAGTCCGAACGTCTCGTGCAGGAGGCATTGGAACGACTGATGAAGAGCCGCACCACTATTGCTATAGCACATCGATTGTCAACAATCAAGAATGCAGACGAAATCTTTGTGCTCTATGAGGGTGAGATTGTTGAACGTGGCGGCCACGATGAACTGATATCAAAGAACGGATACTACAAGAGGCTGTATGATATGCAACAGCTTTGAAAACGGAAGATGAATTGAACGGAAAGGTTTAACGTTTAAAGTTTAACGATTAACGTTTAAGGTTTAATGTTGTATCTCACGTAGGAGAATGCAGAGGCTTAACGTTCTAAACAATAGAAAGGAATGCACCTACATATACATACCATGCAATTCAAGATTGCCATAGTAGATTCCAACATTCTTGCCTGTATGGGCCTGGAAAGAATATTGGAGGAACTGATACCTGTGGCAGAGATTGTGACTTGTGAATCTTTTGAAGAATTGCAGTCAAAGGACGAGGCTGAGTTCATCCATTACTTCGTTTCCTCACGCATATACTTTGAGCACACGGCATATTTTCGTGCCAAGAGTGGCCGTAGCATAGTGATGGTGGGTGGTGAAATGTCCATAAACGGAGTGGCAACACTTAATGTCTGTCAAGGGGAAGCAGCATTGGTTCGCGACCTGTTGGCATTGCAACGCCATGGGCATCACGAGAGTATGCCTCATCACGTTGGAGACAGTAACATGGAACATCCACATGCTACGTTGCCTAAGGACACTTTGCTTTCATCCAGAGAAACCGAGGTGGCATTGCTCTTGTGCCAAGGTAGCATAAACAAGGAAGTGGCGGATAAGTTGAACATCAGTGTTACTACCGTCATCACCCATCGCAAGAATATCATGGAAAAACTTGGAGCACGCTCCCTGGCCGATGTTATTGTATATTGTGTGATGAACGGGATATATAATGTGTAGCACTTGCAATATGATGCATATATGATAAGGATTGCTTTTGTGCATAATCGTTTTCCTGCAGGAGGTGCAGAACGAGTGACGATGGATATTGCTTCCTACCTGAAATCGTGTGGAGGCTATGAAGTGTTTGTCTATGCATCAAGGATTTCTGAAACATTGTTGAATGATGCTATGTTGAGCAATTTCACTTTGCGTAGGATTCCAACACAGTTTATATCCTCAAAAAGAACCAAGCAGATAGAGCGTTATATTATAGAGGATGAAATAGACATACTTGTTCAGCCAGGTAAAGCCATTCCTGGAATAGAGAGAATAAAGGAGAGAACAGGGGTTAAGACAATTGTGGCATGTCATGGAGAACCATTCTGGCAAAGGTATGTGATAATGCATCGCAGACAGAAAGGATTTTTTCGTAAACTGATGTGGCATCTCTTTAATAAACGAAGATATGAGGACGGGACGTTGGCAATGAGAATGGCAGTGGCACGCACGAGAAGGGATTATGAGACTTCAGATACATATACCGTACTTTGCCAGTCGTACATACATGAAACGGCTTCCGTTTTGAACCTCGTTCCTGAGAAATCACATATATATGCTATAGAAAATTCGGAGCGTCCAGTTGAGAATGTAAATTACAATAAAGAAAATATAGTCCTTTTTGTAGGAAGATTTGAAAATTGGTCCAAGCGTATTGACCGCCTTTTAAGGATTTGGCATTCAGTACAGGATAGGATGCAGGACTGGAAACTGGTTCTTGTGGGAGATGGCGCCGACTGGCATAAGATGAGGAAGTTGGCCGAGGACATGCATTTGCAACGCGTTTATTTTGAAGGCAGACAAAACAATGTGTCAGAATATTATCAAAAGGCATCGGTTGTAGCTTTGACTTCTGATACAGAGGGGTGGCCTTTAGCTTTGACAGAGGCACAGGCTCATGGTTGTATATGTGTAGCCTATGGGTGTACTGCTGGTGTCAAGGAGGTGCTTTCTCCTGAGGACGAATGCGGTTTTGTTGTACCTTCTGGAGATGAGCGCAGTTATGCTCAGATATTGATGACGATTGCATCAATGCCTGAAGATGAGGCATTGCATATAAGGCAGCGTTCGGTGGCAAGGAGACTGGAATACACACCTGAAATCATTTCGGAGAAGTGGAGGTGTCTTTTTCAGAAATTGTATAATGACAAATATCAGGGTTTATGAGAATTTATAATCCAGAGGGTTCTCAATTGCGCAAAGACCAAAAGGAGATGGTCAAGGTGCTGGTGGATTTTGCTGAAATATGTGAGAAACACAATATCAGTTGGTGGCTCTGCTCTGGTACCTTGCTGGGAGCGGCACGTCACAAGGGGTTCATCCCTTGGGATGACGATTTGGATGTATCTATGCTGGAGGAAGACTACAGGAAACTTGAGAAGGTGCTTGCTGGAATGGAGGATGAGAATTATTTCTTTCAGACTGTCAAGACAGATCCCGAGTACATCAACGTGTTTGGGAAGTTCCGCAAGAAAAAGAAATCAGTGGAGAGCACGGACTATAGGGCAAGATTCTTCAAATACCAGGGGGTGGCCCTTGATGTTTTCTATATTGAAAAGGCTACATGTTTTTCCGCACATCTTGCCAAGTTCTTCTATCTGAATATGCAGCATCCCACACAGTATATAAGGAAGCGTTGGTTAAGACGATTGGCCATTAAGTTGGTAGAGACCATAAATTTCGTTATGCTCATACCGTTAGCACGACTTATGGGTTTTTATAATCCGAAGGGTGAGTATCGTGTATGTCTCGGGTCTGGTTTTTACAAGAGCCGTTTTTACGTCAAGGATATATTTCCACTCTCTAAAATGGAATTTGAAGGTGTGGAGTTTCCTGTACCGGGTAATACTGATTCCTACCTCACGAATATTTATGGTGATTGGAGAAAACTGCCCTCAGAGGAGCAGATAAGGAAATCCATGCACAGTCCTGTGTATATCAAGGAGATATTTGGAGAGGACTGAATAGCATGTAGGCAATCTTTGTGATAACCTGCAGGGGCAGGGCTACCTGATACCTGTTGCTGATATGTGCCTTTCGTATGGCATCTGGCAACCAGGGATATTCTTTGCTGAAGTCATATCTATGCAGCACGGAGTGCCAACCGGCACGGAGCACAATACCGCCAGCCACATTCCTGATGGGACTATTGGGGAGATCGTTCATATAGTTCTGGTATAGGTTCAGCATGTTGCGAGATGAGGTAATGTGTCGTGTGGCCATGCTTTGAGAACACATAGAACCTTTGTTGGTCTTACGATAATGATATAGTGCCATGGGCAGACGTACTATACTCCTGGCATAGAATATTATCTGTATCATCAGGTATATATCCTCGTGCATGCCCAGTATGGGAGTGAATATTCTGTTTTCGGTGTAGAGCGAGCGACGGAAGCATTTAGTTACGCTATAGCCATAGGATTTATAATTGAAGATGTTCTCAATCCAGCGCTCCTTTGTGGCTGCGGTGTACTCCCTTTCCTGCTTCAAGCTTTGTCTGTGCCCGTATTCCTTTATCAAGTCGAAATATACTATGTCGGCATCCGTCTCGTCTATCTTGCCCAGTATTTCCTCTATGGCATTGGGAGAGAGCCAGTCGTCGGGGTCGGCAAACAGAATGTATTCTCCAGTAGCTCCGCTGATACCCGTCTTGCGTGCCATGGGCAAACCCTGGTTCTCCTGGTTTATGATGACGATGTTCTTGCGCAGATGTGCATAGCTTTCCTCTATGACACGTTCAAGTATCTGCATGGAGCGGTCTTTGGTGCCATCGTTAACAAATACATATTCAATGTCCGTGCAGGTTTGCGAGAAGACGCTATTCACATATTGCTCCATATACTCTTCTACGCCATAAACGCAGGTGACAAGGGAAAGTGTGTGTGTACTCATGCTTTTTCGTATTTAGACTTGTCGGGCAGGATTTTGTCGAATGCCGAGAGGAGTGTGGAGCGCAGTTCCTCGTAGCGTGATTCGGATAGTTGCACATCGTTGATGCAGGTCAGCTTGTGTGTGGGTTGTTCTATGAACTCCCTAAGTTTCTGTGCAGAGACTATTCCTACGGAGAAATGCTTCTTCGACAATCTTTCGTTGATGAGTTTGCCCTTCAGGTACATATAGTCAAGATACAGGTACTGGTTCAGGTTCTTGTCCGTACGGGTGGTGCTCATAGAGGACAGGATCTGCTCCCTGGCCATGTCGTACACCTCTGTCACCTCGCTTTTCAGCATAGGTGTGCACACATGCTGAGGGCGGAGGAAGGTGATGGAAGGCTGTTTGCCAAGCAGATTGTATGCCAAATCGTTGGAGTTACGGCATATCTTCCTGAACATTCCCAGAGAGAAGATGTGCCGGCTCATGCCCAGTACCCCCTTGCCGTTACGGAAGAAGTCGGTTGCCTCGCAAGGCAAAAGGGGGAATATGTCGTCGTTGAAATACAGATATTCCTCGTCCAGACCCTCTATGTTGTGCAGATGCATCTCTATGGGATTGCAGTTGAAGGTGGGCAGCAGATGCATGGGTATGATGTCGCTGTGCAGCACCACATTCACTTCATTGCGGTTTATCCACTCTGGCACCTGGCTCTCGCCCGAGACAACAAGATGCACCTTGCGTATGAAAGGCATGTTCTTCTCTATGCCACGGAACAGGTATTTCAGTGTGCCCCAGTCGCGAAAGCGTTTTTCCACGATTGGGGTGTTGGTATGCTTTTCGTATTCCTTCTGCCATACGGGATCAAGCCCGTTGACGTATGTGATGACAATGTCCATAGTGTCTTATGATGCAATGTGATGTCTTGTTTTATTTTTCCAAGGTGCACGTGCCGAAACGTCGTTCTTGTCCTTCGGGTGTGTGCTTCCAGCGCTTGTGCGACCACATCCACAATTCGGGCTGTTCCTTTATCATTTCCTCCAGCCGTGTGGCATAGCGTTGGGTTATCTCGTGCTGGGCCACATCCTCCTTGCCGTCATAGATTTCTTCCAGCATTACCTCGTATCTGCCCGGAGCAACGCGTTTTGTATAGGCAAAAAGAATGGGGATTCTGAACTTCATGGCAATACTCTCTGCACCATCAATGAACGCCGTGTCCTGGTTGAGGAAGCGGAACCAATGGGTGTCTGCTCTCAGGTTTGGACTCTGGTCGGACAGTAGGCCCAAAATGATCCCCTTGCCCTTGTTGCGATTTCTTAGATAATAGGTTATGGTGCTTTTCATGGGCACTGTGGTTATGTTTTCTGAATATTTACGCAGACGCAGGAAAAGGCAGTCGAAAACCACATTGCTCATCGGATGGTATACGCTCATGAATGTGTTGCACATCTGTTTCCTGCTCCATAGGGGCAGGTATTCCCAGCAGCCATAGTGAGCTCCTACGGCTATCCAGTCCTTGCCGTCCAGTCTTTCTGCTACCTCCTTGGCGTTCACCCAGTTGACTGCTCTGTCCTTGCGCCTTTCGCTTGCACCAACCAGACTGATGATGTCCACCGCCACCTCTCCCAGATGCGTGTAGTATCTGTGTACTAGTCTTCTTATCTCCTGCTTGCTCTTGTCCGGGAACGATTTTGCCATGTTCTCAGCAATCACCTTATGTCTGTAATGCGAAAGGATAAGGAGTAATGCCAGGAAGGGTTTCAATATATAGTATCTGAAGCATCTGGGTGTGATGCTGATAACAAGGAAAAGCCCCCAAAGCAGTTCCAGACAGATATGCTGATACCATTTCATTTGTGTTTCCATAGCAATAAAGTATTTGCTTAACAAAACCTTGACATCTTCAATTGAAGTTCAAAGGTAGTAAAATAAAACCTTAATTACAAAATTTCAGTGTAAATGTATAATAAATATAGTGTTTGCTCCCCAATATCTGCTTTTTTTCGTATCTTCGCACATAATTTTTAATATAATTTCAGATGCTATATCCGTTGTTGTTTGAGACCAACCTGTTTCCCATCGTGTGGGGTGGTCGCCGTTTAAGGGAGATGAAGGGAATGCCGCCAGCCAACGAACCGGTGGGTGAAAGTTGGGAGGTGAGTGCCGTGCCAGGCAAGGAGTCTGTTGTCGTTAACGGACCATTGGCAGGCAGAAACCTGCGTGAATTGTGTACAGAGTATGGAGCAGACCTCTTGGGCAAGGCTGTGCAGGAGAAGTTCGGTAGCGAATTTCCCATGCTCATCAAGTTTATAGATGCAGAAAGCGATCTCAGCATTCAGGTTCACCCCGACGATTCCGTTGCCATGGAACGCCACGGCAGTATGGGCAAGACCGAGATGTGGTATGTGGTGGATGCCAAGCCCGGTACCTATCTCTATGCCGGTTTCTCCAAGAGCATTACCAGCGAGGAGTATCGCCGCAGGGTAGAGGACGGTACTATCTGCGATGTTCTTGCCAAGCACCCTATCCGTATGGGCGATGCATTCTTCATTCCTGCTGGCCGTGTGCATGCTATCTGTGGCGGTGCTCTGATTGCCGAGGTTCAGCAAAGCAGCGACATCACCTACCGCATCTACGACTATGGCCGTATGGGTATGGATGGCAAACCACGTGAACTTCATACCGAACTTGCCGTTGACGTACTGGACTATACCGTGCATAAGGAGTATTCCATCAGTTATCCTATGGAACTGAACAAGGCCAATCTTGTTTGCGAGTGCGAGTTCTTTACCGTCAGGATGCAGCGCCTCACCACGGCCGTGATCCGCAATCTCAAGCACAAGGACTCCTTCGTCGTCTATGTATGCATGCGAGGCGAATGTATGGTGGGCGAGTCTGTACATCTCAAGCAAGGTTACAGTTGCCTCGTTCCTGCATCATGTGCAGAACTGCAGATAACACCTTGTGGAGAGAAGGGTATGGCAGAATTGCTTGAGGTCTTTGTTGATAACGAGAAGTTCCAATAATTTTATTTATTGGTTTATTTATCATCCCTTCGTTTGAATTTTGCATTCAAACGAAGGGATTGTTGTATCTTTCCTATCCGTTCATTGAACTGCTGTTTTCCGTTCGCTTAACCAGTCTGCCGTCTTGGTTCTTACCAGCAGGGAGTATGGTCCTTTTACTTCTTAGTAACATCCTCTCGGTCGTTAGCCATATATATATAAGGTAAAAAAGGAAACTTTACTCCACAAAGGCGGTGTTGCCTGACACACGGAAACGTATGGTTATATTGCTGAATTCAAAACTGTAGATTCGTGCCGCATCGTCTTGATAGTGAGGGCGTGGGTCGCCTGCCAAGATGCCTTCTATGACCTGCCATTGGAGGGGAGTGAAGGGGTAGGAGGTGCGGACGGAGTCGGGGATTACAACATTCAGGGGAGTGTTGTTGGCTTCTGTTGTCCAGCCGGATGAGGCTTCGGGGTGCGAGTCGGTAAAGGGCAGGTAGGGCTTGATATCCAGGATGGGAGTGCCATTCATCAGGTCGGCACCCTCAACGTGAATTACTGGGCCCTCTGGCGTATCCAGTTCTATCTTCAGGACGCGCACGGAGGACAAACCTATGTTGTTCGGGCGGAAGGGAGAACGTGTGGCCCATACTCCCATGCGCTTGTTGCCACCCAGTCGTGGTGGACGCACCGTTGGCGACCATTTCTCGGTGTGCGCCTGGCTGAAGTCCCACAATAGCCAAATATGTGAGAACCCCTCCAATCCTCGCAAGGCATCGGCATTGCGGTATTCGGGACAGAAGACGATGCGTGCCTCCAATCCCTCCACCAAACCGCTTTGCCGTGGGATGCCGAATTTTCCATTGAAGTCGTTGTAGATGTGTGCTATCGTTATCATAGAGAGAGGGATTCGATAAAATATTTCAAAATGAAGAACACTACGGGCACGAAGAGCGAGGGCAGAAGGTTCAGTGTCTTGCAATCCTTTATGCCCAGTATGGCAAGACCCGATGCGGCAATGAGCGTGCCGCCAACGATACTCATCTCGCAAAGCATGTCGTCGGGAATGACATCTCCGAACATCTTTGCCACGATGTACCATGTGCCCTGCCAGCAGAACAGTACCGGTGCAGCCCATGCCATGCCATAGCCGTAGGTGGCGGCAAGCACGGCACTGGTTACGAGGTCCAGGGTGGCATTGGTGAACAGGAATGTCTCATCCCCAAGCAAGGCACTGTTTATGGGGCCCAGTATGCTCAGGGTGCCTATGCAATAGAGCAGTATGCCGGTGGAAAGGCCCTGCGCCAGGTTATTGCCATTGGGAGAGGACTTGGTAGTGCCGGCTTTATTGCCTTTTAATTTTTCTACAAGCCTGTCGAAACGTCCAGCCAGATTCATCATAGTGCCAAGCAGGGAGCCAAGGGCCAACGAGATGACGAAGAGCACGGGATAGTTGCTCTGTGGCATGTTTTTGCATACGGCATTGAAGCCAAGCGACAGGGAGGCCAATCCCATGGCCGTGTAGAGCACACCCTGCCATTCCGGGCGGATGCGCTTCTTCAGTTTCGCTCCGGCAATACTGCCGATGATTATAGTGCAAGTGTTTACTAGGGTGCCAAGCATATTAATTCTGGTAAGTGGGGACCCCTCCCCATACCCTCCCACAAGGGGAGGGAGTAGTATCAATTGTGGAAGTGTTATGGTTTTCTATGGGGGCTCTCCATTGTCGGTTGTAACCACTCTTGTCCGCGCGTCGCACAGGAGTGTGCTCCCCTCACAAGGCACAGATGGACATTCAGTCCATCTTCTAAAGACCTTGTTCGCCCCTTGTGGGAGGGCCGGGGAGGGGTCTGCTCATAGTTCTATCACCTCCAGGTCCTTGAACTGTTTGCCGTCTACGGTGAAGCGGACAAGGGTGCGGACGGTGTGCCATCCTTGCAGGCCTGCTGCACCGGGATTGATGTGCAGGCAGGAGAGGGTAGGGTCGTACTGCACCTTCAGTATGTGGCTATGTCCGCTGATGAAGAGGTTGGGAGGGTCGGCCACGAGTTGCTTGCGTATTCGAGGATCGTATTTGCCGGGATAGCCGCCTATGTGTGTCATCATTATGTTGGCCTCCTCGCATTGCCAGCGGAGTATGTCGGTGTAGGTGCGTCGCAATTCTCTACCATCTATATTGCCGTATACAGCCCTCAGCGGCCGTATGTCGTTCAGGCGCATGGCCAGTTCCGGGGAACCGATGTCGCCGGCATGCCAAATCTCGTCGCACTCGGCAAAGTACTTGGCATAGCGTTCGTCCCAGTAGCCGTGAGTATCGGAAAGAAGACCTATTCTTTTCATGCGCAGAGTGGGGGACTGAACCTCGGGGGGAGGTATTGGGAAAGCAGGGTTCCTTGTGTGTGGGTATATAGGTTATTTGCTAAGCAGTTCTACCTGTTGGCGCACGCTCTCCTCGTGTATGCACTCGAAGATTTTCTTTATGCACTCGGCATCCACGCCCTTCAGCACACCCTGAGCGGCACGCTTGTCCAGGATTTCGCTATATCGCTTTGTCTGCACGATGGTCATGCCGTTGTCTTTTTTGTATGCACCTATCTCACGTGAAATGCCCATTCGTTTGGCCAGCAGGTCAATGAGGTCGTTGTCTATTTCGTCTATGCTCTTGCGCAGGGTGCTTAGCGAAGCGGCAAGGTCCACATTCTCACGGATGGTGATCATTGACAGGATGTAGTCAAGCACATCGGGTGTTACCTGTTGTGAAGCATCGCTCCATGCATTGTCCGGGTCGCAATGGCACTCCACCATCAGTCCGTCCATGCCCAGGTCCATGGCCTGTTGGCACAGGGGAGCGATAAGGTCGCGTCGTCCGCTGATATGGCTGGGGTCGTTCACCACGGGCAGGTTGGGCAGGCGCCGGTGCAACTCTATGGGAATCTGCCACATGGGCACGTTGCGGTACAGTTTCTTCTCATAACTGGAGAAGCCACGGTGTATGGCGCCCAAGCGTTTGATACCAGCACCATTGATGCGCTGGAGGGCACCAATCCAAAGTTCGAGGTCGGGATTTACGGGGTTCTTGACCAGCACCGGCACATCCACGCCTTTCAGTGCATCGGCCAGGGATTGCATGGCAAAGGGATTGGCCGTGGTGCGTGCACCAACCCAAAGGATGTCGATGCCGTACTTCAGTGCCAGTTCCACATGCTCGGGTGTTGCCACTTCGGTGGCGGTGAGCATGCCGGTTGCTTCCTTGGCCTGTTGCATCCATGGCAGAGCCTTTTCTCCATTGCCCTCAAAACCACCGGGTTTGGTACGAGGCTTCCATATTCCGGCACGGAAAATCTTGAAGCCTTTGCTTGCCAATTGCTTTGCGGTGGTCATTACCTGCTCCTCCGTTTCGGCAGAGCAAGGACCGGTTATGATGAACGGGCGTTCGTCATTGCCGGGAAGATTGAGGGGAATAAGGTCTAATTCCATATGTGTGTTAAAGTCAGTGATTTGTGTATCAGATGGTCTGCTCGCCCTCCTGATAAATGCCCAGAGTCTTGAATTCCTGGGTGAGGGGAGTGATGGCATTGATGGCCTGGTGCAGGCGCTGGATGTCGTTGAAGCAGACATCTACGTAGAACATGTATTGCCACTCCTTGCCTATGATGGGCAGGGACTGTATCTTGGTGAGGTTCAGCTTGTAGAACGAAAGAACAGACAGGATGGCCGACAGGGAACCCTCCTCGTGCGGAAGGGTGAACACCAGGCTTGCCTTGTTGGCCAGGTTCACGTCGCGCAACTTGCCTGCCCTTGCTATGCTGGCAAGTACCAGAAAGCGGGTGAAGTTGTGTTTGTTGGTCTCTATGCCCTCCTGCAGAACCTTCAGCCCGTAGATCTGTGCCACGTCCTTGTGGCAGATGGCGGCATGTCCGCGAAGGTTCTCCTTCCTGATCTTTGCCGCCGCGCTGGCCGTGTCGCCGGCCTCCACCACCTTGATGTCGGGGTGCTGTTCCAGAAAGGCACGGCACTGCATCAGCGCCACGGGGTGCGAGTTCACCTCTGCAATGTCCTCCATATTGTCCTCCGGCAGGCACACGATGCTATGCTTGATTCGCAACTTGTGCTCGCCGATGATGGTAAGGCCCGAATCGCGCAACAGTTCGTAGTTGTGCAGAAGCGACCCTGCAATGGTGTTCTCTATGGCCACCAGTGCTATCATGTCGGGATTCTGCCTCATGGCAAGGAAAACCTCCTCGAAGTTGTTGCACTGAACGAGGTCCAGTTCCTCGCCCTGGAAGAAACGGTGCGAGGCAATGTCGTGGAAGCATCCCCTTATTCCTTGTATGGCTACTTGTTTTCTCATATCAAGCACAAAGTTATAGCATTCCGGTCACAATGGCGCTTTTCTACCATTAAAAACGAAAGATATTACGCATTAAGGTAGAACAAGGACCATTATTTCCTGAACTCCCCAGTGATGTTGTCCACAATGGTGGGGTCGAGGCTCACCGCCTGGCGGAGGTCCTCCATGGCACCCTTCTTGTCGCCGGCCAGCATCTTCAGGCGGCCACGCTCCTTCAGTATGTTGGCATTGGGGCCATCCTTTTCCAGTTCCTCGTTCATGGCGGCTATCATGGCCATGATCATGTGCTTTTCCATATACTTAATCTGTTTTAGTAGTGATGCTATGCATTGGTCAGGTGGTCAATCACCCTGATGTTAGTCTCCTTTAGTGCCTGGCTCGCCTTGGCAAGGTTGCGCGAGAACTCCTCGAAGGTTTCTGCACCGCTATCGCAAAGGTCGGTGACACTCTTTACGAAGAGTATGGGAGTATTAAGCAGCGAGCACACGAATGCCACGGCAGCACCCTCCATGTCCTTCAGTTCGCCCCCGTTCTCCTGGATAATCTGCAGGTCGCAGGGCTGCATGTCCAGCGAGGAACCCGTTGTAACCTTGCCCATGGGCAGATGCAGATGCTCTGCCAGGGCTTTGGCACCCTCCCACACGGGATAGTTGCCCAGTGCCTGAGTGCCCCATTCATCGTCGCCCGGAACACGGCGGTCGTGGAACATGCAAGCGTTGCCTATGTACACCTTGGCAATGTCCGCCCCCTTGGATTGGAAACCTCCGCACGTACCGCTATTTACCACAATGTCTGGTTGCAACTTCTGTATTGCCGCCAGGGTGGCAACGGATGCCGCCTCGCATCCCACCAGGTCGCTCCCATGCTGGCGGCCGTTGAGTACCACGCTCAGTGTGGATGTTTCGCCGTTGGTACCCTGGATGGTTGTCTGATAAAGTTTGCATGGCAATGGAGCGAAGAAATCCTTCACCTCCTCAACCCCGTAATGCTCTATGAAAGGCTGCGCCTCTGCCTGCATGGCTATGATGTAGAGTATGTTCATGTATGTAGTGTTTGTCTGCTTGTGTTAATCTTTCTTGCAAAGTTATGAAAAGATAATATAAAATAGGTGTGGTTTGGCGGAAAAATAGTAACTTTGCGGTCGTTTAATTATAAAACATACCTTATATTATATGATATTTACTGCTGGAAACATCCTGTTGATAGGCGCCATACTGATATTCTGCGCCATCATGATTAGTAAGACTGGCTACCGTTTCGGTATCCCCACCTTGTTGCTCTTCCTGCTCGTGGGCATGGGTTTCGGAACGGATGGCCTTGGCCTTGAGTTTGATAGTGCCGCAGATGCACAGTTCATAGGTATGATAGCCTTGAGCATCATCCTGTTCACTGGCGGTATGGACACCAAGTTGCGCGACATCAAGCCCGTCATGGCACAGGGCATGATACTCTCCACCGTGGGCGTCCTGCTTACCACACTGCTCACGGGCGGTTTCATCTTCTGGCTCTCGGGATATTCCGACATGAACATAGAGATGCCCGTGCTCACCTGCCTCCTGCTGGCCGCTACCATGTCCTCAACCGACTCGGCATCCGTGTTCAACCTGCTCCGTTCGCAAAAGATGAACCTGAAGGAGAACCTCAAGCCCATGCTGGAATTGGAGAGCGGTAGTAACGACCCCATGGCATACATGCTCACCATAGCCCTTATCCAGGTTATCGCCAGCGGAAGCGGTTTCAATATGGGTCTTCTGCTCAAGGACCTGCTTGTGCAATTCACGGTGGGCGGTGTTACGGGTTATGCTTTCGGCAGATTTGCCGTGTGGCTGATAAACAAGGTGAACCTTTCCAACAGTTCGCTCTATCCCATTCTCCTGCTTAGCCTCGTCTTCATCACCTTCACCATCACCGATATGCTTCATGGTAACGGTTATCTGGCCGTCTACATCCTTGGTGTCGTGGTGGGTAATGCCCGACTGGTATTCCGCAAAGAGATAAACACCTTCATGAACGGTCTTACATGGTTCGGCCAAATAGTGATGTTCCTTTCTCTGGGTCTTCTGGTCAATCCCCACGAGATGCTCGAAGTGTCCATTAGTGCTATGCTCATTGGTCTTTTCATGATCTTCGTGGCACGTCCGCTCACCGTGGGACTCTGCCTCCTGCCCTTCCGCCAGATGACCTTCAAGGCCAAGTGCTTTGTATCCTGGGTGGGCCTTCGTGGTGCCGTGCCCATCATCTTCGCCACCTATCCCGTGGTGTCGCATATACCGGGTTCTCAGGATATCTTCAACATAGTATTCTTCATCACCCTCCTGTCGCTCATCTTCCAGGGCATGACCATAGCCCCCGTGGCAAAGTGGCTCAACCTGGACCTGCCCCAGGAGAAGGAAGGCAACGACTTCGGTGTGGAAATTCCCGAGGAGATAGACAGCCAGCTGACCGACGTTACCCTTACCGCCGAGATGCTCGAGAACGGCAACCGCCTGATGGATATGAACATATCTAAGGGTACATTGGTTATGCTTGTAAAACGAGGTTCGGAATTCATGATTCCCAACGGACGCATGGAACTGAAGGTTGGAGACAAGCTCCTGTATATCTCCGAGAATAAGAAGGAGGAGTAATGGTATTCTCGGATTTATTCTTTCTCTTTGTATTCCTGCCGGCATTCTTTGCCTGCTACATGCTTGCCGCATATGTAGACAGGAAGTGGCTCTCTTCGCACAAATTGCGCAATGCCTGCCTGGTGCTCTTCTCCCTGCTCTTCTATGCGTGGGGCGAACCGCTGTATGTCTTCCTGATGTTTGCCTTGGTGTTCGTAAACTTCCACATAGGCAAGTTCATCGATTCGCAGACATCGCACCGCAAACTGGCACTGAACATCGGTGTCGTCACCAATGTCTTGGCCCTGGGCGTGTTCAAATATGCCTCGCTCACGGCAACAACCCTTACCATGCTTGGCATCCCCATGCCCGACCCGAGGATAGCCCTGCCCATAGGTATCAGTTTCTATATCTTCCAGAGCATATCCTACCTGATAGATGTATATAAGAAGGAGAGTCCCGCACAGAGGCACTTCATGGACCTGTTGCTCTACATAAGCATGTTCCCCCAGCTCATAGCCGGCCCCATCGTGCGCTACGGCACCATTGCCGAGGAGATACATGGGCGCGAGGTGAAGATGAGTGATGTGGCAGATGGCGTCTTCCGCTTCATCTATGGTCTTGGCAAGAAGGTGATCATTGCCAACCAGATGAGCATAGTGGCAGAGCAGTTCCTGGTGAACGGCTTCGATGGATGCACCACCACGGGTGCCTGGATAGGCATTTTGGCTTACTCTTTGCAGGTATATTTCGACTTCTCTGGTTATTCCGACATGGCCATAGGCATAGGCAGATGCCTCGGTTTCCACTTCAACGAGAACTTCCGCCACCCCTATTGCTGTAACTCCATCACCGACTTCTGGCACCGATGGCACATCTCCTTGGGAAGTTTCTTCCGCGACTATGTCTACATACCCCTGGGCGGTAACCGCCGCCACCAGTGGTTCAACATCCTTGCAACGTGGTTCCTCACCGGTTTCTGGCATGGTGCCAGTTGGAACTTTGCATGCTGGGGCCTCTACTTCGGCATAATCCTCCTGTTTGAGAAGTACACCCTCATGAAGAACGTTGGCAAACCTCTCCCCACACCCGACCGCAAGGGACGTCCCCGCTATCGCAAGGTGATGGACTTCATTCCTTCTCCTCTCCTGCACATCTATGCTATGGGACTTGTAACTCTGGGCAGAGGCTTGTTCTACTTCACCGACTTTGCCCAGATGAAGGAGTTCTTCGTAAAGGCCTTCGGCGGAGCAGAGGAACTTCACTCTTACGTTAGCGTAACCGCCATCACCGACCACTTCTGGCTCTGGGTAGCGGCGATACTGTTCTGCATGCCCGTAAGGGAATGGTGCTACGGCCGGCTTGTACGTGTGGCAGGAGAGGGCAGTCTCGTTACCCGAAACACGGTGTTCCTGAGCCGTACGGTGCTCAGCGTGATAATCATCGTGCTCAGTGTGGCGCTGCTCATAGGCGAGACAAACAATCCTTTCATTTACACAAGATTCTAATTCCAGGCAACGATGAAGCATGACAAGATATACCTGATACTCGTGGGCATCGTCTTTGCGGCGTTTGCCTTGGTGTTTGATACCTTTCCGCGTCCCCGCTACTCGGAACTGGAGAAGCGCGACCTTGCCACCTTCCCCTCCTTCACGCTCGATAGCCTTTGGAGTGGCGACTATGCCGAGGCGGTGGGCAAGTGGTTTTCCGATTCCCAACCCTTCCGCGACGACTTCATGGCCTTCTCCATGATGGTGGAGAACTGGACGGTGCTCAGGTTTGGCGACGACCACGTCACCTACCATGCCTCCACCGAGGGACTTGCCGACTTTGCCGAGGCAGAGGGCATGGAGGCCGAGGAACCTGTTGCCGAGGACGACGGACGCAATCCCGGCGGATATGTCAACAAACTTACGGCAGACGAGAAGGCCAAGGTGGCAAATGCAGGTATCGTGATAATAGGTCGCGACAAGAACGTGCGTGCCCTCATGTGCTTCGGAGGCAGTGCCAAGGCAGGTACGCCCTATGCCAACGTGTGCAACAAGTACGTGCAGACCTTCCCCGGTGTGAACGTCTACTGTATGGTCGTGCCCTCTGCCGCGGCTTTCTATATGCCCGAGAAGGTGCAGAAGATGAGCAAGGACCAGTCGGCCACCATACGCAATATCTATAGCCATCTGGATTCTGCCGTGCATGCCGTGGACGTATATACCGTGCTTGGCGAGCATGCCGGTGAGGATATCTATCTGCGCACCGACCACCACTGGTCGCCCTTGGGAGCATACTATGCCGCCAGGAAGTTTGCCGAGGTGGCAGAAGTGCCTTTCCACACCCTGGATGAGGCAGGGTATTACCAGCCCGACACGGTGTGCCGCTTCGTAGGTTCCATGTATGGCTATTCCAAGGACATTTCCGTGAAGAACGCCCCTGAGGACTTCATCTACTACAAGCCCGTGAAGGCCGTGTACGAAACAACCTTCGAGCAGTACCAGGTGGACGAGAACTATCAGGTTATCTCCGTTGGCCGTCCGCACAAGGAGGAGTTCTTCAAGAAGTTCAAGGACGGCAGTTCCCTGGCATACAGCACTTTCATGGGAGGCGACACCAAGTTGACGCAGGTACGTACCAACGTTGCCAACGGCCGTAGGCTCATTATCCTGAAGGACAGTTACGGCAATGCTCTGCCCGGATACCTGTTCTACTCCTTCGAGGAGATACACGTCATAGACGGCCGCTACTTCACCCACAACATGAAGGATTATGTACTCGAGCACAAGATAACCGACATCCTCTTTGCCAACAACATTTTCCAGGCATGCGGAGGCCGCTACCGTGCCTACGAGTTCTTCCTTACCATGGCAGAGGGATGCAAGGACAACCCCAGTACCGCCTTCTACAAGAACCGTGCCAAGGATTCGGTGGAGGTGCAGAAGGATACGTTGGCCTTGCACAAGGATTCCGTCATGATGCAGAAGAAGGATTCGGTGGCAATGCCCGTGCAACAGGACACTTTGAAGTCTGCCGCCCAGCCAGATACGCTCAGGAAGGCAGAGGACAGGCAAGAGGACGTCGTTGTTGAGCAGGCAACGGCAGAACCCACGGATTCCGTTTCAGTACAATAGCAAAACAGGTGCCAAGGCATGAAGTTGCAGAAGATTATGCTGGACGGAGGGTTCACCTGTCCCAACCGTGACGGGCGGGTAGGGCAGGGCGGTTGCACCTTCTGCCTGTGCGAGTCGTTCAATCCCGAGTATTGCCGCAAGCATGCCACCATAGCCGAGCAGATAGAGGCAGGAAAGAAGTTCTTCGAGGGAAAGTACCCCCAGATGCAGTATCTTGCCTATTTCCAGGCATACAGTTCCACCTACGCCCCGTTGGATGTCCTGCGCCAGCGCTATGATGAGGCTCTTGCCGTGGAGGATGTGGCAGGACTGGTGGTGGCAACAAGGCCCGATTGCATAGACGACGATGTTCTTGCCCTTCTTGCCTCCATTCGCGAGAGAGGTTATTCCGTGGCTATAGAGTTGGGATGCGAAACCTTTTACGACCGCACCCTTGCCCGTGTGAACCGCGGTCACACCTCACGTCAATCCATGGATGCCATACGCCTTTGCCACAGGTATGCCATCCCCGTTACGGTACACCTCATGTTTGGCTTGCCGGGCGAAAGCAGGGAGGACATGCTTGCCGAGGCAGAGGTGCTGAACGCCCTGCCCGTAGCCTCACTGAAAATCCATCAGTTGCAGATATTGCGCGGCACCCGTATGGCAAGGGAGTGGGAGGAGAGGAAAGAGGATTTCCTTGACTTCACCCTGGACACCTATGCCCAATTTGTAGCGGATTTTGCTCAGAGGCTCAGAAACGACATACGCATCGAACGTTTTGCATCCTCGGCACCACGGGATATGCTCATTTCACCCCGTTTCGGTGTCAAGCAGAGCGTGGTGGAGGCACGTATCCGGGCACTTATGGCCAAGAGTTGATGAATTGTCACTCCGATTTTTGCCGTTATCGGGAATATTCCTTATCTTTACACAGAAAAACTTAAATCTACCTAATATGAAAGGCATTGTATTGGCAGGTGGTTCGGGAACACGTCTTTATCCCATCACCAAGGGCATATCAAAGCAGTTGATGCCCATCTACGACAAACCCATGGTATATTATCCCATCAGCGTACTGATGTTGGCTGGCATACGCGAGATACTTATCATATCCACTCCTCACGACCTGCCCGGCTTCAAGCGCCTGCTTGGCGACGGCTCCGACTATGGCGTGGAGTTCACCTATGCTGAACAGCCCTCGCCAGATGGCCTTGCCCAGGCCTTTACCATAGGTGCGGATTTCATTGGCGATGACAGCGCCTGCCTGGTACTTGGCGACAACATCTTCCATGGTGCCGGTTTTACGGGCATGCTCAAGGAGGCAGTGCGCACGGTTGAAGAGGATGACAAGGCAACGGTATTCGGCTATTGGGTCAACGACCCCGAGCGTTATGGCGTGGCTGAGTTCGACCGCGATGGCAATTGCCTCTCCATCGAGGAGAAGCCTGCCAATCCCAAGAGCAACTATGCCGTGGTGGGACTCTACTTCTATCCCAACCGTGTAGTGGACGTGGCACGCAACATCAAGCCCTCGGCACGTGGCGAATACGAGATAACCACCGTGAACCAGCACTTCCTGGAACAGGGCGACCTGAAGGTGCAGACATTGCAACGCGGCTTTGCATGGCTCGATACGGGTACGCACGACTCGCTGAGCGAGGCGTCTACTTATATTGAGGTGCTTGAAAAGCGCCAGGGCCTTAAGATAGCGTGCCTGGAGGGCATTGCCTATCGCCAGGGATGGATAACCGAGGAACGCATGCGCGAACTGGCACAGCCAATGATCAAGAACCAGTATGGCCAGTATCTGCTTAAGGTGATAGAGGAACTGAAGGAGACGGGCAAGTCAAATTTGTAATTGGAAAAGAAAAAAACAATATCCGAATGAGAGAGTTCAAGGACCTTAGGATAGCCGTTGCCGGTACGGGTTATGTGGGGTTGAGCATTGCCACCCTCCTTGCCCAGAACCATCAGGTAACCGCCGTTGACGTTATTGCGGAAAAAGTTGACAAGATAAACCGCCGCATATCTCCCATACAAGACGAATACATTGAAAAGTTCTTTGCGGAAAAGAACCTGAACCTTGTTGCAACCTTGGACGGTGCCAAGGCATATGCCGATGCAGATTATGTTGTCATTGCCGCACCAACGAACTACGACCCTGTAAAGAATTTCTTCGACACGCATCACATAGAGGATGTCATAGACCTGGTTCTTCAGGTCAACCCCCATGCAACGATGGTCATCAAGTCCACCATTCCCGTTGGCTATTGCCGTAGCCTGTATGCCCGTTATGCAAAGGTATTTGCCGAAAAGGGATGGACGGACAGGAAGTTCCGCCTGCTCTTCTCCCCAGAGTTCTTGCGCGAGAGCAAGGCCCTGTACGACAACCTCTATCCCTCGCGAATCATTGTTGGTTACCCCAAGGCCATATTTGCCGAAGACGAGGACGCATCTGTCAACGAAGCCATTTCTGCCCTTGCCCCGCAGGATTTGGAACAGGCGGCCAGTGTCTTTGCCGGCCTTCTCAAGGAGGGTGCCATCAGCGAGGATATTCCCTGCCTGTTCATGGGCACCAAGGAGGCCGAGGCGGTGAAGCTCTTTGCCAACACATACCTGGCATTGCGTGTTAGTTACTTCAACGAACTCGACACCTATGCCGAGATGAAGGGCCTTGACTCTGCGGCCATCATCCAGGGCATTGGTCTTGACCCTCGTATCGGCACGCACTACAACAACCCCAGTTTCGGTTATGGCGGCTATTGCCTGCCCAAGGACACCAAGCAGCTTCTGGCCAACTATCAGGATGTGCCCCAGCAGATGATGAGCGCCATAGTGGAGAGCAACCGCACCCGAAAGGACTATATCGCCGATGCCGTGCTTCGCAAGGCTGGCTGGTATGGATATAGCAACAACAACCAGTATCATGCTTCTGCCGCCCAGGAGACGGGCGATGTCCCCGTGATAGGCATCTACCGCCTTACGATGAAGTCCAACTCCGACAACTTCCGCCAGAGTGCCATCCAGGGCATCATGAAGCGCATCAAGGCCAAGGGAGCACAGGTGGTCATCTACGAACCTACACTGGAGGACGGAACCACCTTCTTCGGTTCCCTTGTCGTGAACGACCTGGAGAAGTTCAAGCAGTTGAGCCGTGCCATCATTGCCAACAGGTATGATGCCGTGCTGGACGATGTCCTGGACAAGGTTTACACCCGCGACATATTCCGCAGGGACTGACCGAAAATACACAAAGATAATACCGCCGGAGGTTCCAAGCTGGGCTCCGGCGGTATTGCGTGATTATGAATTAGAGTTATTTGCTGATTATGTCAGATTAGTCAGGTGGGCATTAGTCGTCGATGCGGAGGAAATCGCCCTTGCTGTTGAACACCAGTTCCATGTCGTTGGTCAGTTCTATGCTCTGGGTGTTCTTCTTCTTCTTCCACTCGATGATCTTGGCCGCGGGGAACTTTGCCTTTGCGTGCTGGGTTATCTTGACGGGAAGAACGCTGTTGGGCAGGGGAGTCTTGTCGTCCAGCGACTCAATGTCGGTAACGTTGCCCTTCTTGTCGAAATCCAGTTTGAACGACACGGAGTTCTGTGTAACGTAAACCTTGTGCTCCACATCCAGTATCTCAGACTCCTTCTCGTAGTGGCTGATGTTGTATCCCTTGAAGTGCTTTGCAATGTACTCCTTGGCATTCTGTGGTATGCCACTGTAGTTCTGTGCCTGTGCGCTGAAGATGGAGAGTACTGCAACCAGGATGGTCAGGATTTGCTTTTTCATAGTAGTTTCTTTTTTAATATTAATAATGTGTTATTTCTTGCTTTCGGGGGAGTGCTTGTGCTTATATTTCCCTTTTGCTGTTCAAAAGTACGCCTTAATGTCCATACGTGCAAGAGTCTTTTTGCGTTTGTAAATACTTGACCGTGTATATTAATATTTTTTCACTAAAATATTAGTGTCCTTTTCTTTTGTATACAGTTAGTTGGGGTGATTTGTATAAAAATATGCCCGAGGTTTTGCCATTTGCGCAAAAAAGCGTAACTTTGGGTCGTAATAACAGTAATTTCTAAAATATAACTGACTATGTACGGAAAAATGAAAGAGCATCTTTGCCAGACCTTGGCAGAGATTAAGGAAGCAGGTCTTTACAAGAACGAGCGTTTGATAGAGAGCCCCCAGCAGGCAGAAATCCAGGTGGCTGGCAAGGAAGTGCTGAACTTCTGTGCCAACAACTATCTGGGCCTTTCCAACCATCCCCGTCTCATCGAGGCAGCCAAGAAGGCACTGGACAGCCGTGGTTTCGGTATGTCAAGCGTGCGTTTCATCTGCGGTACAGCCGACATCCACAAGGTGCTGGAGGCAGAGATCAGCGAGTACTTCAAGACCGAGGACACCATCCTCTATGCCGCTTGCTTTGATGCCAACGGCGGTGTGTTCGAGCCTCTGCTGACCGACGAGGACGCTATCATCTCCGATGCCCTGAACCACGCATCCATCATCGACGGTGTGCGCCTGTGCAAGGCAAAGCGCTACCGCTATGCCAACGCAAATATGGAAGAACTGGAGAAATGTCTTCAGGAAGCACAGGCACAGCGTTTCCGCATCATCGTTACCGACGGTGTGTTCTCTATGGACGGCAACGTGGCTCCCATGGACAAGATCTGTGACCTGGCCGAGAAGTACGATGCGCTGGTTATGGTGGACGAGAGCCACTCTGCAGGTGTTGTGGGTGCTACCGGTCATGGCGTTAGCGAGTTCTTCAACACCTACGACCGTGTGGACATCTACACCGGTACTCTGGGCAAGAGCTTCGGCGGTGCTATGGGTGGCTTCACCACTGGTAAGAAGGAGATTATCGACCTGTTGCGTCAGCGCAGCCGTCCCTATCTCTTCTCCAACTCTCTGGCTCCCTCACTCGTGGGCGCAGGCATAGAGATGTTCCGCATGCTCAAGGAGAGCAACGCCATCCACGACAAGCTGGTGGAGAACGTAAACTACTTCCGCGACAAGATGATAGCTGCTGGCTTCGACATCAAGCCCACGCAGAGCGCCATCTGTGCCGTAATGCTCTACGATGCCAAGTTGAGCCAGGACTTCGCCGCACGTCTGCAGGACGAGGGTATCTACGTCACAGGTTTCTACTATCCCGTTGTTCCCAAGGGCCAGGCACGCATCCGCGTGCAGGTTTCTGCCGGTCACGAGCGCGAGCATCTCGACAAGTGTATCGCCGCCTTCACCAAGATCGGTAAGGAAATGGGCGTGCTGAAGTAATTCACCCCCTAAAGCGCAAGAAATTAGACTAAAACATTACCGTCCCCGATTCCGCCATTGCCGACGGTTCGGGGACTTTTTTCTAAAAACAATACGCGATGAACGTAGGAGACAGAATACCCGAATACCTTGGCAAGGACCAGGACGGCAACGAGATAAAGGCCAGCGACTACAAGGGGCGCAAGATAGTGCTCTATTCCTATCCCAAGGCCAACACCAGCGGCTGCACCGCCGAGGCCTGCTCCCTGCAGGCTCACAAGGCAGAATTGGAGGCGGCTGGCTACAGCATCATCGGTGTGAGCAAGGATAGGGAAGGCCTGCAGAAGAAGTTTGCCGAGGCACAGGGACTTGAATTCCCCCTGATTGCCGACACCGACACCACGCTGCTTCAGCTCCTCGGATGCTGGGGCGAGAAGGTGGCTTGCGGACGCCGCACCATAGGCACACTGCGCACCACCTACCTTGTCAGCGAGGACGGAGTGATAGAGAAGATTTTCACTCCCAAGGAGATAAAGACCAAGATTCACGCCGAGCAGATACTTTCTTATATAAATGGAAATAATTAAGACAGGCATCGAGGGGCTCCTCATCCTGGAGCCACGCATCTTCAAGGATGCCCGCGGATACTTCTTCGAGTCCTTCTCCCAGCGCGAGTTCGAGGAGAAGGTGGGACCGGTGCATTTCGTGCAGGACAACGAGAGCATGAGCACCTATGGCGTGATGCGAGGCCTGCACTTCCAGCGCCCGCCCTACACGCAGAGCAAACTGGTGCGTTGCGTAAGGGGTGCCGTGCTCGACGTGGCCGTGGACATCCGCCAGGGGTCGCCCACCTATGGCCAGCATGTTGCCGTGGAACTCACCGCCGAGAACCATCGCCAGTTCTTCATCCCCAAGGGCTTTGCACATGGCTTTGCCGTGCTCAGCGAGACGGCCGTGTTCCAGTACAAGTGCGACGAGTTCTACCACCCCGAGGCAGATGCCGGCATCAGCATCCTGGACGATAGCCTGGGCATCGACTGGCGCATACCCACGGACAAGGCCATCCTGTCCGACAAGGACACGCGCCACGGCATGCTCGCCGATTTCCAGAGCCCCTTCACCTATCACATAAACCAATAACAACGAGGCACAAATGAAGAGAAGCATAGTCATCACCGGCGGAGCCGGATTCATAGGCAGTCATGTGGTACGCCTGTTCGTAAACAAGTACCCCGACTACAATATCATCAACCTGGACAAACTCACCTATGCCGGCAATCTTGCCAACCTGAAGGACGTGGAGAACTGCCCCAACTACAAGTTCGTGCGCATGGACATCTGCGACTTCGAGGCCTTCTATGCCCTCATGCAGGAGGAGAAGGTGGATGGCATCATTCACCTGGCTGCCGAGAGCCATGTGGACCGTAGCATCAAGGACCCCTTCACCTTTGCCCGCACCAATGTTATGGGCACGCTGAGCCTCCTGCAGGCGGCAAAGCTCTACTGGGAGTCACTGCCCGAGAAGTACGAGGGAAAGCGTTTCTACCACATCTCCACCGACGAGGTGTATGGTGCACTGGAACTCACTCACCCCGAGGGCATTGAGCCTCCGTTCACTACCACGGCTTCGTCTTCGGAGCACCACCTGGCATACGGTACGGACTTCTTCTACGAAACCACCAAGTATAACCCCCATTCGCCATATTCTGCCGCCAAGGCAAGCAGCGACCACTTCGTGCGTGCCTATCACGACACCTATGGCATGCCCACCGTGGTGACCAACTGCTCCAACAACTATGGCCCCTATCAGTTCCCCGAGAAACTGATACCTCTGTTCATCAACAACATCCGCCATCGCCGTCCCCTGCCCGTATATGGCAAGGGCGAGAACGTGCGCGACTGGCTTTATGTTGAGGACCATGCACGTGCCATAGACCTGATTTTCCATGAGGGCAAGACGGCCGAAACCTACAACATCGGCGGTTTCAACGAGTGGAAGAACATCGACCTGATAAAGGTGATGATAAAGACCGTGGACCGTCTGCTGGGCAATCCCGAGGGTTCGTCGCTCGAACTGATTACCTACGTCACCGACCGTGCCGGTCACGACCTCCGCTATGCCATCGATTCAACCAAGCTCCAGAAGGAACTCGGATGGGAACCCAGCCTTCAGTTCGAAGAGGGCATAGAAAAGACGGTAAGATGGTATCTCGACAACCAGGAATGGATGGACAACATCACCTCCGGCGAGTACGAAAAGTACTACGAAAGCATGTATGCAGGCAGATAATAAAAACATAGATGGCGCCACATTTCGTGACGCCATCTTGTGTTTTTTTAGCATTAGCAAGCAGTCAACGCTCACCCCCAAGACCCTCCCCCTTGCCCCTCCACAAGGGAGGGGAGTAAATACTACAAGGGAATAGAGGGCGGACCCTCCCCCTCCTCGTACCAGTCCGCGCGTCGCAATGGAGATTTGTCCTCGCGTCGCACTGGAGAGTGCTCCCCTCAAAGGGCACGAAAGTATATTCAAGACTTTCTCTAAAGGCCCTTTTCGCCCCTCCCGAGGCACAGAAGCACATTTAGTGCTTCTTCTGAAGACCTCGCTCGCCCTATATGGAGGGGAGTATAATGTTCTGCTGATGGGGCACAAGTCGGTTGTAACTACTCCCTCCCATACAGGGGAGGGCTGGGGAGGGGTCCGTTTCTACCCCCGCAGGGGGGAGGGGGTGGATAGTTCCCGATTTCCGTTCGTACAATGTACTACCGATGTGGCCACGAGTCGGTTGTAATCACT
>JAZRJU010000014.1:0-76015 GCA_045645965.1 Bacteroidaceae bacterium
CCTAAACTCTAAACTCCCCCCCCTATATGAAGAACACCGTCCATTTGTTCTTGATGGCGCTTGTATGCTCTGCCTTGCCTGCTTTGGCAGAAAATAAAGTCTACAAGGCTGCCGAATTGGGTCTTGTGCCCAACACAGGAAAGTCCATGTCTGCCCAGATGCAGAAGGTCATTGCAACCATACGTACCGAGATGAGGAAAGGCGACAAGGCTGTCCTTGTTTTGGAAAAGGGCCGCTACGACTTTCATCCCCAGGATGCTGCCAGTCGCAACTATTACGTTTCCAATCACGACCAACCCCAGCCACGACCTGTTGGTGTACCCTTGGAGGACCTGCATGATTTCGTTCTGGATGGTCAGGGAGCAGATCTGGTGTTTCATGGCCGCATGATGCCTATGTCGCTGGTGCGTTCCAAGGATTGCACTTTGAAGGACTTCAGCATTGACTTTGCCAATCCTCAGATTTCTCAGATAACCATTGTGGAGAGTAATGCCGAGAAGGGTATCACCTTCAAGCCTGCTCCTTGGGTTAAGTATCGCATTTCAGACAAGGGCGATTTCATTACCTACGGCGACGGATGGGCTTTCCGCCACCAGTATGCCATTGCTTTCGAAGGCGATACACGCCACATTGTATATAATACTGCTGACCTGTATTGTCCCATTGCCAATGTGAAGGAAGTAGGGGAGGGGCTTCTGAATGCTCCCGGTTGGAAGGATTCCCGTTTGAAGCCCGGTACGGTGCTGGCATTGAGAAGTTGGGAGCGTCCTTCTCCCGGTCTGTTCGTGACCCATTGCAAGGACACCAAGTTGCATAACATCAAGATGCACTATGCCGAGGGTATGGGACTGCTTGCGCAGATGAGCGAGAATCTCGACCTGGATGGTTTTTCTGTATGCCTGAAGGGCGACAACGATGCACGTTACTTTACCACCCAGGCCGATGCCACCCATTTTTCAGGTTGCAAGGGCAAGATAACCTCCGTAAACGCTCTCTACGAGGGCATGATGGACGATGCCATCAATGTGCATGGTACATACCTGAAGGTTGTGAAGCGTGTTGATGACTATACCTTGGAGGGTCGCTATATGCACTCTCAGGCCTATGGTTTCGACTGGGGCTACAAGGGCGACAAGGTTCAGTTCGTGCGCTCTGCCACTATGGAACTTCTCGACGGTGAGAACGAAGTAGTTGAGATTACTCCTCTTGATGCCGTGGTAAAGGAGCAGGGAACCGGCATGGACGGTGCTAAGACCTTCCGCATCCGTTTCAAGAAGCCTGTGCCCGAGGAAATCTCTGAGAAGGCTGGATATGGCATAGAGAACCTCACTTGGACCCCCGAGGTTTACTTTGCCAACAATACCATCCGCAACAACCGTGCCCGTGGCACTCTGTTCAGTACTCCCAAGAAGGTGGTGGTGGAGAACAATCTCTTTGACCACACCTCTGGTTGCGCCATCCTGCTCTGTGGTGACTGCAACGGTTGGTTCGAGACAGGTGCATGTCGCGACGTGACCATTCGCAAGAACCGATTCATCAATGCGCTGACCAGCCAGTTCCAGTTTACCAATGCCGTTATCTCCATCTATCCCGAGATACCTAATCTGGATGGACAGAAGAAACTTTTCCACGGAGGCAAGAAGACCGCCGTTCGCATTGAGGACAACGTGTTCGAGACTTTCGATGCACCCATTCTCTATGCCAAGAGCATTGACGGACTGTTGTATCGCAACAACAAGGTGGTGAAGAATACCGACTACAAACCCTTCCACTGGAACAAGGACCAGTTCCTCCTGCAGCGTGTCAATAACGTGGAGATAGAGGACCTCTTCTTCTATCGTGGCGGCAATATCATCAAGGAGGTGAAGTTGAATAAGTAGAAATATATGATCTTGCAGAAAGGACGCTGCGTATAGCGTCTGGAGAACTTCTGATTATAAAGGAATTGGAGAATGGAATGCATAATGGCTTTCCGTTCTCCAATTTGCGTTTTACACTATCCTCCCTCCTCGCAGAATGGCCAATTGAAAAACATTTTCCTATTTTGTATGCTTTTTGACATATATTGTAAAATATTAGTGTCATATTGTCTCAGCTATATGTGAAAAAGTGTATATTTGCGTCAAATTTTCTTTAATCTCATGAAGTTGCGCACGACACGGATTAAGTGCAGTGAACATGAAAAACAGATATACACATGGTATTGTTCGCCTGGGACTGTTGCTTTTCTTTTTGATAGCAACAAATGTTAGGATGTTTGGAGCAGATGATGGTGTTATCCTGACACTGAAATCTGGCGAGGAACTGGGATTTGTATTTTCCAGCAGACCCACCATTATGGTAAAGGACGAACTTTTAATCACATTGTCAGATGGCACCAAGGTAAGCTATGCTTTTGATGCTGTACGCAACGTTCGCTTCGGAGCTGTGGATCCTACAGGCGTAGTAGAAACACCTGGCAGTCAGGATGTAGTTTTCCGTTTTTCGGACGGAATGCTTCGAGTGTATGGGTTGCCTGTAGGAGAGAACGTAGCAGTCTATAGCGTTAATGGGCAGCATCAAGTTTCGCGTTCCCAGGAATCCGATGGCGAGGTCTTGAGTATCCCTCTGTCAGCAAAAGGAGTCCTTGTTGTACGAACAAGTACTGGCGTAAGTTATAAAATTATGAATCCTTAAAATATACAAGATACATGAAAAAGTTTTTTACTCTATTTGCATTTTTCGCAATTGCCATTGTTTCAATGGCTCAGAATCAGAATGTCTATGAATGGAAGAATGGAGCAATTACCATTAGGAATACATCCGAGATAGACAGTATCACATTTGCTCTTCCCGATGAACAGGTTTGGGTGGCTACAAATAATATTGTGGAAACGTCAGCAACCACAATGACAGCATCCTACAGTGCTTCTTTTTCGGTCAATGGTTCTTATGAAGGCCTAATTAAAGGTGTATGCTATAGTCCCAGCAACGAAAAACCAACACTGAATGATAGTACACTAATGTGTGGCAATCTGAGCAGCAAGACATGGAAAGCAACTATTACGGGTCTTACTCCCAACACATCCTATTATTTCCGTCCGTTCCTGAGATTCAATGACAAGGTTTTCTATGGAGCAGTTGAATCATTCACTACAGCTGAGACAGGATGGAAGTCTTTGGGCATGGGTAAGTTCTCTGAAGGTTTCCTTGGGAATGCTGGTGAATACTTTGATGTAGAAATCCAGCAGAATGAGTTGACTTCAAATCAGTTCCGTGTAGTTGACCCCTATGCTGGTATTCTGGGAGACATTGCCGTAGACAAGTATTTGGAGTTTTCTGTTCTTGCTGCCGGTACAGAATTTAGGGATTACGTTCTTGATGCTGAATATGTGGTGTTTAGCGACTATAACATGGGTCAGTGGAACTCCAACTATCCTGAGGACGTATTTGTACTGCATCCCTACCGTTTCGGCATGACACTTGACAAGTGGGCATACAATGTTGTTCTGGATTATCAGGAGAATGGTCTTCCCGGTGAGGTATCTTTGGCTCCTTATTTCTATCTGTTTGAAGTTGGCGGTGGTTGGAATCAGACCACAGGGACTACTATCAGCATTCTTTTCCCTGGTTACGTAAAGCGTGACTACAGTGTAAGTGTGAACTATGCTGGTATATTTACAGCAAATGATGGTACTGTTCATGCAATGGCCGATCTCGTTTTGGGGCCCGATGCAAAGGAAGTTAAGGCTGTCGTTATGCCTGCTGATGCAGATGCTGCTGCTATTGCAGATGCAATTGCCGCTGGCGACCTGCAGGCAATTGACGTTCAGGCTGGACGTATTGCAGTGCCTTTCAATGCCAGTGAATTGGGTGGCAGTAAATTACAGATCGTAGTGGCGGTACTGCTTGATGGTGCTGTTAAGAATGTTTCATCTTCTTCGTTTGAGTACCATGTCGGTGGCAGCAATCCTTGGAAGTCTCTGGGTACTGGTTTCTATACCGACGACGTTCTGCTTCCCTTGTTCTATGACGGCACTCCCGCTACATACGAGGTAGAGATTCTGGAGCACATTGAGAATCCCGGTCTGTACCGTATCATGAACCCCTATGCCAAGTCTGTTCACCCCGCAGGTGATGACGACTATGCTCCCGAGGGTATGTACATCGAGGTTAATGCAACAGACGCTGAGGGTGTTTACATCCAGCAGCAGTCTTTGGGCATGGACTGGGGTTATGGCGAAATGCAGCTTGTAAGCAATGGTTACCGTTATATAGAGGCAAATGGCTTTGACGTAGTTAAGGGTGCTGGCTACCTGGGTAAGGTTGTTGATGGTGTAATTACTTTCCCAACATTTAAACAGGAAAATGGTTCAACCTTCCAGGCTATACTTTACATGGGCACTTCTGGTTATTTGGCAGGTAAGAACGGCAAGATGGAGATCGTTCTTCCCGGTGCTAATGCATTTGCCCGTAACATGGCTATTGCCAAGGCCAATACCACAAAGAGAGAGTTTGCAAAGAAGTCTTTCTCTGGTGTAAAGACCGGATTGAAGATGCAGAACCTGAAGACTTCAAGACAAGCAATGGAATTTGAGCAGGTAGTCAGATAATTAGAATGTAGACAGAGAACTTTAGTTCCATATAGTAAAGTCCTCCTGGCGTAAGCTGTGCACAGCTTATGGCCAGGAGGAATTTTTCTCCATAATCCTGTCTGTATTACGGGACTATTTGGCATTCATAAATACAGGAATTAACCTCTATATTGCCCCCTCCGAACGGCTGATAACGGTTCGCTGAACGGCTGGTAGCGGTTCGCTGAACGGCTGGTAGCGGCTCGCCGAACGCCTGGTAGCGGTTCACCGAACCTCCGATAGTGCTTCTCCGGACGCATTTGTACACCACCTCGCAATAGTGTCTATGGCCTCTCCTTCGTCCCGTAAAATGCAGTGTAATGTATTGTGCCATTATTAGGATGTATTGTGTCAAAGTTGGCACATAATCTTTCAAACTGCTCGTTTGTTCCAAAAGTATGTAGCAAAATGATTTTTAGTTGTAGATTGTACACTATTGCTTGGGTGTGACAAAATGCTACAAATTGTGCATAAAACGGTACATTCGGCAAATATAATCGTAAATAATGCAACTTTAGCGACAAACTTGCCATTTTTGCCGGTTTTTATTTTGGTTACATTAGTTAAAATTAGTACTTTTGTGTCCAAATTTTGTTTAAAACGATAAAAAAGGTTAAAAGCATTGCCTTTTGATAGTAAAAAAGCAGAATTGCTGACAAAGAGATATTCCCTATATATTATATATAAGGTGTAATGTAAGAGCAACAGAAAACAACAAATAATAATAATTAATCAACACAAATCAGTATTTATGAAAAAAAGACTCTCTTTGATTCTTCTGTGTATGGTTGCTACAGTGGCAGCCTGGGCACAGACTGTAATCACTGGTACAGTAGTGTCTGCCGCTGATGGTGAACCCCTCATCGGTGCCTCTGTAAAGGTAAAGGGTACTAAGAGCGGTGCTGTGACAAACTTGGACGGTAAGTTCAAGATAACCACAGAGCCCGGTACTACCCTGGTGTTCTCTTACATCGCCATGGAATCCGTAGAGCGTAAGGCCAAGAATGGTATGCTCGTCGAGATGAATCCTCTGGACAAGGCTATGGACGAGGTTATGGTTATCGCCTATGGTACTCAGAAGCGTTCTGCATTTACAGGTTCTGCATCTGTAGTGAAGACAGAAGACATTGCCAAGGTGCAGGCAACCAACTTTGCCGATGCTCTGAAGGGTAAGGCTTCTGGTGTACAGATCAGCACTGCTTCTGGTCAGCCCGGTGAGACATCTACTATCCGTATCCGTGGTTTCAACTCTCTGAATGCAGGTATGGCTCCCCTGATCGTAGTTGATGGTGTACCTTTCGAAGGTTCTTTGAACGACATCAACACTCAGGACATTGAGAGCATTGTTGTTCAGAAGGATGCAGCTTCTTCTGCTCTGTATGGTGCACGTGGTGGTAACGGTGTGATCATGGTAACCACCAAGTCTGCCAAGAAGGGCCAGGAGGCAAGAATTACCTTCGATGCCAAGTGGGGTGCTAACATGAAGGGTGGTCAGAACTATGCCCGTATCACCAATCCTGCGGCTTACTACGAGACTTACTTCCAGAAACTTAAGAACTACGCTATGGCAGGTACCACTCTGGGCGCAGCTAATGGTCTGGGCATGGATGAGGCTTCTGCATGGAAGTGGGCTAACGAGAACCTGATTGAAGGTGCCGAGTTTGGTCTGCGTTATAACGTGTTCACTCAGCCCGAGGGTCAGTACCTGATTGGTATGAACGGCAAGCTGAATCCTAATGCAAAGCTTGGTCGCATCGTAGTTGGTGCTGATGGCAAGGAGTACTATATCACTCCCGACAACTGGGAGGACGAGATCTACCACACCAGCCTGCGTCAGGAATACAACCTGGGTGTAAGCGGTGCTACCGATCGCAGCACTTTCTTCGCAAGTGCAAACTACCTGAATCATAAGGGTATTACCTATAACTCTGGTTATGAGCGCTTCACCGGTCGTATCAAGGCCGACTATCAGGCAAAGAAGTGGTTCCGCCTGACAGGTGACATGAACTATTCTCACTTCAATCGCGACTTTGTGGACAACGATGGTGACACCGGTTCATCTGGCAACATGTTCGCTCTGCAGAACATTGCTCCCATCTATCCCGTATTCTATCGCGATGCAAAGGGCAACATCATGTTCAACAACGAGGCTGGCATCAAGGCTTATGACTATGGTGATGTAACAAACCTCGGTCTTGTTCGTCCCTATCTGAATCAGTCTAACCCCATCTCTGACCTTCTGGTAAATACCAGCAACACTGAGGGTAACACCTTCCGTGGCGTGGGTACTGCCGATATCTATTTCCCCTATGGCTTCACCTTCACATCTACCAACTCTGCTTACTTGTATGAGAGCCGTAGCACAAGCGTTACCAACCCCTACTTCGGTCAGTACAAGAGCAGCAAGGGTATGGTAGGCAAGAGCCATTTCCGTCAGTTTGACATGACATTTGCTCAGCGACTGAACTGGCACCAGACCTATGGCAAGCACGATGTTGAGGTTATGTTGGGTCACGAATATTTCCACAATGCTCAATACGACCTGAGCGGTAGCAAGAGCAACATGTCTTCTCAGGGCAATAAGGAATTGGACGGTGCAGTTATCGTACAGTCTACAGGTTCTACCATGTATGAGTACAATACAGAGTCTTGGATGGCTCGTGCCATGTACAACTATGCCGACCGCTACTTCGCTTATGCTTCTGTAATGCGTCAGGCTTCTTCTGCCTTCCATCCCGATCACCGTTGGGGTACTTTCTGGAGTGCAAGTGCCGGTTGGATGCTGAGCAAGGAAAGCTGGTTCAAGGCAAAGTGGGTTGACGAGTTGAAGATCAAGGCTTCTTATGGTGAGAACGGTAACGACCAGGGCATGTGGTACAACTACTACTACACCAACCGTTACACAATCTCTAACTCTAACGACAATATTGCTCTTAATCCCTCTGCTACAAAGGGTAACGAGGAGCTGACATGGGAGAAGAACTCTAAGTTCAACGCAGGTGTTGACTTCAGTCTGTTCCATAACCGTTTGCGTGGTAACATGGAGTACTACAACAACCGTACCAACGACATGCTTGCTACCATCCCCTATCCCGCAACACTGGGCTACACCAGCGCTATTGCCAACGTAGGTAACATGAGCAACCAGGGTTTTGAAATCGAACTGAGCGGCGATGTATTCCGTACAAAGGATTTCAACTGGAACATCTATGCAAACTTCTCTACCAACAGCAACAAGGTTACCAAGTTGCACGAGGGTCGCAAGAAGCAGGAGTATGATGGCTACTGGGGTTATCACAGCGGCAGCCAGTACTTCTCCGAAGGTTTGTCTGCTTACACCTACTGGGGCAAGAAGTATGCCGGTGTCTACAATGAGGAGACCTATGCTATGACTGGTGACGAGGTTTACAATCCCACCAAGGGTGGTCTGGCCATGTACTACAAGAACGTGTACAAGCTCGACGCAGAGGGCAACCAGGTTAAGGATGAGAACAAGGCCAAGGTTGTTGAGAAGGTAATTACCACTACTACCTACTCTGAGGCTGACGAGTACGTAGGTGAGGACATGCTGGCAACAGCATTCGGCGGTTTCGGTACCAGCCTTACATACAAGGGTCTGGACTTCAGCGTTGACTTCCAGTATCAGATTGGTGGTCTGGTTTACGACGGCGAGTACGCAAGCCTGATGGCTGGTTCTGCCGGTTACGGTATTCACCAGGATGTGCTGAACGCATGGACTCCCCAGAACTCTGGCAGCAACATTCCTCGCTTCCAGGCTTCTTACACTGGTATGACCGGTGGTTCTGACCGTTGGTTGACCGACGCTTCCTACCTCACTCTGGGTAACATTACTCTGGGCTACACTCTGCCCAAGAACCTGTTGAAGAAGGCACAGATCGAGGGTCTGCGTGTGTATGTTGTAGCAGACAACATCTACACTTGGAGCAAGCGTCAGGGTCTGGATCCCCGTCAGTCTTTGACCGGTGGTTCAAATGCTCAGATGTATTCACCCATCCGTACTTTCTCTGCTGGTGTTAACTTGACATTCTAAACTCAAAGGATAAAGAATAAAGATGAAAAAGATATTTAAATATTTAGGAAGTTCTGCAAGCATTGCTATCTGTGCTCTGAGCCTTACTGGTTGTGTAGAGGAGACTCTTCCTCAGTCCAGCACAGCAACTGACAAGGTTGTAGCAGAATCAACATCAGCAACCGAGGGTATCGCTAACGGTATGCCTGCATATGCATCGGATGTATGGAGTACCAGCTCACACTGCTACTTCGGTTATCCCGCAGAAATGATTGTCCGTGACATGCTCACTGGCGACTATACTCACGTAGGTGAGACCGGTTACAGCCACTTCATTAGTTGGGGTCGTAACCAGTACATGGGTCAGGACTACATGAAGCAGCAGTTCCACTGGAACTACTACTATGGATTCCTGGGTTCTGTAAACGGTGTAATCCGTGCCATCGACGAGGAGACTGCAGCAGCAGGTCCTTTGGCATACCTTGGTACTGCACTGGCATACCGTGCAATGCTGTATCTTGATCTGGCTCGTATGTACGAGTTCCTGCCCAACGATATCTTCACTGAAGGCAAGAACAGCGAAGGTACAACGGTATTGAACCTCACAGTACCCATCGTTGACGATAAGATTACCGAGGCTGAGGCTGAGAACAATCCCCGTGTTACCCGTGAGAAGATGTTCGAGTTCATTCTGGGCGACTTGGACAAGGCCGAGAAGTATATCGTGAACCTGACCAACCGTTCCAGCAACTCAATGCCCGACCTGGCTTGTGTATATGGTCTGAAGGCTCGTCTCTACATGTGGGTTGAGGACTATGCCAAGGCTCAGGAGTTTGCTCGCAAGGCCATTGATGCCGCTACTGTTTCTCCCATCACTGAGTCTGTAGCCCTGAATCTTTCAACTGGTTACAACAGATTCTCCGACTTCATGTGGAGCATCGTCCAGAACTCAGAGACTTACGCAGTTCAGACAGGTATCATCAACTGGACTTCATGGGTTAGCAACCAGACCACCTTCGGTTACACTGGTGCTTCAACCGCTCTCTATGTTTGCATCGACAAGAACATGTACGAGCGTATCAGCGATACTGACTGGCGTAAGAAGCAGTGGGTAGCTCCCGCTGGCAGCGCTTTGGAGGGTCAGTCAAACTACTTGTCAGATGCTGACCGTCAGCTGATTCCTGCTTATGGTTCATTGAAGTTCCGTCCCAACGAGGGCGATGCAGAGGACTACTTGGTAGGTGCTTCTTCTTCAGTACCCCTGATGCGTGTTGAGGAGATGTACTTCATCGAGGCTGAGGCTGCCGAGCATGTTGCTGCCGGTACTGGTATTGCTCTGCTCACCGACTTCATGAAGCAGTACCGCGACCCCGCTTACGCATTCAAGGGTGGCGACGCTATCGACGAGATTGTATTCCAGAAGCGCGTTGAGCTTTGGGGTGAGGGTCACACCTTCTTCGATATCAAGCGTCTGAACATGTCTGTAACTCGTGGTTACGAGGGCACCAATTGGGCGGATTCACAGTCTCAGCTCAATACCAATGGCCGTCCCGCTTGGACAAACTATGTTATTGTAGCTACTGAGGCTGCCAGCAATAAGGCTCTGGTTAACTACAACAACCCCGATCCCAGCGATGCTTATGCTCCTTGGGCAGCAAATAACTAAAAACAAATAAATCAAGTGTCGGTTATGCTCTCATCATCCATGCGAGCATATCACAGGGGAAATGAAAGCGTAGCCGGCATCTTAGATTAAATCAATAATAATACAACAATGAAGTTTTACAAAATACTTTCAACAGCATTGCTCTTTCCTGCGCTGATGGCAATCAGCTCTTGTGAAGAGGAAGTGTTTGATTATACACCTGCAGAGCCAGCAACTGGTGCTCAGGTATATTTCGAGGGTGCTGTCAATACCAATTTTGTAGTAAATGCAGTTGATACTGTATTCACCGTTAAGCTCACCCGTGTTCAGAAGGATTCTGTTGCAACTATCGCTTTGAAGGCTGAGGCAGTAGCAGAAACCGATTCTGCCAAAATGGCAATATTGAACAAGTTTGTTTTCCCCAGCGTCGCTACCTTTGCTGCTGGTGAGGCAACTACTACTATCTCTTGTGTTGCCAAGGTTGATTCAATGGAGTATGACACTCCCTATACCGTTAAGCTGGGTATCGCTAACGAAGAGGATGCAACTCTCTATGGCCAGTCTTTTGTAACCTTGAAGGTTACTTGCCCCGCTCCCTGGAAGTCTCTGGGTATGGGTAAGTTCTCAGAGGGCTTCCTCGGTACTGCTGGTGAATACTTTGATGTTGAAATCGAACAGAACGAGTTGGCCCCCAATCAGTTCCGTGTAGTAGAGCCCTATGCAGGTATCCTGGGTGATATCGCAGTAGACAAGTATCTTTATTTCAATATCCTGTCTGCCGGTACAGAATTTGCTGGCAATGTTTTGGATGCGGAGTACGTGGTATTCAGCGACTACAATATGGGTCAGTGGAATTCCAATTATCCTGAGGATGTTTTTATGTTACATCCCTACCGTTTCGGCATGACACTTGACTTGTGGGCTTACAACGTTGTTCTGGATTATCAGGAGAATGGTCTTCCCGGTGAGGTATCTTTGGCTCCTTATTTCTATCTGTTTGAAGTTGGCGGTGGTTGGAATCAGACCAAAGAGACCACTATCAGCATTCTCTTCCCCGGTTACGTAAAGGCTGACTATAGCTCTGCTCTTGAGTTTGCAGGTCTCTTCACAAAGCCCGACGGCAGCATGTTTGCTGTAGGTAACCTTGCTCTTGGCGCAGATGCTGCTGAGGTGAAGGCTATCGTTATGCCTGCTGATGCTGACGCTGCTGCTGTAGCTGACGCTATCGCTGCTGGCGAACTGGAGGCAATGGACGTTGAGGCTGGCCGCATCGAGGTTCCCTTCAATGCAGAGGAACTGGGTGGCAACAACTTCCAGATTGTAACAGTAGTATTGTTTGAGGGTGCTGTTAAGAGCGTTGCTGCTGCTTCATTCGAGTACTATGGCGGTGGTAACAACCCCTGGCAGTCTCTGGGTACTGGTCTCTACACCGACGACGTTCTGCTCCCCATGTTCTATGAGAACGGTACTCCTGCTACCTACGAGGTTGAGATTCTTGAGCACACCGAGAATCCTGGTCTGTACCGTATCATGAACCCCTATGCTAAGTCTGTTCACCCTGCAGGTGATGACGACTATGCTCCCGAGGGTATGTTCATTGAGGTTAATGCAACAGACGCTGAGGGTGTTTACATCCAGCAGCAGTCTTTGGGCATGGACTGGGGTTATGGCGAAATGCAGCTTGTAAGCAACGGTTTCCGTTATATTGAGGCAAATGGTTTTGACGTGGTAAAGGGTGCAGGTTACCTGGGTAAGGTTGTTGATGGTGTAATTACTTTCCCAACATTTAAACAGGAAAATGGTTCAACCTTCCAGGCTATACTTTACATGGGCACTTCTGGTTATTTGGCAGGCATGAACAGCAAAATGGAGATTGTTCTTCCTGGTGCTAATACCTTTGCTCGCAACATGGCAATAGCTAAGGCTAATACTACTAAGAGAGAGTACGCAAAGAAGTCTTTCTCTGGTGTAAAGGCAATAAAGAAGATTAGCAAGCTTCGCAATCTGACAGCAGAAATCTTCTAATCATTGCAATCTAAATTTAGTTAGATTATATCCCAAGAGGACGCTTGCCACCAGGTGAGCGTCCTTTTTAGATATTATATCCTCACAGTATTATGCTGACTTTATGCTTGTGTATTTTGTAAATGATAAAAAAAATACTACCTTTGTTGCCGTATTAATGTTAAAATGACTAAAAACAATGCAAATGTTTAGCAAGAATAAAGTTTTTGCGTTTCTGTTGGCGCTGATACTCGTGCCCATACAGATGTTTGCCGTGCCTGCTTTGCCTGTAGCAAAGCGTATAATGGTGGGTAATGAAGAGTATTATGTTTCTTTGCGTGGCGACGAGTTTGGTCATTACTGGCAGGCAGAAACCGGAGAGAAGATTATACAGCAGGAAGATGGCAGATACAGGATTCTGTCACATTTTGAGGTTGAAAACCTTCTGTTCAAGACTGCCGAGGGCAGAAGAAAGGCCAATGCGACACGCAACCAGAATCAGCATGGTTTTCTCACTTCCTTGATTGGAAGCAAGAGGGGCTTGGTCATTCTGGTAGATTACAGAGATCAGCGTTTCAGCCTTGAAAATCCCACTGCCACATACAATGAGATTTTCAATCAGTTGGATTACAAAGGCTATGGCATGACAGGTTCTGTTCGTGACTATTTCCTGGCACAGAGCTACGGAAAGTTTGACATGACCCTGGACGTGGCTGGCCCCTACACCCTGAGCAAGCCTATGGCATCTTATGGCGGTAATAGCGAGGAAGGTATAGACATCGGTGCGCGTGCCTTTGCTAGAGAGTCCTTCATGCTGGCAGATCCCGATGTTGATTACAAGAACTACGACTGGGATGGCGATGGAGTGGTGGAACAGGTATTTATAGTTTACGCCGGTTACGCCGAGGCACAGGGAGGACCAGCCTATACCATCTGGCCGCATTCCTTTGAATTGTCGGATGCATTGAAACTTGATGGAGTGGCAGTTTCTAAATACGCTTGCAGTTCCGAACTTCGTGGTGCCTCTGGCAAGAATGTTGACGGCATAGGAACTGTTTGTCATGAATTCAGCCATTGCCTTGGACTGATGGACCATTACGATACATCTGGCAGTAACTTCGGTACTGGTCCCTGGGATTTGATGGCATCTGGTTCGTACAACAACAATTCATGCACTCCGGCTGCTTACACGGCTTTCGAGCGCTGGTGCATGGGATGGCTTGAACCAATAGAACTGACCTCTCAAACCGACATCAAGGATATGAAACCGTTGGTGGAAAGTCCAGAGGCGTATATCCTCTACAACGATGCTCACAAGGATGAGTTCTATATTCTGGAAAACCGTCAGAAGGTGGGGTTTGATGCAGGTTTGTATGGACACGGACTTATGGTTTTCCATATCGACTATAACGAGCAGGACTGGATGATGAATACCGTCAATGTGTCTGCCGCCCGCCAGCGAGTGACTATAATACCGGCAGATGGAGAACTTGTGTCAAGCCGCGCTTCACTGCAGGCAGACCCGTTCCCCGGAACTAAGGGAACTACAGCCCTCACCGACTTTACCAACCCTGCAGCAAGGGTATATAATGCCATAAACGGAAGCAACATGATGGGCAAGCCCATAGAGAGTATAAAGGAGGATGCCAATGGCTTGGTCTCTTTCAAGGCCTTGTATCCAAGACTAGATGCCCCGGAACCCACGTTCGAAGCCGACAGCTACGACCCTTCAGCAGGTACATTTGCCGTGACATGGCCTGCAGTTCCCCATGCCAAGACCTACGAACTGGAGGTTACCGAATACGCCGGAAAGAAGACTCCTGATGAAGCCCGTATTCTTGAGGAGGATTTCGCAGGAACCTACAAGGCAACTGCAGGTTTCTCGGATATCGGTTCGAAACTCTCCGATTATCTGAGCAACAGAGGCTTCTCCGGAAAGTCCTTGTTCCAGTCTCCAGATAAGTTGCGTTTCGGTACTGGAACAACCAATGGTTCGCTTAGGTCGCCCACATTCAATGTGCTTTCTACAGCAAGATTTACCCTTGTCCTGAAGGTAAAGCCATATACCGATGGCACCAAGGTGACAGGTAAGGTGAATGTGGTTACCGAGGTTTCCAACGGCATGAACATTCCTTTCGAATTTACAGAGGAGGGATATCTCCTGCTTTACCCGACAGCCAATGTGGAAACCCTATTCTATTTCAATATCCAGCCAGTAGGCAGAATGTACCTCAGTTATCTGGCTCTCTATGATGGCGAGTACACGGCAGAGGAACTTGGACTGGAGGCATCTGCAAGGACTCGAGCCGGTGCGCACAAGACTACTACGTATTCTACCGACGAACCGCGCTATGTGTTTGAAGGAGTGAATCCCGCATCAAGGTATGACATTATTGTCCGGGCCATTGACGGGGACCGCTATTCTCCATGGAGCGAAATTTGCTCCGTTTCATTGACAACGGGAATAAGCGAACTGAAACCGAATGCCATGAAGCAGGATGACGTCTATTACGATATCAAGGGACGCAGGATACTTTCTCCTATACGAGGAAACCTCTATATCCGCAACGGAAGGAAGGTAATATATTAACCTTATAGACAAGAAACAGGCCGAGGCTCAGCAATGTGTCCTCGGCCTTAATTGTATTCTGCTGCAAATATTTGGTCGTTTCCCCAATTATGAGTAAATTTGTGCGCATAAACATAAAGAAAAAGATATGATAACAGTAGATGGACTGACCGTGGAATTTGGCGGTACGACATTGTTCAAGGATATTTCCTTTCAGATAAATGAGAAGGACCGCATAGCCCTGATGGGCAAGAACGGTGCAGGAAAGAGCACTCTGCTGAAGATTTTGGCTGGAGTCCGCCCTGCCACCAGAGGTACGGTATCTGCACCCAAGGACACCGTAATAGCATACCTGCCCCAGCACTTGATGACGGAGGACGGACGCACCGTGTTTGAGGAAACCTGTCAGGCTTTTGCTCACCTGCACGAAACGGAGGCAGAGATAAACCGCATAAACGAGGAGCTTACCGTACGCACCGACTACGAGAGCGACGAATACATGGCATTGATAGAGAAGGTGAGTGCACTTTCCGAGAAGTTCTATGCCATAGACATGACCCATTTCGAGGAGGATGTGGAAAAGACTTTGCTCGGTCTTGGCTTCAAGCGCGAGGAGTTTGACCGTCCCACCAGCGAGTTCTCGGGAGGTTGGCGCATGCGCATAGAGTTGGCAAAACTTCTGCTGAAGGACCCCGATGTGCTTCTGCTGGACGAGCCAACGAACCATCTGGACATAGAGAGTATCGGTTGGCTTGAGGACTTTATCCGCGAGAGCAGCAAGGCGGTGGTTGTAATCAGCCACGACCGCAAGTTTGTAGACAACATAACCACACGCACCATTGAGGTGACCATGGGTCGCATCTATGACTACAAGGCCACCTACTCCCACTATCTGGAGCTTCGTAAGGAACGACGTGCCCAGCAGCAGAAGCAGTACGAGGAGCAGCAGAAGATGATTCAGGAAACAAAGGACTTCATCGAGCGCTTCAAGGGTACATACTCCAAGACTCTGCAGGTGCAGAGCCGTGTGAAGATGCTGGAGAAACTGGAACTCATAGAGGTGGACGAGGAGGATACAAGCGCATTGCGTCTGAAGTTCCCGCCCAGTCCTCGTTCGGGCAGTTATCCCGTGATGATGTCCGATGTGGCAAAGTCATTCGAGAATCCCGACACAGGCAAGCAGAAGCAGATATTCAGCGGTGTGAACCTTACTGTGGAGCGTGGCGACAAGATAGCCTTTGTTGGTAGAAACGGTGAGGGTAAGTCCACATTGGTGAAGTGTATCATGCAACAGCTGGAGCACGAGGGCAAACTGGAACTCGGTCACAACGTGCAGATTGGTTACTTCGCACAGAACCAGGCATCGCTTCTGGATGGCGAACTGACCGTGTTCCAGACTATTGACGACGTAGCCAAGGGCGAGATACGCCTGAAGATTCGCGACATGCTTGGTGCCTTCATGTTCGGTGGCGAGGAGAGCACAAAGAAGGTGAAGGTGCTTTCCGGTGGCGAGCGCACACGACTGGCCATACTGAAACTACTGCTTGAGCCCGTTAACCTGCTTATCCTTGACGAGCCGACAAACCATCTTGACCTGAAGACCAAGGATGTGCTGAAACAAGCATTGCAGGACTTTGACGGTACTCTGATAGTGGTGAGCCACGACCGTGACTTCCTGGATGGCCTGGTTACCAAGGTGTACGAGTTCGGCGGTGGCAAGGTGCGCGAGCACCTGTGCGGCATCTACGAGTTCCTGGAAACCAAGAAGCAGGAGGAACTGCTGAAACTGGGAATAGTGAGGTAGGGGGAGTGCTATATAGTCTTTCTAGTCTATCTAGTATCTCTAGACATTCTAGTTTATCTAAAAAACAAATAACTAAAACCAAATAACAAAACCATGAGACACTATTTGTCATCAATCATCCTGTGCATGGGCCTGCTGATGCTGGGCTCGTGCCAAAGTGAGAAGACCGATTATGTGGCATTCCTGTACAAGTACATGCCCACATCGGATAGCGTGGATTATTCCCGTGAGTATTGGGAACGTCAGGTGGCTATGTCCGAGCGTGCACGCAAGGAGATGCCTTGGGCCAAGCTGGTACCCGAGACAGAGTGGAAGCACTTCGTTGTTCCTGTGCGTGTAAACAACGAGTCACTGGACGATGCCCGTACTGTAATTTATGAAGAACTGGCTCCACGCATTATGGGTATGACCATGGAGGAGGCCGCTCTTGAGGTAAACCACTGGTGCCACGAGAAGGTTAGTTACCAGCCCAGTGATGGCCGTACTTCACCTCCCCTTGCCACTATGGCAAATGCTATCGGACGTTGTGGTGAGGAAAGCACATTTACCGTAGCTGCCATGCGTGCCGTAGGTATTCCTGCCCGTCAGGTATATTGCCCCAGATGGTCGCACACCGATAGCAACCACGCTTGGGTGGAGGTATGGGTTGCCGATGAAAATGGCAACGGCCGTTGGCGCTTTATGGGTGCTTGCGAACCCGAGGCTGTCCTGGACAAAGGCTGGTTTAACTGGGCAGCATCCCGTGCCATGCTGGTGCACACCCGTGTGTTCGGTGCCGACTACAACGGCAAGGAAGAGGTGCTGGGTCGCGACAAGTGCTACACAGAGATAAACTGCTTGCCCACCTATGCTCCCACCAAGAACCTGAAGGTGCAGGTTGTGGATGCTGATGGCGCCCCCATCGCTGACGCTACCGTGGACTTCCGCGTATACAACTATGCCGAGTTCTATCCTATTGCTACCCAAAAGACCGATGCTGAGGGTAAGGCTGCCTTCACAACTGGCTTTGGCGACCTGGTGGTGTGGGTAAGCACCGGTGATGCCTTCAGTGCAGTTTACGTTCCCGCCAAGCAGGAAGAGGTGAAGATAACTCCTTCGCTCAATGCCGGCAGTGTTTGTTTTGAGGAACTTGATCTCTATGCTCCTGTTTCTGCTCTGCCAGAGCCCGACCGTAGCATTGTGGATACCGTAAGCGTGAATGGCCGTCGCCTGATGAAGGAGGACAGCATCCGTGTTGCTTACCAGCAGGCTGCCTTCTATTGGGGCGAGGACGAACTCCTGCGCAAGGCTCGCAGCAACTGGCAGGTTATAGAAACCTTCATTGCCGAGGCTGAGAACGAGGAGGCTGCAAGAGAGTATCTTGTAAAGGGACTGAGCGAGAAGGACTTGCGTGATGTTACCATGGAGGCACTTCAGGATAGCGCAACACGTATTTCCACAGAGCCTTTGCGTCCCTACATGGACGAACTGGCAGAACTTCTGCCTTCAGGACTCACTCCCGATGCATGGCTTCAGTGGGTTGACGAAAATATTACCGTTGACGATGAGAGTAACCCGCTCAAGATATTCATGAGTGCTGTTTCTGTAGCAAAGCACAAGGTTACAGATTCCCGCAGTCTTGAGGTATTCAAGGTGGCTGGTGCACGTGCCCTGGGTATGAATGCTTGGCTGGATGCTACCGGTGCAGCATATGTCGAAGGCAGTACTCCCGAGGCTCAGAATACCTCTGCCAACGGTACCCTTACAGTGAAGGCTGCTGAGGGACTGAAGTATTTCACCGACTTCAATCTGGCTCGTCTGGTGGACGGTAGACCTCATTCGCTTAATTTCGACGACGAGGACCAGACCTTGGGCAATCCCTTTGCCAATGGCGTGGAACTGCCCGCAGGTGCCTACCTGCTTGTTACCGGTACACGTCTGCTGGGTGGCGACGTCCTGGCTACATACCAGATTGTGCAGGTAAAGGCTGGTGAGGCTACAGTAGTGAGCATCGCCCCACGTCAGAGCGAGAAGAAGGCTACTCACGATCTCTTGAACCTGCAGGATTCCGATAAGGACGCTTCTGCAACAAGTGTGCAGGGGTAAAGGAAATAGGAGGACCCTCCCCCTTACCCCTCCCAGAGGAGGGGAGGAGATACAATTGTTGTATAGAATCCATACTTAAATTCATTTATTAACCACTAATTATCCCTCATTCTCCAAAACATTATACTCCCATCCTCTGGGATGGGTAAGGGTGAGGGGACTTATAATCATGAAAAAGGTATTATTATCAATAGCATTGGCTTTGGTGGCTTTCACTGGTTTGAAGGCACAGGCAGAGTATGTTCCCACAGAGGCTAATCTGCGTTCTCGTGAGGAGTTTCGTGACATGAAACTGGGTATCTTCCTGCATTGGGGTATCTATAGTATGTTCGCTCAGGGCGAATGGTACCTGCAGAATGCAGTGCCCGACCGTTACGAGTATGCCAAGGTGGCGGATGCCTTCTATCCCCACAGGTACAATGCCCGTGAGTGGGTGCGTGCCATAAAGGCGGCTGGTGCCAAGTACATCTGTTTCACTACACGCCATCACGACGGTTTCTCCATGTGGCATACCAAACAGAGCAAGTTCAATATCGTAGAGGCTACCCCCTACGGCAAGGACGTCCTGAAGGAACTGGCAGAGGCATGCCGTGAGGAGGGTATACGCCTGCACCTTTACTATAGTCATATTGACTGGATGCGCGATGACTATCCCATGGGCCGTACAGGCGTAAATTGCGGTAAGACACGCGACAATTCCAACTGGAAGCAGTACTACGACTTTATGAATGCCCAGTTGACCGAGCTGCTTACCGAGTATGGCGATATTGGTTCTATCTGGTTCGACGGTTGGTGGGATCATGAGGAGGATGCCGAGCCCTTCAATTGGGAGTTGCCTGCCCAGTATGAGTTGATCCACAAGTTGCAGCCTGCCTGTCTGGTGGGCAACAATCACCATGGTGCTCCTTTCGAGGGCGAGGATATCCAGATTTTCGAGCGCGACCTGCCAGGCGAGATGACCAGTGGTTTTGCCAAGCATGCAGCCAAGGTGAGCCGTCTGCCTCTGGAGACTTGCCAGACCATGAACGGCATGTGGGGTTACAAGGTGATTGATAACAACTACAAGACCGCTGCCGATATTATCCGTCTGCTTATCAATACCTCGGGCAAGGGTGCCAATCTGCTCATGAACATCGGTCCCCAGCCCAATGGCGAACTGCCTGCTGTGGCTTTGGATCGCTTGAAGGAACTGGGTGAATGGACTTCCGCTTATGGCGAGACTATCTACGGCACAGAGGCTGGCGACATCAAGCCTCAGAAGTGGGGTGTGAGCACACAGAAGGATGATAAACTTTATCTGCACATCACTGCTCTTGACCAGATTGAGAAGGACGAGAACGGTCAGCGTGTACTGCACCTGCCCTTGAAGCGCAAGGTTAAGTCTGTTACCGAGTTCATAGGTGGTGCTAAGGTTAAGTTTAATAAGTACAAGGAGTGCATTGTTATCCCCCTGCCCGAGAAGGTGGATGTGGTGGACTATGTGCTGGTACTGCAGTAAAACGGAAATCTGCGAGTAAGCGAGAGCATAAACAAAGTTTACTTTGATTATGCCGAGCGTGAGCAGGTTCAAGACGACGAAGTCGGATTAAATGTGAAAACGGAAAACTATCCACCCCTCCCCCTTTGGGACCTCCCCTGTCTCAGGGGAGGAAAGTTAATGGCGAACGCTATCACCCACTTTCTCCCCCTGAGACAGGGGGAGTACCCCGCAGGGGGGAGGGGGTGGATAAAACGCTCATCCGCTCACCGCTCACCGTTAAAAACCTAAAGACTATGAAAATAGAAGTTTGCTGTCCCGACCTTGCCAGCGTAAAGCGCGCCATAGAGGGTGGGGCAGACCGTATAGAATTGTGTACTGCCTTGGAACTGGACGGTTTGACTCCCACAAGGGATGAGATACGCCAGGCTGTGTTCATGTGCCATGCCGCCGGTGTGGTGGTGCATGTGCTTATCCGTTCTCGTGAGGGCGATTTTGTCTACAACGAGGCAGAGGCAGAACAAATGTCTGCCGAGATAGTGATGGCTCTGGAAGAGGGTGCTGACGGTATTGTCATCGGCGCCCTTACCAAGGATGGCGACCTGGATGTGCCTATGTGCTCCAAATGGATAGCCGTTGCCAAGGAGTATGTTGCTACGCAGGCTGACAGCCGTTCGCTGGGCATTACCTTCCACCGTGCTTTTGACGTCTGTCGCAATCCCATGCAGGCTTTGGAGGAAATCATTGCCATGGGTTGCAACCGTCTGCTCACTTCCGGTCAGGAGTCTTCGGCAGTTAAGGGAATCCCCATGCTGAAGAAGCTTGTTGAGGCTTCTGCCGGCAGACTCTGTATTCTGGCTGGTGCCGGAGTGAGTGCCGAGAACTACATGCAGATTGTGGAGGAAGCAGGAGTAACAGAAGTGCACGGTTCCTTCAAGGGAGGGGTGCCGAGGAACGAGGAACGTTGAAGGGATGGACTCTCCCCCAACCCCTCTACAAGAGAGGGGAGTGGTTACAAACTGAGGGAGATTATCGGTGATAGATTTTATCCATCCCCTCCGCGCTTAGGGTTCCCTCCGGGTCCAGCGTCCGAAAGCAAAGAGAATCATAAATAAATTTACTTATGAAGAAAATAATCCTTTCAATATTTGTACTTGCTTTGTGTATCTTCTCATGCACACAGGCAGACAAGAAAGAGACGCGCCAGATGGAGTGGCGTGGACTGATGATTGACGTAAGCCGTCATTTCTATCCCATGGACGTGCTGAAGCGCCAGATTGACCTTATGGGCAACTATGGACTTAACACTCTGCACCTGCATCTTACCGATGCTGCAGGCTGGCGTCTGGAGATAAAGAAGTATCCTCGTCTCACCGACCTCGGTGCATGGCGCACACACCAGACATGGAAGGAATGGTGGGCACAGCGTCCTCGTGCTACCGAGGAGACCAAGGGCAATGAGTGGTTTGCTCCTGCTTTCTCTGATGCACAGAAGGGTTTTGGTGGTTTCTACACCCAAGACGAGATGCGTGAACTTGTTGCCTATGCACAGGAACGTGGCATCACCATCGTACCCGAGATAGAGTTCCCTGCTCATAGCGAGGAGGTGGTGGCTGCCTATCCTTGGGTAGGTTATAATCATGCCGAACTGGACATGAGCAAGGACAGCACTTATATGTTCATGGCAGATGTGCTTGTCGAGGTGGCTGACATCTTCCCCTCTCCTTACATCCACGTGGGAGGCGACGAGTCTGCTACACAGAAGGGACTCCAGCCAGAGGCTATGCGCCGTATCCAGAAGATTGTGGAGGGACTGGGACGCCGTATGATTGTATGGGATGAGGGACTGACCGACAATCTTGCCGACAGCGCACAGATAATAATGGTATGGCGCAACCCCGACACTGCTACCGAGGCTATCCGCCTGGGCCATGACGTGATCATGTGTCCCAGCAACTGGTGCTATCTGGACAGTTATCAGGACCGTCCCATGGGACAGCCCGAGGCTATGGGTGGTTACCGTCCCTTGTCGCACATCTACGAGGTACCCTTGGATAGCGCACTTTGCGCAGAGAAGACTTCTACAGGTCGTCTGCTTGGCATCCAGGCATGTATCTTCACCGAGTATGTGCCCACACCGGAGAACCTCGAGTACCAGATATGGCCTCGTGCCTTGGCTATTGCCGAGCGTGGACTGGGACGCACACGTACCTATGAGGAGTTCCACCAGTGGGCTGTAGGTGTGGCTGACAGTATGCGCCAGGCTGGTATCAATGCTTTCGACCTCGCCAACGAATACGGTCAGCGCCGCGAATCACTCCAGGCTGTAGAGCATCTTGCCCGTGGCGCAAAGGTGACATACAACAATCCCTACAACTCTTTCTACAAGGCAGGAGGCGACTCTACCCTGACCGATGGAGTGTGTGGTACTTGGAATAATAACGACCAGTGCTGGCAGGGCTTCATCCGCGATATAGACTTGGTAATGGATCTTGGTCAGGAAAGCGAAGTTTCTTCTGTGGAACTTTCCTTCCTCCAGATTCTTGGTCCTGAGATATATCTGCCTGCCGAGGTAAGTGTGTCTCCCATGCCTAATGCCGATGCTACAGAGGTTTCTGAGACATTTACTGTACTCATGGACGCAGCTCTTGCTGACGTTCCCTTCGTTGTCCAGCCATACAAGGTAAGCTTTGATTCTGCAAAGAAGACACGCTATCTCCACATCACCGCCAAGCGCACTCCCCGTCGTGGATGGCTGTTCCTTGATGAGGTGGTGCTAAGGTAACTGCAACATTGGAGCTTACATACAAAACAAGGAGGCGAACCTCAGCGGTTCGCCTCCTTTGTTATACAGTAACGTAACGTTTGTCTTAGATCATGCCATTGCTGCCCAGGAAGATGAGCAGAACATAGCCGATGGCCATGCTGATGAAGCCCAGGATGAGACCAACCTTCATCATGCTCTTCTGCTCGATGAGGCCAGTGGCGTGAGCCAGGGCATTGGGAGGAGTACTGATGGGCAGAACCATAGCCACAGAAGAGCAGAGGGCTACACCGATGAGCAGGGTGCTGACACCACCTACACCAGCCAGTTCGCTGGTCATACTCATGCCAACAACGGCCAGGATGGGCACCAAGAGGGCTGCGGTGGCGGTGTGCGAGATGAAGTTGCTCATAGCATAGCATACCAGACCGGAACCGATGATGACAAGCAGGGGTGACCATGTGTTGAAGGGAATAGCATCAATCATGTGAGAGGCCAGGCCAGACTTGTTCAGTGCCACGCCGAGGGCGAAACCACCTGCAACCATCCAGAGCACGCTCCAGTTGATCTGCTCCAGGTCGCGACGGTCAATGATGCCTGTAGCGCAGAATACTGCTACGGGGAACATGGCCACAGCATTGGTCTTCACACCCAGGTACTTGTCGAACATCCACATGAGTATGGTGGCAAAGAAGGTGATATACACCAGTGTGGTGCGCCAGCTCTTCTGTGAATTGTCGGGAATCTCCAGGTTGATGGTCTTCTGCTTGAAGGGGAACATCTTCAACAGGATAATCCATGAGAGGAACAGAAGCAGTACGGTGAGGGGGAACATGAAGGCTGTCCAGTCGCCGAAACCGATGTTCAAGTTCATACCGGCAGGGTCGTTCAGATACTTCAGCACGATACCGTTGGGAGGTGTGCCGATGGGAGTGGCCATACCGCCTATGTTGGCTGCTACGGGGATGGACAGAGCCAAGCCAATCTTACCCTTGCCGTCGGCAGGCAGAGCCTTCAGTACGGGAGCAAGGAAGGCCAGCATCATGGCTGCGGTGGCGGTGTTGCTGACGAACATGGAGAACAGACCTGTTACCATGATGAAACCAAGCATAACGAAACGTGACTGAGTGCCGAAGGGCTTCAGCAGTACGCGTGCGATGGTAGCATCCAGACCGTACTTGGTAGCAGCAATGGCCAGGATGAAACCGCCGATGAAGAGCATGATGATGGGGTCGGCAAAGCAGTGCAGAATGTCCTCGTACTTGAGGATAACGCCCAGCTGCTCTGCGTTATAGCCATCAACGAAGGGCTTCAGCGCACTGGTAGAGACCATGAACAGAAGCAGAACCACGGCAATGAGCGAGGTGGTCCATGCAGGGATGGCCTCCATAATCCACATCAGAGTGGCAAACACGAATACACCGATGATACGCTGCTCTACAACGGTAAGATTGGCAATGCCGAATGAATCGGCAGGCAACAGCCAGATGGTGAGAGTGGCAGCAATGGCCAGCAGAAGCTTGAAGAACTTGCTGTTCAGTCGCTTGGCTGCTCTCTCCAGATTTCTTTTGTGGAGTTCCTCTACGAGATGGAATCCATGGAAATTGTTAAACATAACTTTTTGTTTTTATTATGGGGTTTACTGTGTTTCCCTTACAATATAGACGGGCGCCCTGTCTGTCGGGCACCCGCCTGATAGTTTTTCTTATCTTCCTACATCTTGTCCATTGCCTGCTGGAGATCGGCAATGATGTCGTCCACATTCTCAATGCCGACAGAGAGGCGAACGAGGTCGGGAGAGATACCTGCCTCCTTGAGCTGCTCCTCTGAAAGTTGGCGATGAGTGTGGCTGGCGGGATGGAGCACGCAGGTGCGGGCATCTGCCACGTGGGTGACGATGGAAATGAATTCCAGGTTGTCCATGAAGCGGATGGCTTCCTCACGACTGCCCTTCAGACCAAAGGCAATGACGCCACAGGTGCCAGTGGGCAGATACTTCTGTGCCAGGGCATAGTCCTGGTTGCTGGGCAGGCTGGCATAGCTTACCCAACCCACCTTCTCGTTCTTCTCCAGCCACTCTGCCACCTTCAGTGCGTTGGCACAATGCTGGCGCATGCGCAGTGCCAGAGTCTCCAGACCGATGTTCAGCAGGAAGGAGTTCTGGGGAGCAGGGATGCTGCCCAGGTCGCGCATGAGCTGTACCACCATCTTTGTGGTGTATGCCATGTTGCCGAACGAGGTGGTGTAGGTAAGTCCGTGATAACTCTCGTCGGGCTCGGTCAGACAGGTGAACTTGTCGTGCTGGGCCTCCCAGTCAAAGTTGCCGCTATCCACAACGCAACCGCCCACCTGGCTGGCATGACCGTCCATATACTTTGTGGTAGAGTGAGTAACGATATCGGCACCCCACTCGAAGGGACGGCAGTTGATGGGAGTGGCAAAGGTGTTGTCCACGATGAGAGGCACACCATGCTTGTGTGCTATGCGTGCAAAGCGCTCTATGTCGAAGACGCGGCAACCGGGGTTGCTGATGGTCTCACCGAAGAAGCACTTGGTGTTGGGGCGGAATTCTGCCTCTATGCGCTCGTCGTCCCAATCCTGGTCAACGAAGGTGCATTCTATACCAAGTTTCTTCAGGGTAACACCGAAGAGGTTGAAGGTGCCACCATATATATTATTGGAGGTGATGAAGTGGTCGCCTGCCTGACAGATATTGAAGATTGCATAGAAGTTGGCGGCCTGACCAGAAGAGGTCAGCACGGCACCCACGCCGCCCTCGAGGGCAGCAATCTTCTTTGCCACGGCATCGTTGGTGGGGTTGGCCAGACGGGTGTAGAAATAACCAGTATCCTCAAGGTCAAAGAGCTTGGCCATCTGGTCGCTTGTCTCATAACGGAAGGTGGTACTCTGATAGATGGGCAACTGCTGGGGTTCGCCCTTGGTTGCTTTCCAACCGCCATGTATGCAGAGTGTTTCTAAGTTCTTTTTCATTTTTGCTGTTTTGATTAATTTTTTTTAGGTTTTATATGGTAAATAGAGGTTATATAAATTATAGAAGTTCTAGATAGACTAGACATGCTAGATATACTATAAAAACTATCCCTTCTATTCTGCGTTATCTTTTCTTCCAAAGAGCTGCATGAACTCCTGCTCGAAGTTAGGTGTCAGCTTTCCCTGGCCAATAGCATCGTGTATTTCTTCCATGCTCCAGAAGCGCCCGCCGTCGGTCTCCTCGCTGGGAGTGATATCCTTGTCGTAGACAATCTTGTAGGCATAGATGAGTTCGTGCTCGCGGTCGGAGTGGAACTCGTACATCTGCACCAGTTCGCACCCCTCGGCATTGATGCCCAGTTCCTCGCGAGTCTCGCGCAGAAGGGCGGTGGGGATATCCTCGCCGAAGTCGACATGACCGCCCACGGCAGTATCCCACTTGCCGGGCTGTATATCCTTCCACATGGGGCGCTTCTGCAGGTAGAGTTCGCCCTTGCTGTTGAATACATGCAGATGTACCACGGGATGCAGGAGCATGGAGCCATTGTGGCACTCGGTGCGTGTGGCCTTGCCAATGACATTGCCGGCAGGGTCAACGAGGGGGAGGAGTTCCCCATCCCCAGCGGACCCACCCCCAACCCCTCCACAAGGGAGGGGAGTATGATGTACTGCAGATGTGCTCCCGAGTTGGTTGTTACCACCCCCCTCCCTTGTGGGGGGGTTGGGGGAGGGTCCTTCCAACAAACTGCTGTCGCCATAGGAGAGGAAACGGAAGTCGTTCTCCAGGGCGTAGTCGTAGATGCTTCGCCAGTTGCCGTTTACGAAGGCGCTTACGAGGAGCAGGAGCGTGCTTTGCGGCTGGTGGAAGTTGGTTACCATCATCTTGACGATGTGGAACTTGTATCCCGGTGCTATGATTATCTGGGTGGATGAGTGCAGGATGTCCAGCCCCCTCTCGTCCATGTATTTCAGCAGGGCCTGCAGGGCCTGGCAAGTGTCGGGCAGAGTCTCGGTATGCTCGGTGTATGGCATCCATTGCTCCACATGGAGGTCTTCCTTGCCCTGCATGGCCAGAAGTCCCATGTAGTAGAGACTCTCCAGGGTACGCACGCTGGTGGTGCCAACGGCAATGGCAGAGCCTCCGTGTGCAATGAGCCTTTCTATGGTGGTGCGGTTCACGGCAATGTGCTCAGTGTGCATGTCGTGGTCGCCAATCTCCTCGCTCTTCACAGGCTTGAAGGTGCCGGCACCAACGTGCAGGGTAACTTCCTCACGCTCTATGCCGTGACTGTCCAGTTCTGCCAGCACCTCGGGGGTGAAGTGCAGACCTGCCGTGGGTGCTGCCACACTGCCCTTTATCTTGGAATAGACGGTCTGGTAGGTGGTGAGGTCGCTCTGCTCCGTCTTTCTGTTCAGGTAGGGAGGAATGGGGAGTTCGCCCGTGGCCTCGAGGATTTCTGCCCATGTGTGGTCGGTGTTCCAGGTGAAGTCTATCTGGTGACTGGTGCCGTGTGCCTCGCCACGTGTGGCAGAGAGGGTAACGGTTTCCTCGCCAATCTGTATCTGCTGGTGCAGGGAACCAGTCTTCCACTTCTTCAGGTTGCCCACAAGACAATACCATGAGCACTTGCCACGGCTGAGGAAATTCTCTTGATACTCAGCAGGGTGGGCTGGTTCGAGAATAAAAATCTCTATGAGTGCTCCCTGGGTGGTGTTGGAATCTGTAGAGACTGATTTCCTGAAATGAAGCCTTGCCCTTACCACACGGGTGTTGTTGAAAATCATCAATGCACCCTTGGGCAGATACTCGGGCAGATGGCAGAAAGTGTCCTGGCTGATATCCCCGTTGCGGTACACCAGCAGCTTGCTCTTGTCGCGCTGGGCAAGGGGGAATTTAGCAATGCGTTCCTCTGGCAGAGGATAGTTGTAGTCCTTTATGTGTATATGCTTAGGCTCCATCATACTTATTTTGCGTGCAAAGGTACGCTTTTTTGACGAAGTAACAGGCATTTATGCAGGAATAATTACACTTGTGTAAAGCAGATGTGGCATTTGGATACGTCATTTAGTTAAAGAATGTTTTAATATTATGTAATAATTACAAATTCGCTATATTTGCACGAAGAAACATATTATAAACCACCATTCAATCAATAGAGAACCTAACAAATAACCAAAATTTATTTATGAGAAAACTTACACTATTCATGCTGGCCTGCTGTGCTGTGGCCGCAAGTGCTCAGGACGTTCCCGTGAACCGCGAGAAGTATCCTGACTATGTAGACCCGAGGAAGGCGTATCCCGCAGAGCCTCGACTGATGAAGTATGTTCCCGTGGAGGGCGAATCGCAGAGCCGTAAGGCAAAGCGTATGGAGGCAGCAAGCGAACTGCCCGAATATTGGAACAATGCAGATACCAAGTACTTCCCTCCTGTGTTCAACCAGGCGGGCGGTTCCTGTGGCAGTGCCAGCCGTATCGGCTACATGTTCACTCATGAAATCAACTCCTTGCGCGACGTGAGCGGCAAGGTGCCCGAGAACCAGTATCCCACCCACTTCGTGTGGCTTTTCACCAATGGTAATGACGGCAAGGACCAGTTCGTGGAGTTCGTTGGTGTGCCCAATGCCCAGGTTTATGGCGGCCAGACATATAGTTCTTTCTTCGGTTATCAGGAGGAGACGTATAATGACTTTGGTTGGATGACAGGCTATGACAAGTGGATGAATGCCATCTCCAACCGTATGCTGCGCCCCACATCCAATCCCTTGACAGTGGACACCGAGGAAGGTCGTCTGGCTGCCAAGGCATGGCTTTATAACCATGCCGGCGACTTGGACTTCAAGGCAGGTGGCCTTATCGGTCTTGGTGTGGCTTCTGGCGGTGTGTGGAAGGATATCCCCAAGACTGCAGCCAATGATGCTGCCGGTGTGACAGGCATGGGCTATGTTCACCGCTGGGGTACCCAGGTGGACCATGCCGTAACCATGGTTGGCTGGGATGACCGCATCGAGTTCGACCTTGACAACAACGGCAAGGCAGGTGAACCTGGCAAGGACGAGAAGGGTGCCTGGATTATCGTTAACAGCTGGGGCGATTGGGAGAACAAGGGCTTTATCTACTGTCCTTACAAGTATGCCGGTCCTGTCAGCAACCAGACTACAGGTGAAATGACCAGTGGCTACTGGAGTGGCGAGCTCTATCATGCCCGCAAGAACTTCCGTCCCTTGCGTGCCATTAAGCTGAAGATGACCTACAGTCACCGTAGCGAACTGCTTCTGCAGGTGGGCGTAAGTACCAACCTCAATGCCACAGAACCCGATTACATCACCGACATGCACCACTTCCGTTATGGCGGTGACGGCAACCATGGCAATACCGATCCTGCTCCTGCAATACCCATGCTGGGTAACTGGAATGGCAAGATAAACAAGGCTGCCATGGAGTTCATGTACGACCTTACCGACTTCAGCTCTGCATTTGACACCAACAAGCCATTGAAGTATTTCTTCGTGATTACCAGAAAGAAGGACAAGAACGTAGGTACTGGTAAGGTACTTGCCGCAAGCATTGTTGACTTGGAGCACGACCTGGAGGGTGTTGAGAGTCCCTTCGACCTGGGAGGTGAGAGTTTCGAGATAACAGAGGAGGGCAAGCGCCTGATGATTTCTGCCGTCGTATATGGTGCAGGATATGAACCTGTTACTAACCTTTCTCTGGCAGACGGTATGCTCTCATGGAGCGAACCACAGAAGAACAGTTACAAGGTGGCTTCCTACAACGTATATCGCGACGGAACTCTCGTGGGCAATACCAAGGAACTGACCTACAAGGTAGAGGGCGGCCAGGAATATGCCGTAACAGCAGTTTACGAGAATGGAACTGAGAGCGCCAAGGTTCTCTGCACTGCTGCCGTTCAGCAGAACAGCGTTTCCTCTTCTTTCGAGAACGAAGGTTTCGTTATTCCCAATGTTTTTGCCAACCACTACAGGGAGTGCACAATCGAGTTCTTCATCAATCCTTCTATGATGACCAACTGGAACAATGCTGCTGGTCCCGGTTGGGGCACTTATATGCACCACTTCAATGCTAACGGCAAGTTCACTGTAGGTTGGAACACCAATGCACGTCTGGATTCCAAGAGCACATTCACCCCAGGTTCATGGAGCCATATAGCTATCGTTGTGAAGAACAACAGGATTACTCTGTATAAGAACGGTGCAGAAGAGGGCTACGTTACCAGCAACCAGTACAGCGGTATCGGTGGTTTCGGCGACCTGGTGTTCAACTATTCTGCTTCCAATTCTTGGCAGAACGCCATGTACGACGAAATCCGTATCTGGGACCATGCACGTACCTTGCAGCAGATTAAGGGTTCTACTTACACCAGCTTCAAACGTCAGGAGTTCTATGGCGACGTTATGCCACAGGGTCTGTTGGCATACTACAAGGGCGATACCTTCGATGGTGAGGACGGTGCGTTCTATATGCGCGATTGTGTTGGCGGCAACCATGCCAAGGTGCACACAGCCGGCAATCCCCAGAAGGACGCAACTACCGCTCTGGTAAAGACTCCTTTGAAGGCAAGCATTGAGATAGATTCTGTTTCTGCTGTTTATGCCGGTCTTCCTGTAGCGCTCACCGCTACACGTGGCGACGGTATAAATAAGGTATGGTGGAATGTGCCTGCATGTGGCATTGCCGACAAGCATGTGCTCGCTCCCACTGTTACTTTCGCCGAGACCGGTACCTATGAGGTTGTGGTAAGCGGTTCTGACTATAACGACAAGACCATATCCGATACCATTCAGGTAGAGGTGAAGCAGGCTCCTGCACTGGATGCAAGCTTTACATTGAACTCAGTATCTGTGCCTTGCGGTGAGCATCTGAGCATGTATGTCAACAACTACGCAGAGTCATGCGTCTATGAGTGGTCAATGCCCGGTGCTAACGTGGAGACAGTTTACGGCGCCAAGGCAGGTGCTACCTACAACGAGGTGGGCGAGTACACCATCACTCTGAAGATAACCTCAGCCGACGGACGCGTGGCAGAGAGCAGCCAGAAGGTGCAGGTTACCAGCATTCCTCCCGTTGCCGACTTCTATGTTTCCGACCCTGTTGTGGAGAAGGGCAATACTATCAAGCTGGTTAGCAACTCTCTCTATGGCGCAACCGATTTCGAGTGGGTGCTTGACGGTCCTGCACAGAAGACAACCATTACTCCCGGCAACGAGACCCAGTACTGGACACCCAAGTATCCTGGCAGATACAACGTCAGCCTGAAGGCCACCAACACAGCAGGCAGCAATACAAACACCAAGGAGAATGCCCTGATCGTTACCAATGCTGACTCCAAGAACGGCCTGACCTTCTCTCATACCAGTGCCAAGGTGTCTGTGCCCGTCACAGAGAACCTGCTGGGCTTCGTCATCGAGTTCTGGGCTAATCCCAGTCACCTTGCCAACTACTGTTGGGGTATGGGCGATAACGAGAAGAACCTGCTTATCCGTGTTGATGCCAACGGTTCAATGATTATTACCATCAATGGTACCAAGTTCACCTCCGACAAGGGCTTCGTTCAGCCTGGCACATGGAATCACTATGCTATCCGCCGTGCTGTAAATGGTGCGCTCTATCTCTATCGCAATGGCGTTCAGTTCCAATACAGAAATGTTGCTGTCAACAAGAATGCCATCAAGGACATGAGCACCTTTACCATTGGTGTGGACGGTATGCCCATGAATGGTTCTATCGACGAGTTCCGCCTCTGGGCATCTAACTATTCCGGTATAGCAAATACTTGCAACCAGCCTCTGGAGAATCCCGAGTCTTATGTTGAGAGTAACAAGCTTCGTGTCTACTACGACTTCAACCAGGCTGGTGGTGATGTTATCGACCGTTCTGGCAATAACAACCATGGTGTGCGCTCAGGATTTGGTCCCGATGGTGATGCTTGGGGCTTGTCAAAGGGTGTATTCTCGCTTTACTTAGGTGAAAAGCAGAGTGATGAGACAATTACCGCTATAGAAGAGGTTGGCGCTGGCGAACCTGTCACAGCTGGCCGCAAGGGTGTCTACACTCTCTCTGGCCAGTATGTAGGAAACACCATCGAGGGTCTGCCCGCTGGTATGTACATCGTAGACGGCAAGAAGACTCCTGTCAAGTAAGGAGTCTTTCTACCTCAAATAAGATTTGCCCCTGTCTGGTTGTCCGGACAGGGGCAATGATTATTGTGGAGAAATTGGGTCGCGGGCGTTGTGCAAACGGGGACTTACTTTAGTACCAGTTCCACTGGGCAATGGTCGCTGCCGAAGATTTCGGTGTGGATGGATGCTGATTCGATGTTTTCCTGCAGGCGGCTGGAGGTGATGAAGTAGTCGATACGCCACCCTGTATTCTTTTCGCGGGCCTTGAAGCGATAGCTCCACCATGAGTAGATGTCCTTTTCTTCGGGATGCAGGAAGCGGAAGGTGTCGGTGAAACCGGTGTCCAGCAATATGGTCATCTTCTCGCGCTCCTCGTCGGTAAAGCCCGGGTTCATGCGGTTTGTCTTTGGGTTCTTCAGGTCAATCTCCTGGTGTGCCACGTTGAGGTCGCCACAATAGACAACTGGTTTCCTGGCATCCAGTTGCATCAGGTATTCGCGCAGGTCGGTTTCCCATTGCATACGATATTCGAGGCGCTTGAGTCCGTCCTGAGAGTTTGGCGTATAGCAGCAAACCAGATAGAAATCCTCCATCTCCAAGGTGATGAGGCGCCCCTCGTGGTCGTGCTCCTCTATGCCCATGCCGTATGATACGGACAGGGGAGTATGGCGTGTGAAGATGGCCGTGCCGCTGTATCCTTTCTTCTCGGCATAGTTCCAGTATGACTGATAACCGGGTATATCCAGGTCAATCTGCCCCTCCTGAAGTTTTGTCTCCTGAAGGCAGAAGAAGTCGGCATCCAAGGCATTGAAAGCCTCCAGGAAGTTCTTGCCGACAACGGCACGCAGGCCGTTTACGTTCCAACTTATGAATTTCATGTCTTTATATCTATTCTTTAAATGTTGCTATGGATAGGATATAGCCCTTGTCGGCATGCTCTTCGGTGTGGAAGGCAATGTCTGCCGTGTTTTGTGGCAGAAGCAGGTCGTGCAGGTTGTCCTGAAGTCCCGTGCCGCGGAGCTTTACCAAGGCCTCCTTCTGTGTCCAAAGTCGGAAGAACCGTATCGGATTCCCTGCTATTTCCTCCTGTTCCAGAGGGCTCATCGTGTGCCTGACGAGTGCATCGCTTATCTTGCGCCTGGTGCTTTCCACGTCAATGCCAATGGGCATATTGCCCACGGCGCATGCAATGGCATTGGCGCAATGGCTCATGTTGAAGTGGATGCCGGGATGTTCCTGCAACGAAGGTTTGCCATGCTCGCAAACGAGAAATGTTGGCTTGTCCGTTATGCCATACTCCTCCTCTAGCGCCTGGCAAAGCAGCAGGTAGGAGAGCGTGCAATCCCTTTGTCCCTGGAAATGCCTGTATCTCAGAGCCTGTTCCCGTCGCCATGTGGGAAGCAAGGCCATGTCCTTGTCTAGTTGCTCCTGTGTGTATTGGGCAAGGTTGTCATTGACAATCAGTCTCATGCCTGTTTCGCCTCCTTGGCACGTATATGCCTAACCTGCCACCAGAGCATGGTAGAGGTGATGATGCAACTCATGGAGTCGGCAAAGGGCAGGCTGTACCACACACCGTCCAAACCGAGGAAGTTGGGCAGGATGAGCATGCCCGGTATCAGGAAAATCAGCTGGCGCGACAGGCTCAGGAAGATGCTCTTTCCTGCATGTCCTATGCTTTGGAAGAAGTGGCTCACCACTATCTGTCCACCCACCAGCGGGAATATCATCACACAGATGCGGAATCCTCGTGCCGCCATGGATATAATCTGCTCGTCGTTGGTGAACAGCATGGCAGGTATTTCGGGTATGAACATGCCTATGAGGAAGCCCAGTGTGGTAACCACCGTGCCAGCCGCCATGGTGTAGCGCAGCACCTGCCACACGCGGTCGTTCTTGTGCGCACCCCAGTTGTATCCAGCTATTGGTTGCATGCCCTGGTTCAAGCCCATTACCACCATGAAGAACACGAATGCCACACTGTTCACTATGCCGTATGCCGCCAGGGCATCGTCGCCGCCATACTCCTGCATACTGCGGTTCAGAAGCAGAACCACCAGGCACGAACAGGCGTTCATCAGGAAGGGCGACATGCCTATGGCCTGTGTCTGCCTCACGATGCTCGCCTTCAGTTTGTAGATGCCGCGTCTCAGATGCAGCAGTTCGTTCTTGCGGCTGAACAGCAGCAGCACCGCCACAAGGGCCAGCGACTGGGAGATCACCGTGGCAATGGCAGCACCCCGTATGCCCATGTCAAAGACGATGATAAACAAGGGGTCCAGAGCGGCATTTACCAGCACGCCGCACAATGTCAGTATCATGGCCGTGATGGGATGGCCTGCCGCACGCATGATGGCATTGAGACCAAGATAACTGTGCGATATCACATTGAATACCAGTATTATCTGCATGTACTCCCTGGCATAGGGCAGGGTAGTCTCCGATGCTCCGAATACAAGCAGTATGGGGTCCAGAAACGTCATGCATACGATGGTGAACAGCGTGCCCAGGATGATGTTCAGCGTGATGGTGTTTCCCAGCACGTTCTGCGCCGTGGCATAGTCCTTCTGTCCCAGCCTCACGCTTATCACCGTACATGCACCCACACCCACCATGGCACCAAAGGCGGCTCCAAGGTTCATGAAGGGGAAGGTGGCGGTGAGTCCGCCCAATGCCAGTTTGCCGACAAAGTGTCCTATGAACGCCCTGTCAACGATATTATACAGCGAACTTGCTATCATTGCCATGATGGCTGGTAGAGCATAGTTCAGTAATAATCTTCCAACGGGCTTCTCGCCCAATTCAGTAGGTACTCTTTGTGCCATGAAAACGTTTAGCGTTTAGCGTTTAGCGAATATCGTTGATTGTTTGGACATAGTTCGTCCGACGTTACTGCCCAAAGGTATAAAAAAACTACATAATTATCTCTCACCTCATGTCATTTTTCAACAAAAAAAGTCTCGCTGAAGTAAAAATAGAGGCACAAGTTACCCTGTCATTCGTTATTTATTGTTAACTTTGCAAGCGATTGTGCGTATTTAATAAATAAGTACGCGCGATTATTTGTTTGCAGAAGTAATTAACACTATATCATTAAAACTCAAAATGAGCAATCAGACAGAAAAGATCAAGGAGTTGCATCAGCTCCGCGAGAAGGCTCGCATGGGTGGTGGCGAGAAGGCCATTGCCAAGCAGCACGAGAAGGGTAAACTGACAGCACGTGAGCGCATCAACATGCTGTTGGACGAGGGTAGTTTCGAGGAAATGGACATGTTCGTTGAGCATCGTTGCTACAACTTCGGCATGGAGAAGAAGCACTATCTGGGCGATGGTGTGGTAACCGGTTGCGGTACCATTGCCGGCCGTCTGGTATACGTCTTCGCACAGGACTTCACCGTTACTGCAGGTTCATTGTCAGAGATGCTTGCCAGCAAGATCTGCAAGATCATGGACATGGCCATGAAGGTGGGCGCTCCCGTTATCGGTTTGAACGACTCTGGCGGTGCACGTCTGCAGGAGGGTGTCAACTCTCTGGCTGGCTATGCCGAGATTTTCCAGCGCAACATCATGGCATCTGGCGTCATTCCCCAGATCAGTGCCATTATGGGCCCCTGTGCAGGTGGTGCAGTATATAGCCCCGCACTGACCGACTTCACCCTGATGGTAGAGAACACCTCTTACATGTTCCTCACAGGTCCTGGCCCCGTTAAGGCAGTGCTGGGCGAGGTTGTTACCCAGGAGCAGTTGGGTGGTGCCAGCGTTCATGCCACCAAGAGCGGCGTGACACACTTCACCGCCAGCACCGAGGAGGAGGCAATTGCCATGATCCAGAAGCTGATGAGCTACATTCCCCAGAACAACTTGGAGAAGACTCCCCGTGTGGCATGCACCGACCCCATCAACCGTATGGAGGATTATCTGAACGACATTATCCCCGACAATCCCAACATGCCCTACGACATGTACGAGGTTATTGCCGGTATCGTGGACAATGGCGAGTTCTTCGAGGTACAGCCCAGCTATGCCAAGAACCTCATCATCGGTTTCGCACGCTTCAACGGTCAGAGTGTAGGTATCGTTGCCAACCAGCCCAAGCAGATGGCAGGTGTGCTCGATTGCAACAGCAGCCGCAAGGGTGCACGCTTCGTCCGTTTCTGCGACGCCTTCAATATCCCCTTGGTTACCCTCGTTGACGTTCCCGGCTTCCTGCCCGGTACCGCTCAGGAGTACAATGCCGTTATCCTGCATGGCGCCAAGCTGCTCTATGCCTACGGCGAGGCCACTGTGCCCAAGGTTACCGTTACCCTGCGCAAGAGCTACGGCGGCAGCCACATCGTGATGAGCTGTAAGCAGCTCCGTGGCGACATCAACTACGCATGGCCCTCATCCGAAATTGCTGTTATGGGTGCTAGCGGTGCAGCCAGCGTGCTCTATGCCAAGGAGGCCAAGACCCTCAAGGACGAGGGCAAGGTGGAAGAGGCAAAGGCCTACATCAAGGAGAAGGAGGAGGAGTACAACAAGCTCTTCGCCACTCCCTACCAGGCAGCCAAGTTTGGCTACATCGACGATGTCATCGAGCCTCGCAACACCCGCTTCCGCGTAATCCGCGCTTTGGCACAGTTAGAGAACAAGAAACTTACCAACCCTGCCAAGAAGCATGGCAACATACCTCTGTAATCTATGAATATACTTGCAATAACCACTGATACCTGGCTTCTGGCCGGTATCAGTATTGCCGTTGTATTCGTCATCCTTGTTATCCTTGTATGGGTGCTGAACATCTTCAGCTATGTTGCCACCAAGGCGGTAATCAAGAAGCCAGCGAAGAAGGATATCAAGGCAGAATACAACAACGCCAAGACTCTTGCCAATGCCAGCCTGGACGACAAGGCAGCCGTTGCCGTTGCCCTGTATCTGTACGAGCAGGAGGTGATGAACCAGGAGAGCGGTATTCTCACCATTACCCACAACGACCACTCATGGTCTTCACAGCTGAATACCAGACTCTAAGTCGTGTAACCCACATTTATTAAAAAACAAGAAATGAAAGAATTCAAATTCAAGATAGGTGGCACCGACTATCTGGCCACCGTAGAGGAACTCCAGGGCGGCAACATGCAGGTTACCGTCAACGGACAGACATATCAGGTAGAGATGGCACAGACACGTGCCTATGGTCCCCGTCCCGCTATGGCAGGTGCTGCTCCCGTGGCACAGGCAGGCGGTCCCAAGAACGTGGTAAGCGAACTGCCCGGCACCGTTACCGCCGTTAAGGCAACTGCCGGCCAGCACGTGAAGCGCGGCGATGTACTGCTCGTTATCGAAGCCATGAAGATGGCCAACGACATCGTGGCCGAGGTGGATGGCACCGTACAGCGCGTAGCCGTAAGCGCAGGTCAGAGCGTAAACCAGGGCGACCTCTTGGTAGAGATGGTTGCTGATGCCGTTGCAGCTCCCGTAGCAGCACCCGCTGCTGCTCCCAAGGCTGCTCCTGCCGCCGCAGCTCCCGTAACTGCTGCTCCCACTCTGTCTCCTGCTGCAGTAGGCGCCAAGACCGTTACTGCACCCCTGCCTGGTTCCATTACCAAGATCAGCGTGAAGGTAGGCGACACCGTAGCAGCTGGCGACACCGTGCTCATGATGGAAGCCATGAAGATGGAGAACAGCATCTCTGCCGAGTTTGGCGGAACCGTAAAGGCTATCCTCTGCAAGGAGGGCGACCAGGTACAGAGCGGTCAGGCACTTGTGGAACTGGCATAATGTCAAGTAATCAAAAGAGACTAAAAAAGAATTTTCACTTATGAAAAAATATTTGAAATACTTCTCTCTCATAGCCCTGATGCTGCTCGTGGCAACACCAGCCGTGGCTGCGGAATTCAATATGGAGGAGGGCATTGCCGATTTCTTCAACGAGATGGGCTTCATCTCCTTCTTCCAGGGCGAGGGTTGGAAGAACCTCATAATGATAGCAGTGGGTTGCTACCTGCTCTATCTTGCCATCAAGAAGGGTTTCGAACCCCTCCTGCTTCTGCCCATAGCCTTCGGTATGATTCTTGCCAATCTGCCTGGTGCTGGCATGTATAGCAGCGAACTTTGGGCAGACTTCATCAATCCTGCCAGTCCTCACTATCACAGCTATGGCCACATCATGGCTCATGGCGGTCTGCTGGACATCCTCTACATCGGTGTAAAGGCAGGTATCTATCCCTGTCTCATCTTCCTGGGCGTGGGCGCCATGACCGACTTCGGTCCCCTGATTGCCAACCCCAAGAGCCTTCTCCTTGGTGCTGCTGCACAGATAGGTATCTTTGCCACCTTCATCGTGGTACAGGCAGATATCCCAGGTTTCGGCTTCACCCCTGCACAGGCAGGTTCCATCGGTATCATCGGTGGTGCCGACGGTCCTACTGCCATCTTCCTCACCTCTAAGCTGGCTCCCGAACTGCTTGGCCCCATTGCCGTGGCTGCCTACAGCTACATGGCACTGGTACCCGTTATCCAGCCTCCCATCATGAAGGCCCTCACCACCAAGAAGGAGCGTCTCATCCGCATGTCACAGTTGCGCACCGTCAGCAAGAAGGAGAAGATTATCTTCCCCATCGTCGTTGCCATCATCGTAACATTGGTTGTTCCCAGTTCTGGTACACTGATTGGCAGCTTGATGCTTGGTAACCTGATGAAGGAGTGCGGTGTTGTTGACCGTCTCAGCAAGACAGCACAGAACGAACTGAACAACATCGTGGTCATCTTCCTCGGTATCACCGTAGGTGCCACTGCTACTGCCCAGTCATTCCTCAACCTGCAAACCATCGGTATCCTTGCCGTAGGTATCGTAGCCTTCGGTGTAGGTTCTGCCTCTGGTGTGCTCATGGCCAAGTTGATGAACCTGTTCCTCAAGGAAGGTTCCAAGATTAACCCCCTCATCGGTTCTGCCGGTGTTAGCGCCGTACCTATGGCAGCCCGCGTATCTCAGCAGGAAGGCCAGAAGGAAGACCGCCGCAACTTCCTTCTCATGCACGCCATGGGTCCCAACGTTGCCGGTGTCATCGGTTCTGCCGTTGCGGCAGGTATCCTGCTCAGCTTCCTGGGATAATCACACAGAGTCAAAACGGGTGTTCTCCTGATGTGCAAAACAGGTCATACATCTTATATAATAATACAGGCTCGGTCACATCACGACCGGGCCTGTATTGCGTGTATTTTCTATGTTCCACTTTATTTCCTTCTTGTTGCTCCAAAGAGTTCGGAGTGGGAACCAAGGCGGACCAGACTTATAGCGTCCTCGTCAATCCAAATTAATAGGAAATCACCCTCTATGTGACATTCCATGCATCCTTTGTATTGACCTTTTAGCATGTGAGGTCGGTAGTTGGGCGGTACAGGTTCCTCGTTTGCCAGACAACGGAGTACTTCTATCAAAGCCTCCATCTTCTTCCTCTGATTGGAGTATCGCTTTAGGTCTTTTTTGTATTGGGTGGTTGGGATGAGTTGTTTCATATACCCATTGACTTCAGCATGTTCTCAACGCTTGACAGGTCGATTGCCTCAACCTGAGTCTTGCCGTCCTTGTATGCCTGCTGTTGCGCTTTCGCCTCCTCAATGGCAGCGAGGGTCGTGCTCTCCGCAGATTCGCGATACATCACATTCAGAAGGATGCTTTCCACAAAGTTATTCAGGCTACGGTTGCTTGCCTTTGCCGCAACTTTCATTCTCTCCACCAAATCCGCATTGAGACGGAAGGAAGTGGACACTTTCATTGCTGTTTCCATATTTCTTGCACTTATTTGTGCACAAATGTAATACAAAGTATTTAAGTTGGCAACTTTTCTTGCATGTTTTTGCAGGGAGCAAGCGTAGCATTCTCAACATGGAGGCTGTTAAATTTTGTCATTCCCAGAAAAACTTGTATCTTTACCCTTGAATTCCGTCGCCACAGCGGTGGTGTGAGGAAGGACTTTATTAAACCCAAATCGGTCATTAGACTGTTCTGCGCTAATGAAACCTTCTTTTTGTCATCTGTTTCGTCACTTCTCGGTTACAATGGAACCCCATTGCGCCCTCAAAGTGGCAAAACATCTGTTCAAAAATAAAAGCTATTATCATCATAACGCTAATGACCGATTTGGGTTAAAAAGGTGTTATTGAGGTTACAAATCTATAAACAATAATTTTATGAAATATTATTTACACAATTCCTTGCGGGCACTGTTCCTGTCCCTGGCGGTGCTACTGTCCCTGCCCATGCTGGCAGTAGAGGTTGAGATTGATGGGATAAATTATGACCTTGTTGCAGAGGCAAAGCAGGCTACTGTTGTATCAAAGAGTGACACGTATTCTGGTGAAATTGTTATTCCGGAGTCTGTTGAGCATGAGGGCTCTGCATATAGTGTGACGAGCATAGGGAAAAGAGCTTTCCAAAATTGCTATGGTTTGACCTCGGTTACTATCCCCAATAGTGTGACGAGCATAGGGGATGGTGCTTTCTGGTGTTGCACAGGTTTGACCTCGGTTACTATCCCCAATAGTGTGACGAGTCTAGGGGAGATGGCTTTCGAAAGTTGCAAAGGTTTGACTTCGGTTACTATCCCCAATAGTGTGACGAGCATAGGGTATGCGACTTTCTGTAATTGCTTAAGTTTGACCTCGGTTACTATCCCTAATAGTGTGACGAGCATAGGGGATGAGGCTTTCGAGAAATGCTCTGCCTTGACCTCGGTTACTATCGGCAATAGTGTGGAGAGCATAGGGAGATTTGCTTTCCGTTATTGTTCAGGTTTGACCTCGGTTACCATTCCCAATAGTGTGAAGAGCATAGGTCTTTTGGCTTTCTATGATTGCAATGGTATGACCTCGCTTACTATCAGCAATAGTGTGACGACCATAGAGTTTGGCTCTTTCATGTATTGCTCTGGTTTGACTTCGGTTACTATCCCCAATAGTGTTACGATTATAGAGGAGGATGCTTTCGGTTATTGCTCTGGTTTGACCTCGGTGACTATAGGCGATAGTGTGGAGGAGATAGGGGATGAGGTATTCAAGAATTGCACTGGCTTGACCTCGGTGACTATACCCAATAGTGTGAAGATCATAGGGGAGAGGGCTTTCATGGATTGCACTGGTTTGACCTCGGTGACTATCGGCAATAGTGTGAGGAGCATAGAGGACGGGGCTTTCTATGGTTGCTCCAAACTTCTCGAAGTTTATTGCTATGCCGAGACGATGCCTTCTGCATTTCGTAATGCTTTTGATTCAACGCCCATGGCAAACGCCACCCTTCATGTTCCTGCTGCTTCCATTCATGTTTATAAAGCAAATACGCCATGGAGCGGTTTTGGAAATATTGTGGCACTTCCCAACGAATTCAGTCTCACCGTTTCCTCCGCAGGTTATGCCGTATTGTACCTCGGTTTCAACGCCGAGATTCCCGAGGGTGTCCAGGCTTATACTGGAGTAAAGGTTGTTGGCAATAGTTTGAAGATGAAGAGAGTAGAGGGAGTGTTGCCTGCTAATACTGGTGTTGTCATCAGGGCAGAGGAAGGTACATACACCTTTGCTGAGAGTGATGCTACACCTGCTGCCATTGGCGACAACCTCCTATACGGAACCGTTACTGCTACCCAAATCTCTACTGACCCAGATTATTACTACTTTGTGCTCTCTAAGGTTGACGGCATAGTGGGTATGTACCTTGCCGAGTTGACTGATGGAAAATTTCTCAACAATGCTAATACGGCATACCTGGCAATCGCTAAAAAAGCCCTTGGCTTTTCTGACGACGTTGAGCACTTGAACCGTGGATTTGTGTTTGATTTTGACGAGGAAACAGGCATTGACGAACTGAAAGGTGAAAACGGAACGGAAAACTCTACCGTCTACGATCTCTCTGGCCGTCGTGTGCAGAAGGCACAGAAGGGTATATATATCCAGAATGGCAAGGTGGTGGTTAAGTGATGAACACTTGACGTTGAACGTTTAAGTAATTTAAGTAATAACATAATCCGCAGGCACCCCAGTGATGGAGAGTGTCTGCGGATTGATGTTTTGTTGCTAAGGGTGATTTATCCACCCCCTCCCCCCTGCGGGGTACTCGCCCCTGTCTCAGGGGGAGAAAGTGGGTGATAGCGTTAGTCATTAACTTTCCTCCACTGAGACAGGGGAGGTGTCGCAGAGCGACAGAGGGGTGGATACTTTTCCGTTTCACTTTTTCGTTTTCCGTTCATTAAAGCGGAGAGGGTGGATGGTTTCCGTTATCGTTTCTTTATCTCACGCAGGAGGTCGCAAAGAGCGCAGAGTTTTATTTCCCTTTCGTATTCCACGCTGGCGCTGGAGTGGTCGCAAACTTCGTTACGACAAGAGGGCGCATAGAGTTTTATCCACTATGCGGACGCTGCACGCAGCGTCCCTACCTTCCCTGTCACCGCTCACCGTTCACCTCTCACCTCTCACCGTTAACTCCTCCCCCTGCAGGGGGACCGAGGGGGTCCTCACCCTCTCACCTTGTCTTCCTCAGGTAGTCGGCGCGTTTGGTCATGTAGGTGGCTTGGGCCGAGGCGAGGTGGGACATGCTTTCGCGCAGGAGGGTTTGGCTCTCGAGCAGAGTGGAGAGGATTTCCGTGCCGGAGCGGTATTTGTCCATGGACATGCGCATGTTTTCGGTGGCTTCTGCCACACTGGTGCGGGCGATGTCTATCTGCTTGTAGGCCTCCATGAGTGAGGACCAGGAGGACTCTATGTCGATGATGAGCTGCTCGCGGGCATCCTCTAACTGGTTCTGCGACTGCTGGAGGGCAAGTTTCTCGCGACGTATGGCATGCGAGCCTCCCCACCACGAGGTGATGGGCACGCTGACGGTGCCGAAGACCATGCCGTTGGTGATGTTGCTGTCCATCATGGACTTTGCCCCTTCGGAGAGTCCGCCCAGGCCCACGTTGCTGACGGTGAGCCCCACGGCCACGGTGGGCAGATGCTTGCCACGCTCCATGCGCACCTTCAGCTTGCCTGCTTCCACGCCCTTCTGTGCCAAGGCCAGTTCCTGGCGGGCGGCCACGGCCTCGTCGGGTGAGATGTAGTAGTTCAGAGGACTTTCAATGTCGGCGAGCGCCATGTCCTGCACATCTATCTTCTCGCCAGCCATGCCCGTCTGCTGTGCCAGCAGGAGGCACATGACGTGGTGTGCGTTGCCGACGGTGAGGCTGTCGGAGGAGAGGCGCTGGAGTTCCAGGCGCACACGGAGAAGGTCGTTGCGAGTGGTCACCCCGGCATCCACATAGGACTGCACCTCGCGATAGATGGCATACAGCTGCTCCTGAGCCGAGCGTATGGTGGCAAGGTTGAGTTTCAGTTTCACTATCTGGTAGTAGTTCTCGGTCACCTTCTGCAGGAGGTCCTTTGTCTGCAGCTCTGCCTGTAGTTCCGCCACCTGCTTGCCAATGTCGGCCAGTCGGTTGCCGTTGACTATCTGTCCGCCCACGAAGAGAGGCTGCGTCAGTGTGGCCATAGCGGCATAGCCCTTGTCCAGTTCGCGGATGGAGTAGGGCTGACCTGCCAGGGCGGCAAAGGCGGGGTTAATCTGCCCCAAGGCAGCCAGTTCCTGTGGGTAGTAGCCATCCTGCTGCACCATCTTGTCGAAGGCATGGAAAGCCAGCAGGTTGGCAGAGATTTCGGGGAAGTACTTGGTGAAGGCCTCCCTTTTCTGCTCGCCAGCCATCTGTATCTGCAGGGTGGCATTCAGCAGGGTGCGGTTCTGTGTGGCAGCACTTTGCAGGCACTCCTGAAGGGAGACGGTGCGAGGCTGTGCTTGCATGGCCATGCAGCAGAAGAAAAGACCCACCCCCAAACCCCTCCCTTTATGGAGGGGAGTTGGATGTACTGCTGATGGGGCTCCGAGTCGGTTGTTACCACTCCCCTCCCTTGTGGAGGGGCTGGGGGAGGGTCCGCTGGGTCCTTTTTCATACAGCTTCCAGTACACCACAGGCAGGACGGTGGTGACGAGCAGGAGCATGCCTATGCCGCCGGCAAAGATGGTTATGCCCACGGGCATCCAGAAACTGCTGCCTGCTAGTATCATAGGCACTACGCCCACGGCCGTGGTGGCGGTGGTGAGGAAGATGGGCACCATGCGGCGCTTGCCGGCATCCAGGGCAGCCTCCCTGGCCGACATGCCTTCGGACATCTTCTCGTTGGCATGCTCGAAGATGAGTATCTCGTTGCGCATAATCATGCCCATGAGGGTGATGAAGCCAAACATGCCCGTGAGGCCAAGCACCTTGTTGGCAATGAGCAGACCTATGATGGCACCCGGCATGCCCAGGCTGATGGCCACGATGCACACGATGGCTATGGAGAACTTGCGGAAGTTGAACAGCAGGAAGAAGAAGATGAGCACCATGGCCATGGCTATGCTAACCATCACGTCGGGTGTGGTCTCGCTGTTCTTCTCCGTCTCTCCGCCCACTTCGGCACGCACACCCTGTGGCAGGTTCATGTGGTCGATGTAGTCGATGAGATGGTTCTGTATGTCCAGGGCGAAGGTGCCACGCTTGCCCTCGGCGGTGACCGAGATGCAGCGCTCGCCATTGCGGTGCACTATCTTTGTCTGGCTCCACACGGGCTTCACCTCAGCCACCTGGCGCAGTGCCACGGACGAGGCGGTGGGGGTGGTCAGGTAGGTGTTCTCCACATCGCTCAGCTGCATGGCATCCTGCTGGCGGTCCTTCATGACGATGGGCACCTCGTAGGTACGGCTCTTGCCGTCCACATTGCCAGCCTCCCAGATGCTGCCCACCTGCACCTTGCCCGTCTGGAGCATCAGTTGCAGTTCGGCAGAAGTGCGTGTGATGCCCATCTGTGCCGAAGCCACGGGGTCGAGGCTCACCTGCACCATGGGCGAAGGCATGTCGAAATCCGTGTGCACCCACTCCAGTTCGGGGATGCGTCGCATCTCCTCCATGAGCATCTGTGCCGCCTTCTGTATGGAATCCGTGTTGTTGCCATAGAAGCGGTATTCATAGGTAGGCACGGGCAGATAGTCCATCTGCTTCCAGCGCACATAGGCATTGGGCCAGTGGTTGGAGTATTTCGGTGCCAGCTGGTCGAGAAGTTCCAGCGAAGCCTCGTTGCTCTCGGTGTTCACTATAAGCTGGGCAAAGTTCTTGCCGGCAATCACAGGAGCATAGCTGGTGTGGAAGCGAGGCGAGGAGCAACCCACGAAACTCGTCACACCCGTCACCTTCTCGCTGGACTTCAGTATGGCGCTAAGTTCGTCGGCAATGAGCCTTGTCTCCTCCAGGCCGCTACCCTCGGGCAGGTACACCTCCACGGCAAACTGGTTGCGGTCGGCAAAGGGGAACTGGCGCATCTTGAGCAAGGGGAACAAGGCGCCTGTGGCGGCTACCAGCACTATGCTTCCCACGATGGTGAGCCATGGGTGGCGGAAGTTCCACTCCAGCGTCTTGTCGTACCAGTGCTGCACCCAGTCGGTTATGTCGCGCTTGCCGGGCTCCTTAGCCTTCACCCGGCGAATGATGGCTGCATTGAGCAAAGGGATGATAAAGGCCGCCACCACCAAGGATACCATCAGGTTGATGGTGATGGTAAGGGGGAAGAGCTTGATGACATCGGCCGCCTCGCCCTTCATGAACTTGAGTATGGGGAAGAAGATGGCGCAGATGCACACCGTGGCCAGAAGCATGGGCCAGAAGTACTGCTGCACGCTCTTCACCGCCGATTCGCGACGGCCCATACCCTTGCCCAGATACTCGAGATAGCCGTCGATGACCACAATGCTGTTGTCCACTATCATACCCAGCACCACGATGAGGCAAGCCAGTGTGATGATGTTGAGTTCTATGCCCACGGCATACATTATGCCCGTGCTCACGAAGGTGGACAGGGGTATGGTGAGAGCCGCCACGATGGCACTCTTCAGGGGGAAGAGCACTATCATCACCGCCACGATGATGAGCATGGAGATGACGAGGTCGCGCAGGAAGTCGTTGACGCTGGTGCCAACCACCTCGGGCTGGTCGGTGATGCGGCGCATGTGCACATCCTCGGGCAGGCAGTCCTGGCGGAACTGGTTCAGCACCACGTCCACATCCTTGCCAAACTGCACTATGTTGTGCCCCTTGAGCATCTCCAGCGAGAGGATGACGCAACGCTTGCCGTTGGACTCTATGTAGGCCTCGCTCATGTCGTACTCGCGAGTCACGGTGGCAATGTCGCGCACACGCAGCACCTTGCCGTCGGGAGCATTGAAGATGATGCGCTCGCCAATCTCCTGCTCGGAACTGATGCTGGGCGCCACGTGTATCTTCAGGTTCTGGTGCGGAGTGGACACCATGCCGCTCATGGTGGTGAGACCCTGGCTGGTGAGTGCCTGTACCAAGGCCTGGCGCCCTATGCCATAGGCAGCCAGGCGCTCCTTGTCCACGGTGATGGTAAGCTGCTCCTTCTTCTCGCCAATCTGCCTCACGTTGCTCACGCTGGGCAGGCGGCGCAGGCGGTCGGCCAACTCGTCGCTATAGCCTTGCAGCTCGCGATAGGAACGCTGGTCGCTCTCCACGGTGATGAGCAAGGCGCTGGTGTCGCCAAAGTCGTCCTGGGCCACCAATGCCAGCACACCCTGGGGAAGGGAGGACTTGAACTGGTTCAATCCGTGCTTCATCTTGCTCCACACGGGGGTAAGGTTGTTCTGGTCCTGCTGGAACTGCACCATCACTATGCACATGCCGTTCTGGCTGGTAGAGTAGGTCTTGCTACGGTCCACCTCCTTGTAGGTGAAGATGTAGCGCTCCAGAGGCCGTGCCACCTGCTCCTCTATCTCCTCGGCCGTGGCACCCGGCATCACGGCAATCACCACACCCTGGCGTATGGTGAAGGGTGGAAACTCGTCCTTGGGCATCACGTATATCGCCCAAAGGCCAAAGGCCAGAAGCAATGCCGTGAGAAAGGCCGTTATCTTGTAGTTGTTGATAGGCCATGCTATCCAACTGCTGTTCTTGAAAGTCATAATGATTGAAAGACCCTCCCCCCTTGCCCCTCCACAAGGGAGGGGAGTATATAGTACTGGGGATTATGGGGTGACCCCTCCCCATCCCTCCCGCAAGGGGCGAACAAGGTCTTTAGAGGATAGACTAATGTCCATCTGTGCCTTGTGAGGGGAGCACACTCCTGTGCGACGCGCGGACGGAGTATATAGTACTGGGAGTTAGGGATTTTATTAAAGGGTTAATAGATTTGTTAAAAGTTAATATTCAATAGTCAGTTGTAACTACTCCCCTCCCTTGTGGAGGGGTTGGGGGAGGGTCTTTCTACTCTTCTACCAAAGTTCCTTCGCTCACCTTCTGGTAGCCGTTGGTTATCACGCGGTCGTCCTTGTCAAGGCCGGAGAGTACCTCTATGCGGTTGCCTAGGGTCTTGCCCATGGTGATGACTTTTCTGTGCGCCTTGCCGCCTTCCACCACCCATACGAAGTGCTTGCCGTCGGCAGATTGCTGTATGCTGCGTACGGGCAGGGTCATGCCCTGGATGCTGTCATTGGCATGCAGATACACCTTTGCCACCATGCCGGGCAGGATGTCGCCCTCGGGGTTGGGCAGGGCTATGCGTATGTCGTAGGTATGTGTCAGCGCATCTGCCACCACACCCTTTTCTATTGCACCGCCCTCCAGGGCGTTGTCTCCGATGGCCTCAATGCTGATGCTCGATGTAGTGCCGGGCTTGATGGAGGAAATCTCCTTCTCGGGGATGCTGACCTTCACCTTCAGGGTCTTGATGTCCAGGATGGTAAGTACGGGCTGGCTGGGCAAGGCGGTCTCTCCTGCACTAACCCACTTCTTGCCCACGATGCCGTCAATGGGTGCATGTATCTCGCAATCCTCCAGCATCTTCCTGGCGGTAGAGAGCGAGGCCTCGGCCTGCTCCACCTTGCTCTGCACCTCCACCCACTTCATGTCGGCCAAGGACTTGTTCTCGTGCAACTGGCGCATGCGCTCCAGGGCATCGGTGGCCTGCTTGTGCGACGCTTCTGCCATAGCAAGGGCATTCTGTGCCTGGGTCTTGTCCATCTCGGCAACGAGCTGACCCTTGCGCACGCGCTGTCCCTCGCCAACGCATATCTGCTTCACCATGCCCATGCCAGTGAAACTCACCGCCACGGAGGTTGACTCCTCCACCGTGCCCACATAGGCGGTGCCTGTCTCCCGAGGCTGGTCGGCAACGCTTTCGGTTGTCACCTTCAGGGGTGCGTTGTCTTGCTGCACCTTCTCTTGCGAGCATGCCACCAGGCAAACTGCCATCAGCAGCATTTGCCACAGGTGTAACGCTTTCATTGTCTTCTTTTTCATATGTTTGTGATACTGTTTTGTTTTTCGGGTGCAAAGGTACGCATATAATGTTTATATTGCCTCAGACTTTTAACGCAAATAATGTTCTAATGGGAATATTCTGCAAAGATTAACATTACGTGTGGTGGGGTTTTGCGATTTGTCGCGGTGATTTTTGCATGGCGACGGAAAAAAGCGTACCTTTGTATTCACTACCCTTGTATAAAAACCTAATAACTTATGCAGGCACTATCACTCTTCGAACTCAATGCCATGGTGCGCTCCTTCATAGAGGGGTGTGCCGAGGATGCCTATTTGGTGCATGGCGAACTGCTGGAGGGCAGGGCAGGATATGGCGGACATTTCTATGGCGAACTGGTGGAGAAGAACGAACTCACAGGTGCCATAGTGGCAAAGGCCCGCATCACCATCTGGGCGCGTGTCTACAATATGCTTGCCCTTCGTTTCCAGGCAGAGACGGGGCAAAGCCTGCGTGCCGGCATAAAGGTGCTCCTCAGGGTGAAAGTCACCTTTAGCGAACTCTATGGCTATGCACTGAATGTCATCGACATAGATGGCACTTACACCCTGGGCGATCAGGCACGTCGCCGGCAGGAGATATTGAACCAGCTGGAGAAGGACGGCATCATCAACGACAACAAGGACCTGCCCATGCCCACCTTGCTCAAGCGCATTGCCGTGGTGTCCAGTGCCACGGCGGCTGGTTATGGCGACTTCTGCCGCCAGCTGCTGGAAAACGAGTGGGGACTGGCCTTCCGTGTGCAGCTCTTTCCTGCCGTAATGCAGGGGCAGCATGTGCCGGAGAGCATCTCTGCCGCACTGATGCAGATAGCCGACGAGGCCGACCGCTGGGATGCCGTGGTGATAATCCGTGGTGGTGGTGCTACGAGCGACCTTTCCGACTACGACTCCTATCCCTTGGCTACATGCGTGGCCCAGCATCCTCTGCCTATTATAATAGGTGTGGGGCACGACCGCGACGAGACGGTGCTCGACCATGTGGCGCATACTTCGGTCAAGACTCCCACGGCGGCGGCTGCTTTCATCCTTGAGCACCAGCTGGAGCAACTCTCCCTGTTGCACGACCTCCAGCAACGCATCCCCCTTGCCGCCTCCAGCAAGATGCAGCGCGAGGAGCAACGCCTGGCTCTCCTCCGCCAGCGCCTTCCCTCGGCGGTGACGCTACGTTTGCAAAGGGAGCATCAGCGCCTCGAACGCTCATCGCTCCTCATGCCCATCTCTGCCGCCCGTGTGCTGACTCAGGAGAAGCATCGCCTGGAACTCCTTTCCCAACGCCTCGAAAGCCTCAATCCCGAACTGCTCCTCCGCCGTGGATACTCCATCACCATGATGGATGGCAAGATAGTGACCGACATCTCGGATATAAAGCCAGAGGCGGTTCTTACCACAATGATGCAAGGTGGCACCGTGCTCTCGCAGGTGGTGGGAGTGGAAACGGAAAACCGACCAGACCCTCCCCCTCACCCCTCCACAAGGGAGGGGAGTGGTTACAACTGACTATTGAATATTAACTTTTAACAAATCTATTAACCCTTTAGCAAAATCCCTAACTCCCAGTACTATATACTCCCCTCCCTTGTGGAGGGGCAGGGGGGAGGGTCCGCTGGGGCCGCCGGTACGGGGAGGGGTCTTTATATGAAATACGAAGAAGCCATTGCCAAGCTCGAACAGATAGCACGTCAGCTTGAACAGAACCAGTTGCCAATCGACCAGATTGCCGCTCAATTGCGCGAGGCGCAGGAGCTGGTGAAGTATTGCCGCGAACAGCTCACCTCGGTGGACGAGGAAATAAAGAAGATAGTGGGAGAGGAAACGGCGGAGTGACAAAATTCCATCTGTTTTCCTAAATTTCCCTTACATTTGTATTGTCTTTATAGGAGAATTGTGTAAATTTGTGCACAAAACCTAATAAAACTATGAACGAAATAGATTGGAGTAGCCTTTCTTTTGGCTACATGAAAACGGATTACAACGTGCGTTGCTACTATCGCAATGGCGCATGGGGAGAGATAGAGAATTGCAGCGAGGAGACCATTCCCATGCACATGGCGGCCACCTGTCTGCACTATGGCCAGGAGGCTTTCGAGGGCTTGAAGGCCTACCGTTGCCCCGATGGCAAGGTGCGCGTGTTCCGCTCCGACGAGAATGCTGCCCGTCTGCAGAGCACATGCCGTGGCATACTGATGCCCGAACTGCCCACGGAGAAGTTCAACGAGATGGTGGATCGTGTGGTGCGCCTCAACGAGCGCTTCATCCCTCCCTACGAGAGCGGTGCCAGCCTCTACATCCGTCCCCTCATGATAGGTACCAGTGCTCAGGTGGGTGTGCATCCCTCCGAGGAATACTTGTTCCTCATCTTCGTAACCCCCGTAGGTCCTTACTTCAAGGGCGGTTTCTCCACCAATCCCTATGTCATCATTCGCGAGTTTGACCGCTCTGCTCCCCTTGGCACCGGTGTCTACAAGGTGGGTGGCAACTATGCCGCTTCCCTGCGTGCCAACAAGATGGCGCACGACCTGGGCTACTCTTGCGAGTTCTATCTCGATGCCAAGGAGAAGAAGTACATTGACGAGTGCGGTGCTGCCAACTTCTTCGGTATCAAGGACAATACCTATGTTACCCCCAAGTCTACCAGCATCCTGCCCTCCATCACCAACAAGAGCCTGATGCAACTGGCTCAGGACCTTGGCCTCAGTGTTGAGCGCCGTCCCATCCCCGTGGAGGAACTCTCCACCTTCGAGGAGGCAGGTGCATGCGGCACGGCGGCCGTCATTTCGCCCATCCAGCGCATCGACGACCTGGAGAACGAGGTCAGCTATGTCATCTCCAAGGACGGCAAGCCCGGTCCCGTTTCCACCCAGCTCTACAACAAACTCCGTGGCATCCAGTACGGCACCGAACCCGACACCCACGGCTGGACCCGCGTGGTGATAGAGTGAGAGGGATCGTTTAACGTTTAACGTTGACTGCGGAACAAGTTGAACGAATGCGGAAAAGGCTTGTACGAGGTGCTAAATTGAAAAGCTTTTGTCTTGATGGATGATTTTTTGCCTTTGTTGAAGAGGAAGCACCTCTGTCATGTGGCGCATGACCAGAAGAGCAAGAGGATTGATATATATTTCCGAATATACATAGATGCGGACAACACTGCCTATGTGGGTGTTGTGGATGAGCATGGCGGTGAGTTCTTTCCGGACTACCGCCTGTATAATGGCGAGGCCTTTCATGTCCTGCGTTCAATGGATGCAATCAGAAAGGAAAGGCAAATGCTCTTTTCCTGGGGCAAAAGCGACCAGAGGATTTGTCTGAAGGAATATCCCTACTTGCTGTATCAGTTGCTGAGATGCGATAATCTGCAGAATGCCGACGGATGTTCCGTCAAGGTGTCTGCGGAGACCGTGTCGCTACAGTTGCTGATGGACAGAAAGGATGGCTATATCGAAACATCATTTGCCATAAAGGCCAAAGAGGAGGAGACAACGGATTTCTGTTTCCTGACGGACATTTTCGTTTTGGCTGGTACTGTGATATACCCCATCCACTCCATAGGCGAGAATTTCGGGAAGATAGACCTCTTCAGGATTTCCTTTCCCGAGCATTTCCTGGAGAAATACTTGTCGGTGTTTTTTTCCTGCATGGAAAACGTGCAACCTGTCTACGAGGACTATACCTTGTGCTATTCGCCCAACGAGGTGCTCACCGTTCCTACCATAATCTTTGAGAAGGTGGAGGAGGACATGTCGCTCTACGTGCGTGTTGCACAGATGTTGCCTCAGACCGACCTGGACTTCTTCCAGGACTTTGATCTCCTCTACGTGGCAAGTCTTTCCGTGGAGAGGCAGATAGTGCTGAGACGCATTATGCAGCGGCCAAACACGGAGTCCATGCTCTTGTTGCGAAAGCATATAGTGCAGTGTGCTCCCAGTAAGGCGGAGGCCAAGGAAGTGTACCAGGGAGAGGATTTCTTTATAATTCCCCAAAATGTGGCAGGTTCTTTCCTGCTGCAGGCATTACCGTCGTTGGTAAAGGAGTTTCAATTGCTGGGTGCCGAGCGTCTCAAGGGGTATAAGGTGAAACCTATAGCTCCCAGGCTGAAAGTTAGCATAGGCTCGGGCATAGACTTCCTTGAAGGCGAGGCTACTCTTGATTTGGAGGGAGAGGAGTTCTCCTTGAGGCAGTTTATTATGCAATATAGGAAGCAGAAATACATATCGCTTTCAGACGGAACCAAGGCCATTGTGGAGAGCAGCTATGTAAAACGCCTTGAGCGCATATTCAAGCACCAGAAGGGGGACAATAGCGTGCGTATCTCTTTCTTTGACCTGCCCGAGGTGGAAAGTATGCTGGAGGCGAGGATGAATGGCGAGGTCTTTGAACGCCATCACAAGGTTTTTGAGGGGTTCAATGCCCTTCCTTCCCAACGCATGCGTTTTCCTCAGGTCAATGCACAGTTGAGAAACTATCAGCAGGAGGGTGTAAAGTGGATAAACTATCTGTACGAGAACAATCTCGGCGGTTGTCTGGCCGATGATATGGGCCTGGGCAAGACGTTGCAGACCATAGCAATGCTAACTCGCATATATCCAAAGACCAAGGGTACGACTCTGATAGTGATGCCTAAAAGTCTTATTTTTAACTGGCAGAACGAATTGGCAAGGTTTGCTCCCGCTCTGTCTGTGTATACCTACTATGGTGCACAGCGCAGCATGGAGGAGGGCCTTTCACACCAGGTGATGCTCACTACATATGCTATAGTGCGAAACGATGTAAAGCAGTTCTGCAAGCAGAAGTTCCACTACGTTATTCTGGATGAGTCGCAGAACATAAAAAATGTTTCCTCGCAAACCACCCAAGCTATCACACTTCTGCAGACCAAACATCGTCTGGCATTGAGCGGTACGCCCATTGAAAATAACCTAACAGAACTCTACTCCCTTTTCCGTTTCCTGAACCCTGCCATGTTCGGTTCGCTGGATGACTTTAATTCGCAATACACCACCCCCATACAGAGGGACAACGACAAGGAGGTGCTGAACGGCCTTCGACGCAAGATATTCCCCTTTCTGCTGCGCCGCCTGAAAAAGGATGTGCTGAAGGAACTGCCCGACCGTATGGAGCAGACGCTTTATGTGGAGATGGAGAAGGAACATGCCGAGTTCTACAATGAACGGCGTGCCTTTTACCAGCACTATGTTCAGGATGCAATAGTAAGGGACGGGGTGCAGAAGTCGCAGTTTGTGATGTTCCAAGCGCTCAACGAATTGCGCCGCATAGCATCCGTTCCTGAAAGCATGACGGACGGCAAGATACTTTCGCCAAAAATAGAGACCTTGATGGAGATGCTTACGGAGGCGGTCTGCAACGGACACAAGGTGGTGGTGTTCTTCAACTATATTGCTGGCATAGAACTGCTAAGCGAAAAACTTGATGAGGCTGGTATAGACTTTACCTGCATGACCGGTTCCACACACGACCGCAAAGGGGTGGTGGACCGCTTCCAGAACAATCCTCAGTGCAAGGTACTGCTCATGACCTTGAAGACGGGTGGTGTGGGACTGAATCTTACTGCCGCCGACACGGTGTTCATCTTCGAACCCTGGTGGAATAAGGCAGCCGAGGAACAGGCCATCAACCGTCTGCATCGCTTCGGGCAGAAGGCCAAGGTGATGTGCTATTCCCTGATAACACGCAGCAGCATAGAGGAGAAAATCTGTCTGCTCCAGCAGCAGAAGGCGGAACTCTTTGCTGGTCTGATTGGCAACGATGCTTCTTCTGCCAAAGTGCTTTCTGAGGAGGACATAAAGTTCATATTAAGCTAAAAAAATGAATAAACCATAGCCATGGCACAGTATACATTGTGGGACAGTTTTCAGAATCCTGCAAAGAAACCGGAAGTAAAATCTGTCTGTCTCTATCAAGGTCCTAAAGAATTGTTGCATTATTGGCAGGAGAAACTGGGTGTGCTTACCGTACCTCAGCTGAAGGCCTGGTGCGTGCCTTTAAGTTCCATGCTGGATGGGTGCGAACTTAATGTAAAAACTACGATAGGAAAGGTTCTGGATAGTATAACTTTTGACAAGGTTCTTTTCAGCAAGAAATCGGTAACGAAGGCTGAGGTACTTTACGTTCTTTCAGCCTTCCTTTCGGACCAAAGGAATCTGCAACTGTACGTGGACTCGCTCTCCAATGAACAGCGGGTGCTGTGGCAGACGTTGCTCACGAACCTGTATTGCTCGGAGAAGCAATTGTGCGGATGGAATGGAAAAGAGGATACCAAGGAGCCCAGCGTTTTCGAATATAACCCGATTTCGCACAAGCAATGGCTGCTGTGCCTTAATGGACGGAGACATAGTACGCCCAACAGCAAAAGCGATGGGTTCTACTATATGTACAAAGACAGCACTACCAGATACTATTACCTGCCTGCTTCGTTGAGGATGTGTTTTGCTCCGTTCTTCTTGTCTCAGGCGGAGGTCCCCGACAATGACGAACTTCCCGGGGATGACCTGTTCGTGTTCAATGGTGAATCGTCGTTTGTCCGTTCCTTCCCCGTCATGCAGATGCTTTATGTCCAGGGTGGATTGGGCACTGGCAAGCGCAAGATTTCTGCCTCTTTGTCAAAGAAATTGAAGGAACAGCTCTTTCTGGATGAGTTCTTCAATACTGGATGGGTTCCCGAGGATAAGGCGCAGATGAGACTGTCGTTGGCAATCCCTGCAGTGTCGATGATGTTTGAAAACTACGGGGGATACAAGAATGCAAATGTAGAGGATTTCGTCAAGAAGATAGAGAGTTGCCTGCTGCACTCCTACGCCAGGTACATGTCTCTTCTATTGCCTCATGTCAGGGGAATCAAGACGTCCTGGTACAATACCTCTACGATATATCTGCTGGTCAGCCAGGTGCTGGATGCTCTCCGCAAGGGCGAGGGAAAATGGCTCCCCATGCAAAATCTCCATTATCTCTTTTTTACTGAAAGTTTAACAAGCAACCCTTTGCAGCTGTTTGGTTTGTACGACTTGGCCAACAGCACAGCCATAGACAGCACTTCGGAGCGTTATATCCTATTGTCCGATATTGTCCGCTGCATGGGTTTGCCTTTTGTCAATGGGATAATATTCATGATGGCAAGTCTGGGACTTGTGGAATTTGCCTGGCGCCGTCCGGGGGACGAAGAAACTATCCCTGCTTTTGTCCCTGAATATTTCCGTCTTACAGAGTTGGGACGGTTTGCGCTTGGATTGACCGCCTCATACGAAGGTTCTGCCAACAAGGCTTCGGAAAAACTGTTCCACCTGGATGAGCAACGCCTGATAATACGCTCTTTGGTTAAAAACAATCCCTATGAGTCCCTGCTTAAGGATACCGCCGTCTCCATTGGCAACAGCCGATACATGATGGACAACACCAGTTTTCTCAGAACCTGTTTCAGCAAGGAGGATGTCGTAAACAAAATAAATATGTTCAGGCGTTTCATCAGCAAGGATATTCCTGAGCATTGGAACGAGTTCTTCGAGTCCTTGTTGCGACAGTGCAACCCGCTTGCTTCTGTTGATAGTCACAAGTACCTACTGTTCCAACTGGACTCCGGCAGCACGGCACTTGCAGAACTGCTTTCTACCGACCCTGAACTGAAGGCAATTGTAATCAGGGCCGAGGGATATAGGATACTTGTGGAAGCGGCAAACAGAAGTCTGTTTTCGGCGCTGATGAAGAAGCATGGCTATTTGTTGTAACAAACACCAGCTCTTCTGTAATCTGTAATCCTTTGTCGCTAATAGAAGGGACGCAGCGGCTGCGTCCGAATGGCATCGATACACCCTCCTTTTTGTAAATGAAAATACGAAACGGAAAACGGTGAGCAGAACACCCACGCCTGGACACGCGTGGTGATAGAGTAAAATAAGGACCCACCCCCAACCCCTCCCTGTATGGAGGGGAGTAGTTACAACCGACTGATAGATTTTCAGCTCATTCTACTCCCCGCCCTATAGGGAGGGGTTGGGGGTGGGTCCTTGATTAGGGGGAGGGTCCGTTATAATATCTTTTATTAAGAATACAGATATCGCTTGATGCTCTGCTTGGGAGTCTTCTCGAAGGCTTCGCTACGGATTTCGGTGCTGGCGATCTTGCTATAGGCAGCCAGTTCTGCGTTCAGGGCAAGGACATTGTCGTTGACAAGTTTATCCAGTGCCTGGGCATCAAGACCTGCCTTTTTGCCTGCCTCGTAGTCGGCAACAACGAGTGCCACGATGGCGTTCTTGCGGCCAACAACCAATGACTCCACTACGTAGGGCAGGTTGTTGATCTTGTCCTCAATCTCCTCGGGGTAGATGTTCTGGCCGTTGCCGGTGAGAATCATGTTCTTGCAACGTCCCTTGATGAAGACATTGCCCTTGGCGTCCACAACACCCATGTCGCCGGTCTTCAGCCAGCCGTCTTCAGTGAATGTGGCGGCGGTGGCATCCTCGTTCTTGTAGTATCCGAGCATGACAGCATCGCCCTTGACCTGAATTTCACCAAGTATCTTGGTTGGGTTGGCAGAGTCTATGCGCAACTCCAGGGGATCGGCCTTCTTGCCGCATGAGTACTTCACAAACTCGCTCTTGTCGCAATATGAGATAAGCGGACCGCACTCGGTCATGCCATAGCCAACGACGTAGGGGAAGTTCATGCGCTTGAGCAGGTCCTCTACCTCGCGGTTCAGCGCTGCACCACCGAGGATGAGACCTGTGGTGAAACCGTTGCCAAAGGCGGTGAGGAGCGACTTCCTTATCTTGTTGAGCACGATCTTGTCCAAACCGGGTATCTTCAGGAGCATCTTGGCAGGGAATGCGTGTGTTGCGGGGAATACCTTTGACTTGAATATCTTCTCTATGACCAGAGGTACGGTGAGGAACATGAAGGGCTTTACTGTGGCCAGACCCTCCAAAAGGCGTGCAGGGGTGGGCTTGCCGGGCATGATGTACACGTGGCAACCGCCAGCCAGGGGGAACAGTACGTCGAATGTCTGGCCGAACATGTGTGCCATGGGCAGGATGGCAAAGATATGGCCGCCTCGTGTGGCAGGAATCTCGCGGCGTGCGAAGTCAAGGTTCACCGACAGAGAGCGTGCTGGCAGGACAACGCCCTTTGAGGTTGCGCTGGTTGTGCCTGACGTGAAACTGATTTCAACAACGGCCTCCATGTCGCGCTCCTCGGGATAGTAGTTTACGATGTTTGCGCTCAGTCCGTTGGGATAGAGTTTTGCAAAGTGCTCGTCGAGGGTGTCATGCGCTGCTGCCAATGCCTTTTCTGTTGCCACGCAGATGCTGATGTCCTTCACGTTGATGATACCGGCAAAACCAGGAGTGGTTTCCAACTGCTTGATATACTTCTCGTCGCTCTCCAGGCTGTTGTAAGCAATGTCATCGGCAATGAGCAGCTTGCACTCCGAGAATGCACCCAGTTCTGCAACTGCAGCAGGTGTGAAGTCGGGCAGGAAGGGCACAGATACAGCATCATAGGTCAGAGTGGCAAAATATGCAATTACCCATTCCGCAGAATTGCGTGCATAGAGGGCAATCTTGTCACCCTTCTTTATGCCGCTCTCGGCAAATAGGATGTGGTATTTTGCAATTTGCTCGGCCATCTGGCCATAGGTGTAGGTTACGCCGCCAAAATTTGTTATGGCAGGGGATGCCCAGTTCTCTTTTACGGAGTCATTGAAATGACTGACAAAGTGTTTCATCGTATGTAAAATGTTATATTTGCAATTTGCTGCTAAGGCATTGATATCTATGTCAAATGCTCTTTGTTTTTGACTGTTTTGCTTAGCCGGAGTTTAATTCGAGCGCAAATGTAGTCATTTTTGGACAATTTTCTGTTTGTTTTGGCAACAAAATCTGCATAAAGTGCAAAAAATGTGCAATAAAGGGTGTAAAATTGCACAAAAATCATCAAAAGTGCAGTTGTTTATTACTCACCGCTCACCGCTCACCGCTCACGCTTTATCCCAAATCGGTCATTAGCGTTATAAAGATAATAACATTTATTTTTCGGCAGATGACAAAAGAAGATTCCATTAGCGCAGAACTGTCTAATGGCCGATTTGGGTTTAATCATTGATATAGTACTCGATGGTAGACACCACGCGGATGTTTTTGATGTGTGGTGTGTTGTTGTCGCGGTCGCTGATGCTGAATTGGCCCTGTGTGGCACGACGTATCTTGCCCAACTCGCTATCCGAGTCCTCGGCAAACTTCTCTGCCGTGGCGCGAGCATTCTTTGTAGACTCTTCCACCATCTCGGGTTTGATGTCGTTTAGTCGGGTGAACTCGTACTTAACCGTGTTCTTGCCATAGTCCTCGGTGATGAGCGCTATGCCCATTTTCATCAGTTGTGCCTGTTTCTGCATGATGGAGCGCACCAGTTCTACCTTGCTGCTGGTCACTATTATCACGCTGGTGGCAACGTATCTGTTCGTAATCTGTTCCTGCGACCACGAGTCGGCAAAGCGGTCCTTGATGTCGGGGGCATTTACCATTATCTCTTCTGTGCCAAGGCCCTGTTCCTGAAGAAAGGAAACCAGCACTTCGTTCTTCCGCTCTATGCTACGGTATATCTCGGCAGGGTCGTTGCCCAGTTCCTTGAACACCAATGGCCATGTCACCTTGTCGGCAGGCATTTCGCGTTCCGAAAGGCCCTTCACCGTCACCACTCGTTCCTTGTTGACAAACCTTGCCAAAGAGTTCTGTATGAACGAGCCAAATACCACAATAGCCAATGCTATGATTGCGGCTTCCCAATAATAGTGCTTCATAATGTGTGATGTTTTTATGGTTATGTCATGATTGTGTGCTCAGTTTTATTATTCACCTTTGGTTCATCAAGCTAAAGCAGTCGCCTTCGCTCATCAAGCTCCGCAAGTCCGTTTTCACCTTTCCGTTTTCCGTTTTTATCACCTCTCCTGCCAGCATCATGCCGAAGATGGCGGTGATGTGGCATAGCGAGCCGTTGGTCTGCACCTTGCGGAACAGCAATTCCTCCTGGATGATGTTGCCGCCGGTGTGGTTCTGCATGGCTGGCTCTTCGCTATGCACGCAGAGGAACTTGCGGCGGGGGAAGGTCTTTGCCTTCTTGAAGCGGTTGCGCACGGCACGTGCCAAAGCATCGCCCTGCACCTTGGAGAACTCCGTCAGGCGCACCTTCGTGGGGTCTATCCTCAGTGCTGCTCCCATGCTTGAGAGCAGGGTGGGGCGCTCCAAGGAGGTGGTACGCAGTATGAGGTCGCACTTGTCGCGCAGGGAGTCGATGCAATCTATCACGTAGTCGTACTGCTCAAGGTGGAACTCTTCTGCCGTCTCCTCGGTGTACATCATGTTTAGAGCCAGGATTTCCGCCTCGGGGTTGATGGAGAGCAGGCGCTGCTTCATGGCCTCCACCTTGGGCTGGCCTATGGTCTCTTGTGTGGCCATGAGCTGGCGGTTCAGGTTGGTGGGGCACACGCGGTCGCTGTCCACTATTGTGAGGTGTGTCAGCCCTGCACGGACGAGTCCCTCGGCGCACCACGAACCTACGCCGCCCACACCGAAGACTATCACTCTGGTTCTCTCCAGTGCTTCCATCCCCTCACGCCCCAGGATCAGTTCGGAGCGGTTGAATATTTCGTTTCCTGCCATTGGATGATTTTATGTAGTTTTATTGATGCAAAGATAAACATTTGTGCTCTTTTATGTCCGTGTTGTGCTAAATATAATAGATTATGAGTTATTGAAGATGTGTTTTTATTGTCATTTAAGAAAAAAAATGTATTTTTGCGTTGCCATATTATATATATTAAGGTATATATGGGATAAGTGAGCGCATATTTTGAATAGCAGCTAAATACTCATTACATTAACCAAAATAACTAACTAATGAAGAAAAACCTACTAATGTTAGCTCTGCTGCTCCCTGCAATGACAGGATGGGCACAGACGGATGCAATTAAGGCATCCACATCGGTGGACAGTCCCGAAAACTTGTTCACCATGAAGAACGGCAATGGTTTGACCATGACTTCCTTCACCTCTCCCACGGAGACAGAAGGAAATGCCGGCAAGTTTGCATTCTATGCTGAGGATGGTAAGGAGAACTCTTATTACATCTACAGTGTAGACAGAAAGCAATGGGTATCTTACACAAAGGCTGCCAGTTATGACAATGGTGTAAACAAGGCAGTCCTTGAAAGCGACAAGGCAAAGGCCCAGCCCTGGAACGCAACAATGGTGAACAATGCTTATCAGTTCGTTCCCTACACCACTACCGGTGTTGCAAACAAGTACATGAACTGGTTTGGCGGTAAGGACCAGAATCCCGTGGACAATACCAATAAGACAGTTGGTTTTTGGGAACAGGGTGCAGCTCAGGATGCAGGTAGCCGCTGGATTATCAGCGAGGTGGTAATCTATGACTACACCGTGGTGCTTGACGAGGGTGTCACAGTTACTATCAATGGTGTAACCTATACCAATGGCCAGACAGTAAGTGCAACTGGTGCTCTTTCTCCCAGCGACGTGGTGGCATCGCAGAAGGAGGGCAAGTTTGCCGTGGTAAATGTGGATAACGAGAAGAAGACCATCTCCGTTACCTACTACGACATGCCCGCTCTGCGCGAGAGCCAGCCCTACACCCAGGCATGGGTTTATCCCAAGCAGCAGGATGCTGTTGGCACCGCTATGAGCGAGAAGGAGGGTGAGGTTTATACCCTGTACAACAACGTACTGGCTGCCAGCTTCCTGAAGGGCGAGAAGTCAATCTACTTCCTCGGTAGCAAGGCCATGAACCTGGTGGCAGGTACTGAACTGTTCATCGTGGGCTTCGGTAACGGCGAGAAGGTTGCCGCAAGCCAGATGACCATGAAGAGCTTTGAGCAGAAGGACCTCTCTGCCAACCCCACCGCCATCGGTGGTGCCGAGCACTATGCCGGCAAGGCTCTGGAGGCTGTATTCGGCTATACCTACAAGGGCGAGGAGATAGAAATCCTGTGGCGTGCAGTTCTGCGCGACGGCAGCCACTATCTGCGCACCGAGATGGAGCTGAAGGGCATTGGCAACGTGGACATGTTCGACATCATTGCCATGACCTACAATGTGGACGCCAAGGAGGCCGGCAGCAAGCCTGCAACTATTGGTAACACCCGTGGCAAGGTGATCATGAGCAACAAGATCTTTGCAGGTCTGGAGACTCCCACCGCTTACAACACCGTGGGTGGCGCCAGCGACGAGGAGGACAAGTGGGATCTGGTTTCTACCCCCGTTACCGACAACGTGGCTGCTTCTGCATGGACCAAGAAGGATATCAATGATGTGCCAATGCGCATACAGGAGGTAGGCGGTTCGGACAAGACCTACTACACCTATACCAAGGAGGTGGAACTGAAGAAGAACCAGAAGGTGACCTCTACACTCACCTACAAGGGCGGTGCCAAGCGTTTTGATATCGATGGCGTGGTGCTCCTGGACGAGAACGGTTCTATCGTGGCCAGCGACTACCACCATGGCTACACCGGCAGTGCCAAGGAGAACAACTCCTACAGTTTCATTGTACCCAACGATGGCAAGTTCAGCGTTTGCATGTACATCGATGGCCGCGAGGGCGATATCGTATCTACAGCCGAGTTCAAGGTTGAGGTTTATGAAGGCAAGGGCGGTGTGGACGTTACCTCCGACATCGTGAACATGCAGGGCCGTTGGAGCCGCAATGTAACCCTCAAGGCTGGTGAAACCTGGAAGGTGGGTGCCGTAGTAGGCCTCATTGCACAGGACGGCGCACAGGACAATGGCAACATACGCTTAACACAGAAGCGCCGCTCGTTCCTGGCTTACTCCGAGCGCGAGCGCGCAGTACCCTGGCGTGCATTCCCTTGCTACATCAGCTGGTACGAACTAAATATCAACCGCAACAATGCAGCTCCCGGTCAGGAGCACACCAACATGCAGATTGGTCCCGTGATGGAGATCCTGGAGGTGTGGAAGGAGCAGATGTACGAGAAGTACGGCGTAGGTCCCGCAAGCTTCATCATCGACGATGGTTGGGACAACTACGGCACATGGACCTTCCACAAGGCCTTCCCCAATGAAATGAAGGATATGGCAGCATCAGCCGCCGATATGGGTGCTGGCGTAGGTGCATGGCTCGGTCCCGTAGGTGGTTATGGTCAGAGTGGTACCTATCGTCGCCAGTACTGGAGCAGCCGTGGTGGTATGCAGCTCTCTAACCCCGCATACTACAAGACCTTCCTCGATGCAGCCGAGAACCTGGTGAAGAACCAGCACGTGAACGGCAAGGGTACTTACAACTTCTTCAAGTTCGACGGTATCTCAGCTCAGTTCTCTTCTGTAGGTCCCGACAATGGCGACACCGGTAATGAGAATGCCGAGGGTATCATCCGCCTGGAGCAGTACGTACGTGAGAACCTCAAGGAGGACATCTTCTTCAACACCACCGTAGGTACCTGGGCATCTCCCTTCTGGTACCAGATCAGCGACGCTACATGGCGCCAGGAGAATGACCACGACCGCATTGGCGATAACAGCCACAACCGCGAGAAGTGGATTACCTATCGCGATAACCTGGTTCACCAGAACTACGTGACCAATTCTCCCATCTGCCCCATCAACACCTTGATGACCCACGGCTTCATGCTCACCGAGTTCGGTCCTCCAGCAGGTGACCCACGCGACTATAAGTCTGTATTGAACGAACTTCGTTGCGCCTTCGCATGCGGTTCTGGCATGGTAGAGCTCTACAACGACTACAAGCTCATGAACTCTATCAATGGTGGCAAGCTGTGGAGCGACCTGGCTGAGCTCATCAAGTGGCAGAAGGAGTACTCCGACGTGCTCATGGACGCACACTGGGTAGGTGGCGACCCCTGGACAGGTAGCAAGCACGAAATCTACGGTTGGGCTTCATGGAATGGCGAGAAGGCCACTTTGGCTCTCCGCAATGGTGCCAACGGCGCACAGAAGATTACACTCACCCTGCGCGAGGCATTCGAGATTCCTGCCAACATCACAGGCTCAATCACTCTGACTAAACCCTTTGCCGATCAGGCCGACCTTAGTGGTTTGACCATGGGTGAACCAATCAACATCGATACTCCTTTGACTCTCACCCTGCCTGGAAGCAGCGTGTATATGTTCAACGGACGCGATAGCGAGGCTTCAGTAGTAGCCGTGGAGAGCATCAGCTTCGACAAGACACAGTACGAGGTAGAAAAAGGGGCTACCGTTGCTATCGTGGCAACGGTAAACCCTACTAACGCCACCAACAAGGCGCTCGAGTGGACAACCAGCGACGAGAAGGTGGCTATTGTGAAAAACGGTGTAGTTAGTGGTGTTTCTGCCGGCAAGGCAACTATCACCGCAACTGCCAAGGATGGTAGCGGTGTTGTGTGCCAGGCAGAGGTGACCGTAACCGAAACCTTCGTTGAGGGTATCACTTTCGACAAGACCCAGTACGAGGTGGAAGAGGGTGCCTATGTTACTATCGTTGCAACAATCACTCCTTCCAATGCATCTACCAAGACTCTCGAGTGGACATCAAGCGACAAGGCTGTGGCCACGGTTGACGAGAACGGTAAGGTAAGGGGTATCTCTGCCGGCAAGGCAACTATCACCGCAACTGCCATGGATGGCACCGGTGTGGTTTGTCAGGCAGAGGTGACTGTGCTGCCTGTGGTTTATGGCATCAACTTCGAGAAGGACTATACCGGTGGTGCTGACCGTGCCATCACTCAGATAGTATTTGCTACAGCCAATGCTGATGCCCAGACCATTGACATCACTCCTGAGCAGAGAGACAACCGTTATCTCGACCTTACCAAGGTGGAGGACCTGGCGCTCACTTGCGAACCTGGAGAGGAAATCAACGTTACTATCAAGTATGCCGGTGTTTGGATGCATGGCTATGTGTATATCGACCTCGACAACGACCAGAAGTTCAGCTTCAAGGACGGCGAGACCGACCAGAGCGGTACCGACCTCGTCAGCTTCTACTACTATAGCGGTGACTTCAACAACGCCGACTCTGGTGTGAACTCTCTTGGCGAGGCCATGTCTGGCAGTGCGCTCAATCCTGGCAGCAACATCCCTTGCCCCAAGTTCAACGCTCCCGAGGCTGGTACATACCGCATCCGCTTCAAGGTTGACTGGAACAGCGTGGATGCTGGCGGTCAGTTGGCTGCCGATGGCACCGCCACTGGTTCAAACGGTATCTTGGCCAACAGAGGTACTATCATCGATGCTACCTTGAAGGTTGTAGGCGAAGAGACAGGCATTGGCGAACTGAAGGGTGAAAACGGAACTCAGGGAACTGAATTCTTCGACCTCTCCGGCCGCAAGGCAAATGCCTCTCAGCATGGCGTCTTCATCCAGAACGGCAAAAAGGTTGTGCGATAACAACTTAAACAAAGTTAAGGTTGTGAAATAAAGGTCGTGAGCGCTTATTGGCTCACGCACCACAAACCAAATACACAAAATACCGTCGTGTGGCTCAAACCATGCGACGGTATTATTTTACGCTTTCTTCTCCTTGCTTCCGAAAATCTTTTATATCTTTAAACTTCGTTCTTAGGTACTCGTGCTCGGAAAAAACAAAAAAAACTTTTGCTTTTTCGCTCGCTTAATCGTACTCTGAAACTACGTTTCTAAGGTACTCACGCTCGGAAAAACAAATTTCTTTTGCTTTTTCTCTCGCTTAATCGTACCTTTGACTATCGTCTTAGGTACTTTCACTCGGAGGTAAAAATAAATTTATTTTGTACTTCCCTCGCTTAATCGTACTCTGAAACTACGTTTCTTAGGTACTCGTGCTCGGAAAAAACAAAAAACTTTTGCTTTTTTTCTCGCTTAATCGTACCTTTGACCATCGTCTTAGGTACTTTCGCTCGGAAGTAAAAATAAAACATTTTTTATTTTGTACTTCCCTCACTTAATCGTACCTTTGTACCGAAACCCTTATCAACGACATTACTCACCCCCTCCAGTACATCATACTCCCCGCCCTATAGGGAGGGGTAAGGGGGAGGGTCCTCTTATTATAATATAATATGGAACTGTATCCCAAACTTATAATGGATGCCCTGGCTACGGTGCGCTACCCTGGTACGGGCAAGAACATAGTGGAAATGGAAATGGTGGAGGACGACCTGCGCATAGCAGGCATGCATGTGAGTTTCTCCCTCATCTTCGACAAACCTACCAACCCCTTCCTGAAGTCTCTCGTAAAGGCTGCCGAGGCTGCCATACATGCTTATGTGAGCAAGGACGTGGAGGTGGAGATAAAGACCAAGACCTTGCAGGCACCTCGTCCCGATCTGCCCGACCTTCTGCCTGGAGTGAAGAACATCATTGCCGTGAGCAGTGGCAAGGGTGGAGTGGGCAAGAGCACGGTGGCAACAAACCTGGCCGTGGCACTGGCACGCATGGGTCATCGTGTGGGCTTGCTGGATTGCGACATCTTTGGCCCCAGCGCTCCCAAGATGTTTGGTATGGAGGATGCTCGTCCCTATAGCGAGAACATCGGCGGGCGCGACCTCATCATGCCCGTGGAGAAGTATGGCATCAAGGTGCTGAGCATAGGTTTCTTTGTAGATCCCGATACTCCAACCCTGTGGCGTGGCGGCATGGCATCGAATGCCCTGAAGCAACTCATTGGCGATGCAGCGTGGGGCGACCTCGACTATTTTGTGCTCGACACACCTCCAGGCACCTCCGACATACACCTCACCCTGGTGCAGACCCTGCCCATAACAGGTGCTGTCATCGTGAGCACACCTCAGCAGGTGGCTCTTGCCGATGCCAGAAAGGGCATAAACATGTACACCAATGAGAAGGTGAACGTGCCCATCCTGGGCCTGGTGGAGAACATGGCATGGTTCACTCCCGAGGAGCATCCCGAGGAGAAATACTTCCTCTTTGGCCGTGAGGGAGTGAAGACGCTGGCAGAGGAAATGAACGTACCCCTCCTGGGCCAGATCCCCGTGGTGCAGAGCATCTGCGAGAATGGCGACGGCGGTACTCCTGTAGCGCTGGACCCCGGTAGCATCACAGGTCAGGCCTTCCTCCAGCTTGCCGCCCGTGTGGTCACCGAAACCGACCGCCGCAACATCGAGCGCGAGAAGACAAAGATAGTGGAAATTAACCGAACGGAAAAGTGAAAGGTGAAAACGGAAAACTGATTACAGATTAAACCCAAATCGGTCATTAGAGCATAACAGTCTAATGGCCGATTTGGGTTTAATAATCATTGCCCACTGTAGGGCGAACGAGGTCCTTGGAAGATTGACTGGGATGTCAATCTGTGCCTCGTGAGGGTCGCAATCCCCATTGCGACGTTGGGGGACTGTGTGCAGCGTCCGAATAACCAACAAAATAAAACATCAGGCGGACGCTGCACGCAGCGTCCCTACTTTTTACCTTTCACTTTTCACCTCTGCCTTAATCCATTCCTCGTGTCTCTTTATCTTCCAGCCGAAGGCGGCGTGGATGATGGACATCAGGGGGGAGAGCAGGCAGAAGAAGGAGTAGGGCAGATAGGTGAGGGTGGCAACGCCAAGCACGGTGGCCTGTGTCATGCCGCAGGTGTTCCAGGGGATGAGTACCGACACCACGGTAGCGCTGTCCTCGGTGGAGCGCGACAAGAGGCGTGATTCGTAGCCCTGGCGTGTGTACTCGTCCTTGAACATATTGCTCGACAGGATGATGGAGATGTACTGGTCGCCCGTCATCAGGTTCATGGCAATGCCGTTGAACACGGTGGAGCAGACAAGACCAAAGCGTGTCTTCATGAAACGGCGGAACACGGCCTCGAGGAAACTCTTCAGCATGCCGCACGATGTCATGGCGCCGCCGAACACCATGGCAGAGAGAATCAGCCAGATGGTATCCATCATGCCACCCATGCCTCGGGTGGAGACAAGGTCGTTCAAGAGGGCATTGCCCGTGTCCACTGATGTGGAGTTGGCAAAGGTGGTGATGATGCCACGGTAGAGCGCCTCAAAGGAGTACGAACCGTCGGCAGAACCACCTATCTGCATCAGTATGCCTCCCTGGAATACTATTGCCAGGATGATGGCCATGATGGAGGAGAGGAAAAGCACTATGAGGGTGGGAACCTTCTTGTAGATGAGCACTCCGGTGACTACGGGCACAAGGAGCAGCCATGGCGAAATGTGGAAGGTGCTGTTCAAGGCCTCGGTGTATGTGTCTACGGACTCCGTCAGGTTGCTGCTGCCTATCCAGATGCCTGCCAAGCCGAAGATCAGCAGGGATATGAACATGCTGGGCAGGGTGGTGAGCAGCATGTAGCGGATATGCTGGAAGAGCGGTGTGCCGCTACTGGAACTTGCCAGCACGGTGGTGTCGGAGAGTGGAGAAATCTTGTCGCCGAAGTAAGCGCCGGAGATGATGGCACCGGCCGTCCACCCGTCTTCAAATCCCAATGCCCTGCCAATGCCTATAAGTGCTATGCCTATAGTGGCAATGGTTGTCCACGACGACCCCGACATCAGCGATACCAGGGCGCAGATGAGGCACGAGGAAAGCAGGAAGACCGCAGGGTGTATCATCTGTATGCCGTAGCAGATGAGTGTGGGCACAATGCCGGAAATCATCCACGAGGCCGAAAGCATGCCAATGAGCAGGAGAATGCAGATGGCTATAGTGCTTTCGCGTACTTTCTCGGTAATGCTTTCTTCTATCGTGCTCCACTTTATGTGGCATACCCCCATGCCCAGGGCAATGCAAACGCCGCTGGCGGTGAGCAGAACTATCTGTGAGGGACCTCCCAACGAGTCGCTCCCGAAGACAACGAGCGTGCACGAAAGCAGTGCAATGAGGGTGATAAAAGGTATGGCGCTGAGCCACGCAGAGGGTTTGATGGGGGCGGTGTCGTTAGACTTGTTGAAAGACATGTTTTTGGGGTTGTTGTAAGCAAGTAGGTTCTCATATACAAGTAGGGACGCCGCGTGCAGCGTCCGCCTTGTTTCTTATTTTGTTGGTTATTCGGACGCTGCACGCAGCGTCCCTACACCTTAGGAGTTTAATTTTCTTCGTATCAATGGGTTCAATGCTTGCTGATACGATATAGGACAGGTGCTTTCCTTTACTTCCCAGCATCAAGCCCGCTTCGCTTGTTGCGGCCATAGCTGCGGTATTCGTCGAATTCTATTTCCACTTCAGGCTCCTTCAGTTCTCCCTCGTGGGGCAGACGGAATGCCAGGTACTTGATGTCTATGCCACGTTCGCGCCACATCTGCTCGTAGTAGGTCTGGCGTGAGCGTGCCTCTGCGGTGTCCTCCCCCGTCTCGCTATAAAGGCTTCGGGTACAGACGAGGGGCTGGAGGCTGTTGGCCTTGAGCATCTCCTCGGTGTAGGTGAAGAGGAAGTTGGAGTCGGTCTTCAGGTGCACGATGCCCCCATCCTTCATAATCTTGCGATAGCGCTGGAGGAAATAGGTGGAGGTGAGTCGCTTGGTGGCCTTCTTCATCTGCGGGTCGGAGAAGGTGAGCCATATCTCGGACACCTCGCCGGGAGAGAAGAACTGGTCGATGAACTCGATATTGGTACGCAGGAACCCCACGTTCTTCATGCCCTCGCGCATAGCCTCCTGGGCACCAGTCCACATGCGTGCACCCTTGATGTCCACGCCGATGTAGTTGTTATGGGGGTACAAGGCACCCATTCCCACGGTGTATTCGCCACGGCCGCAACCGAGTTCGAGGATGATGGGATTTTCGTTCTTGAAAAACTCCTTGTGCCAATCCAGGCGTACAGGTTCGTCCCCGGGGCGATAGGGGCGTTCCACTACTAGAGGATTTGCCGCCATGTCGGCGAACTTGGCCAGTTTACCCTTTCCCATAGTCTACCTCATGCTAAAGGTTGTTGTACCTATGTTCTGTCCGTCGCAGAAGATGTCCACACGGTATTCGCCAGCCGAAAGGCTCTCGGCAATGTCCCAGTATACGGTTACGGGCAGTTCCTCGCCGGTGTACTCTACCTCCTTGCTGATGCTGTATTGCAGGTCGCGGTTTTCGTACTGGAAGGTGCCGCCGCTTGTGAGGATTGCGCCAGTGGGAGTGGCGATGCGTACGTAGATGGTGCGCATGCCGGTCTGCGTGGTAACGTTGCGTGCCAAGGTGAATGAGATGACGAACTTCTTGGCCTTGCTGATCTTCTCCGTATCCTTGCCACGCTTGTTTTGGGCAATGGCGCTGAAGTTGGTTGCGTTGAGCTGGCTGGCTATGGCAACTTTCTCCACCAGCTGCTCTTTCTCGGTAGAGAGGTCGGTGATGTGTGCCTGTGCACGCTGGTTCTGGTTACGGAGCTTGTCGTTGTCCACCTTCAGTGCCATGTTCTCCCGGTTCAGCGAGTCAATCTGCATCACGTAGTCCTTCAGTATGGCACGCAGGGTGGCAAGCTCCTTCTTCAGGCGCATTATCTCGCGGGCGTTGTCGGCCTTTGTCTGCTTCAGTTCGGCAAGGAGCTTCTGCACGCGCTCCTGCTCAAGGGAAAGCTGGTTGATGAGCGAGTCGTTGTTGATCTGTGCCATCATCTCGTTGTACTGCATGGCAAACTGCTCGTACTCGTTCTCCATTTCGGCCTTGTCCATCTTCAGGACCTCTATCATCTGCTCGTTTTCTGCCTGGCGGGCCTTCATCTGTGTGTTCATGTAGATGAGTACGCCGATAAGCACGATGCACGCAACCGATGCGGCAATCAATAATACCTTTTTGTTGATGTATTCTGTCATGTTATGTGTTGTTTTTGCCCCTTGTGGGCGTGATTTGTCTACAAAGGTACAAATTATTCTAAAACTGAACAAATAATACCCCGTTTATGCGCTAAAAACACCTCGTGCAAGGGTCTGTGGGCAGGTTATCCTGCATAAACGTCTTCTAAGTTGCTGATACGTAGCGACAAATGTTGTTAAAATAACGTTTTGGAAAACTTTTTCTCTAACCGAGCGCAAAAGATGACTGAATATCAATGCTATACAAAAGCAAATGGAAAACTTCTGTGTTTTAACGAGTCAAAAAGTTTGCTAAAATGGGGAAGTTTTTGTCTTTAAGTCTTGTATCGTATTAGAGAAAGTCGTATATTTGCAACACTTTTTCGCGCTTTTGGAAACGGCGTTGGAAGAGCGAGAGAAATACACCTTATATATATAATAGAAACACACAAAACAAGCCCCCGAGTATGATACAGACAGTAGTTAAGCGCGACGGACGCATCGTTGGTTTCAACGAACAGAAGATAGGTGCCGCAATCCGTAAGGCAATGCTGACCACCGAGACAGGTGAGGACAGCGAGTTGATAGTGAAGATCACCGACCGTGTGAGCATCCGCGGCAAGTCGCAGATGACCGTGGAGGAAATCCAGGATATGGTAGAGGATGAGCTGATGAAGTCCAGCCGCCCCGACGTTGCCAAGATCTACATCAAGTACCGCAGTGCCCGTACCATTGCCCGTAAGGCTAAGACCCGCGACATCTTCTTGGAGATTATAAACATCAAGAACAACGATGTTACCCGCGAGAACGCCAACATGAACGCCGACACTCCTGCCGGCATGATGATGAAGTTCTCCAGCGAGACTACCAAGCCTTTCGTTGACGACTATCTGCTGAGCGACGAGGTGAAGGATGCCGTGAAGAACAACTACCTGCACATTCACGACAAGGACTACTATCCCACCAAGTCGCTGACCTGCGTGCAGCACCCCTTGGACCGTATCCTCAAGTATGGTTTTCAGGCTGGTCATGGCGAGAGCCGTCCTGCAAAGCGCATCGAGACTGCTTCTATTCTGGGCTGCATCAGCATGGAGACCGTGCAGAACGAGATGCATGGCGGTCAGGCCATCCCTGCCTTCGACTTCTATCTGGCTCCCTATGTGCGCAAGAGTTTCATCGAGGAGGTGAAGGTGCTGGAAGACCTCAATGCCGAGGACTATAGCGAACTGTACAACAGCGACATCGAGGACTTCATAGAGACTCCCCTCACAGGTCTGGTTGGCCGCGAGCGTGTGCGCCAGCATGCCATCAACAAGACCGTGGAGCGCGTGCACCAGTCCATGGAGGCATTCATCCACAACATGAACACTATCCACTCACGTGGCGGTAATCAGGTGGTATTCTCTTCTATCAACTACGGTACCGATACCAGTGCCGAGGGCCGTTGCATCATCCGCGAACTGCTGAAGAGCACCTACGAGGGTGTGGGCAATGGCGAGACAGCCATCTTCCCCATTCAGATTTGGAAGAAGAAGCGTGGCGTGAGCTATCTGCCCACCGACCGCAACTACGACCTCTACAAGTATGCTTGTCAGGTAACGGCACGTCGTTTCTTCCCCAACTTCATCAACCTGGACGCACCCTACAACTATCACGAGAAGTGGGACATCAACGACCCCGAGCGCTACAAGTACGAGTGCGCCACCATGGGTTGCCGTACACGTGTGTTTGAGAATCGTTTCGGCCCCAAGACCAGTATCGGTCGTGGTAACCTCTCTTTCTCTACCATCAACATCGTGCGCCTTGCTATCGAGTGCATGAACATCAAGGACAAGGACGACCGCATAGCAGCCTTCTTTGCCAAGTTGGACAACCTCCTGGAGGTTACCGCCCAGCAGTTGCACGACCGTATGGAGTTCCAGAAGACTGCCTTTGCCAAGCAGTTCCCCCTGCTCATGCGCGGCTTGTGGATAGGCAGCGAGAATCTTTCGCCCAACGATACCATCGCCCCCGTCATCAACCAGGGCACACTGGGTATCGGTTTCATTGGTCTGGCAGAGTGCCTCATTGCCCTCACTGGCAAGCACCATGGCGAGAGCGAGGAGAGCCAGGAGCTGGGTCTGAAGATCGTTACCTACATGCGCGACCGTGTAGTGGAGTTCTGCGACCGTTATCAGCACAACTACAGCGTATTGGCAACTCCTGCCGAGGGTCTGTCCGGACGCTTCACCAAGTATGACAAGAAGAAGTTTGGCATCATCCCAGGCATTACCGACAAGGACTATTATACCAACTCTAACCACGTCCCCGTGTACTACAAGTGCTCCGCTCTGCACAAGGCTCAGATCGAGGCTCCCTATCATGCACTGACAGGTGGCGGTCATATCTTCTATGTAGAAATTGATGGCGATGCCACACACAACCCCGAGGCAGTGATGAACATCGTGGACATGATGGACAAGTTCAACATCGGTTACGGTTCGGTGAACCACACTCGCAACCGTTGCATGGATTGCGGCTACGAGAATGCTGAGAAGGTAATGGACGAGTGCCCCAACTGCGGTAGCCACAATATCGACCGCCTCCAGCGCATCACAGGTTACCTCGTTGGTACCACCGACCGCTGGAACAAGGCCAAGCTGGCAGAGTTGAACGACCGCGTGATACACAAGTAAAGACAAACGCCCCCTCCCTCTTACCTCTCGCAGGGGAGGGGGAGTTATATATTACGGACAGATGACAGAAAAGTCACATCAGACAGAACATTCTGCTCCCCGCCCTATAGGGAGGGGTGAGGGAGAGGGTCCGCAAACAGTTCTTCGAGTATTGGATATATTGGAGGACACCACGGTGGATGGCCCCGGTTTTCGTACAAGTATATATCTGGCAGGATGTCATCACCGATGTCCTGGATGCCATAATCCTGAATCGTGGGACGAGAACGGAGGCGAGGAACTTTCGGTGGATGACTTGTTGAGGGTTATTGTCAACGACCCCTTTGCTCATGTCACGCTCTCCGGAGGTGACCCTCTTCTTCAGGCAGAAGGGTGTGCCGAACTTGCCCGTAGGGTAAAGACTGAAACCGACAAGACCATCTGGTGCTATACCGGCTATACATGGGAGATCCTATTGGCCAAGAACGACCCTGTAGTCATGTCTTTGCTGGAGAATCTGGATGTCCTTGTTGACGGTCCTTTCATCCAATCCCTGCGCGATACGAGTCTCCTTTTCCGAGGTTCTTCCAACCAAAGGTTGATAGACGTACAGAAGTCGCTCTCCTCGGGTCACGTGGTTGAATGGCATAGATAAAGTTTCTTTTTTCTTGCACAGATGTGTTCTATTTGGTGCATGAAAAGTGTGTTTTTTACCCTTTCAAGTATTTATTGGAAAAAAAGTCGTACCTTTGCCCCCGAATGCGTATCCGTGTTCGGGGGCTTCGTTTTGTGCTCCGGCATTTTGAGGCCATTGATTGAAAGAATACTAAATTCAAAACGGTATAAACATATGAGTAACAAGGAAAATTCTGTTCGTATACAGACATCAATACTGAATCCCTACGAAAAGAAGGCCCTCATCTGGATGGCAGAGCGTCTGCCCAGTTGGGTCACATCGGACATGCTTACTTGGTTCAGCCTGTTTGCAGCAATGCTGATAGCAGCAGGTTATCTGCTCACAAACTATGACCCCGCATGGTTGTGGCTCGCATCCTTGGGCTACGTGCTGCACTGGGTGGGCGACTCGCTGGACGGCACCATAGCCCGTGTGCGCAACCAGTCACGTCCTCTGTATGGTTTCTACATTGACCACAACATGGATTGCGTGGCAGAGTTCTTCATCTTCGGTGGTCTTGGCTTCTCTGCCTATATGCACTTCTGGATGGGCCTGCTGCTGTTCTGCGTGTATCTCGGTATGGAGGTCTATGTGATGATTTGTGCACATTTGAAGAACGAGTTCAAGCTGACATACGGCAAGTTCGGTCCCACCGAGTTGCGTGTCATGATGATTATCCTGAACACCATCTGGTTCTTCGTTGAACCTCTGCACACGGTTTCTGTTCCTGTTACCGTAGGTCCTTTGAGCGGTACTCTGCTCAGTATGGACTTTGCCGGTTTCGTGGTTCTGGCCATTCTTGTCTTCACCTACTTCAGCAGTCTGATAAAGGACGGAAGGTACTTTGCCAAGATCGACCCGCTCATCAAGAAGAAATAAAGACGGAATATTAATGAGGAGGAGGGCAAGTGTGTCCCTCCTCTTTCTGTTTTTTTCATACATATCTGCCGGACCTTCCTGTCCGCCGAAAAAAAATACTGAAGAAAATGGAAAAGTTGGCAAGATACATCAAGTTTATGCTCTCCACCCTTGGCGGCACGGCGGTGGATTGCGGTGTGATGTGGCTTCTGGCAGAGGTGCTCTTTGCCGAATCCGAGATTGTCGGCCTTTTTGTTGCGCCTACCGTCTCATTTGAATGTGCCGTGCTCACCAACTACACCCTTGCCTACTTCTTTGTATGGAAGGACAGGGTGGGCGAGCGTTCGGTGCGAGGATTTTGGGGTCGCTTCCTTCCCTATAATGTTTCCTGCATAGCAGCCTTCCTCATCAAGATGGTCCCCTTCATTCTCATCCGCCATTTTGCCGGACTCAATGTTGTCCTTTGCAACCTCATTGCCCTCGTCTTCTCCGGCATCTTCAATTTCGTCATGAACGAATGGGTGATATTCAGGAAGAAAGGTTAGTTTTCCCAGGTTTATAAAAACAAACCGATTACAGATTACAGTTATACGCAAATGTGCGCGAATAATGTAATCTGTAATCAGTTAAAATTTACCTTAATTTATCAAGTTATTACTCGCCCCAGATGTTGTTGTCATAGTAGTTGCCACGACCCAGCATAAAGTTAGAGTCCATCTGCTGGTCGTAGAAGACAATGCTTTCAGCTATGATATTGGCAGGCTGTACCTTTATTACTTCAATAGAAGGTGCGATATATTTCTTTTTCATAATTGTAGTTTTGTTTAGATTACGGATTACAGATGACAGAGTACAGAGTTTTCATCATCGTCTTAATCCGACTTCGTCGTCTTGACTTTGCTCACGCTCGGCAATTCAAACAAGTTTGATTCTGCTTTTGACTTTGTCGATTTTGCTATTGCTCGGCATAGTTCAAACAAGTTTGACTCTGCTCTCGCTTAATCGCAAAATTCGCTTAATCGCAAAATTATTCGTTAATACTCATCAAGCATCGCAAGTCGCTTAATCGCAAAGTTCGTTATCGTAATCGTCATCGTAATCGTCATCGTTTAATTATTCGTTTTTGCCCTTACTTCACCACCTTTTTGCCATTCACGATGAAGATACCCTTCTGGGCATTCTGCACACGACGACCGGACAGGTCATAGCAGTTTTCAGTTTTCACATTTCCGTTTTCCGTTTCAAGGATGCCAGTCTCTGTGCCGAAGTCGAAGTAGATACGGGCATGAGCGGAAGAAATGGGCAGATATGCCTTGTTGGCCTTGCAGACGAATGCGCCATTATCCAATTCCACTGGGTACATTCCCACATTATCATCTGTAGCGGAAAGGATATAGTATGAGGTCTTCTCATCGGCTCTTACCATTGTATTAGCCAAAGAACCTACCAAAAGATTCTCTCCTATTTCAGCAGGAGTATCCTCACTCTGAATGAATGCGTATGTTCCTTCATTTGCCTTGACGATTACACCAGTCATGGCAGGAAGCACACCTTCCACCTTCTTCATCTTCAAGCAATC
>JAZRJU010000015.1:0-151751 GCA_045645965.1 Bacteroidaceae bacterium
ACTAAAAGAGTTATTTGAAAAGCGTGATGAATATGGCTCAGCCAGACAATCGTATTTTTTCTTATCCATTGCCAATTCTCACGTGAGTTCTTCTTAAAGGTTTGATATTCATAAATTCTAAATCAAACTTCATCAAATATATGAAATTTTATGCAAAGTAGCAATATGGCCATTCTCTTGAAAGAAGGAAACGCTTCCCTTTATTTTTTTTTTTTGATTTTTTAACACTTGCCGGAATGTAAGAACATATACTATTTTCTACCTTTGCCAATGTGCTTGTAAAGCATAGCGTCAAGATACAGAACACACATAACTAATATAAAAGAGCAATTATGAGCAAAGCAATAAGCCCAACCCTTCCTGCCCAAGACCGTCTCGTGTGGTGCGATGCCGTGCGCCTGATGGCATTCTTCCTCCTGTTGTGCTGCCATGCGGCAGACCCCTTCTATGCGGCGGCTGCCTATGCCTCGTCGGGAGGGGGCGTAGATGCCGAACTGGTGCTCTGGGGCACGCGGTGGGGCTCGTTCTCGCGTCCGTGCGTGCCTTTGTTTGTAATGCTTACCGGAGTGCTCTCCCTGCCCGTCAGGCGCAGCATGGGTGCTTTCTACGGCCAGCGCATACCGCGTGTTCTAATACCATTCCTACTATGGTCGGTTCTCTACTACCTCACGCCATGGTTTACCGGACTTTTGGGCATGGACAGCAACATTGTGCACAAGCTGTTCAGTTGGGCAGAGAGCGATAGTCAGACGTTTGCCGACGGCATGGCCAACGTCCTGCGCATACCATATGCCTTCTCGTTCATAGCATGCCACATGTGGTACATATACATGCTGGTGGGGCTCTACCTGTTTCTGCCCATATTCTCTGCCTGGGTGGAGAGGGCCACCAGGAGGGAGAAGGAGCTCTACCTGGCCGTCTGGGGAATAAGCACCATACTGCCCTACTTCACCGAGTATGTGAGCAGGTACTGCTTCGGCACGTGCGAATGGAACTCCTTCGGGCTGTTCTACTACTTTGCCGGGTTCAGCGGCTACATGCTACTGGGGCATTACATACAGCACTATGTGAAATGGTCGTGGAGAAGAACCCTGTCCGTTGCCCTGCCTCTGCTCGTGGGCGGATATGCCATCACACATTGGGGATACTCGCACATCATGGCGCTGCCCGAGAAGACGCCCGAACAGATAGAGCTTTTCTGGACATACTGCACCCCCAACGTGGTGATGATGACCATAGGCTGGTTCCTGATAGGATGCCGCATACGCATCAGGGAGAACGGGGCCGTGGCACGATGGCTTGCCCAACTCACGCTCTGCGGCTTCGGCATATACATGGTGCACTACTACTTCGTCTGTGTGGGTTACGACCTGGGCGCCTTGCTCCGCCTCCCTGCACCTTTGCGCATACCCTTCTCTGCCATCGTCATCCTTCTCTGCTCATGGGCGGTTACGGCCATCGGCCGCAAGTGCATGGGCAAGTTCGCAAGGTACATCTGGGGGTGAGGGGGATTCATTGGTGATGACACGCTAAAGTTTCCCTGAATTAAAACAGCAGTTCCCCTAATAGGAGTACCGTATTTTCTCCATTAGGGAAACTGCTTGTCGTTAAAAAAAGACCTGGGCTTAGAGCCAGAATTTGGGTTAGAGCAAGCTGTTCATGCGTGCCAGATACTTGCCTATGATGTCGAACTCGAGGTTCACCACGGTGCCCACCTGGAAGTTGTGGAAGTTGGTGTGCTCGAAGGTGTAGGGAATGATGCATACCTGGAAGGTGTCCTCCGTGGGACGGCATACGGTGAGCGACACACCATTGACGGTAATGCTGCCCTTGTCCACACAGAAGTAGCCGCGGCGCACCATGTCCTTGCTGCTCTCGTACTGGAAGGTGAACTGCCAGGAACCCTCCTGGTCGTCGATGGCAATACAACGGGCCGTCTGGTCGACATGACCCTGCACGATGTGGCCGTCCAGGCGGCCGTTCATGAGCATCGAGCGCTCCACATTGACCTCGTCGCCCACGGAGAGCAGACCTATATTGGTGCACTCCAGAGTCTCGCGCATGGCGGTGACGGTGTAGGTGCCGTCCTGAAGGCTCACCACGGTGAGGCAGACGCCGTTATGCGCCACGCTCTGGTCAATACTCAACTCCTCTACGAAGGAGCATGAAAGGGTAAGATGCACATTGTCCTGGTCGTGCTCTATACGTACCACCTTGGCGGTATCTTCTACTATTCCACTAAACATACGTAAACTTTTTTAAATGTATTTATCCTTGCAAAGATACATGATAATGATTGAATAAACAAAAAATATCAAACTTTTTGAACGGCACGAATGCTTTTGATTGTATGAGGTGGCAAAAAAATTACTGAAACTGAGCTAACTGAGCTATCGAACGGAAAACGGAAGGCTGCGAGTAAGCGAGAGCAATCAAACTTGTTTGAATTGCCGAGCGGGAGCAGGCTCGACAAAGTCAAAACGGAAATCGGAAATCGGGAAACTAAAAGCGCACCCTCTATGCCCATGGAGGTGGCGGATGAGGGTGCGCTGGGGGGGAGCTATGAACTTTGCGATTAAACGAGAGCAGAGTCAAACTCGTTTGAACTATGCCGAGTAGGAGCAAAGTCAAGACGACGCAAGTCGGATTAACTATTAACGGATGAGCGGATGGGGTTGCCTTTTGCTTATCGCTTCAGGTAGAGGCCTGTCCCTGAGGAGAGAATAATAATAATAATATGACTACATCTAGACGAAAACGGTAACAATTGGTCGCATACGAATTAGAAAATGATATTTTAATGAGATTTGCAGATTTTCGGATATTTCTTCGTGAATTTGCAATTCCTTTTATAAATTTGTGTTCAAAAATTGACAATTCAAATTTAAAACAATAATTTTATACGTTATGAACACTGAACATATTGACGTAAACCAAGGGGATACATATATTGATAAATTTGGCGTAGAGTATAGCAGTGACAAAAAGCGCCTTATTAAAGGTTGCAACATTGAACAATATATTGTTATGGAAGGTACAGAAATTATATGTGATTACGCCTTCAAATCGCTAAATATTAAAAATATAGTATTACCAGATTCATTAAAGTCCATAGGAGCTTGTGCTTTTGCAAATAATGAAAGCCTAGAAACAATTAACATACCTAGTTCAGTGGAGTTTATAAGGAATAATAATCCTTTCGGTGGTTGTATAAACTTACAAAACGTTAAAGTTGATTCACCTCATTTTATTCTTGAAAATAATCTATTGTATAGTTCTGATTATCGAATATTGTATTCTGCGTTTAACACATCGACTTCGAGTATCAATATAAACAAAAACACTATTGAGATATCTGCGAATTGTTTTTGGAATTACCCTCAATTGAGTATACTTGAAATTCCTGATTCTGTTGAAACTATTGGAAGAGCCGCATTTTACGGTACAAAAATTGATTTTTTGAAACTATCTTTTAATTTGCGTACCATAGGGGAATGGGCCTTTGCACATAGTTGTTGTAAAAATATACTTATAGGAACAAATATTACACATATTAAAGAATATGCATTTTTTTCCACTTGTGGCCTATCTCAATTAGATATTAAGCATGTAGAATTTATTGGGAAATATGCTTTTGCTTCCTGTCATGATTTATCATCAGTAGTGTTGAATGGACCAATGACAGAATTGGCTAGGTCTTCTTTTTCATACTGTGAAAATCTAAAGAAAATAGTACTTTCGAATAATCTAAAGAAAATATGCGATAACGCACTATATGAAACGCCATCACTCGAAAGTGTTACAATACAGAGTAATATTGAAGAAGTTGAAGTCGGAAATTTTCACGAATGCTACAACTTGAAAGAAATAATTGTTCCTTCAAAGTTCTATTTCTCAATCTATGATATAATATGTCAAGTAGCCCCAAATGTAGCTGGAATTGTGTGTGATGGCATTTTTGCTACTAATAAAGAATCTAAACTCTCACAAATTTCTAAAGAATTGTGTAATGCATATGTAGCTAGTTGTAAGATGGAAACTAATATAGGATTTAATTATTTGAAACCATATTTACAAAGTTTTTCAAAAGAAATCAAACGTATAGGTTGGTTTAATAGAGTAGAACATCGAAATTATTATTTAGCAGGTAGAGCCTCACACATTCATACATTACATCTTAATAGAAAACTAATTGAACAGGTTAGAAAGGGCTGCATTTGTTCTTTAAACGATCTAGGATTAGCATATGTGTATTATTCAGATTATCAAATGAGCACCGAACAAGACATGAAGATTCATTCAGAATCTTCTATATTGATTATGAGCATATTAATAGAATTTCAAGATGCATTAACCGATATAATAGATGAATGTCTTGCTTCTTTAGGAAAAGAAATAACTGATATGGAACGAAATATATTTATTGCATATATATGTGAGTTCTTATTTAGCCGAGCTGTAGGTGTAGATAATCATAAACAAGATTTTATTCCCCACTTTGAGGAAAGGGCGGACTTAATTCCCGTACATTTTTATCGTCAGAGGTATATTTTTATTAACAAAATACTCAAGTTTGACCCTGTTTTTTTTGATCATGACGATTTTAAACAAATATTTGAGGTGAACTATACAACATTAATGAAAATTATTAGAGAGCATACTATTGAAATTTCCAAATTTGATTATGATGACTTGCTTGTAACTCCAATGAGTTTTTTAAATAAACTATACTTTGACAGTAATAATTATGTTATACTATGATAGAGAAAATAATTAAAAAATCCAATGTTGTCCGAAAATTATTTGAACATATCGCTATAGATAAGACATTAACAGATTCCTTATTGGAACATAGTAGGGAATTGATGAATTGTATTGAAAAAATACATACTATAGAATATGAAAAAAATGCATATATGACATTGGGAATAGCATTCGCTATTCAAACAATGTTAATGAAAGACAAAGCCATTAGTTTCAAATTAAAAAGAAAAATTATATTCCATTCATTACGCCAATTATTAAAAGGTGTGACCGAGTATGATAATAGACGTTGGAAAGCAGAGTGTGCCTTTTGGACTATATTTGTTATTTGTAAAAATGAATTATACACAAATGAAATATTGTGTGATATATTAGAAGATCAAGGGGAAAAGGTTACTAATGCCACTCTGAACCTTGTTAAATTTCATATAATTTCATATCTATTTGATTTAACGATTGAAAAAGATCCTATAAATAAAAGTTTTACTCCCTTATTCAATGAACGAAATGGATTGAATGCAGATCTCGTATTTAAATATTATAATGAATGGACAGAAGAAGGATTTGCTGCGATTTGCAAAGACAAGAACTTATTAAAAGATGAACATCAAGTTTTTAATATTCTTATAAAAGTGATAAATCAGCCATTATGAACAACTATAAAGATATAATAAATAGAATTACCTTTTTAATAACAGAATCTGGTTACGCACCAGTAATATCATACCAGAATGCCTTGTCTGGATATGAAATTGTAAATTATTTTATTGAACGCGCCGAGAAATATAAATTAGGACTATGTCCTGAAGGTACCCCACTTTTATCTCATGCAATTCCTAGAATAGTTTTTGACGGTATTGCATTTCAACAATATTTAGAATGGGATATGAATTCAGAGAGGAACTATTATTATTTTAGATATAATTATGCTCAAATTTTGGACTTACTATATTTGTTTATGATGGGAGAAAATCAAGAATTAGGAGATATTGACATAATGATTGTTTCTACATTATTCCATAAGATAGATAAAATTGTAACTGAAGAAATTTCTAATGATTTTTATTTGGAAAACAATAATGGATACCTTGAAGATGAAAATATCAAAACATTGTTTGCAAAGCTACATATATTGGGACGTTCAATTTTTTTATGTTGGAAATCCCGAAATAGTCCTAGATTTAGGATGGCAAGCAAATTGATAGACGAACAATTCAATCCATTCTTTAGTGGCAGGATGTTTACAAAAAATGACTACAATGATGATTATTATAGCAGGTATGGGGGCTATAATGGCTATGATGACGATACAATTGATTCTGCTTTTGAAGGTGATCCTGAATTAACATGGAATATTGATTGAAAAATTATGAAGCAACAGAATAAATTGTCAAATTCTAATAAGATAAAATTATATACTTATCTTTGTCAATTGGAAGTGGATTTAAAAGGTTCTTTTGGAGCATTCAATATAAAGGATCAAGAACTTAATAGCTTTTTAGAACAAGAAAAGTTTTTATTGGGAAGTATGTCGGAAAAGAATGAACAAAAAATAGGGAATTATAAATATTTTCTACTCAGTAATCTTCGGAAACCAGATAAATTCAAGAATATTGCAGGTAATGATCATGCATTTTTACATTTGAAACATATAAGGAATGCGATTGCTCATGGTAATGTAATATCAATAAATAGATCAAGCTTTGAGATTAAAGACTACTCAGAACAAGGTAATCTTTCCGCAAAAGGCAAGTTAAAAAGTGAACTATTATATCGTTTAATTGAAGAGTTGTTAAAAACAAGAAAGTGATTTTGAATTTATGGGACGATACTATTATCCAGACGAAAATGATGCTCTTAGTGCTAAAATTCAATTCTTAAGAGAACATCACTATAAGATAAACCATTGCTTCCGTAATACATGGGGGACGGGATTTGTCTTATTTGATACTAAAGAGGATGTAAATGAATGGTATAAAGAGAATACAGGACATCCTTTCTATACTGAGGTATATGAAAAAGGGACAAAATTTACTGAACCTGATGCAATTAATGAAATTGAAAACAGATATGGGAATTTAATAGATAATGTGCTTTCAAATCGAGACGCAACTTTACCTATATTGGCTATAGGTTTACCTTCATCATCCGCTTTTGGAAATAGGATGCTGCTAAAATTTGTAAAATCTACAGATGAAGATGATATAGAATGGCGTGTTTATATTCATTATAATGCAAGATGTTGGGATGTATCTTCTCTTAGTAACACTTCTATAAGAAAAGCACTTATAAAATTGCTTTATAACCATTTTTATGAGCACAGATTTAAGCAACGAATAGAAGGTAGTAAAGCATATTATGGGAAATAGCTATATTCATTAACTATGGCACTTGCAATAAACATAAACGACCTGCTGAACAAGCAGAAGATAGAATCCAACCGGATAGAGTTCAAGAAGGGTTGGAATCCGGCTAGCATATACCATAGCGTATGTGCGTTCGCTAACGATTTTGACGATCTTGGTGGTGGGTATATAGTGATTGGTGTTGATACAGATGAAACGACAGGAGTTGCCATTCGTCCAGTTGAGGGTATACCTACAGAAAAGATTGATGGTATTCTTCAAGAAATGGTAGGTTACAATAACAAGATTTCGCCTTACTATATGCCTCGCACGAGCGTTGAAGAGGTAGAAGGGAAATCTGTGCTTGTGATATGGTGTCCGGCAGGAATCAATCGACCATATTCTGTACCAGAAAATGTTACAGCCAAGAGTAATACGAAGGAATATTTCTATATCCGTAGTGGCACGAGCAGTATTATAGCTAAGGGTGAGGTCCTTGACGAACTGCGAGAGTTGGCAAGCCGCGTACCTTTTGATGAACGTGGTAATCCCGACATCAAGATAGAGGATATTTCAACACTACTATTACGAGAATATTTGGTGAAGGTGGGTAGCAAACTTGCCAATGAACTATATACAAAACCTCTCGAAAGTATTTTGGAGCAAATGGATTTGTATGTTGGTCCCAAGGAAAATCGTATGCTCAGAAATGTGGCAGCTATGATGTTCTGTGAAGACCCTGGCAAATTCTTTAAGCGTACACAAGTTGAAGTGGTATATTTTCCTGAAGGACGATTGAATAACCCAAACAACTTATACGAAGGTCCTGTAATTAAGGGCTCCATCACCCAGATAATTGACAGGACATTGGAATACTTGAATCGTATGCTTGTTGTGCAGACGGTAATAAAACCTAAGGATAACAGTAGGAGCCAAAAGTTCTTCACCTATCCATATCAAGCATTGGAAGAGAGTGTTACGAACTCACTCTATCATAGAGATTATCGTGAATGGGAACCAGTGGTTATTACTGTAGAACCTCAAGGAATCACCATACAGAATGTCGGTGGCCCTGATAGAAGCATATCTGCTGCTGATATCTCAAGATGCGAAATTTTGGTATCTAAGCGTTATCGTAATCGCAGACTCGGTGAATACCTTAAGGAATTGGATTTGACAGAGGGTCGCAGTACTGGTATTCCTACCATTCAAAATGTTTTGGAAAACAATGGTTCACCACGAGCAACTGTAGTTACAGACGATGAACGCACCTTCTTTAGAATAACTATTCCTTGCCATGAGGCTGCTGGTAATATTATCGCAGACATAGCACATAAAGATGGTTCATTAAAAGCGTCAAAACGAGGTGTACTCAAAACTGGACTACAAAGTGGACCAGAAACTGCACCAAAAAGTGCACTGCAAACTGCACTCGAAAGTGCACTGCAAACTGCACCGAAAAGTGCACTCAAAATTATAGAACAAATAAGTAATAACCCTCGAGCAACCATGACGGACTTAGCAAACCTAACTGGTTATTCAAGAAGATGGGTTGCCCAGACGATAAAACGACTTCAAGAACAAAACATCATTAAGAGAATTGGGTCAGATAAGTCTGGTTATTGGGAAATTATAGGTAAATAGTAAAATAGAGTTTAAGATGCTGTTAGGACAAAAGATAAAAGAATTAAGAATGGAGAATGGAGTGCTACAAAGACAATTGGCCTCTCTTCTTGAGATTGACACCCCGATGTTTTCAAAAATCGAAAGAGGTGATAGACGTGCAAAACGTACACAAGTTATTCAAATAGCCAACTATTTCAATGTTGACGAAAAAGAACTTCTCACTCTCTGGGTCGCAGATAAAGTCCTCGATGCAGTGGAGGATGAGGAAGAATTAAAGTCAGAAGCAATCAAAGTAGCTCAATCAAGCATTGCGTTGTAATTACAAAACACGGGAACTTTATGGTATCATTTCATAGGGGTCCCGTTATTGTATATCTGATTTTCAGAGTTATATGTTTTACATTTCGGTTCAAGCGTGGAGCCTGACTTCTGCCCGTTCTACGTCATAAAGGTTCTCGTATTTTCAATTACAAGAATAAACATAACTGAAACTGAGCTAACTGAGCTATCGAACGGGAAACGGGAAACTAAAAGCGCACCCTCTATGCCCATGGAGGTGGCGGATGAGGGTGCGCTGGGGGAGCTATGAACCAAATGTATTAAACGGAAAGGTTAAAACGGAAAACGGAAAGGTAATTCAAATCTAAATGTGAATCTGAAAACCAGACCTAATTTAGTTTGATGAGTTTTATCGAATAACCAAGGGTAGACGCCTGCTTTAGCAGTTTTCCGTTTTCCGTTTTCCGTTTTGACTATCGTCGAGCCTGCTCACGCTCGGCATAGTTCAAACAAGTTTAACCTCTGCTCTCGCTTAATCGCAACCTTCACCTTTTCAGGTAGAGGCCTGTCTTGCGGTAGAGCTCTTCGCCGGAGCCGGGGAGGGAGTTGGAGAAGAGGGTGATGTAGCCGCGGTGTTTCCAGTTGCTGAGCATCTTGGAGGTGGAACCGGTGGTGATGCCCTGGCTCTGGCGCAGGAGGTGCACTTCTTCGCGTGTGAACTCGTCGGGGAGCAGGTCGAGCATGTTCTGGGGTCCGCGGTGGCCTTGTCGGCGCATGGCTATCTCGGCCTCGTCCATGTCGTTGGCAAAGAACTGCATCTTGCACCAGAGGTCGTAGTGCAGCGACCAGGTGATGAAGTCCTCCAGGGTCTTGTCCCACTTCTCCCCTCCTGCTATGTAGAGGACCATGGCCTTGAGATAGGCGATTACGTTGGCACGGAAGGAGAGGTTCTCGTAGGAACGGCTCCCGGAGAGCACGGCAAAGTCGGCACAGCCCTCGATGAGGCGTTTGGAGAGAGCCTCTGCCTTGGGGCAGGTCACCAGCCCTCGTGCCTTCTCCAGGCGCTCTATGTAGGGGCGCAGCTGCTCGTCGAACTCGGCATCGTAGGTGCCAAAGACCGGCATGTCGGCACCTATCTCGCGCTCGGGTATGGTGCAGAAGTTTATGCGGCTGACGGGACCGTCGGTCAGTACCTGGTTGAAGTACTTGCGCCCCTTCTGTATGGTGGTGGAGGCGTTCCAGTTGAAGCGTATGCTCACTCGCTCGCTCACCGAGCCGCACCCCACACGCGTCTGTCCGTAGGTGTTGCCGTGGTCGAATGCCAGGCACATGATCTGGAACTGCGCCTTGCTACGGCTGGAGGTCTTCAGGGCGTCGAACTGGTCAATCTCGTTCATCTTCGTGTAGAGGAAGCGCTCTTCGGCATCTGCCAGGCGCTGAACAAAGGCAGCGTTGGTCATATCGGGGTCTATCTCCTGGATGACGAGCCCTTCGGGGCGCTGAGGCTTGTCCTTGTTGGCACCCTTTGCCTGCACAAGCTGCTTCCACTCCCTTTCGCGGCGGAGGTTCTCGCGGTCACGCTCGCGCATGTTTTTGAGAATACGGTTGATGGGTTCCGAGATGCAGCTCTTGCCCGCTCCGGTGGGAGCCATGAGCACGTTCATGAGCGTGGCCTCGTGCAGGGTGTTGTCCACATATAGGAAGCGTGTCCTCCACAAGTAGGAAGCCAAGGCGGGGAATACGGCATGCGCCACGGCGGGCTTATAGATATCGGGCGTGCGGCTGGTGAGGAGCTTGATGAGCGGCGGCAGCCTCTTGGGCATGGCTGGAGGCATGCTGCACTCCTGGGCACCCATCTCCACGAGCAAGTCCATCTTGCAGGCCTCCAGGGTCTTTTGCATGATGCGCGACATCTCGGGCTTCTGGTTGCGGTTGCATGCCTGGCGTATGTCGCCCAACCACTTGTCGTGCTCCTGTCCGTAGGTGGGCATTATCCCGGCTATCCACTCGGCATTGTCGTCGCACACATGGCGCAGGTGGCATGCCATGCAGAAGATGAAGTTGGAGCGCATGCCCGGCTCTGGCGCTCCTCCCATCTGTCGCTCCAGCTCGCGAACTATGCTGGTGCAGCATTCGCCCATGGGGAGGTAGGGAATCTCTATGCTTCCGTCTTGGCCGGAAAGGGTGTAGTGTGTTGGGAACTTTACTGGCACGGGGTTTGCCAGGGTGGTGGAACTGGTTTTTGGATTGTTCATAGCTGATTTGAAGTTTTAGGTTGGTTTAATGTTGGTTCTCTTTGATACGGGTTTGAGCCGCTTGGCACAGCATCACGCTCTGCTGGGGCGCGACAATCCCCTTCCCCATGGGACAAGAAGTCCATAGAGCACAGGCAGAGCTCCGGCATGCCGCATGGCTACGGCGCGGGATATGGCAAGGGCTGGTAAAGGCCACCTGTCTGCCAGGGAAATGATAACGGTAAGGGGAGAAAAGAGAGTGCTGAAGTGCTGGTGATACTTAACTCTTCTTCGGTAAAATTCTTCTTCTGTTTTCTGTCCTCCACGTGTAAAGCGGAGGTCTTCGGCAGAGTCTTTCTTCCTTCGAATTTCCACTTGCAAAGATACAACATTTTTCTGGTTTTGTCAAGTGTTTTGCCATTTATTTTTGCAGAATTTTTACCACTCTCAGTTTTTCGGTTTTCGCCTCTCTGAGACAGGGGGAGGGGGGGGGATAAACTCTCTGCGTCCTCTCGTCGTAACGAAGTTTGCGACTCCTCCAGCGCAAGCGTAAATAGGAATGGGGATAAAATCTTTGCGCCCTCTGCGCTCTTTGCGTGAGAAAAATAATCATCATGAGAAGAGAATATATTTCACACAGAATTCACAGAATTCACAGAAACCTTCTACACTACATAGAAGAATTAATAACCCCAATATGGGAGCAAATGGAATCCACAGAATTTGTCGTAGACTTCGTCACGACGGCTGGCGCAATGGGGACGGAAACTATTGGCGCTAACACCGCGCAACCCGTCGCAGGGCTTTAGCCCCGAGCGACAATTCTGTGGATTCAAGATACAATCTCCTCACACCAGAAAAATATCTTCATAAAGAGAAAATCTGTGAATTCCGTGGATTCTGTGTGAGAAAAAACCCTCTTATCTTTATCTCACGCAAAGGACGCAAAGGACGCAGAACATCAAGGCAAAACTACGCTCTCGCTGGAGTAGTCGCTGGCTACGCGCGACAGAGACCGCGAAGCGGGATTAAAACGGTAAACGGAACCGAAGGTCGGCGCCCTTGAAACAGGGCCTCATCCTTATACCTCCTGCGGTCGTAAATCCCGACCTTAGCCCCAACTCCTATGATGTCACAAAACGTACCTCCATCCACTGATGACCGAACTAATCGTTCACCGATAGCTCAGTTAGCTCAGTTTCGGTTAATTTTATTTCGCAAGGCACCTTTGGAGGCATTGAGCAGGGAGATGGAGGAGAAGAAGAGAAAGGATGATATTTACTAAATAATTAGTTATATTATATATATTATGTATAATATATATAATATAAAATTTCTTTGCAGATGCAGGGGGCATGGTGATTGCGAAAAACAATTACTGAAACTGAGCTAACTGAGCTATGTGCCGACTGACGGGGACGACTCAGTTAGCTCAGTTTTCAGTTAATTTATTCGTGCATGCATGGACATGGTTTGGGAGGTGTTATTATTTTTCAACTTCCCACTCCATCCGTAAGACTCCCCTGCCACGGGTGTTTGTTAGGCAAAGAGTTGGAACTGGGGCAATGGCAGTGCATTGCAACAACCCTGCTATATTGCTATAAATCAAGCACATATAAAGTGAATAGTGCCCGCGCGGCACGCCACCCGACATGTTGCCCGGGGCCTCGTATCGCAGAGGAAAGGGCATCGTGACGTGGCTCTGCCGACAAAGTGAGGACGACCTTAATTTGACACGTCGCCCGTCCGCCAACAATACATCGACCCCGAAGTCCGGAAAAGACACACTTAGCGGCGTAAACATTTTTCGCACTGCGGCAAAGACAAGGGGAGCGTGCTTCTGCAAGTGATATTGAGTAGAGACATTAAACCAAGCCACCCCTTGGCTGTCTAAAAAAGAGATGCCACCACCCCACCCTGCGGACAATGGCGGCAAACAAATATAGCGGATTACACACTATTTAATATAAATAGAGAGGCAAAGTCGTATTTTTTTTAATATCTTTGCACCGATTATCCCACGAGGAAAAAAAAACAGATAAAACCAACAAACAAACAGATACAATGTTACGCAAAACATTTTTAGGCATTTCGCTGCTCTGCTCCCTGGGAGCATGGGCAGAGCCTTGGACACTGCGCGACTGCATACAGCATGCGCTGCAGAACAACATCACCATCCGCAAGAACCGTGTCAGCGAGGAGAGCGGCGAGGCTACACTGAAGCAGAACAAGAGCGTACTGTGGCCCTCGCTGAGTTTCAGCACCAACCATGGCGTCAGCTACCGCCCCGGACAGGATGCCGACACCTACCGCGACGTGGACGGCGAGATCGTGACTACGCCCAACACCACCGTGAGCAGTTCGTATGGCATAAACATGAACTGGACGGTGTGGAACGGAGGCATCAACCACAAGAACGTGAAGGCGCAGGAGGTGGCCAACGAGATTATCGAGCTGAACACCGAAACAAGCGAACTGAACATCCAGGAGCAGATAGTGCAGATCTACGTGCAGATAATGTACACCCTGGAGGCGCAGAAGGTGAACCAGTCGCTAGCAAAGACCGCCAAGGAGCAGTACGACCGTGGCGTGGAACTCTACAAGGAGGGACAGATGTCCAAGGCCGACCTGGCTCAGCTGGAGGCACAGTTGGGTAGCGCACAGTACGATGTGGTGAACAGCGGCACACAGGTGCTGAACTTCAAGCGCCAGCTGAAGAACCTCCTGCAGCTGGACATGAGCGCCGAGTTTGACGTTACTGGCGAGGTGCCAGCGGACGAGGCCATCTCCTCGGAGATCATCCCCGCAGCTGAGGCGGTGTATGCCCAGGCACTGCTCTCACGTCCCGAGATACGAAGCGCTGAAAAGAGCATAGAGAGTGCCGAACTGCAGTACAACATTGCCAAGCGCGGCTACTACCCCACCATAGGCCTGAATGCAGGCATCTCGGACAGCCACAATACGGCAAGTTCAAGCGAGGTGGGCAAACAGATGAAGAACAACCTGAACATGAGTGCCTCGGTGAGCCTGAGCGTGCCCATCTGGGACCAGCGCCGCACAAGCACCAACAAGCAGAAGGCGCTCCTGCAGAAGACCACCGCACAGCTGGACCTGGAGGACAGGAAGAACGCCCTGTCGAGCAGCATACAGCAGTTCCACCTGAACGCCGTGAGCGGACAGGCAAGGTTCGTTGCCGCACAGACAAAGTGCCAGAGCCAGAAGACCAGTTTCGAACTGGTGGACGAGCAGTTCAAGAACGGGCTGAAGACCGTGGTGGACGTGCTTCAGAGCCGCGACAACATGCTCTCTGCCGAACAGGACAAGCTGCAGAGCAAGTACACCTTCCTGCTCAACCTGCAGCTCTTGAAGTTCTACCAGGGCGAGGAACTGACCCTCTAAACGAAAACCTGTCTTTGACGAAAACGAAAACGAAAACGAACTTTGCGATTAAGCGAGAGCAGAGTTAAGCTTGCTTAAACTATGCCGAGCATGAGCAAAGTCAAGACGACGCAGTCGGATTAAGACGAGAACTAAAGGAGAAAGCAGAAAGGAGAAAGGAGAAAGACGAAAACTCTAAACTCTAAACTCTAAACTCTAAACCCTAAACCCTAAACCCTATCCCCCCTCTCAGCAGTAACTACTCCCCTCCATAGAGGGAGGGGCAAGGGGGAGGGTCCGATAAAAACTAAACATCAAACAAATATGAAAAAGACTTTCATCGCATCCATGTGCGCCATTGCCATGCTCTCTGCATGCAAGAGCGGACCTAAATTCGAATACACCGAGGGCGAGGTGACCCGTGGCGACATCACCACCAGCGTAACCGCCACTGGTACCATAGAGCCCGTAACCAGCGTGCAGGTGGGTACACAGGTGTCTGGTATCGTGAGCAAGCTCTACGTTGACTACAACAGTGTGGTAAAGGCAGGACAGGTGATTGCCGAACTGGACCGCACCAACCTCATCTCAGAACTGGAGAGCGCAACATCCCTGCTGCGCAGTGCCGAGAGCGACCTGGCTTACCAGAAGACCAACCACGACAGATACAAGAACCTCTACGACAAGGGCCTCGTCTCTGCCAACGACTACGAGAAGGCTCGCCTCTCCTACCACCAGTCGGAGCAGAGCGTAATACAGCGCAGGGAGAACGTGAAGAAGGCTCGCACAAACCTCAGCTATGCCACCATCACCAGCCCCATCGACGGCGTGGTGCTGAGCAAGGAGGTGGAAGAGGGACAGACGGTGGCTTCAAGCTTCAACACCCCCACCCTGTTCAACATTGCCCAGGACCTGACACAGATGCGTGTGATTGCCGACGTGGATGAGGCCGACATAGGCGAGGTACGCGAGGGCCAGCGTGTAAGCTTCACCGTGGACGCATTCCCCAGCATGGTGTTCGACGGCAGCGTTCAGCAGGTGCGCCAGGAGGCAACGGCAGAGAGCAACGTGGTGACCTACGAGGTGGTGATTTCCGCTCCCAACGACGACCTCAAGCTGAAGCCCGGCCTTACCGCCAACGTGACCATCTTCACCATGGAGACCATGGACGTGGTGGCTGTGCCCGCAAAGGCCTTGCGCTTCACTCCTCGTGAAGTGATGCTGAACGATGGCGAAACCATAGAGGACTGCCAGGCCAAGAGCAAGGTGTGGATGCGCCAGGGCAACGCATACAAGGCAGTGCCCGTGGAGACAGGCGTGACAAACGGCATGCTCACCGAGGTGAAGAGCGGTCTGAAGCCCGGCGACATGGTGGTAACCGACCTGCGTGCACAGATGCCCGAGGTGGAACAGCAGCAGACACAGAACCCCTTCATGCCAGGTCCACGAAACAGAAACAACAACAAGAACGCCAAGAAGTAAGGGGCGCACGAACCTGCTACGTTGAACCATATAAATACACATTTTATGGCTGAATTCAAGGAAAACACCAATGTGGACGAGCACGGACGTAAATGCATCATAGAGCTGCAGAACGTGAAGCGCGAGTTCCACGTGGGCAGCGAAACGGTAAAGGCTCTCAGGGGTGTTTCGTTCAAGATACATGAAGGCGAGTTCGTTACCATCATGGGCACATCGGGTTCGGGCAAGTCTACCCTGCTCAACCAGCTGGGATGCCTGGACACTCCCACCAGCGGCGAATACTTCCTGGACGGCGTGCCCGTAAGGAAAATGAAGCGCAGGGAAAGGGCGGTGCTCAGGAACAGAAAGATAGGTTTCATCTTCCAGAACTACAACCTTCTGGCAAAGACCACGGCCGTGGAGAACGTGGAACTGCCTCTGATGTACAACAAGAACTACAACTCGCGCCAGCGACGCGAGGCGGCTGTTAAGGCTCTGCAACAGGTGGGCCTGGGCGACCGACTGGAGCACAAGTCCAACCAGATGTCGGGCGGACAGATGCAGAGAGTGGCCATTGCACGCGCACTGGTGAACAACCCTGCCGTTATCCTGGCCGACGAGGCAACGGGTAATCTGGATACTCGCACATCCTTCGAGATACTGTGCCTCTTCCAGGAACTGCACCGTCAGGGACGCACCATCATCTTCGTGACGCACAACCCCGAGATAGCGCAGTACTCCAGCCGCAACATCATGCTCCGAGACGGAAAGATACGCTCCGACGTGACTAACGACAACATCCTCAGTGCCAAGGAGGCCCTCGACGCCCTGCCCTTGCCGCAAGATGACTAAACACTCCGATAAACAGAACAGCAACAATGAGTTACATAAATCTATTGAAAGTAGCACTTCGGGCCATACTCAGCAACAAGTTCCGCTCCTTCCTGAGCATGCTGGGTATCATCATCGGTGTTGCCGCCGTTATCATAATGATGGCCATAGGACAAGGTTCTAAGGAAAACGTGAAGGCAGAACTGAGCAAGATGGGTACCAACCTGCTCACCATACGCCCGGGTGCCGAACGCCGCTTTGCCGGTGCACGCCCCGACCCTGCCAGCATGCAGACACTGAAGGACGAGGACGTGGAGGCCATCAGAAGAGAAGCAACGCTGATAACATACGTCTCTCCCGAGGTGAGCGCAAGCGGACAGGTCATCTATGGCAACAAGAACACCACGGCCACGCTCTATGGCGAGAGCCCCGACTATCTGGAGATAAAGAAATGGGAACTGGCCGAGGGTGACTGCTTCACCGAGGAGGATTGCATAAAGAACGCCAAGGTGTGCCTTGTGGGCACTACCGTGGTGGAACAGCTCTTCGGCGACAAGAACTACAACTGCATAGGCAAGAACATCCGATTCAAGAACATCCCCTTCCGCATCGTGGGCATACTCAAGTCCAAGGGCTACAACAACTGGGGCATGGACCAGGACAACCTGCTCATAGCACCCAACACCACGGTGATGAAGCGTGTGGCGGCACAGACATGGTACTCCTCCATTGCCGTGAGCGCACTGAGCGAGGAGACCTCGGAGGCAGCCATCGAGGAACTGAAGGACATCCTGCGCCGAAGCCACAAGATAAAGGAGGGCGACGAGGACAACTTCACCATCCGCTCGCAACAGGAGATGATGGACACCATGTCGTCCACCATGGACGGCATCACACTGATACTGGTAGTAGCAGCAGCCTTCTCCCTGCTGGTTGCCGGCATAGGCATCATGAACATCATGCTGGTGAGCGTGACAGAGCGCACCAAGGAGATAGGCCTGCGCATGAGCGTGGGTGCAAGCGGATTGGACATCATGCTACAGTTCCTCATCGAGAGCATCATGATTTCGCTGACCGGCGCCTTCCTCGGCGTTGCCCTGGGCTACGGTGGTTCGTTCCTTGCCAAAAACGTGCTGATGATGCCTTGCGAGGTGCCCTTCTGGTCGGTATGGCTGAGCTTTGCCGTATGTGCCTTCATAGGCATATTCTTCGGTTATCTGCCCGCCCGCAAGGCTGCCCGCATGGACCCCATCGAGGCTATCAGATACGAGTAGAACATACCGCACACACAACATCAACACCCCAAAAATGCTTCCATTACCTACGGACGGAGGCACTTTTGGGGTGTTTTGTCTTAAAAAAGGATAAAGAGCAACCTGTATCTCAAATATTTTTTGTAAGTTTGCATTTGGAATAAAACTAATTTACAGAACACACCCAAACACATAACTACATTTATGAAAAAGCTTTTATTGCTCCTGTTGATATTTCTGCCCGTGATGGCAATGGCAGACAAGGTGAAGACCGACAAGAACGCTCCCAAGTATCTCAAGGGTGCCGTGCCTGTGGAGAACGGTGCAGTAACCTTCAGGAAAACTTTCCGCGTACCCGGACAGACAGACGCCCAACTGTTTGAGAACATGCTCTTCTACGTGAAGGACAATCTCGTGGTAAAGGGCATCGAGGATGCATGGACACGCATGATCAGCGACGGCAAGGAGGATGGCATCATCGCCGCACGTGTGGAGGAGTGGATGGTGTTCAGCAAGAAGTTCCTTTACCTTGACCAGACACGTTTCCGCTACCAGATTAGCGTAACTACAGGCGACGGTGCGGTGAACATCACCGTAACACAGCTATCATACCTCTACTCCGAGGAATGGGAAGAGAACAAGCCCACCGGCAAGGGTGGCGAGATATACCGTGCCGAGGAGTGGATTACCGACGAGCATGCCCTGAACAAGAAGGGCACAAAGGTTCTGCCTCAGAGCGGCAAGTTCCGTCGCAAGACCATCGACCGCATAGAGGAAATCTTCGAAAACGCCATGGACATGTTCGAAACCAAGGTGAAGGAGGAGAAGGCCAAGGAGAACAAGGAGGAGAAGGTGCAGAAACGTCAGTTTGTTGTTGAATAACCATGGCAAAGGAAGAACTCACCCTGGAAGAGCAGGTAGAGCGCATACGCGCCAAGCGTAATGGCGGAGGATGGAAAGACCGCGCGCGCAGAATCCTTAACAATGTGTTCCTCATCCTGGCTGTGTGCGGTGTGGTGACATACTTCTCCGGCGAGGAGAACCACGTAAACGGCATAGCATTGGTGGGCATTGCAATGGCATTCAAACTGGTGGAGATTGTCATAAGGATTATCCGTTGACCCTCTTTGCAACTAAACACAGCATTTAACTATCCCCCCCTACCCCCAACTGCCTTGAAACGACTTTTAACGATATTTTCACTCATACTCTTGGTGGGCCTACCTTCGTGGGCCCGCCTTTCTGTATCTTACCAAAGCGACGACCACCTGTACGACAACGAGGATAGCGAGTACCAGGAAGCTGGCAGCAGAAAGTCCTCGTCGTGGGGACGAGACACCACACGAGGAAAGCAGGTGCCTCTGCCCATGGGCGTGTTCCAGTGGAAAATAGACAACCGCCTGGGCAATGTCATACCCACCGAAAACACCGATACCGCCGTGCACAACTTCCAGAACTGGAAGATGCAGGACGGCATGAAAGGCAACTTCTCGCATACCGGCAACACAGGTTCGGCACGACTGAACAGAATCTTCATCGACAGGAAAGAGGACCGCGACTTCATCTTCCTCACTCCGTTGGATTTCTTCAACGAGGGTGTGAGCAATTTCCTCTTCACAAATACCAAGAGTCCCATCACCAACCTTGCCTACCATTCCTGCGGTGGAAGCCAGAACGGCGAGGACCGTGTGAGAGGCAACTTTGCCACCAACATCAACAAGATCTCGGGTGTAGGCTTCAAGCTTGACTACAACTATGCCCGAGGCTACTATTCCAGCCAGAACCTCAGCCAGTTCGGTGCCATCCTGTACGGCTATTATCTGGGCGACAGGTACAACATGCACGCCTACATAAACTCCAACCATCTGAAAAATGCAGAGAACGGAGGACTTGCCGAGGACAGCTACATCACCGAACCCTGGAAGTACCAGCAGAAATTCGACACCAAGGACATTCCCGTCAACCTGTCCTCCACATGGAACAGAAACGACGACGAGACATACTATCTGACACACCGCTATAACCTGGGATACGACCGCGAGATAGAGGTTCCCGACTCGCTGAAGCCCCAGCCGCCTTCTGCCATTGAACTCCTTGACCAACTGGACGACTCCGTGCGCGTGGCACTCTCCTCCGACAGTGTGGCACGCCAGCTTGCCATCGACTCGCTGCGCTCCAAGTGGGAACGCGAACTCATTAAGCCCACCGAGTTCGTGTCCGTGGCAAGCATCATACACACCTTCCAGATGCGCCACATGAACCACACGTTCTATGACCAGGGAAGGAATTCCGCCTTCTACACCAACCAGTACTGGGGCGCGGGAGGCAACATTGAGGACAGGACAAGCGTGATGAGCATACGCAACACCGTGGGACTTTCCATGAACGAGGGGTTCCGCAAATGGGTGAAGATGGGACTCACCTTCTTTGCCACACACGAATACCGCAACTATGCCCAGCCCACACACATGCCCGACACGTCCTTCCAGACAAAGGAAAGCGAGCACGAGGTGCTGGTGGGTGCGGAACTCAGGAAAGCCAACGGACGCCTTATCCACTACAAGGCAAACGGCGAACTTTGTCTCCTCGGCCCCAACGTGGGCGACTTCAACATAGAGGCAGAGGGCGACCTTAACTTCCGCCTTGGCAAGCGCGACTCTGCCACACTGGTTGTCAAGGCAAACATACAGAACCAGAGGCCCACCTATCTTCTGCGCAACTACCGCAATGCCTACATACATTGGGACAACAACGACCTCTCGCGCCAGTTCCGCACATCATTGCAGGGCGAGATAGGCTACAGCCGCACACGCACAAAACTGCGCTTCGGTTGGAACAACCTCACCAACTACACCTACCTTGCCATGCAGAATACGCTCAAGCCTGGGGCAAAGGAGGGCAGCATCGTTCCGGCGGATTACACGCATAGCGTTGCGGTAAGGCAGAGCGATGCCAGCGTGCAGGTGTTCACGGCATCACTGTCTCAGGACCTTATATGGAAATTCATCGGCTGGGAAAACGAGATCACTTTCCAGCATAGCACCAACCAGGACGTGCTCCCCCTGCCGGCAATAAACATCTACTCCAACCTGTACCTTCAGTTCCGTATAGCCAAGGTTTTGCGTGTGCAGCTGGGTGGCGACATACGATTCTTCACAGGTTATTATGCACCCGACTACTTCGGGGCAGCGGGCATGTTTGCCGTGCAGGATGCCAGCCACACACGCATGACAATAGGTAAATACCCCATCGTCAACGTATATGCCAACCTGCACCTCAAGCACTGCCGCATATACATCGACGTGGCTCATGTCAACGCTGGTTCGGGCAACATGTTCCTGGCACCGCACATGCCCATGAACCCAATGACCATCAACTTTGGCTTGTCGTGGAACTTCTTTAACTAATTTGTATAATGAAACAGATAAACTGGGGATTTATCGGATGCGGCGAGGTGACCGAGCGCAAGAGCGGTCCGGCATTCAATCTGGTGGAAGGCAGCCGCGTTGTGGCGGTAATGTCCAGAAGCAAAGACAAGGCGGCATCATATGCAGAACGACATGGTATTCCAAGATATTACACGGATGCACAATCGCTCATCAATGACCCTCAGGTAAATGCCGTTTACATTGCCACCCCACCCTCGTCACATGCCACCTATGCCATCATGGCCATGAAGGCTGGCAAGCCAGTGTATGTGGAAAAGCCATTAGCCGCTTCCTACATGGACTGCCAGCGAGTAATGCGCATTAGCCGTGAAACTGGAGTTCCATGCTTCGTTGCATACTACAGGCGCAAACTGCCCTATTTCGACAAGGTTCAGGAACTTCTCCTGGATGGGGCAATAGGCAAGGTGGTGAACGTGCAGATACGTTTCTCCGTGCCTCCTCGCGACCTTGACTACAACAGCACAAACCTGCCTTGGCGCGTACAGCGCGACATTGCCGGAGGCGGTTATTTCTACGACCTTGCACCGCACCAGCTGGACCTTCTTCAGGAATTCTTCGGTCCCATCGTACACGTAAGCGGCTTCAGCGCCAACCGTGGCGGGCTCTACCAGACGGAGGACACGGTTTCTGCCTCCTTTGCCTTTCAAGACGGCATGCCGGGCAGCGGAAGCTGGTGCTTCGTGGGACATGAGAGCGCACGCACCGACCAGATAGAGCTCATCGGCGAGAAAGGCCGCATCTGCTTTTCTGTCTTCACATATAGTCCCATTGTGCTTCAAACCAGCCAAGGCAAGCAGGAGATTACCATCCCCAATCCGCCGCACGTACAGCTTCCTATGATCGAAGAGGTCGTAAGGCACTTGCAAGGCAATGGCACATGCACGGCAGATTGCATTTCTGCCACATCCGTAAACTGGGTGCTCGACCGTATTCTCGGCAAGATTTGATGAAATATCAGGTGGAAACACACCTTATTATATATTAAGGATGCCCGCAAGGCATCCTTTTTGCATTTATTTTTGATATCAATACGGTAAAAAGTCGCCAAGTGCTTGCAATTACTCTAATAATTTCCTATCTTTGTATGCACGAAACATGTAAAATATTAATCTAATAAATCTATAAATTATCATGGATCAGGAATTGATTTTGCGTTGTCAGGCCGAAGCACAGAAGTGGCTCGACAGTGACAAGTATGATGCCGAAACAAAGGCAGAGGTTAAGGCTCTTTTGGACAATGAGGACAAGACTCCCCTTATTGACGCCTTCTATCAGAGCCTGGAGTTCGGTACCGGTGGCTTGCGCGGTATCATGGGCGTGGGTACCAACCGCATGAACAAGTACATCGTGGGCATGGCCACACAGGGCTTTGCCAACTACATAAACAAGGCATTCCCCGAGGGCGGCCAGAGCGTTGTCGTTGGTCACGACTGCCGCAACAACGGCCGTATGTTTGCCGAGAGCGTTGCCGCTATCTTCAGCGCCAACGGTATCAAGGCATATCTGTTTGAGAGCCTCCGCCCCACTCCCGAGATTAGTTTTGCCATCCGTCAGCTGGGTGCTGTTGCCGGTGTTAACGTAACCGCTTCACACAACCCCAAGGAGTACAACGGCTACAAGGCATACTGGGCAGACGGTGCTCAGGTGCTGGCTCCACACGACAAGGGTATCATCGACGAGGTGAACAAGGTACAGATTGACGACGTTAAGTTCGAGCCCAACTGGGACCTCATCCAGGTTATCGGTGGCGAGATGGATTACGACTACATGACCGCCGTTAAGGAGGCTATGATCGACCAGGACGTTATCCTTCGTCAGAAGGACCTGAACATCGTTTATAGCGCTATGCATGGTACTGGCCGTGTCATCGTGCCCTTGTGCCTGCGTTCATGGGGTTTCCAGAACATCAACGTTGTTCCCGAGCAGATGATTGTCGACGGCGACTTCCCCACCGTAGTTAGCCCCAACCCCGAGAATGCCGAGGCAATGACTCTGGGCATGAACCTTGGTACCAAGCTGAATGCCGACCTCGTTGTTGCCACCGACCCCGATGCCGACCGTCTGGCCATCGTTTGCCGCAACCCCGAGGGCGAATGGCAGATTATCAACGGCAACCAGACAGCCATGATGTTCGTATACTACATCATCAAGAACAAGATTGCCCTTGGCCAGCTCAAGAGCAGCGACTTCCTGGTGAAGACCATCGTTACCACCGAGGTAATTGCCGAGATGGCAAAGAAGAACAACGTGGAACTGCGCGACTGCTACACCGGTTTCAAGTGGATTGCACGCGAGATTGCCATCTCCGAGGGCAAGCAGAAGTATATCGGTGGCGGTGAGGAGAGCTTCGGCTTCCTGCCCTACGACAAGGTTCGCGACAAGGACGCTCCAGCCAGCATCTGCCTTATCTGCGAGATTGCTGCATGGGCAAAGGATCAGGGCAAGACCCTCTACGACCTGCTCATGGACATCTACAAGGAGTATGGCTTCAGCTTCGAATACACCATCAACGTAACCAAGCCCGGCAAGTCTGGCGCCGACGAAATCAAGCAGATGATGGTTGACTTCCGTGGCGAGAAGGCTCCCAAGGAGATCGCTGGCAGCCCCGTTGTACTCACCAAGGACTACCAGACATTGGTGGCAAAGGACGGCCAGGGCAACGAGAGCAAGCTGGACTTCCCCGCAACAAGCAACGTACTGCAGTACTTCTGCGAGGACGGCACCAAGATCAGCGTTCGTCCTTCTGGCACAGAACCCAAGATCAAGTTCTATTGCGAGATCAAGGACACCATGACCTGTGCTTGCCAGTACACCGAACTCGTAGAGAAGGCCAAGGCCAAGGTTGAGGAGATCAAGAAGTCACTGGGACTCTAATACATTATATATATTATAGAATATCGGAGGATCATGGGGATGCCCATGGTCCTCTTGTATTATGTTCAGCGCTCTATTTCCAACGAAAATTTGCTTATTCGCCACCGAAATCGTATCTTTGTGCTGATTTAGTGATAACGATTAAAGAATTAAATATGAGCTACGGACTTTTAAAAGGTAAAAGAGGTATAATATTCGGAGCGCTCAACGAACACTCCATCGCATGGAAAGTTGCGGTGAGGGCCGTAGAGGAAGGCGCCGCCATCACACTATCAAATACAGCCCTTGCCATACGCATGGGAGGGATAAACGAACTTGGCAAGCAGCTGAACTGCGAGGTCATACCAGCCGACGCAACAAGTTATGAAGACCTGCAGGAGGTGTTCCGCCGCTCGCAGGAGGTTCTTGGCGGCAAGATAGACTTTGTCCTCCACTCCATAGGAATGTCGCCAAACGTGAGAAAGGGACGTGCCTACGACGACCTCGACTACACCATGCTTAACAAGACCCTGGACATCAGCGCGATTTCTTTCCACAAGATGCTCCAGGCTGCAAAGAAGCAGGATGCCATTGCCGAATACGGTTCGGTGGTGGCACTTACCTACATGGCTGCGCAGCGTACCATGTTCGGATACAACGACATGGCTGATGCCAAGGCTATGCTCGAGTCAATAGCGCGCAGTTTCGGTTACATCTACGGCCGAGAGCACCATGTGCGCATCAACACCATCTCCCAGTCTCCCACCATGACCACGGCAGGAAGCGGCATAAAGGGTATGGACCGTCTCTTTGACTATGCCAACCGCATGGCTCCCCTGGGCAATGCCAGCGCCGACGAATGTGCCGACTACTGTATGGTCATGTTCTCCGACCTCACACGCAAGGTAACGATGCAGAACCTCTTCCACGACGGAGGTTTCTCCAGCATGGGCATGAGCCTCCGCGCCATGAGCACCTACGAGAAGGGCCTGGAGGAGTTTATGGACGAGAACGGCAACATCATCTATGGCTAACACATAGCAGACACAAAAGATGAACACAGACAAGCACACCGCACCGCCACGCAAGACAGAGGACAACGGAGGCATCATGCTCATGCTCCTCATATTCATCCTGGCAGGAGCATTCTCCTCCATTGCCAAGGAGATGGGATGCGTGGATAGCGTGGTAAACCTGACATTATCTGTACTTCCCGGCAACTTCATCCTCGTTGGCCTGTTCATTGCCGCCTGCCTGGTGTCACTGAGCATAGGCACCAGTTGCGGCACAATAGCCGCCTTGGTACCCATTGCCGTGGGAATAGCCAACACCACTTCATCCAGTATCCCCATGGCCACGGCTGTTGTTGTGGGCGGAAGCCTGTTCGGCGACAATCTCTCCTTCATCTCCGACACCACCATCATGGCCACCAAGACCCAGGGCTGCCGCATGTCCGACAAGTTCCGTGCCAACATACGCATCGCCCTTCCGGCATCGATAGTCACAATAGTGGCATACCTGTTTCTCGGTTACGGCATGCAGGCACAGACAGCACCCGAGGTGGGGAATATCTTGAACATTCTGCCTTATCTCCTTGTCTTTGCACTTGCCTTGGGAGGCATGAATGTGATATGGGTTCTTGTCATAGGCATCGTCGCAGCCGCAGCCATCGGCCTATACCATGGCGCATTGGACATGCACACTCTGTGGACATCTGCCCAAAACGGCATACAGGGCATGCACGACCTCATCATTGTCACCATCATAGCAGCCGTCATCATCGACCAGTTGCGCAAGCGCGGAGCCATAGAGTGGCTCACTATGAACATGGGCCGTCTGGTATCCTCGCGCCGAGGTGCCGAACTGAGCATCGCCGGAGCCGTGGTAGCAGTAGACATGCTCACCGCCAACAACACCATTGCCATCCTGGCGGTAGGTCCAGTGGCACGCAGCATATCATACCGCTATGGCATAGACGCCAAGCACTCCGCATCCATTCTCGACACCATGTCGTGCTTTGCACAGGGCATCATCCCCTGGGGCGCACAACTGCTCATCGCGGCAGGCCTTGCATCCATCAATCCTCTGGACATAATACCATTCCTCTACTATCCCTACATCCTGGGTGCATTCACTATCCTGTACATTCTCTTTCACAAGAAATAAAATTAAACTATGAAACGACTCGCATCCATCACAACTTCTCTGCTTTTGGCGTCATTGCTCATCACCACGTCTTGCAACCTCAACAAGAAGCAGACCTCAGAAAACGGCAGCCTTACCGCCGAAACGTCCATCGACGCCTTTGCCAGCATGGACTCTATCCACATCACCAACGAGCCCGACAGCATACTGCACATAGAATACAAGTTCCAGTTCCTCAAATCCAACAGCCCCCAGGCCGATAGCATAAATGCTTCCATTGCCCAGGTACTGGTTTCAGGCGAGCGCAACACCGACATCCGCCAGGCTATCCTGGATGCCATGTCTCAGGAGGAAAGCGCCATGCAGAAGGAGATACAGGAATACTACGAACCTGATGACGAGACCTACGGCTCCCTGCAGTACAACATCGTCAGGACGGGCCACTTTGTCCACGATGCCGCCGACACTGTTGTAACATACAAGGCATCCATCGACATGTACACCGGCGGAGCACATGGTTCGTACACCCCCATCACACTGAACTTCTCACGCAACACGGGCAAACTTATACAGCCCTCCGACATCTTCGACATGGAGCAGGAGCAGGCCATCCTCGACCTCATGCTTGCAAAACTGCTCAAGGACAAGGGTTGTGCCACACGCGAAGAACTCATGGAGAAGACCTCTCTGCTCACCCTTGGCGAACTGTCGCTGACATCCAATTTCCACCTTGGCCGCAAGGATGCAACCTTCTGCTTCGGACAATACGAGATAGCCCCCTACTCCAGCGGAATCACATACATCACACTGGATTACGATGCACTGAAACCATACATGAAAAAATAGACCTACATGGAACTCATCAACAAATACTTCCCCAGCATCACCAGCGAGCAACGCGAACGCTTTGCCGCACTCGACGCACTCTACCGTGACTGGAATTCCAAGATCAACGTCATTTCACGCAAGGACATCGACAACCTCTACGAGCACCACATACTGCACTCCCTGGGCATAGCAAAGCTTATTGCCTTCAAGCCTGGTACCAGGATCATGGACCTTGGCACAGGCGGTGGATTCCCAGGTATCCCCCTGGCCATCATGTTCCCAGATGTACAGTTCCATCTTGTTGACAGCATCGGCAAGAAGATACGCGTGTGCGACGAGGTACGCACAGCCCTCGGCCTTACCAACGTAACCACGGAATGGAGTCGTGCCGAGAACGTCAAGGACAAGTTCGACTTTGTCGTATCCCGTGCCGTGATGCCACTCACCGACCTTGTGAAACTCATACGCAAGAACATCGCCAAGGATTCGCACAACGCCATGCCCAACGGACTTATATGCCTGAAGGGCGGCGAACTTGCCAACGAGGTGATGCCCATGAAGAGCCACACGCTCATCACCGACCTCAGCGATTATTTTGAAGAGGAATTCTTTGAAACCAAAAAGGTAGTCTATGTTTCATTATAAGCGTTTTGTTGTCAATCCCGTCGAGGAGAACTGCTACATAATCTGGGACGACAACTCTCACGAGGGAGCGGTAATTGACTGTGGTGCATGGACCAAGGACGAGCACAGGCAAATTGCCAACTTCATCCGCGAGCATGGCATAACACTGAAATATGCCTTGCAGACGCATATGCATTTCGACCACTGCCTTGGTCTCGGACAGATAGCTTCCTGCTACGGTCTCACCCCAATGTGCCACCCCGCAGACGTCCCCGTCTACGAAGGTGCGCCGGACATGGTACAGAAGTGGTTCCGTGTGGACATTTCCGACATGCTGCCCGAGGTTGACCCCTGCATCAGCGAATCCTATGCCCTGAATCTCGGCGACAATGCCATTCAGGTACTGCACACACCTGGCCACACACCTGGCGGAGTGTGCTACTACATCCCACAGGCGCGCATCGTTATCACCGGCGACACACTCTTCCGCATGGGCATTGGGCGTACCGACCTCCCGGGAGGCGATTACCGTCAGGAACTGGAAAGCATCGAGAACAAGATTTTCACCCTTCCTGCCGACACCAAGGTACTGCCCGGACATGGTCCAGAAAGCTCTGTAGGCGAGGAATTGAACGCCAATCCATACATCCCCTGATACCTGTCAGGCTAATTTGAAGGTCAGACAGCAGAAAAAGCGGACAAAGGTTTTGTTTTCTTATGAAGATTTGTTAACTTTGTACGGAAGAATCTAAGTTATTAATCATATAAACTGATACTAAAATGAAAATCCTGTTAACTGGTGGTGCTGGTTTTATTGGAAGCCACACCTTGATTGAGCTTACTGAAGCCGGTCACGAGGCAGTTGTTGTTGACAACCTGGACAACTCATCTCCCATCTCTCTGAAGCGCGTTGCAAAGATTATTGGCAAGGAAGTTCCCTTCTACAAGGTGGACATCCGCGACCGCGAAGGTTTGCAGAAAGTGTTCGACGAGCACAAGTTCGACGCATGTATCCACTTCGCTGGTTTGAAGGCCGTAGGCGAAAGCTGCGCAAAGCCTCTGGAGTATTACGAGAACAACATGAACGGTACATTCGTATTGGTTGACGTAATGCGCAAGAACGGTTGCAAGAACATGATTTTCTCTTCCAGCGCTACCGTTTACGGCGATCCCGCCATCATCCCCATCACCGAGGAGTGCCCCAAGGGTCACTGCACCAACCCCTACGGTCAGACCAAGTCTATGCTTGAGGAGGTTCTGATGGACGTGCAGAAGGCCGACAACGAATGGAACATCGTTCTGCTCCGCTACTTCAACCCCATCGGTGCACACAAGAGCGGTACCATCGGCGAGAACCCCAACGGTATCCCCAACAACCTCATGCCCTACATCACACAGACAGCTGTAGGCAAGCGTGCTGAACTGGGCGTATTCGGTGACGACTACGACACTCACGACGGTACCGGCGTGCGCGACTACATCCACGTTGTCGACCTCGCTCGTGCTCACGTAGCAGCTCTGAAGGCTATTGTTGCCAAGAAGGGTATTGCCATCTACAACGTAGGTACAGGTCACGGTTACTCAGTGCTCGACGTAGTCAAGGCATTCGAGAAGGCCAATGGTGTTCCCGTTCCCTACTCTATCAAGCCCCGTCGCCCTGGCGATATCGCCACTTGCTACTGCAACCCCGCCAAGGCTGAGGCAGAACTCGGTTGGAAGGCAGAGTTCGGTATTGAGGAGATGTGCCGCGACAGTTGGAACTGGCAGAAGAACAACCCCAACGGTTTCGAGGAATAATCCACATTACCCCCTATAATCACACACGGGAAAGGTCTCAATATCTTTCCCGTGTTCTTTATTTCTCTTGCCTCCTCTTCCCCCCTCCCTCACAGGGAGGGGCGGGGTGGGTCCTCCTCTCCCATCCTCTCTCATCCTCTCTCATCCTCTCTCATCCTCTTGCGTCCTCTTCCATCCTCTCTCCCCCTCCCTCACAGGGAGGGCCGGGGTGGGTCTTCCTCCAGCCTTGTAAACTTCGCAAACCGCAGCAGCAGCTGCTTTACCCCCACATTCTCAAAATTCACCGTTGCCTTTGTATCTATACCGCTACCTGAAACGGCAGTTACAACACCCTTGCCGAAACGGTCATGCAGTATTCTTGTACCAACAGCAATCGTATCGTACGCAGATGAAGACTGAGCCGAATCCTGCACTGCCTTACTCTGCAGAAGCGCAGGAGTAACCTTGACATAGCGACGTGCATCAATGCCCCTTGGTATTGAAGAAGCTGTGGCTCTCTCATCCTTCCTTGGAACACTATGATGTGAAGGTATCGACGCCACTCGTGGAGAAGTTCCCGTTGCACCACTGCCCCTTACTTGCAGGAAGCGGGGATCTATCTCGCGAAGGAAACGGGAAGGTTCACAAAACTCCGTCTTGCCATAACGGAACCTGCTGCGGGCATTGGTAATGACCAGATACTCCTCGGCACGTGTTATGGCAACATAGAACAGTCGGCGTTCCTCCTCCAAACCTCTTGGGCTGTCCATGGCCATCTGCGATGGAAACAGCGTCTCCTCCATTCCCACTACAAACACCACCCTGAACTCCAGTCCCTTGGCAGAATGCACTGTCATCAGTGTCAGTCTGTCCTCACTCTGCGAATCGTTTTCATCCACATCGCTCAGGAGCGACACCTCCTGAAGGTAATTCGTCAGCAGCGCTTCCTGTCCCTGCTCATTGCGTTCCTCCACAAAGGCGGCAATACCGTCCATCAGTTCCTGCAGGTTCTCTTTTCTGGCAATATCCTCTGGTTCCATTCCGCGGTTCACCTCCGCCTGCATACCGCTAATCCTGACAATATCCAAAGTCAGTCCATGTGCATCCTCCTCAGTATGCCGTGCATTGAACCCCTTCATCATCTCGACGAAAGCATTCAGTTTGTTCTTTGTTGCAGCACTTACATCAGCCATCAGGTGGGGAGCACAAAGCACGTCCCACATCGGCATCTCATGAATCCTTGCCGCATTTGCCACCCTGTCCATCGTTGTCTGTCCTATGCCCCTTGCCGGATAGTTGATGATACGCCTCAGCGCCTCCTCGTCGTGAGAGTTCACCGTAAGGCGCAGATATGCTATAACATCCTTTATCTCCTTGCGCTGATAGAACGAGGTGCCACCATACACCCGGTAGGGAATGGAAACCTTTCGCATCACCTCCTCAAACGAACGGCTCTGCGCATTTGTCCGGTAGAGCACTGCCATCTGACTGTAAGGAATACGCTCGTTTCTGTGGAACTCCCTCACGCATCTCATCACGGCATTTGCCTCATCTATATCGCTGTAGGTCTGCAGCACGCTGATAGGTTCTCCCATGTCCTTGCGCGAATACACCTCCTTGTGTATCTGTCCACGGTTATGGCTGATCAGCGAATTGGCGGCAGAAACTATAGTCTGTGTGGAACGGTAGTTCTGTTCCAGCTTGAACAATTTGCTTCCGTTGTACTGTTCCTGAAAACGCAGGATATTGTCTATGTTCGCACCACGGAACGAATAGATGCTCTGCGCGTCATCTCCCACCACACAAACACGCTGGCGATGCTGCGTCAGCAGCCACACTATCAGATGCTGGGCATAGTTGGTATCCTGATACTCGTCCACCAGGACAAAGTGGAAACGGTCCTCCCATTTCTGTGCGATCTCGGGATGTTCTGTAAACAGCATCCATGTGTACAGCAGCAGGTCGTCAAAGTCCATCACATTCGACTGGCGGCATCGCTGCCAGTACTGCATGTATATCTGTCCTATAGCCGGCATCTTGGCATGCATGTCTGCTTCGAAGTTCTGTCTGTCTGCCATGTATGCGGCAGGCAGTATCAGGCGGTTCTTCGCCATACTTATGCGAGCCGCCACACTGCCCGGCTTGTACGTCTTGTCGTCCAGCTGCATGTCCTTCAGTATGCTCTTAACCAGACTCTTGCTGTCAGCAGCGTCGTATATGGTAAAGTCAGCCCCAAACCCCAGATGTGCACATTCCTGACGCAGTATTCTGGAGAAGATACTGTGGAAAGTGCCCATCCACAAGCGCGAGGCAGTCTCCTCCCCCACCATCCTGCCTATACGCTGGCGCATCTCCTTGGCAGCCTTGTTGGTAAAGGTAAGAGCCAGTATGTTCCATGGCTGCATACCCATTTGCAACAGGTATGCTATCTTGCATGTCAGCACGCGCGTCTTGCCCGAACCGGCACCTGCTATTACCAGCGAGGGAGCATCACAGCAAAGCACCGCCTCGCGCTGACTTTCGTTCAAATCTTCTGTTATCATATCATTCCTGTACAAGGCATATATCTTTTACTATACCTAATTTATATATATAGGAGCTACCACACAAAAAAGGAAACCAGCATTGCCAGCAATATTGCCCAAGGCCATCGGCTTATTCCGTATGTCAGCAATTCCAATATGTCGCGAACGGAACGCAGTGTACCCGATACCAGTCCAAAGACAAAGCATACCACCATACACTCTATGCACAGACTTTGGAACAACCCATGACTCCAAGGCGAAGGGAACACCTTGCCTGTTACTCCAAGTAGCGGACTGCTGGGAATTATGGCAGAGACAAGCATCAGGATATTTGCAATGACAGCCACCACTGCAGCCGCCACAAGTCCGTCGGTATCCTTCACCGAAAATATCCTGCTCCTCTTCACACTGCCCATAGCCATAATCAGCAGTATAACATAGACGAGCAGTTCCGATGCAGCACGCTCTGTGCCATGCAGCCAAAGGTATCTCAGCAATTCGTCCATACTACAAGCCAGTTTCTATAAAGGTTATCTTCATTATATTCATTCCACGTCGGGACGCAGATTCTCCAAGTCGATGATACGCAGCTGCAATGCCCTTGTCACCAGACGCGTAGCATTCACACCCGTGCGCTCGTTGCCAGGAAACAGACGGTTTATCAGGTCCACCTGTCGCTTCTCCAGGCTCTTGGCGCCGAATGGCATTCCCTTAAGATTGGCAATCATGTCCTTGGTATAGCCCAATGCCAGATGGCGCAGGAAACGCTCGTCGTATTCATCTATGTCGTAGTCTATCAGAGCATCGTTCTGCTGCACTTCTGCCAGCACGCTCTTGCGGAAACGCACCAGAATCTTCTCCAGAATAGGCTCGTTGAACACCAAACGTCTGCCATGCATCACCAGCATCACATCATCACGCTGGAGCAGGTTTCCCGTCTTCAGTATTATGCCGTCGGCACCGGCTGAAAGAGCCTCTATCCACAGACGCTCGTTCAGAATCTCGCCTGTAAATATCAATATCTTCAGGTTGCTGTATCTGTCTCTCAGCTGTCGGCAGATGTCCACGCCCACCGTGGTGCTGCCACCCAGCCCCAGGTCCAGCAGAATCATGTCGGGCACACCCTGCCTCATCAGTTTCCACAGTTCCGACTCGTTCTGTGCCGTACCTATAATTGTTGCCTCAGGAATCTCGCTCTTGAAGATATGCTCTGTGCCTTTCAGTTCCAGCTGAACATCTTCGACGATAATAACCTTGAATTTTTCCATAGTGTTATGATTATTTCGTTGTTTTCCACATATAGTCTCAATCCCGGATAGCCACAGGCAGCATCATGCATACGCACTATCTCCCTTGCCACAAAGGCATCCAGGTTCCCAGCCTCTGGAGTGAACAGGTTGTCCGCTATCTCCGCACCCAGTACGTGTATTCTTATTTCCAGAATCCTGCCCTCATCCTTCACCGTCACTGCCACTGGTGCACCACCTATGGCAGCACTTATCCTGCGTTTCAGTTCCGCCAGTACGCTTTCGTCCAAAGGCAGCCTTGCCGACGTCTGCCTCTGCGCCTGTTCCAGCAGTATGGTGTACACCTCGTTGTAGTAGTTCATCAGCGACCTCAGGTCGTCTGTGTCCGTATCCCTGTTCAATGCCATCTGCTGCACACGTGCAGGATAGTACATAGTCTCGTGCTTTATGGTGGACAGGCAGTTGTCCAGTATGCGGTTCTGTATATGCACACGGTCCAGTTCATACTGCACACGGTTCAGCATCTCCTCCTGTTGCTGCTGCATATCCATCTGTTGCTGCAGTTCACCCCTGCGGCGGTTGGAGCGCCTTACCATCAGCACCAGAAAAAAAACAGAACAGAGCATCAGCATCGGTGTGAAGAACTGCGACCACGTAATCTCGCTCTTGAGCATGTGCAGCCGGCGGGCATAAACAGGCAGGTTCGGGTCAGCAGTGTACATTCTGTGTAGCAGCAGGTACTGCACGTTATGCTCCCTGTACTCCTCCCACAGGCACAGTCCCTGCGATGCCTCCGCCATTCCGTTCTCTATCTGCATGCGCAGGTATATGCTGTCCTCCGGCACAAGTTTCAGTGCCAGTTGTCCATGCCTGCGTGCCTCTTCAAATCTTGCCGTGGCATTGTACTCATACATCAGTTCCTTCTGGGCTTTGGCAAGTCCATAGTCGGTCTGCGCATTCATTAAAGCAGTTGTGAGCAGGCACAGCAGCACACCAATCACCCTTGGCAATCTGAACCAGAAGCGGCTGCCCTTGCCCTCTGTACTCTCCACGCCGAAGTCGCAGCACTCGAATCTGCTGGACATTTTTTTCATCTGCCCTATGATGCCCTTGCAGTTCATCAGTCCGAACCCGAATCCCTTACCTTCGTTTGAACTATCCGAAACGGTCTTCGATGCGGCAATCTTGAACACCTTGCTATTGTTTATGATATCCACGTTCTCCGGACTGATTCCGCAACCGGTATCCTCCACAGATATTTCCACCACTCCTTCATCCGCCGTCACCATGATACTCACCTTTCCACCCTCGGGAGTGAACTTGCGTGCATTGTCGCAAAGCGTGTTTATCATAAACAATGTCAGTGCCCGGTCGGCCTTCACATACACGCCATGAGCTGCAGGAATCTCCAGCAGCAGTCCCTTCCTTGTGTAGGTGGCGCGGTTCTTTCCTATAGTATCCAGCAAGGGTTGCAGCGGAAACGTGCTTATGCTCATTGCCACCTTGCCCTGCTTCACCTGTATCCATTCTGTCAGAATGTCGTTCACACGAAGGATTTCTGCCGACAGTTCGGCAACGTATTCCATATCCTTTGTATTGAGCATTCTGTTTATGTAAGGCACCACATTCTCTGCCAGGCTCACCTTGGCACGGCGTTCTATGTTGGCAAGTTTCTCGCGTGCCAGTTCCATTTCCCTTGCAGATGTCTCGTCCTTGGCAAGTTGCAGTGCCTCCTCCGCCTCGCGTTCCTGTCTCTTGCTGCGCCGTTTCACCTTTCTTGCCAGGATGAAGAACATTATGCACACCACCAGCATCAGTATGGCTATTACAGTGAGGTATATGTACAGCCTGTAGTTATACGACTGCAATTCCTCTGCACGTGCCTTCTCCTCCAGGTCCTGTCGTGTGGAGTTCACGTGCGACAGGTACTTTGCCCTGTTCTCCATGGCACGCTTGCTGTCACCCAGCGCACTGTATGTCAGCGACAGGCGCTCGTATATCGCCGCCTCCCAATATGGCAGTCGCCTGGGTCCTATCCTGTGTTGCTCTTCAAGGAGTGTCAAAGCCTCTGACAACGGTTGGAGAGCCTCACCGTAGCGTTCCTGTCTGAACAGAAGCTCTGCTTTCGTTCGCAGCACGTTGGCAGTCTGGAATCGGTCGCCATATCTACGGAACAGTTTCAGCGAACTGTTGGCAAGTTCCAGCGACAGAGAATCCTCATCAATTGGTTTGCCGCCAGTAGCATACTGTCCCCTGATAAAGTCCATTCCCCCACCCCTGTTTTCGCTTATCAACCTACGGCGGTCCGGGTTCTCCATAATGGAGGACAGCGCCTGCAAGCTGTTAGCCTGAAAATACAGGTCTTTTCTTCTGCGGCTTATCGTCAGCACATGTGTCAGATGGTCAAATTCCTTTAGCAACACCGCCACACTGTCTCCTGCCAGCACTCCACCGGCTCCCAGCATGTACATATAGCTGCTCCACTGTGCCGTATCACGCGGAAGCATCATATAGGGTTCCACATTCTTGAGTTCCTCCCTGGAAGCAGAATCCTGATGGGTATAGAAATAATAGGTACTGGCTATGATATGCATTTCCGTCCTGGCATACAGCACCCTATCGCTCAGATGCTTGGAAAGCAGATGCAGTTCCTCATCTATTCTTCCCAGACGAATCTCTGCATTATGCCAAGCCCTGTAGAAGGTGTGCAGTTCGCCAGTTCTCTGCGATATCTTCATCCTCAGCACATCGGCACAAAGCAGTTCCACCTGGTTGTTGGTCAGCGAGTCTATCCTGTCCAGTTGTTTCAGCGCCTCCGTGTACCGCATCTGCTGGTACTTCACGAATGCCCTATGGCTTATTGCCTCTGCCCTTCCGTCGGGATAGTTTGTGCTCGCCTCATACGCCAAATCTGCATAGTGCATAGACGAGTCTACGTTCTGATAACGAAACACGTATGCCCTACGGTTCAGTGCGTCGGGCATACTCGTATCCTGCTGCCTGCACGAGACAAACAGAATTGTGGTTAAAATGGCAAGAACTATCCCTCTGTTCATCACCCTCCTCATGCAATTCTTTATGGTTCTCCCAGATGTTTGTCTATGCTATCGTCATCCTTTGCATTGAACATATTGTAATACATAGCACCGTTTTCTGTTCTATTCTCCTCCCTGTTGTGCTTTTCCAGCAATTCGTCTATCTCCTCAAACTTCTCACCCATATTCAGGTTCAGATAGATTCTATACAGAGGTTTTCCCCATCTGTCTATGTCGTCGGGAGACAGTTCACGCACCTTTTCCATAGGTTCCAGCGAGCGTCGGTACAGAACCCTGCGCTTTATTCTCTTCTCCTCCACCAGGGCAAGATTCAGCAACGATATGGCTTTGTTGTACAGAGCATCCACATTGTCCGGCTCACGGTCCAGGCACTCATTGCTCATTTCTATGCACTTGTTGTAGTCGCCCTGTGCCAAGGCAAACATGCTCATGGCAAACCAGTACATGGGTCGGTCCACATCCGTCCTTACCAGCGAATCCGTGCGTGCCAGTCCTCGCTCTATCATGCCATGGCGCATATAGTAATCCATCAGATTCAGGAAGAAATAGTTGTAGCCTGGATATTTGTCCACAGCCTCATCCAGTATCTGTATCCATTGCGCACTGTCCCCCAGGTGCAAGAAACTTCTCGCCTTATACTCCACGAGTGGTGCCTGTTCCATAACTTCCGGTGTCAGGAAAATGGCCTTGTCCACATATTCCAGCACATGATACGGGTTGTTCTCGTTCATGCCGCACACAGTGGCCCAATACGCCACACGCCCTACTATGCTGTCCGTGTCGGTAGTGCATGTTTTCAGGAACATGTCGAAAAATCCGTATGCCTCAGCCCAATTGGATTTGCGGAGCATAAACTTACCTCCGCCCAGCAGGTTATCCCTGTGCTTCTCCCTCAGTTTTATGTTCTTGCTGTAGTATTTACGCTTTTCATCCACGGAATCGCTCTTAAGCGTATAGCCATATATATTGAGCACCGTCTTGTACAACCTGACGGTATCTAAGTTCTGCTTCAAGTAGGCCTGCATGTTCAAGCCATCGTTCATGCTTTGCTGCAAGAGGGCACACACATGGTAGCCCTCAGCCTTTATCTTGTCTATAGTGGTGGGCAATGCCAGACTGTCGCGCAGCACCCGTTCGGCATTCTCCTGCCCGGATGCAGTCCTGACAGCCTTATAGGCTTCTCTTATTCGTCTGTTTACCGTTGTCTTCTTCTGAGCATGAACAGCAGAAACCGAAGAAACAGACAAAAACAATATTATGAATAACAGTCGAATCATTCTTGAATCAACAAAAACACAGTAGGTTCTATAAATTAGTATAGGTTTGTCCAATAAATTAGTTTATTCTACAGACCCCTCCGTCGCTTTGCGACACCTCCCCTAACTTCGGGGAGGAGCCCAAATGACGGAGGGGACCGTTAGATCAGTTCAAATATGCATCCATCTCTGCAGCCTTCTCCTTATCTCCGGTATTGTTGTAGATAACCTTCAGGGGAGAAGCCCATCTGCTGGGATCCTTGGTGTCAAGTTCACGATACCTCTCAAAGTAGGGTGCAGCCTTGGCGAAAAGACTTTTCACCTCTGCCTCTGCTTCATTGATGGCAGCCTGGGATTTCATCTTCTTGCCGCTGATGGCACGTGCCTTCTCCAGTGCATTCTGGTAGTAGCAATAGCCACAGTTATATACACCGTCGGCATATTCGGGATCAAGTTCCACAGACTTCTGGAAGAAAGTGATTGCGTTTGCGAAATCGCTCTTGCTATAGAAAGCAAAACCACGGCAGTAGTTAGCCACCTTGCTGTCGGGATACTTCTCCACCAGTTCCTTGGTATATGCCTCTACAGCCTCGTCACCTACGGTATTGTAGTGTGCCATCAGCTGCTGCATGCCTATCTCGCCCACCTCGCCTTTGGGGTCTGCGGCAATCATGTCCTTCAGTGCAGCAATCCACTCCTCGGTCTTGCCCTGCTCCTTCAGCATCTGGGGCTTTGCACGGAGCACGAAGTTGTGGCTGTCCTTGTTGTCGAACTGCAGAGCCAGGTCATAGTACTTGTTCATCAGTTCGGTGTTCTTGTCGTTGAAGGCAGTGAAGAAGATGTTGAAGGCAAACTGTGCTGCTGGATACTCGGGGTTCTTCACCATTTCGTTCTCAGCCACCTCGGGATACTTGATGGGGAAGTTGATGTATGCGTCCAGAGCCTTCTCAGCACCCTCCATATCCTTTGCCTCAATGCAGAACTGGCACAGGTATGCAAAATAAGCATGCATCTTGGGGAACTTCATCTTCACGGCTTCGATGATAGCAGTCTGCATCTGGTCCTCGGGCTTGCCATAGGTCAGCTGTCCGTGGCATGCCTCAGAGATAGCGAACACAGCAGCAGACAGAGCAGCACGGTCATAGGGTTCCTTCTTTGAAGCCTTTACGAGTTCGCGGTTCAGGATCATTGTTGACATATAGTCCATAGCCTTATATGCCTCAAACTTCTTGCTGTCCTTGATGTACTCGGTAGAGAGAGCCTGTGTCAGCAGTCCCAGACCTTCCAGTGAACGAGTCTGTATCTTGGCTTCGTTCTCAATGAGCAGGCGGTCGTTGGAGTTCTCGCCCTTCTGCTGTTCCATCTGGATGGCCTGCTGCATGGCATTGACATCATTGTAGCATGCCATACCATCGCTCAACTGCTTGTTGGCCTGTTTGGTTGCCTCCTTCAGGGCAGCCTTTGCAGCCTTTGCAGCAGCCTTCTCCTCGGGAGTCTGCGCCATCACACTACCTGTCAGCAGTGCAAGGGCAATAGTGAAAAGAATCTTTTTCATAATTCTGTTAGTTTAAGTGGTTTGTTAATATCATTCATTAGTGCTATCGAAGTCAAACTCGCCCTGAACCTCATTCTGGCTCTTGCTTTCGCTTTCCTGCAAAGGTGCTTCTGCCGGTGTCTCCACTGTCTCTTCTGCGTTTTCATCCTCCTCATCGGAACGTGGAACCACGCACACATGAGCAATGCTGTCGCCTCTCTTCTTCAGTTCAATCACCTTGGTTCCCTGAGTGGCACGGTTCTTGGTTTCCTTGATATCGTCAACGTGCAGACGGATTACGGTACCCGACTTGTTGATTATCATCAGGTCGTCCTCCTCGGTAACAACCTGCAGGGTCACCAGCTTGCTGTCGTCGGGCAGGTTCATCGCCTTCACACCCTTGGCATGACGATTGGTCTTGCGGTAAGCCTCCACCGAAGTGTACTTGCCCCAGCCCTTGTCGCTCATCACCATGATGCTCTCGTTCTCGGGATCGTTGATTACTGCCATACCTATTACCTCGTCCTCACCGTCGTTGTCCAGGACAATGCTCTGCACACCGGTGCTCACACGGCCCATAGTGCGAACGTCGCTCTCGTTGAAACGCACGGCACGTCCGTTGCGGTTTGCCACGATGATCTCGTCGCTGCCGTTTGTCAGGTTCACAGCTATCACCCTGTCCTCCTCGCGTATGTTGATGGCGTTCACACCGTTTGTTCTGGGACGGCTGTACTCTGTCAGACAGGTCTTCTTGATGATACCGTCCTTGGTGGCAAACACCACATAGTGCGACTTGCAGAAGTCGGGATCCTGCAACTTGCGGATCAGCAGGCAAGCCTGCACCTTGTCGCCGGGTTCTATCTGCAGCATGTTCTGTATGGCACGTCCCTTGTTCTGCTTTGTTCCCTCGGGAATGTCGTACACTCTCAGCCAGTAGCAGCGACCACGGTCGGTGAAGAACATCATGGTGTTGTGCATGGTACCGGTGTAGATATGCTCTATGAAGTCGTTGTCGCGTGTTGCAGAACCCTTCGAGCCAATGCCGCCACGACCCTGTGCACGGAACTCTGCCAGAGGAGTGCGCTTGATGTAGCCCATGTGGCTGATGGTCACCACCACCTCGTCGTCGGCATAGAAGTCCTCGGCATTGAACTCCTCAGCGCTGGGCATGATCTGTGTCTTGCGCTCGTCGGCATACTTCTCCTTCACCTCTATCAGTTCGTCCTTAATAACCTTGCGGCACAGTTCGTCGTCGGTCAGGATCTGGTTGTAGTATGCTATCTTTGCCTGCAGTTCGTCGAACTCGTTGTGCAGGTCCTCCTGGCGCAGACCAGTCAGCTGGCTCAGGCGCATGTCCACGATAGCCTTCGACTGCAGTTCGTCCAGATTGAAGCGAACCTCCAGATTGCGCTGAGCGTCCTGGGGAGTCTTGCTGGCGCGGATTATACGCACCACCTCATCGATGTTGTCGCTAGCTATAATCAGTCCCTCCAGAATGTGTGCACGTTCCTCGGCCTTGCGCAGTTCATACTTTGTACGGCGAATCACCACCTCATGACGATGCTCTACAAAGTTGCTGATGCAGTCCTTCAGTGTCAGCAGACGGGGGCGGCCCTTTACCAGTGCGATTGCGTTCACGCTGAAGCTGGTCTGCAGGGGTGTCATCTTGAACAGCTTGTTCAGCACCACACGTGCATTTGCATCGCGCTTCACGTCAATTACAATACGCATACCCTCACGGTCGCTCTCGTCGTTGGCGTTGCTAATGCCCTCCAACTTGCCATCCTTCATCAGTTCGGCAATGTACTCGATGAGCTGTGCCTTGTTCACACCGTAGGGAATCTCTGTAACCACAATCTTGTCGTGCTGGTCGCCAGCCTCGATATCAGCCTTGGCACGCATGATGACACGGCCGCGGCCAGTCTCATACGCATCCTTTATTCCCTGCAGGCCCATGATGTAGGCACCTGTGGGGAAGTCGGGACCCTTCACATGCTGCATCAGACCCTCGGTATCCATCTCTGGATTGTCCACGTATGCCACACAGGCGTCAATCACCTCGCCCAGGTTGTGGGTAGGGATGTTGGTTGCCATACCCACGGCAATACCGGTAGCACCGTTCACCAGCAGGTTGGGGATACGTGTAGGCATAACGGTAGGCTCCTGCAGAGTGTCGTCGAAGTTGTTGGTCATGTTCACCGTCTCCTTCTCCAGATCCTCCATCATGGCCTCGCCCATCATGCTCAGACGCGCCTCGGTGTAACGCATAGCAGCAGCACCGTCGCCATCCACAGAACCGAAGTTACCCTGACCGTCAATCAGCGTGTAGCGCATGTTCCACTCCTGTGCCATGCGCACCAGGGCGCCATACACTGAGCTGTCGCCATGGGGATGATACTTACCCAGTACCTCACCCACTATACGGGCACTCTTCTTGTAAGGTTTGTTGTGTGTGTTGCCCAGTCCCTCCATACCGAACAGTATGCGGCGGTGAACGGGTTTGAAGCCGTCACGCACATCGGGCAAGGCACGTGCCACAATGACACTCATCGAGTAGTCAATGTAGCTTTTCCTCATCTCGGACTCAATGTCCACTTTGATGATTCTTTCCTGATCTTCCATTTATAAAGTTTTAGTAATGTTTCTTGCTTTTAGGGCACATACCCTATATTTTGCGCAAATTTAGCCATTTTTCGCGACTTATGCAAGAAAAGGGAGGATAAACGGCGATTAAACGGTGAGCGGATGAGCGGATGAGCGGATGAGCGGTGAGCGGATGAGCGGTGAGCGGATGAGCGGTGAGCGGATGAGCGGATGAGCGGTGAGCGGTTAGTTTTCCGTTTTCAGATTTCAGATTTCAGATTTCCGTTCGCTTGGCAGTCGTGGCGAAGCCTGCGACAAAGTCTGCGGATTCCAGCGCAAGCGTAATAAAACTTGGTCTTATTCCCAATGCAAATCGGCGGATTCTGTGGATTCTGCGGATTCTGCGTGAAAAACAGCAATATAACACACTGAAATAATAATAATCTCACGCAAAATTGACTTTAGCTCCTTGACTTCAGCCCCTTCGGGCGTCGACCTTTGGTTCGGGCGTCGACCTTCGGTTCGCAGATACGCAGAACTTGTCGGTCAGGCAAACCCTGCGACCTTTATTGTCTCACGCAAAAATCGCTAAAATTTTCAGATGTATGACAATGAAGGTTAATGCTTTCTTCCCAAAGCTTCAAAATCAGGATTAGCCTTCTTATCAGTTACACCAACAGACGACTGCTTGAACGTCAGGACATAAGTACCATCGCCATTGGAAACAAAGCCATACCCCTCAGCTATCAAAGCCTTGCTGGTGTTCTGCATTGCAGTCTCGGTGAACAGTCCCCCCTTCACACTGCCCTTCACACCAACCTTGGAATCATCTGCGCAACCAATCCTGGTATTGAACATACCACCAGTTACGGAGAACTCTATATCGTTGGTGCCGTTGGTCAGGTAGACAGAAGAACCGTCATAGTCATAGAGAGGTTCGAACTCGCCACCGGTGATGGTCAGACTGGAAGAACCTGTACCCAGTCCCTGCATCCAAATCTGTCCCTCAAACTTACCGCCATTGATCACTATCTCGCCACCGGCTGTGAAGTCACGAAGCGAACGGAACATCTTAGAGCTTATAGTACCGCTGTTCACTGTCACCTTACCCTGATAGTTGTTGATAGCCACATCAGTAGGACGGTTGCTTCCCCAGTTACCCGTAGTACCATTGTGAACGATGGTCGCATCATTTACCTCCAGTGTGCCATAATTATATAAGGTATAGGAACCCCAATCGCTTCCACCGCCGGCACTGGTGTCGGTGAAGGAAATCACACCTGCTCCCTTGATGGTCAGGTCACCACTATTGGTAATCATGTTGTAGGAAGCAGTACATTTCATCTCGTGTGTAATGCTATGGCCGTTCAGGTCCAGAACCAGAGCTTTGCCCTTTGCCAGAGTAAGAGGATGAATCAGTATCACGTCCTCCTCAAGTTGGTATTCGCCACCATTTCTGAAAGCAGTATGCAAGTCCAGTGTCTCGTCGGTGCTATGCTTCACTATATAGTTGCCCTCGTCATTCTTCACGAAATAAGATTCCTGGGCAAACAGATTCTTGTTGGTGTTCTGCATTGCAGTCTCGGTGAATGTACCGCCTGTGATGCAACCCTTCACACCTTCCTTGTTGACATCAGTCGCTCCTATCTTGGTCTGGAAAGTACCGCCTGTTATCTTGGCGGAACTTACATCATACTTCTCTTCTTTGTTTTCCATGAAGATAGACGAACCGTCCACACCCCTTGGCGAGAAGTCGCCTCCATTCACCTCCAGAGTGACATCTCCCTGGTTGGGCTGGAGCCAGACCTGTCCCACCATAGTGCCACCGTTCACAATCAGTTCACCCTTGTTTATGCGTATGGAACGATATGTTGGATTGCTCACGACGCCGCCATTCACAGTAGTAGTGCCACTGGACTGCTGTATGGCACAGTACATGTGCACCACATTGTTCTTGTTCTGCTCACTGAGGTTCTCTATCAGACCACCGTTCACCACCAATGTTCCCTTGTTGTTTATGGTATATGAACCTCTCCCGAAACTGGGGTCGGCAACACCGGTATCTGTAAAACTTATTCTGCCCTGCGATGCAGCACCGACAGCATCCGTGCCACGCACCTTGCTTCGTGTAGAATTTGCAACAGGCTCGTCAATGATGGTCAGATCACCTAAGTTCAGAATCATCTCGAAATCCGCAGTGCACTCCTTCTCCATACTGATGCTGTGTCCGTTCAGGTTCAGTATCATGCTCTTTCCTGCCTCAAGCTCCAAAGGTTCGTGCAAGACCACATCTTCATCCAGTGTATACAGTGTATTGTTCTGAGCACGCACAAAGGCATCGCGCAGTTTGTCCTCCTCGCCATAGTTGCAACTGAATGTCTTGGACTCTCCACGCTTCAAGATAACGTTCTTTTCCCCTCCCCTAACACTCAGGGGTACTGTCTTCAGTTCCTCTGTACCGTTGTAGAACACGATACCGAAACGTGGAGCTGCACCCTTCTGATCCGGCAGCACCAGAGCTGTGGATGTTATTGTATCAGGAAACTCCCCGTTCTCAAGATTGTATTCAGCCATGAAGATACGGCCAGTTTCTGTCTTGTCGAGATCAAAGTCGGTACCCTCGTTGTTCAATTTCCATGTTCCCTTTGTGGGCACATCCTTCACGAACACCGCCACCCTGTCGGCCTCAGTACCCTCAGCCAGGTTCCAGCACATGTTCTGCAGACTCTTGTCGTTGGAGGCAAGCACCAGTCGTGCATACTGATGGCGGAACTCCAGAGTAATATACTTCTGCATGCTTCTCACGGGGTTACCCATACCGCCCCCTTTCATCACTGGAGTGGCAAGATAGAAGTCGTTATCCTTAATGAGATCGTCACTGTTCTGGTCCGCAGGTACCTCCACGCTCTCGGGTTGGAAGAGCATCTGCTTTGTCATTTCCGGATTGTAGGGAGCATAGGCAAACACCACTGTACCGCCAGTTGTGCTGTAGTAAAGCTGCAGCCCCTCCTCATCGGGTGCCAGTACATTATCTTCCGACACAGAGAACTTTATGTTGTTGCGGTCAGCATTGTATGGTTCCAGGTTCTCGATATTATGGTAGTATGGAAACGAAACCTCCACATTGTTCTTGTCCAGGGTGCTGTTGCCGTTGTAGACAACCTCCCCTGCCAGCAATGCCTTGTATTCGCCTTCCGACATCAGGAACACGCCCACCTCGGAAAGCGTACCTTCCTCAACGGTAGTACCCCTGGTCTCTGCCACGTCGTAGTTTGCCACGCTGAAATGCAGGGGGATGAGCTCCATCTGGGGCGCATCGCCATTTCCCTGCCCCAGCGGCTCATCCGAGCAGCCAGCGAGCAGCAGCAGCAGCATTGTGAACAATATATATATGTGTTTCAGTTTCATTCCTGTCAATTAGAAGTTATAACGCATACCCACTCCGAAGTGCAGTTTTATGCCGTTGAATGGACTAATTTCGTTGTTTGGCAAATAGTTTTGTCCGAAGTAGTATTGAGCCAGCATCTCTGCCGTTACATCCCAGTGGCGACCAAGAGCGTACGATGCCATGGCACCTGCTGCCAGACCTGCGCCGAACTTGCCGCTATGCTTTGTGCCGGTGAAGGTAAAGTCCGTACCGCCCATTACCTCACCTTCTGCCAGTTCCACATTCTCGCTCAGTATGGTTGACACCACCGGACCGGCCTGCAGATACAGGTTGAAGGGCACACGTCTGTCGTAGCCTGTCCACAGGTTGGATATGTTCAGCATGTAGAGCAGTCTTATGTCCAGCAAATTGCTTGTACTCTCCATATTTCCGTGGAAGGTGCGCTGCCATCCAGACATCAGCACCTCGTAGGGTTCGCCGATGCGCAGTTTCGAGAATCTCTCGTAAGCCACCTGTGCCCGTGCACCATGCAGACGTGTGAAGTTGTAGCCCACCGTTGCGCTCACCGATGGCGAGAAGGAGAACGACTTTGTTGTGGCACGCATCTCCTCCATCACCTTAGAGCCACCCAGTTCAAATCCGCCCCAGAATCCGCGATGCGACAACATGCTCGACACTCTGGCACGCCTTTCGTTCTCTGTGGATTTCAGCGGACGTGATATGCGGGTACCGAAGTTCACCGACAGCATACGGTCGGAGAAGGTCTGGTTGGCCTGCAGCGCCTCGTTGAAGCGGTTGTAGCTGTATATGTCGAATCTTGGTTCCAGGAACAGCTGTGCCAGGTTGGAAATCCTGTACAGGGCAGCCACGGAGGTTGTCAGTCCATAGTAGGTGCTATATCCATAGAGAGCCTTGCACATCACACCCAGGTTCATACCCAGCGACACGTTCATGTCCCATTTTGGCGCCTTTTCCAGATTCTTGCGGAAAGCGAAGAAGTTGAGGGGATTCAGCACAAACTCCAGGCGTCCGCCCACCGACAATTCCGTTCTGAATGCCGTATATGGAGTGTGCAGGTATATTCCGCTCACGGGCTCGCGCTGTCCTTCCACCTGGCTCATGTTCCAGTAGCTCTGCTGGGCATTCAGTCCCAGTCGGGCACCCAGCAGGTTGTTCCACCAGTAGCCAGCGGCAAGGTTCATGGTGCTGCCGCCGCAACGGAGCATATTTCCTGTATTGATGGGGAACGCCCAGCCGCCGCTGGTCTCGAAGAACCATCCCTTGTGCCAGGGGTCGGCAAACTCGCCCTTGAAGAAGTTCTTGACAGCCCTGTGCGAAACATGGTATCTTGTACCCACAGAGAAGCCATACCTCATGTTGTTGACCATCTCACCCACACCGGGATTCACTCCAGAGATGAAGTTGTACTGTCCCATGGCCTCCAGTGTCACGTCCAGGTTTCTTGCCACCTCCATGGATGCCATCACCGAACCCGTCAGACCTGGCGACACACGGCCCACACGCCTGCCGTCAACCTTTATCTGCTGCAGTTCGGGCAGTGCAGGCTCCTGTCCCTCCACCCATCTGTTCTTCTCGCCCATCACCATGGTCACAGACGGTCCGGCAGTGAGCCAGAGGTTGAACTTGCGTGACAGGTCGAAGCCCTGCAGCATGTTGTTGATGTTGAGCATGTATGCCAGTCTCACGTCCAGCATGTCATATCTGTTGTCCCAGAAGGTGTTGCCGGAAACCAGTTCGTTGTTGTTGTCCACACCCAGATATGTGGCGCCAGTTGTCTCGCCCATTTTCTGGTACGACACCTGCGCACGGAATGCAGCCCATGTCTTCCATTCGAAGCCCACCTGAACACCAACAGCAGGATTGAAGCTCATATCGCCCTGTGGGTGCAAGGCAGAGCCATGCTGTAGCTTCACACCGCCAAAGTCGGCACCTATCCACCAGTTGGGGATAAACGTGCCACGAGGTTCTGCCTTGAACCCGGGATTGGTCATGTAAACACGTGTACCCAGACTCAGCGACAGGCTCTTTTCTGCCACAAACAGGCTGTTGGGCGTATTGGCATAGGGAACGCTGTACATTGCCGACAGGTATCTGGGCTCAATAAACAGGTATGTGCCACGTCTGTTTATGCGGTACAGACCCTGAAGCGCTCCTGTGAAGCCATAGTAGTAGCAATGGAAGCCATTGGGAGCATCGGGCATACCGCCCTTTATGTTCCAGCCGTAGTCACCGCCCAGAAGCACATTCACGTCGAATACGTGCGAATCCTTGGCTCTCCATGCAGGAATGAAGTTCAGCGGACTGAGCATCAGTTCCAGACGGCCGCTCATCAGCGTCTGTGCGTTGGCAACGCGCATGGGAACCTTATTAAATGTAGATGTATATGCACTCCAGTTGTGTGTCTGCGCTGCGATGCCCAGACGGAAACCCATCATGGGATTCACCCACTTGCCCACAGCCACCTGGTAGTTCGAACCGGCACGGTTCAGCATGCCGCCCGAGACACCAGGGATGCTGATGCCCGATGCCACGTCCACAAACAGGTCGCGGTAGGTGGAGTCGGCACTAACGAAGTAGTCTTCTCTCTCGTCCAGGGCTATCTGCAGACCACCGCCAAAACCATACATCACGCTGAAAGGTTCGGGGTTGGTGCGTCCATAGAGGTCCTGAGTCTGCCTGTGCAGTCCCACGTACGGTTCCACAAACAGAGCCATACGCTTGCTCAGATGCAGTTCGGCATGGGCACCCATGCGCATGTAGGGGTTCACCTTGTTGGGGATAGCCTTATCAACAAACTTCACACCGGCACCAAAGAACACGCCGGCATCGAAATAGCGTGTGCGGCTGTTGCCCAGGATGTAGTTGGTAAGGTTTGCCATATAGTCTATACCCACACCCAGACCCTTGGCGGCATTATAGCCTGTGGTGTAGCGGTAAGGGGTATAGTTCAAGTGCACCCTGAGGCTGCTGATGGGCGAGAATTTGTAGCCCAGATACGCCTCCAGTGCCAGTGCACCAACGTGGTCCACATTGTCGGTCATGCCCATCTGTCCGAAGCTCAGACCGGCATACAGGCGCTTCCACCACACCTTGCTAAGCAGGCTGTCCTTGGCGCGTGGATTGTAGCGTGCCTGGTTCATGGCCTGCTCGGGGGTGAAGTTAATTCTTATCACCTTTGGTCCCTTGTCCTCGCTTGCTCCCTCGGTCTGCGCTGCAGGTTCAGGAGCCAGTATCGAGTCGCCCTCTTCCTGGGCATGTACAACCATAGGAAGCAGGAGCAGGAGCAAGCCTACGAGGTATCTGCCTGCTATCTCGGGGAGAGCAGGAAGTACGTGCAGAGTTCTATGGTTGTATGCTGTAATCATTTTATAATGTAGACAAAGCTAACACCTATCTGGTAGGGCAATACGGACCATCCCCTTGAATTTATCTTGGGGAGGTCTGGGAGATTATCGTGAATGCTGGTGCGCGAATGAGCATGATGGTACATTCCCACACCGCCGTGGAATTCTACAGTAAAGTGTTTGGACAGCCACATGTCGTAACCGAAGTTCAGTCCAAAGCCATAGGAGGAACCGTTGTAGCGGATCTCCCTTGCTACGATGTCGTAGTGTGCCAGAGAGGCACCTGCCCCGATGAAGAATTTGTTGAATGTGCTGCCAGAGAGCCAGTAGCGGAACTCGGGGACTATTCCGTAGGTCTTGGCCTGCATGCCATATACTTTCCAGCTGGCAAAGCCGTTCATGCACAGCGAGGTGCTGCTGCTTGTTGCCACCTCCAGTCCCAGGTTGGGCACCATGGCCACATCCATCAGGGCATTGGTCTTGACGGCAATCAGTTGTGCCTTTCCCTCTGCACAGAACCAAGCCATCATCAATATTGCAACAAGTATCTTTTTCATTGGTTTTGTCTTTGCCCCAAAGGGGCGGGGTTTTCTTTAGAGGGTATAGTTTTTCTATATTGTCTAGTATTTCTAGTATTTCTAGTATTTCTAGATTGTCTAGATAGACTAGAATTTCTATATAGCCTACGATTTCTTTAAACCTTTTTTGAAGGGAATGGGCTGGAAGTCCGCATCGCGGACGCGGGCTTCCAGCCCAGATTATGTCCCCCTCCTCTCATCCTCCGGGGATGGGAGGACGGGTAAGGTTTGTTTTGTTTTTGTTTTTTTATTCACTTGTGCTTGGCTGGTTTTAGCATCGTCATACTCTTCATGCAGTATTACCAAACCACTTAATAGTCTGCAATGAAAAATATTCTGGTCATGCTTTTATCCCAAGCAAAGTGATGTCTATGGATGTAGAGTCTTTTGGGAAGTGAGGGGCGGACTAAGCCGCATTGCCCTCACCTTTTGGATTTACATCCATTTCCTCTTAGTTGTTTTCCTCGTCGTCCTGCTCCTCGTCATCACCGGGTTCAGCAGGATATTCAGAGTCGTTGTGAGTACCGTTCTCATTATAGATGCCTTCACCATCCTTGTCGCCACCTACGTCGAAGTGACCACCATTTTCCCAAGGTGCGAGTTCAACCTCAAGAACAATCTTCTCCATACCATAGATGGTAACGTTAACTTGATAGCTCTTACCAGCCTCAAATGTCTTACCTTCGGGCATAGTCAGAGTCAAAGGCAGGGTAACTTCCTCAGTCAGTTCTTTTGAGTAGTAGTCGTCGGTTACACCTTCAAACTTCTCATCTTCAGCACGAACGAGCATCTGCAGAACCAGTTCCATATTGTAAGAAGTTTCACCAGGAGCAACAAACATTGCCTCACCAACAGTACCTTCACCATTGTTCTCAGCAAAGAAATCCTTCAGTACAACGTGTTCAAAGGGAACCAGCTCATCCTTACCAGTCTGGAGAGTTGCAATAGGCAACTCAGGCTTAGCCTCCTCTACAAACGCCATAGCATTAGCATAAGAATCTGCATCTACATTACCCTTAATGATCTGAGTACCGTCTTCGTTCTTTTCAATAGGAACAGCTGGAGTTATGGGACCTCTACCACGACCATCGTCATAAGTAAATGTCTTTACACCGCTAACTTTGTAATAGTAAAGATCTACCTCCTGAAGTCCTTCCATCTGCTCATAGCCTGTTACTATTTCTTCCTCGGTATCTGGATCAACTTCTGTTACAGGCTGATACTTAACAGCCATAACCTTGATAGGTTCATCTTCTGCATTCAGACAAACATGACCCTTACCTTCCTTTACGGGAGCAGCGGGATACTGCTGCAGAGAGAATTTAACAGGATTTTCTTTCTCTGCCTCGTTAGTCCATGTGAGAAGAGCCTGAGGAGCATCCTTCTTGTATGCAACAATCATGTTACCTTCGCTCTTAGAGTAAACATTAACCTCCTTGATGGTAACCATGTCAGCAGAGGGTGCACCCTTCTTGACATTGAAGGTCAGACGGCTAAGCATGTGGTTCATCTTAATGCTGGGAACAATATCCTTACGAGCGCTCTGAGCAGAGTAGTTACCCTCAGCCTTACCCAACATCAGGTCCTGAGAACCGTCAATCTTAAAGTCAACACTCATTTGTGTAGGATTCTCGGCATTGTCATAATTAATAACAGGGAAAGCATTGAATACAGCACCACCCTGAATGTGTTCTTCACCAAACTTATCAAAAACTGTAGTAAAAGGAGTCTCTGGTACAGAATAAAGAGCTTTTCCTTCTGCATCAACTGCCTCACATGCATCGTCAACATAGAAAGCGAAGAACTGGCTCTCACCATACATGGGATAATACTTGCTAACAGGAGCACCATCCCACCATTCATTCTGGTCAAGGAAATAGTTAAGTCCCCATTTGTTATCCTTAGCATAAGGACGTGCCCAGAACTTACCATCAAACTGTTCCTGCAGGAAAGGACCATCACCCATAGCACTGGTGAAGCCCCAGAGATCAGCTTCTGCCTTCTCAGCTGCTGTCATATTCTTTGATGCCTCCAGACAACGGATATCACTTGTTGTCATCAACACGTAGATGTCCTCATACTTCCAATTGTTCTTTTCTACGTCCATGCTACCTACAGTACCGGTACCTCTGGTACCAACAGTAACATCAGCTACAGAATTGCTCAGAGTCAAGGAAATGGGTTCCAGATCCTTAGCAGGATTCTGCTGGTTAGGATTAACCATTGGTTCATCGTTTGAGCAACTGCTCATTGCAACTGCGGCAACAAGGCCGAGTGCCAAATAACTCTTTTTCATAGTTAATTTGTTTAAAAAGTTAATAAATGGTTTGGTAAATTTATAATTCTCTTTTATGTGTTTAGTGTTTAGAGTTTAGTGTTTAGAGAGTTTAGGGTTTAGAGTTTAGTGTATTCGTCTTCGTTATCGTCTTCGTTTTCTTTTTGTCTCACGCAGAATGCGCAGAATACGCAGAATTACCTGTCCTCGAGTCGTTAGTTCACGCTGCGCTGGAATTCGCAGAAGGGCACTTGTTTCACTGTGCCTGCCATGCGGAGTGTTCCGCTAACCGCTAACCGCTCATCCGCTCACCGTTTATCCTTTCTCATTTCTTCTTTCTCATTTCTCCGTTCCCATCGCGCCAGCCGTCGTGACGTAGTCTGCGACAAATTCTGTGGATTCAAATCCTTCAATACATTTATTCGTTACTGTTAGTCTATATTATTATATTCTGTGTATTCTGTGAATTCTGTGTGAAATAATTAAACCTGTGATAATCTCGTCCAATCTGTGTCATCTGTGGGCAATTTTGTCTTCGTCATCGTCTTCGTTTTTTGTCTCACACAGAATCCACAGAAATCACAGAATTTCCTTTCATCTGGTTGTTAGTTTACGCTGGCGCTGGAATCCGCAGATTTTGTCGCAGGCTTTGCCACGACTGCCTAGCGAACGGAAATCTGAAATCTGAAAACGGAAAACTAACCGCTCACCGCTCATCCGCTCACCGCTCACCGTTTATCCTTTCTCATTTCTCCTTTCTCCTTCCATCACTGTGGCATTTCCACGTCTATGTCGCCACCGTCTTCCCAAAGGGCAGCCTGTACAACCTCGATGCGGATAACGGACTTGCCGTAGACTGTGATAATCAGGGAGTATCTCTTGCCACCCTTATATACCACTGGAGCACCACTGGAGTCTACCCTTGGTATCAGGATTGTGTTCTCACACTCTTCCCAGATGGTCACGGGCGAATGACGGTTGGCATTGATGCCAAGGTGATACTCCTTTGTATCTGGGTCCTGATGGGTGAACAGATAACGGTACTTGAAGCGAACGGCATACTGTCCGTCCTCGGTGGGCAGAGGGGGCATCATCATAGTGTGCGTGAGCGTATCGCGCTTGGTGGTGCACACCCAGTGGCTGCCCTCGGGGATGACAGGCTCTCCTATCTCCTGGCTCAGTTGGTCTGCCTCCTGGGCAAGCTTTTCGAAGTCGTAGCCCTGCATGTAGCTGTCGGTATGGTCGTTGCGGCCGAACTCGGTGGGATACAAGGGCATGGGGCAATGAGTGGGTTCGCCCACGGGGCGTATTATCTTGCTCTCTTCGAACTGCTGCAGGTAGCTTTCGCGCTCCCAGGAGTCGTCTGCCACCACGATGTCTACATTGTTATATGCCTTCAGCTCAACGTCGGTGATGATAATCTTCAGGAAGTCCCCTCTGGGAGTGTCCTGGGTGACAGCACCTTTCACATACACATCGAAGCGGCTGAGCAGATGGTTCACGTTGAAGATGGGCTGGATGCCCAGATAGCCCGACAGGCGGTTGTACATATACTCCTTGCCTCCGTCAACAGCCAGGAACACCTTTGCTGCATCATTGTGAGGCATCTGCTGCACTGCCTCTTCATACTGCTTGTCGGTATGGTAGGCAAAGCTGTGCAGAATGTCGTGCGAGCCGTCCAGTTGCACGCTTGCAACTACCCTCTTGTTCTCCTCGGTGTGGAAATCCACGGGCTTGTTGTCCATGCCCAGCAGGAAGAACTTGTAGCGGTAGAGGTTGTCGCCGATATCATACTTAGGGTTAACCACCTTGCCCTCGTTGTCGAAGAACTGTGTGTGTCCGTGCTGGTCGTAGAGTGCCAGAGTCTGGTCCCAGAGCACACCGGCAGACACGTCGCCGTTTCTGGCTGCTTCGTAGTCGGGAGCACCACCCATGGAATTGCCGGTTCTCAAGCCGAAGGTGTGGAAGCGTGTTGAGAGCCAATGCGCCTTGTCCTCTTCCCAGGTGCCGTACGCACCACGGGTGGCGGTGGCGTAGTCCTTGCCGTAGACCTTGTCCTTGTCGGATGCGTCCTCTCCGTCTGAACCTTCCTCCTTTTTTGATGCAGAGGGCATATCGATGGTATAGAGGGGGTCTGACAGCGTGGGCAGGATGTTCACCTTTCTTATGTCGACATTCTCGGGCGGAATGACATTGGGGTCCTTCTGAACCACATCTTCATAGATGATGTTGAAGGACTCGTGGCATGATGCTACGAGCATGGTTCCCAGTATCAGTATGATTAAGCGTCTCAACATTGTGCTTCGCTGTTGTTTAGAGTTTAGGGGTTATAGTTTAGAGAGTTTAGTGTTATCGGACTCTCCCCCAACCCCTCTGCAAGAGAGGGGAGTAGTTACGGATGGAGTTGAGAGTTTGATATTTAGTGTCTTCGTTATCGTTATCGTTATCTTTTTATCTCACGCAGATGTTTTTGTCTCACACAGAATCCACAGAAATCACAGAAATTCCTTTCATCTGGTTGTTAGTTTACGCTGGCGCTGGAATCCGCAGAATTGTCGCAGGCTTTGCCACGACACCATGCGGGGTGTGAGCGTTGGCGGTTTATAGTTCGTTGTCGTCTTTGTTATCGTTTTCGTTTTTTGTCTCACACAGAATTCGCAGAATACGCAGAATTACCTTTCATCTGGTTGTTAGTTCACGCTGGCGCTGGAATCCACGGAAGGGCACTCGTTTCACTGTGCCTGCCATGCGGGGTGTTCCGCTAACCGCTCATCCGCTCACCGCTCACCGTTTAATCTGTTTAATCCGTTTATATTACTTAATCTGTGATAATCCTGTCCAATCTGTGTCATCTGTGGGCAATATTGTCTTCGTCCTGTTTTCCGTTTTCCGTTTTGACTTTGTCGAGCCTGCTCCCGCTCGGCATTGAAGTAAACTTCATTGCTCTCGCTTACTCGCAGCCTTCACATTTCCGTTTAATTCAGTTCCACCTCGAACTCTGTTGCGTCTTCCCATGGGGTTATGGCATCGTGGGCACTGGAGAGGCGGTCGCGCGATATCTGCATCCTGCTTCTTATGGTCAGCTCCAGTTCGGGGGTGGTCTGTCTTACCACATCATTCTCGTCGAACAGTACCGAGGGATTCTCGGTAAGGGGATGGTAGAGGTTGGCGGTACCATCCAGGCGCCTGTATTTGCGTTCGCCGTTTTCGGCATCGTAGCTCACGAAGACACATACGCTGAGCAAACCGGGACCCTGCAACATAGTGCTTGAAGCGCTGCGCACAATGCCAGGGGTGAAAAGCTGGCCTGTGGCACGGATGTAGCCGTCCTCGGTGTGCGACAGTTCCGTGTGGAAGATGGCGCTGTAGGTCTTGGACACATCCAGTCCCATGGTATTGAGGTCCATATTGGTGATGACACCGCTCATGGCACACACTATGCTATCCACCTGTATGTCGTTATCCAGCAGTTCTGCCTCAAAGTTTACCGTAACCACCTGCTCCACGAACTCCGGCGTAATGGTAGCCTTGTAGAGAGAGTCGGGACGGGCAACATCATCCACCACAATGGTGTCTCTGCCCAGGAAGAGTGCCTGGCGAGGACCAGCCTTGGTCCAGATGCTGTAGGGGTTGCGCTCGTACCAGTAGTAGTAGCGCTCGGGCAGTTTTTCAAAGACATTCTTCTTATATATAAGCAGGTCTCGTGCTTCTGCCTGGTTGTAGATATAATCACGAACCACCTCCACTGAGGCTTCGCTGAAGCTGTATGAAGACACTACCCATTCGCCGGGGATGAGAAACAGAGAGTCGCGGCCAGTGCCGTTGTTGTAGGGGGCATGGTAGAGGGGTGAGTCGGGTGCTATGTTTCTGCCATAGAGGCGGTCCTCGCCATTGGCAGGAAGGCTTGCCCACACGCTTGCGGTCTTTTCGTAGAACACGGGGCGCACAGCCCATACTATCATACTGTCGGGGATGTATTCTTCCTTCTCGGCATGGCTCCAGTCGTACTCCACAAAGAGCTGACCCTTGTATATGGTTTCCACAAAGTGCAGGTCCAGATGGCCTATACTGCATCCTTGCAGGGCTATCAAGCCCAGCATGCACAGCCATGAAACTGCTATATGATTCTTTGCGTTACGCCACATTGGGGTTTTGGGTTTAGGGTTTAGGGTTTAGGGTTTAGGGTTTAGAGTTATCGGACTCTCCCCCAACCCCTCTGCAAGAGAGGGGAGTAGTTACGAATGGAGTTGAGAGTTTGATGTTTAGTGTCTTCGTTATCGTTATCGTATTCGTTATCGTTTTTTGTCTCACGCAGATGTTTTCTTGTTTCACGCAGAATTCGCAGAATACGCAGAATTTGCCTGTCCTTGAGTCGTCAGTTCACGCTGGCGCTGGAATCCGCAGACTTTGTCGCAGGCTTTGCCACGACTGCCATGCGGGGTGTTCCGCTAACCGTTTAATCTGTTTAATCCGTTGATATAACTAAATCTGTGATAATCCTGTCCAATCTGTGTCATCTGTGGGCAATTTTATCCTCGTCATCGTCTTAGTCTTCGTTATCGTCCAGTTTTCCGTTTTCAGATTTCAGATTTCCGTTTAACTCAGGTTCCTCGGCTTCGGACTTCTTCTTTTTATCTTTCTTATCTTTATCCTTGGAGTCCTTTTTCTCCTTCTTGTCTACTTTTTCTTCCTTGTCAGACTTTTCGTCCTTCTTGTCCTTGCCTTTCTTCTTGGCCTTTGCCTTTTCCTTCTCGGCACGGATGGAGTCTCGGCGAACCTGGGAAAGACTATCCTGCAAGGCTTCCTCTGCCTTGAGCGCCTTCTTCTCGGCAGCTTGCTTTTCCTTCTCCTTCTTGGCCTCTTCCTGAAGCAAGTACTTCTTCTGGTCCTCAACCTTGATACCCTTGATGAGTCGGAGGTAGTCCTCCTGGTCCTGACCGGTGAAGACGGTATCGGGATTCATCTCAAGAGCCTGTAACAAACGATCACGATGTAACTCATCCCACATAGAAGTACTGTCGTTTCTCAGCAGCTCGCGAGATGCAATTATTTCCATAAGCTGCTTTCTGCGTGCTTCGATATTGATGTGCTTGGTAGAGGCAGCGCTCAACTGAGAACGGTATTGCTCCACATCCTTCGTGTAGTCGTCGATAAGCGAGCGGTCCACCTTACGCTTGATACCACGGAAGCGCCATACCAATCCCACACGCACCTCGTGTATAACAGGATATGGTACTACCTTCCATCCGGGATGACTGCGTGCCTCGTCGAGCAAGTAGTGCTGGGTGGTCTGGTCGTAGGTGAAGGCTTCGTATCTTACTGCCCTCAAACCCACGGTGATTCCCAGATCAAGGTCAAGGCTGCCCTCTCGGGGGAACTTCTGGGGGAACAGAGGGATGCTGTAGCCACCGCTGACACCCAGACCTATGCCGTTGCCCTGAGTGCCCTTGCCTGTGAGCGAGAGGCACCAGTTGTCCACACCTGCCCATACACCGAAGTAGTAGGCACGCCAGTTACGGGGATTGTCCAAGGTACGGCCTGAAGTGTAGTTTCTCCTTACCTTATGATAGGTATTGTATAACCATGTGCGGAATCTGCTCTTGTCAGATACAAGGGAGTCCTCGGCAAAGTCGAGAGAATCCTTCTGCTCGTCGGTCCAATCACTGGGGGCACGGAGAGAGTAACCCACATCCTTGTTGGTAGTTCCAAGGTCCTTGGCCTTGTGACCGATTTCGTCGGCATAGTAGCTGTAGCCTGCCAGTGTATCGGCATTGAAGTAGATACTGGCGGTGTCGGTATCGATATCTTCAAACTGGCTGTAATAGTTGTTGGCAGAACCCTTGGGGGTACCAAACTTACCTGTACGCCAGTATTTTCTGCCCTCCACACGGATGCCATTGACATTGTAGACGAGTTTGCCGTGCGAACTATTACCGTTATACTTGCCAAAGACAGATACGCTGTAGTTGTTGCGCACTGTGGGGTTGATGTCAAATTCGATACCGAGGTTGGGAACGAGGGTTGCCCAATCGACGATATTGGTGTGGATGCTGAATCTCTTTATCAGATTGTCGCTTCTGTACTTTTTCAGCTGCTGTGCCTTGAGGGTATCTTCCTTGGGGATATGGCTCTCGAACAGAGCGCGTGCTGCCTCGGGAATGGTGTCGAGGGCGGCGAACTTGGACATGCCGTCCTCCTCGGTCTGCGCCTGGGCACTATCGAAACCACCGAACAAAAGAACGGCAAGCATCATCAGCAGAAGAATCGCTCTCCCACCGATGATGTTGTTTGCTATGGTGTTCATTTTGTTCATTGGCGATAGGATTTGGTTTAGGGTTTAGGGTTTAGAGTTTAGAGTTTAGGGTTTAGGGTTTAGAGTTTAGGGTTTAGGGTTTAGAGTTGAGAGTTTGATATTTAGTGTCTTCGTTATCGTTATCGTATTCGTTATCGTTTTTTGTCTCACGCAGATGTTTTTGTCTCACACAGAATTCGCAGAATTCGCAGAATTTCCTGTCCTCAAGTTGTTAGTTTACGCTGGCGCTGGAATCCGCAGACTTTGTCGCAGGCTTTGCCGCGACTGCCATGCGGGGTGTTCCGTTAACCGCTCCACGCTCACCGTTTATCCTTTCTCCTTTCTGCTTTCTGCTTTCTCATTTCTCCGTTCCAATCGCGCCAGCCGTCGTGACGTAGTCTGCGACAAATTCTGCGCATTTCATCTATTTTTACAACATCTAAGATGTAAATATATAGATTATTCTGCGTATTCTGTGAACCGAAGGTCGACGCCCGAAGGGGCAGAAGTCAATTTTGCGTGAGATTTTTATTATTCCTGATCTTAATAATTATTTTTTTCACGCAAAGAGCGCAAAGGGCGCAAAGTTTTTATTTCTTTTCGGGTATCACGCTGGCGCTGGAGTGGTCGCAAACTTCGTTACGACAAGAGTGCGCAAAGCGGTGATTCAGTTAAATCTGTTTAGTCAGTTGATATTACTTAATCTGTGATAATCTCGTCCAATTTGTGTCATCTGTGGGCAATATTGTCTTCATTATCGTCCAGTTTTCCGTTCGCTTTACTGGTTCCAGAAGTCTTCCTCGGCCTTCTTCTTCTTCAGGTAAGCCTCGTAAGCGGCCTGGGCAGCCTTGTCGGCCTTGTACTTCTTGGCTCGTGCTTCGGCGGCGGTGACCTGCTTGTCTATGAAACTAATGACGCTGGGGGCATTAACACCGATACCGCCAATATTTGTTGCCACGATACCCAGTTCCTGCGATTTCTCTATATAGGCCTTTGCATCCTTGAGCAAGGCAACATTGTTGTCAACATAGCCCTTCCATCTGAGGTTGTAGCCCAACATATAACAGGCTCGGGCAGGATAATCACGGATAGTGAGCGAAGGACTGTTGTAGGCTTCTGCCGAGAGAGCTATAATATTAGATAATGTACCGTTGCAGATTTCCATCTCAGCCTCCCACTTGTCGTAGACAGAATCGCAGTTCAATCTGAGGGTCTTGGAGTCACGGGTCTTGCCTGAAAGCAGGCTTTGAGGATTGGAGAATGTGGACTCGGCAATGAGATAGAACACAAGGAGCTTCTTCTCGGGAGTGTCGGCATACTTCAAGGCCTCGAGATAGTACTCGCGCTTCTTCTGTATGTCGTCTGCATTCATGCCCATTCCAAGAGAGTTCTCAAAGTTGTGCTTAATTTCATAGGATGCACTGCAATAGTCGATGTGGATGGGACTGCCCATAGCACCGCTTTCTGTCATAAGGTGAACAGCACGCTCCAGGAAGGCGGTATCTGTCTTGTGATCGTCCAGACGGGATGCATAGTACTTGTCAAGATTCTCTATGTTGGCAGCACCACTGAGCTTAAAACGTATCTTGATGGGCTCGATAGTATCGCCAGGAGCAGGTACCTGCCTGTTGTTGGCAACATTATTGTAGTCTCTAAACTTCTGATACTGAGGCTCGGACGAGTAGTACTTGATTGAGTCTGGCACCTCATAGAAGGGAATGAGCAGTTTGTCGCAAGTCTGTGTGATCTGCAGATAGTCATCCAGGAACTGCTCGAAATACTTTTCCTTGTCGGACTGATAAAGATCCTCGCATACGTCGTAATACTCGCTGACATAGAATGCCTCGAGCTCGGAACCGGCATCAATATTCTTCTCGCGCAACATGCGGAAAGCAGAAGCAAAGTTCTCGCGTGCCTTCTCCTTATCGTACAGATTGGCAGGATAGTAAGTGGGATTGCCGGCATACTTGTAGTAGAGGTGGGCATACTTGATCATTCCCAGGGGAACGCTGATGGTGTCGTTCTCGTCCTGCTTCTTGACTACCTCGTCGCGTATTACATTGATACTGTCAAGATTGTCTATGAAATTATGGCCCAAACTGAGGATGCTGTTGATGAAGACTGCTCTCATGGCAGGATCTGAAATGGAGTCGAGCATAGTCTCGTAAACACTCTTGCCCTTGAGCCAGTCCTTGGATTCGGTAAAGTCACCATTATACAGATAATACGAACCGAAAGGAGCGCCCTTGGTGGACTTTCTGAACAACATGAAGTTCTTGAGACAATCCTTCTCGCTCATACCCTTCTTGGAAAGGTTGTATGGAAGTGTCTTAATGAATTTATTGTCGAAATCCTGCATCTGGTCAGCAGTCAGCGAACCCACATGCTTCTTCCAGTTATCGTTCTGGGCATGCAGGCACGACAGGGTGCTGAACATAAGCATTAAAATAATTCCAAATCTTTTCATACCTTAGCTAATTTACCTATTTGATACCGGACGGACAACGCATCCGATCTTCCTCTTTATATAGTTTATTACAGGTGCCTGCTCGCCCACTATTACCATACACTTGGCAGAACGCACCAAATCGCCACGGCTGTCGATGGAGTCCATCTTGGCCTTGGAATGAACCTCTGGACCAACCAATGTGGAGGTCCAGTAATAAGCTGATGCTGAGGGATAGAGACGATAATTACCGAAATCCTTGCGACCTGTGAGGGGAAGGAAGAGGGTGTCGCGCTCCATGGTTGTATCGCGGTTTGTCACGAAGAGTCCCTTGGCACCATTGAGCTTGCCGGGGGTGAAATTGCACTTCGTGAGCAACTCCTCCACCTCGTCGGCAGTGGGCATACGCCAATTCTTGCCCATACGCACAGTGGCAACATCGTCGTCCTTCTGGAGAACAATGAGACTGTCTACCTCGGAACCCTTGTAATGATAGTAGTTGTACTTATGGAAGCGCTTCTCGTCGAAATGCTTGTAGCCGGAGTAGTCACCGTAGTATCTCTTGGTCTTCACCTCGCCCCAGGCAAAGTATTCGCCATACTCCTCGGGTGAAGATGCACCGACATTCCTGTCAGCCCACTTCACGCTGAGTCCAAGGTCCTTAACCTTCGCGCTCTGTGCAAAAGAGCTGAGGGCTATGAACGAGAACATGAGCAATATGGTATATCTTGTCTTCATTTCGATTCTACAGGTGGTTTAGTTTGCTACAGACTCCTTGGCTTTCTTCATTCTGGACACCAATGCAGCATATTCCTTGGAAATGCGCTCCAAAGGCACTCCTGCCTTCATGCGCTCCCATGAATAGAGAATCATCTGGCGATAGGCATTGTTGAAATAGCCGTCCTTCTTGAAGTAATCCAGATTTGTCTCGTCCAGCTTGATGGCATTGAGCATGGGTACTGCCCAAGTGGTGGGTATGCTATTGGCATTCTCTTCCTTCTTCTCCTCTTCCATGCCATAGTCATCTTCTTCCACATACAAAGAAGAAACAGGCATACTCTCAGCCTCGAAACGGGTAATGGCGTTGCTTTGTCTCTTGAAAAGACAAATGGCCTTGAGGTATTCCACCTTGGCATCGTTCTGGGGGATGTCCTTCTCGTAGTAAAGGGTGGACAAGGCATCGTCGAACTTACCCATGGCGGTCTGTATAACAGCCTTGTTCATTGAGGAAGAGGACATTACGTATTGGCGTACCTCGGGATTGCTCTCGTAATGGCCACCAAGGCAGAGTACAAACATTATCAAACCCTTCAGGTCGGGATTTTTGATAAGATTATACTTCATAATCAGGGCATTGGCTTCTTCAAATGCCTCATCCTGACAATACATCAGCACCTGTGCTACAATGAATGCAGAGAGGTTCATGGCCATCTTGTCGTGGCGGTCCAATCCCTTGACAGACACGCGTCCATCATCCAGATAGGGCTTGAGGATTTCAGTGTTCACTTCACCCTTGCGCATGCATGCCAGTGCATAATAGTAGGCTGCCAGCGGGTATGGCACCATCATGTCCACCTGGGTGAGGAGGTTCTTGGTGCCGGGCTTGAGCATCTGCTTCTTAACGCGGTGCTCCTTGGAATGTAGTTCATAGATCTTCTTTGCCACAGTGTACATTTCCTCCCAATCTTCCTCTGCTGCAAAGTAGCACAACAACTCATAGCACTGATAAGGAAGGATCATGTCCAGGAAATCTGGCTCGTTATAGTACTTCTGCACAATCTGAGCCTTGTTGAGGACTGTCTGTTCCACAATGTCGGCTTCAACGGAGGTGATACGTACCTTGTCCAGTACATTCTTATCTATATAGTCATACAGGTCAGCATGCGCTCTAATAGCGCGGTACTGGGCATCCATGCCCACGTGCTGGGCAACGATTGCTCGGAGCTGTTCGGCATACTTCTTGGAGACGCTGTCCTCGACCATGGTCATGGAGTCGGCAACAACCTCCCAGGGTACAACGTTGTCGAAATCGTCAAACTCCGCCTGAATGCTCACATTGGAGAACCTGCCCAAAAGCAACTGACGTATGTGATTGGCACGGGCACGGGAAAGTTCGCGGTTTCTGCTCTCATTACCCTCAGGAGAAGAATATGCCCTTACGGTAATGCTCTTGATATAGGCGTTTCTGTTGCTATAATAGCCATTGAGCCAGTTGATCAGGCTCTCGCGCTGCTCGCGAGTGGTGCTATCGTTCATGTTCAGCTGCTCACGACCCTGTTCGAATGCCAACTTAACATTCTTGCTCACTGGCACAGAAGACACCGTACCTCGGCGCTTGAAGGCAGCAAGAGTGGTGTCCAGAGCAGAGAACTTGCGGGCTTCTTCCCAGTTGAGGAAACGCATGGGTTCGCACTCCTTGCCATCACTGAAAAGGATAGAATCCCTGTGGTACACGCCATTATGATCCTCATACCACAAGATGCCTGGTACATGATACTTGGTTCCCTTCTCAATCTTTGCCAACTGCCTGTAAGTGACACGTTCGCTCTGATTGTGCTCAAGATGCACGGAGGGATCCAACTTGAAGTCGTGCAGGAGATCGTTCTTGGAATCGAACGACATTCTGCGGTCCATATATCTGGTGTACTCAACGCCATCTATTGCCATTGGCGGCATGTGGACGAGAGAATCCTTAAAGTCTTCATAGACAATGGTGGGGAAAGCCACAAAACGAGCATTGCTGCGTGCATGCTCGCCGGATACGTCCAGATCGCGGGTAATGTAAATGTAGTTCTTGCCAAAACGAGAAACGCCACCACCAGCGGCATCCATAGACATCATGGCTGTGGCAGGTACCTCCTTAAGGTCGGTAGCCTCATTTTCAAAGTCCTTCTGCTTCTTACCCTCCTCTTCCTTACCGGTGTAAACCAGAGTGAAAGTAGGATTGGAAATATCCTTTACATAGTCGGAAACATTGAAAAGCTTGACATCAAGAATTACGTCACCACTAACATCGCCACCATCAAGTATGACAGCTCCTTCCAAAGTAGCCTGAATAACGACAAGACCATCAGAGCCAGTTTTCTGCTCATCCAAAGGTTTGTACTTCTGCTTGTCAAAATAGCCGAAAGCATCCTTGGCAGAGGCCAAAGCAAAGGCAGCTTTGGCGTCAGACTTCTTCATGAAAGAATATACAACTACATTCTCCAAAGGAATGCCAGCCTTGTTCTTGACATAAATATTGAAACTTTGTGCCTGCACTTCTACAAGCACAAAGAGCATAGAAATCAGCAAGAGGGCACACTTACCCAATCTATGCCTCAGGTCAAAAAGCATAAATCCACGCATTGGCATATGCATATATGGGGGGGGTAAGTAACTGATATTCACACCTTTAGAAAGCCCGCGCACTTCCTTCGAAAAAGAAGCTGTTATATTATATATAAATAATGTGGCGATGCTACGCCTTTCTGCCTTTTTTATTTTTTATATTTTCGTTGACAAAGGTAACTATTTTTAACTACCTATACAAACTTTTTATATAAAAAATCAAAATTTAACGTTTTACAAAGGAGCGTTTGTGTGGTAAAAGAGTATGCTTTCCATGAGTGACAAAGGAAGGAAAAGCAGTAGTGAATGGAAGGACTACTGGTGGCTCAATTTGTTGCTATTAGCCGTTCGGCGAACCGCTACCAGCCGTTCAGCGAACCGCTATTAGCCGTAAAATGAACGGCTAATAGCAACAAAACAGGAGGTATGCGATGAGCGGTGAGCGGTGGTGACTGCTTTAGGTTGATGAGCGTAGGCGTATAATAACTTTGCGATTACCCTGCGACGGCTGGCGCGGTGTTAGCGCTAACACTCCGCATGGCAGTCGTGGCAAAGCCTACGACAAAGTCTGCGGGTTTCAATTTAACAATATGACCTGCAGCTAATGTTTTGATTGCCAATAAATTCTGCGAATTCTGCGGGTTCTGCGTGAAAGAATATATTATTGGAGTGGAAGTAAAAGATATTTATTGGCACGCAGAATTCGCAGAATTACGCAGAAGTACCTGGAACTCAATTGTTTTTACTCCTACCTACATAAAGTTTTTTTTGAATTCGCAGACTTCGTCGCTCGGGCAAGCCCTGCGACGGCTGGCGCAGTGTTAGCGCTAACACTCCGCATGGCAGTCGTGGCGAAGCCTACGACAAAGTCTGCGAATTTTAAGAATATGACCTGTAGCTAATATTTTGATTACTAACAAATTCTGCGTATTCTGCGTATTCTGCGTGAAACAGAATATTATTGGAGTGGAAGCAACAGAAATTTGTTGGCACGCAGACTTCGCAGAATTACGCAGAAGTACCTGGAACTCAATTATTTTTACTCTTAGCTACATAAAGTTATTTCGAATTCGCAGACTTCGTCGCTCGGGCAAGCCCTGCGACGGCTGGCGCGGTGTTAGCGCTAAATGTGACTATGGGATGTAGTTGTTTACTACACGCTTTATGCCACTCATTATATCATCGACATTGAAATTCACTAACAATCCCACCTGTTTGTTAGTTAGCCTCAGATAACTCAACAATTGCTTGTAGTGTACGGCTTTGATTTCTTCAACGGATTTTAATTCTATAATGATAGTGTCATTTACCAACAAATCCATTCTCAGTCCATTACAAACATCAACACCCTTATAGTTAACATGTACCTCTACTTGCGATGCAACGCTAATACCTTTCAGTTCTAATTCATGAATTAACGCCTTTTCATAAACGATTTCTAAAAGACCTGGACCGAGCGTTTTGTATACTTCGATTATACAACCAATAACTTGATAGGATAATTTTTCAGATGTATTCATAAATCTTTCAACAGGTGTTTTCTTTGTCCTGATGCACAAATTTATAAAAATATTCCTTAAATACCATTGGCGAATATGTCTAAAAAACTAAAAACCTCTTTGTTTTGCTAAAACACCTTAGTGTTAACACTCCGCATGGCAGTCGTGGCAAAGCCTACGACAAAGTCTGCGGGTTTCAATTTAACAATATAACCTGCAGCTAATGTTTTGAATGCCAATAAATTCTGCGAATTCTGCGGATTCTGCGTGAAAGAAAATATTATTGGAGTGGAAGTAAAAGATATTTATTGGCACGCAGACTTCGCAGAATTACGCAGAAGTACCTGGAACTCAATTATTTTTACTCTTATCTACATAAAGTTATTTCGAATTCGCAGACTTTGTCGCTCGGGCATGCCCTGCGACAGCTGGCGCGATGGGAACGGAGAAATGAGAAAGCAGAAAGGAGAAAGGATAAACGGTGAGCGTGGAGCGGATGAGCGGTTAGCGGAACACCCCGCCAGGCAGGCATAGTGAAACGAGTGCCCTTCTGCGGATTCCAGCTCCAGCGTGAACTAACGACTCGAGGACAGGTAATTCTGCGTTTTCTGCGGATTTTGCGTGAAAAAAAGAAAAAATGAGAAGACGAGAAAGAAGACGAACCGACGCAGGAAGCGAGAGCAGAAGCAAAGTCTACTTTGATTATGCCGAGCAACAAGGAGGAAAAGACCACAAAGTGGGATTAAGACGAGAACGAAGACGAGGACGAGGACGAAAACGATGACGAAGACGAGAACTGAACTCCATTCATACTGAAAAACAAAAAAAGGTATCCGCTGTGAGGCGGATACCGGAAAAACCTCCCTCGGTGATTAGGCATCAGAAGAGCCGTGCAAAGAGGGATATGCAGGGGCACGGAGTTCTGATGCCAAATCATTTATCACTGATGCTGGTCGCGCAGCAGGTCGTTGACTGTCTTAACTGGATTGAAGGTTGACAGGGGAACCTCTACCATCAATGTGTTCCAGTTGCTCATGGCACCATTCCACAGACCAGGCAACTCGAGAGCCTTGAGTTCGCGACCTGACTTGCTCTTGAAGGAAATGAAACCTGTGGCAGGGTCAACATACTTGGGCAGATCGAACTTGTTGCCCTTGTAGTCGCGGATACCACACACGAGGTCCACGGGATTGAAGTGGGTTCCCTCGGTGAACATGCGCATGTACTCGGGATTGTTGGTATCTATCTGGCTGCTCTCGAGGATCTGGAGAGAAACACTTCCGTCGGGGTTGTATGCCAGGAAGGGACCACCGCCGGGTTCGCCTACGTTCTTTACAACACCGCAGACACGGATAGGACGGTTGAGCTTCTCGCGCAAGTAGCAAACAAGTTCGGCATCCTCCATCTCCTTGATGTCGGCACGGTCGGTGCAGAGGGTGTGGCGCACGAAGCGGATCATGTTCTCTATGTCGTCGTGGTTGTAGTCGCCGCTGTCCAGAAGACGCAGATAAGCGAAGGTCTGGATCTGCGCATCGATGAGGATACCTGCCAGAACCTGCTTCCACAGGGTGGTGTCTTCCTTGAGGCGGTCAGGAACAACGTTGTCGATATTCTTCACGAAGACAACATCGCTCTCAAGGTCGTTGAGGTTCTGGATGAGGGCGCCATGACCGCCGGGACGGAAAAGCAGGGTTCCATCGTCGTTGCGGAAGGGGGTGTTGTCCATATTGGCAGCAACGGTGTCGGTGCTGGGCTTCTGCTCGCTGAAGCTGACATGGAAGTGTACGCCGTACTGCTTCTCGTAGTCGGCGACCTTTTCCTGTACAAGCTCCTCGAAGAGTTCGCGATGCTCGGTGCTTACAGTAAAGTGTACGTCTGCCTCGCCCTGACTGCTGGCATAGAGGGCAGCCTCGACAAGGTGCTCCTCAAGGGGAGTGCGGGCACAGTCGTCATAGGAATGGAACTGGAGCAGGCCCTTGGGCAACTGGCCATAGTTGAGGCCGTCGGCATCGAGCATGGCTGCGGCAACGGCCTTGTAGTTGCCTTCCTCCATGAGTGCCTGTATGCCCTTGCCTTCTATCACATTGCAGGCATCGTCCAGAGCCTGGTAGAAAGCGAACTTCTCTATATCCTGGAAGAACTTCTTTTCAAAGTCGGTTGTGGGTACGTCGTAGTCGGCATCAACAAATTCGAACACTGCCTTGAACATACGGCTGGCAGCACCAGAGGCGGGAACGAACTTTGTGATATGGTGACCTTCCTGCTTGTATCTGTTCCAGGTGTTTACGTATGCCTCCTGCTCTTCGGCTGTGGGGGCAATGATACCGTTGGATGTACTTGCTGCTGCTTGCAGGCGGAGGAAGGGGAAGCCCTTCTCAAAGCTCTTGAGCTGCTCCTGCAGCTGTTCTTCACTGATGCCCTTCTTGGCAATCTGCTGACGTTCTTGTTCTGTTAACATAGTATTGAGTTTATGGTTTTATAGTATTCGCTGCGCTTTGGTTTAGGGTTATCGGACTCTCCCCCACCCCCTCTGCAAGAGAGGGGAGTAGTTACGAATGGAGTTGAGAGTTTGATGTTTAGTGTCTTAGTTTTCTTTTTATCTCACGCAGAATACGCAGAATGGCACTTGTTTCACCGTGCCTGCTTGGCTAGGTGTTCCGCTAACCGCTCATCCGCTCCACGCTCACCGTTTAGTCGCGCTTTTCAACGCAAATATACACATTATTTATAATATATAGAATATTCTGCCTTTTTTTTTGTACTTTTGTACGCGAAATAAGACAGCCTATGTTACATTTATGCGAAGTGTTTGGACTGGACCCAATGGACATTGCCAAACAGACATCGGAAATACTGAAAGAAGAGACCGGAGAAACGGAAGACATCTACCTGCTTCTGAAAAACGAAGACAGCAGCTTCGTTGGCGCTGTGCAGAAGGTGGAGAGCCTGAAGGAAAAGTCGGCAAACGTGGAGGACGAGAACCTGCGCGCACTGATCATGTCGGAAATAGCCGACATGAAAGTGGTGATGATGTTCATTGCCTTCCACGTGGCTCTGATGCGCAACATAAAGGACGTGGAGGACGGCGAACTGAAACAGAAGGAAAGCCGCGAGGCTGGCGTGCTGTGGGCGCAGATTGCACACCAGCTGGGTCTGTACAAACTGAAATCGGAACTGGAAGACCTTTCGCTGAAGTACCTGGAGCACGATGCCTACTACCACATAAAGGAGAAGCTGAACGAGACCAAGAAGTCCAGAGACCAGTATGTGGGCCGCTTCATTGGACCTATAGAGCAGAAACTGACTGAGGCAGGACTGAAGTTCCACATGAAGGGGCGCACAAAGAGCATACACAGCATCTGGCAGAAGATGAAGAAACAGCATGTGGGTGTGGACGGGGTGTACGACCTGTTTGCAATACGCATCATACTGGACTCTCCAAGACAAAAGGAGAAACAGGACTGCTGGCAGGTGTTCTCCATAATAACGGACATGTACCAGTCCAACCCGAAACGCATGCGCGACTGGCTTTCCGTGCCAAAGGACAACGGCTATGAATCGCTGCACATAACGGTGCTGGGGCCAGAGGAGAAATGGGTGGAGGTGCAGATACGCACCGAACGCATGGACGACATTGCCGAGCATGGCCTAGCAGCACACTGGAGATACAAGGGTGTGAAAGAGGCCAAGGAGGACGGCATCTTCGTGTTCACACCAAAGGGTGACCTGTTCAAACTGCAGGCTGGTTCCACAGTACTGGACTTTGCCTACCACATACACTCGGGACTGGGCAACCGATGCACCGGGGCCCGGATTGCAGGAAAACAGGTTTCAATAAAGCAGGTACTGCATAGCGGAGACCAGGTGGAGATAATGACCAGCAACAACCAGACTCCTAAACAGGACTGGCTGAACATAGCCACATCCACCAGGGCTAAGGCAAAGATAAGGCAGAGCCTGAAGGAGATGGAGTTCCGACAGGCGCTGATGGCTAAGGAGGTGCTGGAGCGCAAGATGAAGAACCGCAAATTGGACTTCGACGAACCGACTCTGATGCATACCATAACGGGCTTCGGCTATAAGATGGTGACGGACTTCTATGCCGCTCTTGCCGAGGAGAAACTGGACATAAACGATGTGCTGGAGGAGTATGCCAACAGGCTCTACCCCACTGAAAACAAGACAACGACGGAGCATCATACCAGCGCCAAGGATTTCGTTCTGGCGGAGCAGTCTGCCACCGAAACAGACAAGGGCAAGGAGGATGTGCTGATAATAGACCGCAGTCTGAAAGGCATTGATTTCCAAATGGCCAAGTGCTGCCAGCCTGTATACGGCGACGAGGTGTTCGGCTTCGTAACAAGCGGAGGCGGAATAAAGATACACCGTACAGACTGCCCCAATGCCAAGCAGATGAGAGACCGCTTCGGGTACCGCATAGTGAAGGCGGAATGGGCAGGCAAGGGTGGACAGCAATACCCTATCACCCTGCGTGTTATCGGTAACGATGACATTGGCATAGTGAACAACATTACCAGCATAATAAGCAAGGAGGAAAGAATACTGCTGAGAAGCATAAGCATAGACTCCAACGACGGCATATTCTTCGGCAACCTTACCGTGATGGTGGACGACACCAGCCGACTGCAACAACTGATAAAGAAACTGAAAACCGTAAAGGGCGTAAAGGACGTGGCAAGGCAGTAGGAAAGGAGGAGGACGAAAACGAAAACGAAGACGAAGACGAAGACGATAACGAAGACAATATTGACCACAGATGACACAGATTGGACGAGATTATCACAGATTTAATTGTCTCACACAGAACCCACAGAATTCACAGAAAAATTCTTCTACAAGAAGACAAATGATAGCGATCTAAAGATTATGAATCCACAGAATTTGTCGCAGACTGCGTCACGACGGCTGGCGCGGTGGGAACGGAGAAATGAGAAATAAGAAAGGAGAAAGGAGAAAGGATAAACGGTGAGCGTGGAGCGTGGAGCGGATGAGCGGTTAGCGATGAGCTTTCCGTTTTCAGATTTCAGATTTCCGTTCGTCAAGAGCTCACCCCGCATGGTAGTCGTGGCAAAGCCTGCGACAAAATCTGCGGGTTCCAGCGCCAGCGTGAACTAACGACCAAAGGACTGGTAATTCTGCGTATTCTGCGGATTTTGCGTGAGATAAAAAACGAAGACGAAGACGAAGACGAAGACGATAACGATAACGAAGACACTAAACATCAAACTCTCAACTCCATTCGTAACTACTCCCCTCTCTTGCAGAGGGGTTGGGGGAGAGTCCAATAACCCTAAACTCTAAACAAAAGCGCAGCGCCCCACTAAACTCTAAACAAAACAAACAACATATACAATGAAACATCTTATGAACATTGCAATGCTGATGGCTGTAAGCACATCGGTATTCGCACAGAAAGACACAATCCGAGTGGAGAGTGTGAAAGTGGCAGGGCCCTTCGTTCAGCAGACCGTGCTGACAACAACAGAAAAGGATGCCAACGAGCGACCCTACAACCAGGATGACCTGCAGTGGAACATGCCCATGGACATGAACGCATGGAAAAAGTCAACAGAAGAGGGTGTGAACCAGCTCGTTGCAACCGACAGCACTGGTTTCATAATCAAGGACAAGGGCATATACCTGCTGGGCTTCACCGTGGACAACAACCAATACCAAAAGGTAAGTTTCATGATCGACGCCAAGAGCAAGAAGTCGCTGTTTGTGGACGGCAGACAGCAAGGCGGAGAAATGGCTCTGAAAACAGGCAGACACGATTGCGTGCTGAAACTGCAGCAGACCAGCGATACTCCCGACACCGTGGAGATAAAGGTACTGGCTGGCAGAGACACACTGTGGACAGCACACTTTGCTGGCGTGAAGGTGAATGCCGAGGAGAAGCGTACCTACACACTGAATGACCATATGACTGGCCAGCGTCTGTCCAACGCCAGCATCTCGGCTGACGGCAGATTCGTGCATGAGAGCAGCTACGTGACTCGCGCTGACGGCAAGAACGAATGGACCATGTATATCGTGGACCTGCATACTGGCAACCGCTACCAGCCCTACAACTTCGTGCAGTGGGCGGCAAAGGGCGGCAAGTACATCTGCAAAACCATAGACCAGAACCACAAGAGCGTGTACGAGTACAGGGATGTGATTAGCGGCAAGACCGAACATCTGTATACACACCCCTCTCAGGAAGGCCTGTCCTTTGTGGCTGAAGATACAAAGATTATAGTAAGACAGAGCACCGAGGGAAAGAAGGAAATGCACAACCAGGTGCGACAGATCCTGGAGCCTAACGACAGACTGTCGGGCTGGAGAAACCGTTCGTACTTCTCTGTAATAGACGTAAAGACTGGCGTGCGCCGACAGATAACAACTGGTATGCGCAGTTCAAGCGGAACCATGAGCCGTGACGGCAAGATGCTGTATATCAGCGTTTCCGACGACGTGGCAAGCGAGCGTCCCTACTACTTCACAACTGGCATGGTGATGAACCTGGAAACGGGCAAGGTGGACACTCTGTTCCAGAGACAGGGCTTCGTGCGTGGAGCACAGTTCTCGCCCGACGGCAAGAAACTGCTCTTCACCGGCACGCCGGAAGCTTTCGGCGGCATTGGCAACGTGTGCCCCGAGGGTATGATACCCAACAACTATGAGTACGAACTGTTCCTAATGGACCTGGATACCAAGGACATCGAACCTCTGACAAAGGAACTGGACCCCAGTGTGAGCAACGTGCACTGGTCGCTGGCAGACAACCATCTCTATGCTGTGTGCGAAAACAAGGACCTGGTGAGCGTGTTCCGTCTGGACATGACAGAGAAAAAGGGCGTGAGAAACGGCAAGTGGGAAATGATGCAGCTGAACGAGCCCAACCTGAAGGGCAACATCAGTCTGGCAAAGGAAAAGCCCATGATGGTGTACACCGGACTGAGCGGAGAGACCACCGACCACAGCTGGGTGCTGGACCTGAAGAAGAACAAGCATACATCGCTGACCGACTTGAACCCCACACGCCTGAACGGCATTGCCGTGGGCAAGTGCCTGGACTGGACCTACAAGACAGAGCGTGGCGACAGCATTACGGGCTGCTACTACCTGCCTCCCTACTTTGACGAGACAAAGCAGTATCCCATGCTGGTGTACTACTATGGCGGTGTGAGTCCCGTGGGACGAGTGCTGGAAAGTCCCTACAACTACCAGGCTTGGGCTGCAATGGGATATGTGGTGTATGTGCTGCAGCCCAGCGGCTGCACGGGTTTCGGACAGGAGTTTGCCGCACGACACTCTAACGCATGGGGCGACTATACCGCCGATGATATAATCAACGGAACAAAGCAGTTTGTGAAGGAGCATAGTTTCGTAAACCCCAAGAAGATAGGCTGCATGGGCGCTTCCTACGGCGGCTTCATGACACAGTACCTGCAGACACGTACCGACATCTTTGCTGCCGCCATGTCGCATGCTGGCATTTCAAGCATAGCAAGCTACTGGGGCGAGGGCAACTGGGGCTATACCTACAGCGCTGCGGCTTCTCCCAACTCATACCCCTGGAACAATACGAAACTGTACACGGAGCATGCACCACTGTTCAATGCAGACAAGATAAACACTCCCATCCTGTTCATGCACGGCACCGTGGACGACAATGTGCCCATGGGCGAGTCCATACAGATGTTCAACGCACTGAAGATACTGGGCAAGGAGACTGCATTTATCATGGTGGACGGCGAAAACCACTACATCGGCGACCACAACAAGCGCATACGCTGGCATGACAGCATCATGGCCTGGTTCCAGAAATGGTTGCAGGACGACCCAACATGGTGGAACGATATGTACCCTGAAAAGAACTTATGATTTATCCCAACAATTACGAAAGCAAAATAGGGTTCCAGGAAATCAAGAGCCTGCTGTCTGGCTTCTGCCAGAGCGAACTGGGCAGAGAGCGCGTGGGCGAATTGCAGATGCTTACCGAGGTGAGCGCAATACGCCAGAAACTGCAGGAGAGCCAGGAACTGGAAACAATACTGGAAGAGACCGTGGAACTGCCGGAGATGGCGTTCTACGATCTCCGTCCTTCCATACAGCGCATACGCCTGGAAGGGGCACACATAGAGGAGGATGACCTGGGAAGACTGAAAAAGTCGCTGGATACGCTGCACTCGTGGCTCAGGATAATAAGGGCTACGGCAGAGGGCAGCGAGGAGCATTCCTACCCTGCCCTGAACCAGCTGTCGATGGGGGTGTTCACCTTCATTGCCGTGGCTGGCGCGATAGACAAGACTCTGGACAAGTACGGAAAGATAAAGGACGAGGCAAGTCCGGAACTGGCCAGAATACGCCACGAACTGAGGGCTTCGGAGGGTAGTGTGAACCGTACCCTGCACGGCATACTGAGAACCGTGAAGGACGAGGGACTGGTGGCACAGGACGTGACTCCTACCTTCCGCGAGGGACGTCTGGTAATACCCGTAAGCCCCACACTGAAGAAGCGCTTGCATGGCATAGTGCACGACGAGAGCGCTACGGGCAAGACCGTGTTCATAGAACCGCAGGAGGTGGTGGAGGCCAACAACCGCATCCGCGAACTGGAAGCGGAAGAGAAGCGTGAGATAATTCAGATCCTGAAGCATATCACCATGCTGATACGCCCCAACACAAAGGAACTGCTGAGAGCCTTTGCCTTCCTGGCCGACCTGGAGTTCGTGAGGGCAAGGGTGAGCTTTGCAAAGCACATAGGCGGCATATATCCAAATGTTGCGCCCTACCCCATCATAGACTGGACCCTGGCAGAACATCCGCTGCTGAAACTGTCGCTGGAGAAACAGGGAAAGAAGGTGGTGCCTCTGGAAATAAAACTGGACAGAAAACAGCATATCCTGATTATCTCCGGACCAAATGCGGGCGGCAAGAGCGTGTGCCTGAAGACGGTGGGGCTGATACAGTACATGCTGCAATGCGGTCTGCCGGTTCCCGTGGGTGAATGCAGCAAGATGGGTATTTTCAACAAACTGGCAATAGACATTGGCGACGAACAGAGCATAGAGGACGACCTGTCTACATACTCCAGCCATCTGCTGAACATGAAGAACATGATGAAGATGGCAGACTCCTCCACCCTGCTGCTGATAGATGAGTTCGGCGGCGGTACGGAGCCTACAATAGGCGGTGCCATGGCTGAGGCAATTCTGATGCGTTACACTCAGAAGGGGGCATTTGGCGTTATCACCACACACTACCAGAACCTGAAGCACTTTGCAGATGCGCATGAGGGGGTGGTGAACGGTGCCATGCTCTACGACAGGCATCAGATGCAGGCGCTGTTCCAATTGCAGATAGGCAATCCGGGCAGTTCCTTTGCAATAGAGATTGCAAGAAAGATAGGTATACCTGAGGAGGTGATTGCCGATGCTACAAACCTGGTGGGCAAGGACTACGTGAATGCCGACAAATACCTGCTGGATATAGTGCGTGACAAGCGCTACTGGGAGGGCAAGCGCCAGACCATACACTCGCAGGAGAAGCAGATGGAGCAGACCATACAGAAGTATGAGCGCGAGATAGAGGAACTGAAGCACAAGCGCAAGGAGATAATCCAGGGGGCACGCCAACAGGCAGAGGAGATAATACAGAACTCGAATGCCGTGGTGGAGAATACCATCCGAGAGATCCGTGAGGCGCAGGCTGAGAAGGAGCGTACAAGGGAAATACGCAACGAGCTGAATGAGTTCCGCGAACAACTGGACCAGGCCACACGTAGCGAGCACGACGAACTGATAGAGCGCAAGATGCGACAGATACAGGAGCGCAAGAAGAGACAGGAGGACCGCCGACGCGAAAAGGCAGAGAAGGCTGTACAGGATGCGCAACGTCCTGCCCTTGGCAATCTGCTCAGTGCTCTGGGTGCACAACCGAAGAACGATAATGGTCTGGCTGTGGGCATGCCGGTGAAAATAATAGGCACAACGGCTATCGGTACGGTGGAAAAGATTGACGGTAAGAGAATCACTGTGCAGTTTGGCATGGTAAGGAGCGTAATGGATGCCAAAAAACTGGTTCCAGCAAAACCGGAAAAGAAACCTGCAGAGCAGGCTTTCCAGGTGGCAACGTTCGTGAGCCGCGACACACAGGACAAGATTCGTGAGACGCATCTGAACTTCCACCCCGAAATAGATATCCGTGGCATGCGTGGTGACGAGGCTCTGGATACCATAACTCATTACATGGACGATGCCATACTGGTGGGTGCTTCGCGCATACGCATACTGCATGGTACTGGCAACGGCATACTGCGACAGCTAATACGCCAATACCTGCACACCGTACCTCAGGTGAAGTCTGCACGCGATGAGGACGTCCGCTTCGGCGGCGCCGGAATAACGGTGGTGGAAATTAAATAAACGGAAAACTGAAAAGTGAAAACGGAAAACTGAAAAGTGAAAACGGAAAACTGAACGAAGACGAACCGACGCAGGAAACGAGAGCAGAAACAAAGTTTACTTTGATTATGCCGAGCAACAAGGAGGAAAAGACCACAAAGTGGGATTAAGACGTTGACAATATTGACCACTGATGACACAGATGGGACGAGATTATCACAGATTTTGTTATATCAACGGATTGAACAGATTTAACGGTGAGCGGTGAGGGGATGAGCGGTGAGGGGATGCTTTGCGCACTCTTGTCGTAACGAAGTTTGCGACCCCTTCAGCGCAAGCGTGATACACGAAAGGGAATAAAAACTCTGCGCTCTTTGCGGCCTTTGCGTGAAATAATAGCGTTCTAATCTTTGTTATCTCACGCAAAGGACGCAAAGGACGCAGAATTATAATGCAAACAACGCTACCGCTGGAGGAGTCGCTGGCTACGCGCGACAGAGAACGCAGAGACGAAGACGATAACGATAACGAAGACGATAACTCACCGCTCATCCGCTCACCGTTCACCGCTCATCCGCTCACCGCTCACCGTTCATCCGCTCCCTAAAACGGCAGTCCTACGGCGAAGTGGAGGGCAAAGTCGCGATTGAAATTGGGATAAATAATAGGATAATGGCGCTTGGTATCCTGATAAGCTGGATTTATGGCCTTCATGCCGGCATCCAAACGAAGAAGGAAATAGTTGAGATTTAGTCTGAGACCCAAACCATAGGAAACGGCAATCTGCTCCCAGCAGGTGTCCCAGCGGAACTGACCGCCAGGCTGCTCCTTGTAGTCGCGAAGTGTCCAGATATTACCAGCATCGACAAACAAGGCGCCATCGAACTTCCAGAACAGGCGCATACGCATCTCCACGCTCATATCCAGCTTGACATCGCCGGTCTGGTTGATGAAGTCTATGTTGCCGTCGTTACCTACAAAGGAACCTGGACCGAGACTTCTAACACTCCAGCCACGCACACTGTTGGCACCACCACCGAAGTAGCGTTTCTCGTAGGGCAGGACATCGCTGTTGCCATAGGGATATGCTACGCCAAGTGCAAAGCGCATGGCAAGGCTGGCACGATCGGAAAAGCGTATGCTCTTGCTGATATCAAAGTCGAACTTGGCATACTGGGCATAGGCGATGTTGAAAAGCGTGCGCTGGCCGTCGCTGTTCTTCTTGGTGCCGGCAAGGTTACAGATTCCATGCAGGGCATTGCCTGCCGTCTCTACAGCAATACGGTAGGTGTAGGCATCCTTGCCGTAAATGCCCATGGGGGTGGCAAGGCCGGCACTGGAGTACTGGTACTGATAGCCCATCTTGACAATGAGAAGATTCTTGTAGTTATATGCTATGATGGCATTGCGACTTTCCGGATTCTCGATATATGTCTTATAAAAGGTGTCGCTGATCCATGGCATGAACACATAGTTGATGTCCAGAAGGTCGAAACGATGCTGCGAATTCCTTTCCTTGGAATTCCAACGGTATTTCCATGCCGCAGTGAGCACACGACGGTGAAACTCGGGACGGTTCTGGCTGGCGTACATCAAATTGAACTCTGTGTTTGCACGGGATCTGCGACGGAAATCGTGGGATACAAACGGGAATATGAAATCGGGGAATTGCAGACCTCCTTCTATACTGTACTCAAAGTAGTTCTGGTCGGCATAGCCTTTTAGTCCCCTAATGGCTTCGAAAGCTGTGCGGAATTTTAAGGAAAATATCTCGGAACCATGAAATACATTGCGGTTCTGATACATGAAATTGGCTGCCACACCCAAGTCGCCAGCGGTATTGGTTCCATCCAAGCCCAACTGAACTGCATTGAGACGGGCTGGAGTGATAACAACCTTTGCATCCAGAAGAGTGGAATCCTGGGCATTGGGTGTCAGCTGGATGTTTGTTGCTGCAACAGCTCCAAGACTGTTTATGCGGCTGTAGGTGTCGCTGAGGTCGGACTCCCTGTAAATATTTCCAGATACAAGACTGTTTACCTTGTCCAAAACTGACTGGCGGAACCATATTGGCGAACCGGTGCTCCTGTCGTAAGTGAAACTGACATCCCCCACCCTGTACAGCTGATGCATCTGAGTGGTACGGGACGTGGCATCGGTTCGCGGAGAAACAATCATCCTGACATGAACCTTTTCGGAACCGGAGACGGTATCAACCTCGTAACGAATGAAGTCGCGGTGGAAAGAATAGTATCCGTTGTCGTTCATGTGGCTGGTTATACGGGAACGCTCGTTGTTGAGAACATTGGCATCGAATGGCATGCCAACACTTAGCAATGAGTGTTTTGCTATCCTTTCCATCTCTCTGGCAACTGCAGTATCCTGTATGTCCATATCTATGCCGGAGACTGTGTATCTCTTGCCTGGATGAAGCTTATAGTTGACCCGAACCTTGTAGCCGTCGTACTTCTCCTGTGTGGATACCGTGGCATGGAGATATCCCATATTGAACATGGCATCGCGTATGAGCTGCTGGCTGCGTGCGGAAAGCAGAGTGTCGTAAACAACGGGGGCCTCGCCCATTCGGCGCAGAAACTTGTTGAAAGAACTGTTGCTGCCGGGACTGGAGAGCAGATAGATGCCCAGAGGAAACTTGACCAAAGATACCCAACGGGAATTGGGCTGCTGGCGCACATAGCCCTGCAAAGAGGTGGTGTTGAGCCTGGTGGTGTCTGAGGTGATAGTGATCTTGTCGAGCAGATACTCGCCTTCGGAGAGATACTTCCTGCTGCTACATGAACACAAAAGCAGCAGGAATCCCAAAAGGACTCCTAACTGCCTTGTGCACGGATATCGTCTAAAAAATGTAGTGATAAGCAGGAAAGTTTAAGTATTACAGCTATGCATCCTCCTCCTCGCCTTCGTCGATGGAGAGACCGGCAAACTCATCGTCGCCACCGTCGTCGCGACTCTTGACGCCCTCTGATATACTGCTGTAGTAGATCTCGTCCATCTGGTCGTCGTCGGGACTGTTGTCGATGTCGTCGTCGGTGTTCTGGTCCACTTCATCGGGCAAATCCTCCTCGTCGTCATCGTTGAAGTTCTTGAGGGGTGACTTGCGAAGGTTTCCGTTCTCGTCGTACATGTCCTCGTTCATGCGTACCCTTGCAACGGGTTCCTTCTTCTTGGCAAAGATTGCCTCCACCCAGGTGCCCTTGGCAATCTCCAGAACCTCGAAACCCTGTGCCACCTTTCTCTCTAAAGTTCCACCGGGGGCATGGATGCGGCTGGCAGGCAATGTGGTGGTGCTGATATCAAAGGCACTGAGTATGATATCCTTCATGCTGAGCGCTATACTGTCCCATCCGCCGCCGAAATTGCGGTCGATGAGTTCGAGAAGAGTGGCTGCGGTAATGTGGCGTATGTTCTCGTAACTGAGATCGGAAAGGCGTGTGATGTACTTCTTGCGGATGGCCACCCAACCCTTCCTTTCATTGCAATGCTGGAAGGTGACCCACTCGCCGTTCTCGTACTTGGCCTTCTCGCGGGGATCGGCGGGATTGTAGTGCACTACATCAAAACTGAGACGGATGATGTTGAGCAACTTATCTTCGCTTGTTGCAAAACTTCCTTCCTCCTTCTCGGCATCCCATGCCTTCTGGATATCCTTCTCGGTAAGTTTCCATACGTTGGTTGAATTCAAATCAAGAATACTTTCTATTGCTGCTTCTTGTCGCATAATTAATTATGGAATATTAAATTTTCTTTCTGTTATTTTATAGATGCAATAAGCATAGTCCAAATCGCCAAACGCTCAACGCTAAACTCTAAACACTAAACACTAAACGCTAAACACTAGTCACTACGACATCTGACGGTAGTCCTTGGCAAGACCACCTTCGCTGGTCTCCTTGTAGAGACTGGGGAGGTCGTGACCGGTCTGCTTCATCACCTCCACAACCTTGTCGAACGACACACGGTGCACACCATCGGTGAAACTGCTGTAGATATTGGCATCGAGGGCACGGGCAGCGGCATAGGCATTACGCTCGATACAGGGTATCTGCACCAGACCGCAGACGGGGTCACATGTCATGCCAAGATGATGCTCCAAGCCCATCTCGGCGGCATACTCTATCTGTGCCGGCGAACCTCCAAAGAGCTGGTTGGCAGCGGCAGATGCCATGGCGCATGCCACACCTACCTCGCCCTGACATCCAACCTCGGCGCCGGAAATGGATGCATTGGTCTTTACTACATTGCCAAAAAGGGCTGCGGTGGCAAGTGCCTTGAGAATACGCTGCTCGGAGAAGGCACGGCTCTTCCACAGATGATAGAGCACACCGGGAACAACGCCACAGGAACCACAGGTGGGGGCTGTAACTATCTTGCCACCAGAGGCATTTTCCTCGCTGACAGCCAAGGCATAGGAGAAGACCAGACCGCGGGTGCGCAGGTTGTCCTTGTAGCCCATAGCCTTAACGTGATACGAATAGGCCTTACGGCGAAGATTGAGGGGACCGGGGAGCACACCCTCGGCATCAAGACCACGCTCTACGGCCTGGACCATGGTGTGCCACACTTCGCGAAGATAGTCCCATATCTCGGGGCCTTCGCATTCCTCGACATATTCCCAATAGCCCTTGCCCGACCATTCGCAATACTGGAGTATCTCCGTCATGGTGTTCATGGCATATACCTCGGGGAGTTCTATGCTGTTCTCGCCTTCCTCGGCCAGTGCTCCGCCTCCGACGCTATACACCGTCCATGCCTCGGCAAAAGCCTCATCAAGCATAACCTCAAACTTCATGCCGTTGGGGTGGAAGTCGAGGAAATCCTTGGACCAGATTATCTCGGTCTTATCATCGCCAAGGACATCGAGTATGGCACGGTCGGTCATGTGCCCCTTGCCTGTGGCAGAAAGAGAACCATAGAGGGTGACACGATATGCTGCAGCCTGGGGAAAGCGTTCCTTGTAGAGCTCTGCCGCCTTGCGGGGACCCATGGTGTGACTACTGGAAGGCCCGATACCTATCCTGTAAAGTTCGCGTATGGTTTTCATTTGGTATATGTATAGATTGTGTGGTATTTAAGATCACTGCCTTCATTGCCAGAAGTGGCAGAGCCTCCGTTCATGGGATGGAATGTAGCACGGTCGGTGTAGATATTGCCAAGATAAGGCGCTTCGTTGGAAGTCTCATCGCTGAAGTCTACCTCGGAATCCTGATTGCCGAAGGTATTGAAAAGGAACCGGCATGCAACCTCAACCTTAAAATAGTCATACTCTCCCTCGAATGAAGGAAGAGTGAATGTAGCATAGGGATCCTCCCAGCCATCATAGGTGTCGTTGGCAAGAGACGTGATGCTCTTGTCTAAAACTGTGGTCTGAGGCGCACCGGTGGAGGGATAGAGTGTGCAGCGCAACTTGATAGTGCCTGTTATCTGACCTATGAGCCTTCCCTGGCTTTTTCTTACGGCATAAACCCTGACAGGAGCACCTGGATACAAAGTTCCACGCTCTACCTGAACTGTATCTCCGGGATTGCCGGGTACGGGCTGCTTGACTACATAGTTGAAACCCTTCCAGCTGGGAGGCGCTACCAACGGGGCTTCAAAAGAGCATGACGACAGAAGGCATGCACAGAGTGCCGTGATCAAAAGAATTACCTTGTTTTTCATTTACTGATGTTCGTATAAGATTCTGTTGGTTTGTGCTTAGGCAACTTCTATAAATTAGTTTTACTAATAGATGAAGTTGTCTACATAGGAACTGATCTCGTCGTTCAGGAATGCCTGAAGTTCCTGGTTGAGGCGCTGGACAGGCAAACCCATTACATTGTAGTAGGAGCCGTTGATGCTGGTCACACCCACACAACCTATCCATTCCTGGATGCCGTAGGCTCCTGCCTTGTCGAAGGGGGAATAGTTCTTGACGTAGTATTTGATCTGTTCCTTTGTCAGTTCGGCAAAAGTAACCTCGGTGACGCATGAGAAGGAGTGTGAACGCTCCAGTGTGCGCAATGTGACACCTGTTACAACCTGATGGGTCTTTCCGGAAAGCTTTGCAAGCATCTTGCATGCCTCCTTGGCATCGGCAGGCTTGCCAAGGACTTCTCCATCGAGATATACTATAGTGTCGGCAGCAATGAGCAGTTCGTTTTCACCCAAGGCGTATGCAGCAGCCTTGTGGTTGGATATGTGCTCGGGAATGGCTGTCATGGTGAGTCCCTGTGGGTATGACTCGTCTATTCCTTCAAGGGTGCGTACTTCAAAATCAAGTTCCAATGCTCCCAGCAGTTCCTTCCTGCGGGGGGAGTTGGAAGCAAGCACGATCTTCATGTTCTTGTTTTTGTTCATATTCTTTCTTCTTACCTAATTTACCTGTTTATATATTTGTCTGTCTACCATCTGAAGGCTTCTGCATCGGACATCCATTTGCCTTGTGCTCGGAGCACTTGCTCTATCACGTCTCTTCCGCATCCCATACCGCCGGCATGATGACTGATGTAGAGGCAGAGATTCTGGATTTCGGGGGCGGCATCGCGTGGGCAACAGGGGCAGCCACAGCGTTTCAGCACTTCGTAGTCGGGGATGTCGTCGCCCATATACAAGACGTTCTCGTCCTTGATGCCATACTTTTGCAACAGCGCCAGGTAGGTTTCCATCTTGTTGCTGCAACCGAGGTGCACGTCCTGACTGCCGAGGGATTCGTACCTGCGACGGACCGGTTCGTGTGTGCCACCCGTGATAATGGCAACGGGCATGCCCAGCTTCAAGGCAAGATGTATGGCATATCCGTCCTTTATATTGGCGGTACGCATGGGCTGACCGTCATCGCCAACGGGAATGGTGGAGGCGCTGAGCACACCGTCGATATCGAAGGCCAGAAGCTTTATCTTATTGAGGTCGTAGTTTATCATTAGTCGGCAGAAGCTGATTTCTCGGTGTGTGACAAATGTATGGATTCGCTGAGAAGACGGTATATCTCGCGGTGTATGGGATTGGCAAGCATGGAGAGGTGCGACTGCATGACGTTCTCGTCCCACCTTACTGCCGGTCCGGTCTGGGCTTCACGGGGCGACAGTGCACGTACCTTGTCCAGCGTCTCTTCCATCAACGGAAAGAGCGTACTGAAGGGGATCCGCTGCCCTGCAAGAATGTCGTGGGAGATGGAATAAAGATGGTTTACAAAATTACAGCACAGGACTGCTGCAAGATGCAGCGTCTTCCTGCGTTCGCCGTCCATGGGCATATGCGTATCGGAGATATCAGAGGCCAACTGGGCAAGGAGAGCCATGTCCTCTTCTGTCCGTGCTTCCAGAAAGAGAGGTATTTTGCGGAAGTCGACATTCCTGTCCAAAGAAAATGTCTGCAAAGGATAGAATACCCCACGACGCACTGACGGAATGGCATCCATGGGGACACTGCCAGAGGTGTGCAGCACCAATGCCTTGCTGTCAGCCAATGTCTGTGCCACCTGTGATATGGCACTGTCCTTGACAGAAAGAATAACCACCTCTGCCTCAGCAGGGACTGGCTGGGTGCGATGGCGGCCTCCGCACATGGTGACTTCATGCCCTGCCGAAAACAGTGCACGAGCCAGATGAGTGGCTACCCTACCCTTTCCTATTATGGCTATATTCATTCCCCTTAGAAAACCTTACCTTGAAAGTTTACTTTATACGGGTTACCTTCTCCTGCTTGAGGAGCTGGATCTTCTCAAGATTCTGCCCCTTGCGCTCCATGCCCTTGTGCCCCAACGGTATGATGCACAGTACACGCTCTGAGGCAGGAATGGAGAGAATCTCACGAACCACATCCTCGCTGTCCCTGCCCTCAGCATCCTGACGCTCCCTGACCTGCACCCAGCAGGCGCCAAGGCCCAGGTCTTCTGCCTGATACAATATGGACATGGCTGCAGTGGAGGCATCCTCAATCCAGACATCACTGAGCTCGGGGGATGCCAAAACAACTATCGCGCACTGAGCATCGGCAACAAACTGACTGCCCATGGACTTGCACTGAGAAAGAGCAGCAAGCGTGGCAGAGTTCTCCACAACACAGAAGGAATAACTGTGCATACCCTTGCTGGTGGGAGCCATCAAAGCTGCATCAAGCAGCACTTGCAACTGCTCTTCCGTTACCTTCTCATCGGTGAATTTACGGTGTGAACGGCGATTTCTTGCCAATTCAGAAAACTGTTCCATTCTTTATTATTATATTTGCACGCAAAGATAAGAAAAAATTGACACATAGGGCAAGAAAAGAGGCCCTTTTTGCGTTATAGGGGCATGAAACGAATACTGCTATACACTTTTATTATCATATTTCCACTAATAGCTTATGCCGGGGATAGCATAAGGGTAAGTCTGAAGGGCAGAATCATTGACGAAAAGAACGAACCCGTGAGTTTCTGCCTTGTCAAGGTGGAAGGACAGACGGCTGGGGCAACTGCCGACCTGGATGGCAAATACTCTATTTCGTTCAACTCTGCCGACTCGGTGGTAATCACATACAAGATGATGGGATACCGTACACGCCGGCGTGTACTGCAAAAGCCACAGGGAGCACTGACACTGAACATAGTGATGTACGACAACAGTACCGACATCGGGGAGGTGGAGATAAAGGAACTGCAAAGACAGATGGGACAGACGCAGAACCTGAACACAAAGGAGATAAAGCGTATGCCCAGCACAACGGGAAATGCAGTGGAGGACCTGGTGGCAACGCAGGCTGGCGTGTCGCAGCACAACGAACTTTCATCGCAATACAACGTGAGGGGCGGTTCCTTCGACGAAAACTGTGTGTACATCAACGGTGGCGAGGTGTACCGTCCTCTGCTTATACGTAGCGGAGAGCAGGAGGGACTATCCGTAATCAACCCGTTCATGGTGGACAAGATACGATTCAGTTCTGGTGGTTTCGAAGCGAAATATGCCGACAAGATGTCATCGGTTCTGGACATTGACTACCGCAAACCTGAAAAATGGGAAGGCGACCTGAGCGCTTCGCTGCTGGGGGCTTCGGGATACATGGGATGGGGAAACAAGAAGGTGTCTTTGTCGCACAGCCTGCGATACAAAACAAACTCGTACATGCTGGGGGCGTTGGAGACAAAGGCGGAGTATTCGCCAAACTTCATTGACTACCAGGCATTCCTGTCGTGGACACCAACAAAGGACTGGAGTATAGATGTGATAGGATACATATCGCACAACAGTTACAAATTCACACCTGCATCGCGAGAGACGAGTTTCGGCACCATGGAGGACATACACAACTTCAAGGTCTACTTTGACGGATGGGAACAAGACCTCTTCCAGACTTTCTATGGTACCGCAAGAATCAAGAGAAACATCGGAAAGAAACATTCTATCTCACTGAACTACACCGCTTTCAGCACTAAGGAAAGAGAGACTTACGACATACAGGGACAATACTGGCTGTCCAACACAAGTACGGCAACGGAACTTGCCGTGGGCACTTACATGGAGCATGCAAGAAACAGACTGAACAGCAGTCAGCACAGCCTGAAGCTTGCCTATGACTTCAAGCACAAAGAGCACCACATAGAGGCCGGAATGGGCTTCAGACACGAAAAGGTGGACGAGTGTTCAAGGGAATGGGAATACAGGGACAGTTCGGGGTACTCCATGCCACACAACCCAGAAGCTCTGGAGGTGATATACAACCTCAGAAGCAGCAACGAAATAGCATCAAACCACCTTGAACTATACGCACAGGACACATGGCGCAGGGAGACAGCAAAGAGCATCTTCAGCCTGAACTATGGAATGAGATTCTCCTATTGGTCGTGGAACGGGGAATGCCTGTTCTCACCTCGTGCAAGCCTGACATATATACCCAAAAATCATGACAACATGACCTTCCGCCTGGCAACAGGCCTATACTACCAGCGCCCGTTCTACAAGGAACTAAGAGACACGGTTACCAATGGGGCCACTACCATAGTACAACTGAACAAGGAGATACAGTCGCAACGTTCTTTCCAGGTAATAGCAGGTTACGAATATCGTTTCAAACTGGGCAAGCGCCCATTCCTGTTCTCTACCGAACTTTACTACAAGGCACAGGACCGCCTGAACCCATACACGGTGGACAATACCAAGATAGTCTATTATGGCCGCAACTGCGCAACAGGAAATGTGATGGGTGCCGACTTCAAACTTTACGGCGAGTTCGTACCTGGCACCGACTCGTGGCTGACGTTCTCGCTGATGAGGGCGCGGATGAATCTGAATGGGAAAAGCATCCCGCAACCCACCGACCAGACATGGTCGCTGAACATGTTCTTCTCTGACTACTTCCCTGGCACTACGCGATGGAAGATGAACCTCAAGGCATGCTTTGCCGGAGGACTGCCCTTTGGAGCTCCGCACACGGGATTGGAAAAGAACGTGTACCGCTCATCTGCATACAAGCGTGTGGACGTGGGACTGAACTTCCGTGCACTGAACAACGAGGACCGTCACCTGAGAAACAATCCCATTCGCAACATCTGGCTGGGACTTGACTGCCTGAACATCTTCGGTTTTGACAACGTCAGCGGCTATTACTGGGTCACCGATGTAAAGAACGACCAATATGCCGTACCAAACTACCTTACCGGCCGCATGGTGAACTTCCGCGTGAATGTGGATTTTTAACCCAAAGCGGTTGACGGACCTGGGTTTAATCCAAATCGTACATTATAACAATGGCGCACCTTCCTGATGGGGAAAGTGCGCCATTGTTTATACCTTATTTATATAAATCAGTGCCTTAGAGGTCCTGACGGAACTGAATCATCTTGAGGGCTGTGACAGCACATTCATCGCCCTTGTTGCCCAAGGCTCCACCACAACGATCAAGAGCCTGCTGCATGGTGTTGCAGGTGAGGAGACCATAGATGACAGGAACCTCGGCCTGGCGGTTCAGTTCTGCAAGTCCCTGGGTGGTACCCTGACAGATGTAGTCAAAATGGGGGGTATCGCCACGGATGACACAGCCTATGGCAATAACAGCATCCACTAAGGTGTCCTCTATCATGGCGGCAGAACCATAGACAAGCTCGAAACTGCCGGGAACGGTCTTAACGATGATGTCGTCTGCATCGACACCGTGCTTAAGCAGGGTGTTGTAGGCCCCTTCGAGAAGGGCACCGGTAACTTCCTCGTTCCACTCGCTGACAACGATACCTATCTTCCATCCGTCGCCATTGGGAACGGTGGTGGGGTCGTAGCTGCTGAGGTTGTGCAAGGCACTTGCCATATACTATTGCTTTTTGTGTGATTACTTTACACGCTCGATGTACTTGTCGATATCCTGACGCTGGATGCTCTGGGGATATTCGTTCTTGATGGTCTCGTAGCACTTCAGAGCCTCAGCCTTGTTGCCCAGGGCCTCGTAGATCTGACCTGCCTGCAGGTAGAACAGAGGAGAAAGGGTGTTGCCGTCGGCACGCTTAGCAGCCTTGAGCAGAGTGCTTGCTGCCTTCTCGTTCTGGCCGAGCTGGGCATAGCAGTTGCCGAGAGCGGCAATGGCTGCGTTGCTGACCATCTGGTCGTCGCATTCATCATAGTCATCGAGATACTTCACTGCATCCTCGAACTTTTCTGTCTGCACATAGCACAGACCTGCATAGAGGCGTGCGATGTTGCCGCTGGGGGTAGAACCGAACTCGTCGATAATCTGCAGGAAACCTGCATTGGTGCCATCACCGTTGAGGGCCTGCTCGTAATTGCCAGCCATGAACAACTGCTGTGCAACTGCAATGTTGTCGGCAGCCTTTTCCTTCTGGGGCTGGATGTAGTACTGGTTGGTAAGCAGGCAGATGATTACGATGGCTACAACACCGCCAATGGCGGCTACCAGGGTCTTGAGGTTTCTCTCTACGAAACTTGTACCTGCTGCAATTGTCTGGTCAATCTCGTTGACTGGAACTGTTTTTTCCTTCTTGCTCATAATGTTTATATGTTCTTGTTTTTATTAATTCCGTTGAGTCAATTCAAGGTGCAAAGATAATGTTTTTCCGTAACATACCGAAATTTGCATGCCGATATTTTGGCAATACGGCTGTTTTTCCATAATTTTGCAAGTGTTATGAGACTGAAACATCTGTCTATACTCAATTACAAGAACATTGCCGAGGCGGAACTGGATTTCTCTCCCGGCCTGAACTGCATAATAGGATGCAACGGCGAGGGAAAGACAAACCTGCTGGACAGCATCCGGTTCCTGTCGCTGTGCAAAAGTCTGGGAGTTACGCAGGACTCGCTGTGCATAAGGCACGATGAGGACTTTTTCATGCTCAAGGGACTTTACGAGCGCGAGGACTGCACCCTGGAAGAGATACACTGCTCGCTGAAACGCGGACAGAAGAAAATCATGCGCCGGCAAGGCAAACCGTACAAACGCCTGGCAGAACACATAGGCCTGATACCTGTGGTGCTGGTGTCGCCGGCGGACGGAATGCTGATAGCCGGTGGCAGCGAGGAGAGAAGGCACTTCATGGACGTGGTAATATCACAGATGAACCTGTCCTACCTCGATGCGCTGACCAGATACAGCAAGGCCCTGCAGCAACGCAATGCACTGCTGAAGATAGATCCTCCGTGCGACACTGAAATGCTTGCCCTGTGGGAAGAGCAGATGGCCAAGGAGGGCGAATTCATATACCGCTGCAGGCAGGAGTACATAGACCGCTTTACGCCGATATTTCAGCGATACTACGACCTCATAGCACAGGAGCACGAGAAGGTAACGCTGTCGTACACAAGCCATTGCCAAAGGGGACCATTGCTGGAAGTGATACAGCGCGACAGGCACAAGGACCTGGCCGTGGGATACTCCCTGCACGGCACGCACCGTGATGACCTGGAGATGATGATAAACGGCTATCCCATACGCCGAGAGGGAAGCCAGGGACAGAACAAGACCATGCTGGTGGCACTGAAACTGGCACAATACGAGTTCCTGCACCATACGGGCAACGGCACACGCCCCATACTGTTGCTGGATGACATCTTTGACCGACTGGACGCACAACGCGTGGAGCGCATAGTGGCACTGGTGAGCGGGGATTCCTTCGGACAGACATTCATCACCGACACCAACCGCGACCATCTGGACAAGATTCTGAGCATGACTTCGCAGGACTACAAACTGTTCTATTGCGAGAGGGGCAGTTTCAGAAACATCAGCAACAAATAGAAACATCAGCAACCGCCATTATGGAAAGGCATAAAAGCTTACCCATCACCAGCCTGCTGGACGTATGGCTGCGAAATGAGGGACTGGAAACTCCCCTACTCCAACACCGTCTGATAAAAGGATGGCCGGAGGTGATGGGGGCCACCGTGGCGCAGTACACGGGGGAGATAAAGATTTTCGGCAACGTGCTGAGAGTGCAGATAAAGAGTCCTGCACTGAGACAGAACCTGCTGATGATGCGCACAGAAATAGCGCGAAAAATGAACGATTTTGTAAAGGCACAGGTAATACAGGAAGTTACATTTTACTGACTGTAACGAACCACTATCGCGCCATAAACAGACCACCAAGACCTGTAAAACAGGAATAATCAGTCCTTTTCGGCATTTTATGGGCATTTCATACTGCATCTTTCAGTAAAAAGATGTATCTTTGCACCCGCAATTACGAGTTAATTGCATATTTCAAACCTATAAAACCATTAATTAAAAAAATTATGGCAACAAAAATTCGTTTACAGCGCCACGGCCGTAAGAGCTACGCTTTCTACAGCATCGTGATCGCTGATGTAAGAGCACCACGTGATGGTAAGTTTACAGAAAAGATTGGTACCTACAACCCCAACACCAATCCTGCCACTGTAGATTTGAAATTCGACCGTGCATTGTACTGGGTAGAGACCGGCGCACAGCCCACTGACACCGTACGCAACATTCTCTCTGACGAGGGTGTGTACCTGATGAAGCACCTCCGTGGTGGCGTAAAGAAGGGTGCGTTCGATGAGGCTGCCGCACAGGCTAAGTTCGACGCTTGGAAGGCTGACAAGCAGAAGGGTCTGGCTGCATTCGCTGCCAAGGAGGCCGCTGCTAAGAAGCAGGCTGAAGCTGAGAGACTGGCTGCCGAGAAGAAGACCGCAGAGGCAATCGCTCAGAAGGTAGCTGACAAGAAGGCTGCCGAGGCTGCCGCAAAGGCTGAGGCTGAGGCCGCAGAGACTGCTGAAACAGAAACCACAGAGGCTCCTGCAGAGGCATAATCAAACAAATTCAAAACATTTTCCAAGACAAATTCCAAACAAACATAAGAGGGCTTTGCTGTGAAGCAGAGCCCTCTCTTTTTTATATATATGTATATATGTTCGTGCTCGGCTAACTTTTATCAAGCTTTATTTTGTTTTTCGCTCGCTTATTCAAACTCTGACCTGACGGTCTAAGTTACTTTCGCTCAGAAATACAAAATTAAAGCAAGCTTTATTTTGTTTTTCGCTCGCTTATTCGTAACTTTGCAGTGTAATAAACACGATAAAAAGGAGTCATGAAGTTATTACTGCTTAGCAGCCCCAACTTTTTCGTCGAGGAAGACAAGATATTGGCTACCCTGTTTGAGGAAGGTCTGGACATCCTGCACCTGCGAAAACCAAACTCAGAACCAGTTTACTGCGAACGACTGCTTACCTTGCTTCCAGAGAAATACCACCAACGAATAATCACCAACGACCACTTCTACCTGAAGGACGAATTTGACCTGATGGGAATACATATCTCTGAACGAAACCCCAACAAGCCACAAGGCTACAAAGGCATAACCACACGCACATGCTACAGCCTGGAGGAACTGAAAGAGGCAAAGAAACAGAACCAGTACGTAATACTGCGCAACATATACGACAGTCCCTCACACAGCAACAACAAATCACTGTATACACACGAGCAACTGCGAGAGGCAAGCCGAAAGGGACTGATAGACAAGCGCGTGATGGCACAAACCGGCATAACACTGGAAAACATACAGGAGGTGCGCGAACTGGGATTTGGAGGTGCTGTGGTGTGCAGCGACATTTGGAACCGCTTCAACATACATAGTGGAATGGACTTCAAAGATGTAATCAAGCATTTCCACAAACTGAGAAAAGCTACAGAATAGCCAATCCGACGGTTTTATAACACAACAAGAATAAAGAACCCATATTATATCCACAAAACAATGATTGAGAACAAGTCATTCAAAGTATTCTCCGGCACAGCAACACGTTATCTGGCCGAGAAGATTTGCACCAGCCTGGGCTGTGAGCTGGGCAACATGACAGTAACCCGTTTTGCAGACGGTGAGTTTGAGGTTTGCTTTGAAGAGAGCATCCGCGGCAAGGATGTGTATCTGATACAGAGCACCTTCCCCAATGCAGACAACCTCATGGAGATGCTGCTGATGATTGATGCTGCCAAGCGTGCATCGGCACGCACTGTAAATGCCGTTGTACCCTACTTCGGCTGGGCACGCCAGGACCGCAAGAGCAAGCCACGTGTAAGCATCGCTGCCAAGTTGGTTGCAGACATGTTCACCGTTGCCGGTATTGACCGTCTTATCACAATGGACCTGCATGCCGATCAGGAGCAGGGGTTCTTCAATGTTCCCGTGGACCATCTTTATGCCAGCAGCGTATTGCTGCCCTACATTGAGTCTCTGAAGCTGGAGAACCTCGTAATTGCCAGTCCCGACGTGGGCGGCAGCAAACGTGCATCTTCATACGCAAAGTACTTCAACTGTCCCATGGTGATGTGCAACAAGACCCGCAAGAAGGCCAACGAGGTTGCTCACATGGATGTAATCGGCGATGTGGAAGGTGCAGACGTAGTTCTCATTGACGATATGGTAGATACCGCAGGCACCATCACAAAGGCTGCCGACCTGCTCAAGGAGAAAGGTGCTCGCACCGTACGTGCCTTGGCTAGCCACTGCATCATGAGCGGTCCCGCCAACGAACGTGTTGACGGTTGTGCACTGGAGGAAATGATCTTCACAGACTCTATCCCCTACCACGGCACCAGCCCCAAGGTAAAGCAGCTTTCCGTTGCAGAACTCATAGCAAACACAATCCGCAGCGTACAGGACAACGAGAGCATCAGCGACCAATACCTTATATAATAATAAAGGTAAATAGCACACAACATACAAATCCCACCATGGCCAACATACTCACAACGGCCTATGGTGGGATTTCTTTTATAAATCATTTTGTAAAACTCGAGCGGAAATTAACGTTGCTGAGAATTGAAAATTCGTACGTTGATAGGGAACACTATTGAAATATCGCATTCTCACAAGGCAATATTGTTCGCATAGAACTGTATAACAGAAGAATACGCCAGATATATTATGATGGCAAGAAAGACATTATAGAAAAACGACACCTTGCCGATACCCAGCATAAAAACTGGTATAGTAAAGGGGTGCTTCAAAAATGAGGCAGCCCTATATGTATGTTAGGAAGGAATGGGTTACTTAAGAATCTTCTGTCCTTTAGATGTCAGATACAGACCCTTTGAGGGTTTGGTGACTCTACGACCAGAAAGGTCATAAAACTCCGTTCTAACAGATTCATCTGACAATGTGTTCTCTATACTTGTTTCATATTCTTCCTCGGTAATAATGCGTATTTCCTTTGCAGAACCTGCAGGCACCTTCAGATAAGCTTTGTTAGCAGGAAGGTATTGGATGTCGGCAGTTATGAAACCAAGTGAACCGTCGCTCATTGTTCCCAAAATTCGCATAGTACAGGGATCGTACTTCACACGGTTCTCATGCTTTTTGTTGCTGTTGTTGAAATATACTCCAGACAGGCAGTTGTTGACAACGGAAGAACCTCCGGAAGTAAGCACATCTAATCTATTTTCACTATAGTCAGAAGAAGCACATTTAACAATCACTGCAGTAGATGCAGGGACAAAACCATCAGCAACTTCCTTAATGACGGCACAGTTTCTATCTACCAAACTGATGTAATGCATACTTACATTATCATCAATGGATTTGAATGGAAAGGCCGAATACATGGTTGTGTAGTATGAACCATTGTGCTCAAACTCTGGTACAGCCGCAAAATAATTATCAGACGAGGAGTTTAAAGGAATGATATTCCATTTCTTTGTTTCGTTGGGACCGGAAGTCATGAGCCAACCTTCATCGTAATCCGACATTTCGTCAAAAAGATATTTTGTCAGCCCCTGGGCTTTGGCATAGGCATAGTATGTACCATCATTCATCTTTTTAAGATTAAGGTACACACCAATGAGATCGTACGAATCTACTCCTTGCGCACGCAATGAATAGTCATTAGATGATGCCTGGTGAATATAGATAATAGAACCAGGATTGCCTACAATACGCTCAACATTGCGGATTGGCAAAATTGCTGCGAGGTCGGGATTTGTCGTTGCCATATTCACACTGGCACGATTATCTACCACGGTAAGATATCTCTTAGTTCCATGATTCTGCACACGATAGAAACCATCGCCTGTAAATTGTGCAAAAGAGAAACAACAGGATGCGATGAAACAAATGAAAGTTAGGATTTTCTTCATAATTGAAAATATCACTCTGCCTCTTACACGGCATAATTCCGTGCTTAGAGACAGAGTGATTATTATGTTAGTTAAATAATATTGTATTACTTAGCTATACAGATACAAACACGGTTCATAGAGTTCTCTGCGAAAGGCTGCTCTACATCACCGAATGACTCAGAAGTGATGCGGTCAGCTGAGATACCGAACTTGTTGATCAGGTAGTCAGAAACAACCTTAGCACGCTTCTCAGAGATGCGCTTGTTGATAGAGGCAGTACCAGTACCCTTATCGGCGTGAGCTGATACAGAAACGATTGCCTTGGGGTTAGCCTTAAGGTAGTCAGCAACTTCCTTGATCTTAACCATCTCAACATCGGTAACCTTGGTGCTGTTCAGAGCGAAGAACACATCGCGACGGATGGGCTCAACAACTACCTCCTTAACAACCTCCACGGGAACTTCCTTCTCTACAATCTTCTCTACAATCTTCTCTACGTAGCGAATCTCGGGCTGGCAGCAAGGTGCCTTCTCACGAGTAGTGTAGGTCTTGCCGAAAGCATACTTCACGCCAACGAGAGCATTGAAGTACCAGTCAGCAGTGCTTGCCTTCTTTGAATTGTAGGTATCAGAAAGAACGGTAGCGTTCAACTCCAAACCAACACTCCAGTTGTCAGTGATACGGAAGTCACCCATCAAACCAGCACGACCAGTGAAGTATGCCTTTGTACCATACCACAGGTTGCCCAATACAGCCTGGTTCTGAAGAGGAGAGTTGCCATAATTCTGGATAATCTCTCTCTTGGTGTTTGCTGCTTCACCGTTGTTGAATGCAACATTTACACCAAGACCAACGAATGCGCTCAGATTGAACAAACGGTTGGGATTGAAACCTCCAAAGAGGTTGGATACATTCAGGACTGCATCTACATTGGGATTGATGTAGTTCCAGCTCCAAGAATACTCATAACCTTCACCATTGGGACCGAATACATTATACTCACCACCAGCCTTGCTCTGCCATGCGTTAACTGAGAGACGAAGACCGAAGAGATCAGTAAAATTGTAACCGCCAGAAACCTGTACATTAGGAGAAATGAGGTCGCCAAAGCTTAACTCACCCAAGGTGTATTGAGCACCACCCTGTACCTGAACGAACCAATGAGGATTGAATACGTTCTCGGTCTGGGGCTGCTGTTCCTGTGCTGATGCGGACATGAAACCCATGGCCAACATCAAAGAAACTATAATTTTCTTCATATTATTCAATTTTATGGAATTAAAGTCTGGTTACTTAGATTACTTTACAGTTACATAGTACTTCTTGGCATCAACCTTACCATAGAAGTCAACTGAAGTGTAAACAACCTCATATACATAACCAGGCTCGAAGGTAGCGTCAACAGTGTAAGTATCACCAGCGAGTACCTCTGCAACACCTTCCTGAGCATTTACATTGTCAAGAGCAGCCTTACAGTCAGCATCACCATCCTGTGCACTTGCATTACCCTTAAATACGTTGGTTACACCAACCAGCTTCTTGTAAGCGGGAGCGAGGTACTCAAGAGAGTAAGAAGTGGGGATGAAGCTAAGTGTTGTACCAGCAATAACAGTAGGCATGTTCTTAGCCTGGCTCATCTTAACAAGACCCTGATCGGTGTTTACGAGCATTACAGGACGCAATGCCTTGTTAGTAGAGTTAACCAAGTTACAGAACTTCTCATTGAATACATTGAGGAACTTGCTTACAGCAGACTTAAGGTCGTTCTTAGCATCCTCTACCTTTGCAGTAAGATCCTTCAACTGGTTCAGCTGGTCAAGCATTCCATTTACCTCGTCCATAAATGCCTCGAGATCCTTAAGCATTGCATTTACATCCTCGATAGGACCGACGATGTTGCCATAAAGCTCGTTAATGATGGGATAGATGTCCTCTACATGAGTGAATGAAATGGGAATTTCAAGAAGCTTATTAACCTTTACATCATTGATATGTACATACTGACCGTCAACGGTGAAGTTTGAAGAAGGAACGGTAATTGTGTACGCGGGGATAATGATCTCCTCTTCAACTCCCAATGACGCATTCCAAATAGTGTGCTTCTTTTCAGGAACGGTAACAACAACACTGTCAGTCTGACCATTCATTGTCTTAATTTCAACTGAGTCAATGTGAATACTCATGTCCAAAGTATACTCAACGGTATCGACGATGTTGATGGTAATCTTGAATGAATCGGGGTTCAGCTCATCAATCTTAATCTCCTTAATCTCAGGAACACTGAATGTCATACCGCTGAAATCAGGCATTACGCTGTTCAACTTAGCAACAGCCTTGTCAAGCATCTTACCGATGAAGTTCTCAACCTGGTCAACACCAGGAACCTGAGTGAAGGCGAAATCAGAACCGAAAGAGTAAGACAGGGGCTTAACTGCAGTTACAGCAACACCGTACTGAGAGTATGTGCTGTGCTCCTCGTCGCAAAGTTCGTCGGTCCAAGATACCTTAACACCATTGGCATCCATAACGAATGAAGACATTGCATCAGCAACAGTGCTTGCAACATTGTTTACATCTACACCACCACCGTTAACAAAGTCCTTAGCAACTTCCTTGATCTCGTTGAAGTTCATAGAAAGCTTAACATCCTCAAGACTCTCCTCAGAGATAGTAGCCTTAGCCTCATAGAAACCATTCTTAGCTGCACGAGTGTAACCGAAGCTCAGAACCTCATCAGAGGGAGCGATACCAGTCAGCTCTGCACCAGAGAACTCATCCTGGCTGTTAACCAGAGATACGTTCAGACCAGTGAAGTCAACGGTATTGGGGTTAATTGTCATGTAAAGAGTACCTGCGTTACCCTCATCACCGAGCAGTACAGTACCAGCACCCTTGGTAACAACAGTAGCACCCAGCATTTCAATATCCTTAGCAGTCAGCGTAACGTTTGCTGCATCTACGAAGAAGCGAGGCTTTGCAGTGGGGAACTCCAGACCCTCAGACTCTACACTACCATAGTAAGCAGCCAGAATGTTTGAACGGGTGTTGAAAGGAGTAGCGATAGAGCCCATAACGGGGTTCTTTGTACCCTGCAGAACTACGCTGGTTACCAGCTTCTTCAGAGCACCAGTCAGATTCTCTATATCCTTAGTATTCTTAGCCACCTGAGCTTCGAGGCTGTCAACACGTGCCTCTATTGAATCAAGACGATCTGCCAATACACTGTCTACTGACTCCATTGCCTCAGCCAACTGATAAAGAGAATCAAGCATCTCGTTCTTCAGTGAATCAGCCTGGTCATCAGCATACTGCTTAGCAGCCTTAAGGTTTTCCTCAGCCTGAGCCTGAATAGCAGCAACACTATCCTTCAAAGCCTGAGTAAGAGAGTCTATCTGCTCACCATGAGCCTCAGCGATGCTATCGAGATTCTCGATAGCTGCTTTGTTCAGATCAGCCTGATTCTTGGCAGCAGCAGCCTCCTTCTCTACGGCAGTCAGACGGGGACCCCATGCAAGAATGGTGTCATTAACTGCAGCAGCAATCTTGTTCAACTCAACAATCTGCTCAACGATTGTCTTGCCACCCAGATCCTCAACATTACCAATAACGCCATTGATAGCAGCAATCTGTTCTGCAAGCTTAGAGTCTTCAGCCTTCAGCAGAGCAACCTGAGCTGCAAGCTCCTGACTCCACTTTGCATCCAACTGGCTCATCTTCTCAGCACACTCAGCCTTGCATGCTTCCTGTGCAGCCTGAAGTTCTGCAAGCTTAGCCTCCAGAGCCTGCTTCTGAGCTGCCAATGCCTGCTCCAAAGAAGTGTTCTGGGTCTCAAGCTTGTTCAAAACGTCTGAATACTTCTCCTCGGAATAGTCCTGACAAGAACTAAAGCCGCCCAAAATGGCAGCAAAAGATGCCATCATGAGAACTTTACCTAAAAAGTTTTTTTTCATAAGTTTGTCTTTTTCGTCCCACTGGGACATTTGTAATTAGTTATTTTTGTTTTATCTTATTTTTTCGGTCTCACCGTAGATTGTTGCAAGAGCCAAAGGAATATAGTCTTCCCTACCCATACAATTTTCTGCGCAAAGTTACTTATTTTTTTTTAATTACATACAACTTTCATCTGTTTTTCATATTAATTTTATCATTTTGTCAGCATTTACCGGATTCATTAGTGAGCAATGCGATACTTTTTACCAATTATACACACTTTTGCCTTTCGCTTGCAAAAAAGACTTGTTAATTTTGCCACCAAAATATAAAATAAATAAGGAATATGTACAAAACAAAAGAGCATTTGGGAAAGTTCCTATGCACAACCATCCTTGCCTTGATTCCATCTATGCATACTTTGGCCCAGGCCGAGGGAAAAGTAATTGACGAGCACGGCGAACCTATAGTTGGTGCAACAGTACGCTGGGAAGGCACAAGCGTGGGCACCACTACAGACGCAAACGGCAAATTCCGTCTGGAAAAGAACGGACACCTGCATGAGGTGGTGACAAGCATGATGGGATACAAGAACGACACTACTTGTTCGCATAGCGCTAAGTATCTTGTAATTCGCCTGCAGGAACTGGTCACCGACCTGCATGAAACGCACGTACACGGGCGCAAGCAGACAAGCCTGAAGATGTGGCACTCGGCAGAGAACAGCGAGCTGATTACCGCCGCAGGCCTGAAGCATGCGGCATGCTGCAACCTGGGCGAGAGCTTCGTAAGCACCGCCGCCGTGGACGTGAACTACACCGACGCATCTACGGGTGCCAAACAGATTAAGTTGCTGGGATTGAGCGGAACCTACGTGCAGATGCTCACAGAGAACATTCCCAATTTCCGCACCGTGGCAGCTCCCTTCGGCCTTGGCTATGTACCTGGTCCATGGATGCAGTCCATACAGGTGAGCAAGGGTATTACCAGTGTGAAGCAGGGTTATGAGGCCATGACCGGACAGATAAACATAGAGTACCGCAAACCTCAGATGCTTGAGGCCGATTGGATAAACCTGAACCTGTACGGCAATAGCAAGGGCCGCATAGAGGGCAATGCCGATGCTACGTTCAAGATGAAGGACCCTCGTTGGGGCACAACACTGCTTGTACACTACGACAAGGACCTCACCACCCACGACGAGAACAAGGACGGGTTTCAGGACATGCCCAAGGCAGAGCAGGTGAACGTGATGAATCGATGGACATTCCTGTCAGATACCTACGAGTTCCAGATAGGGGCACGCTACCTGAACGAAAACCGACATAGCGGCCAGCTGGAGGCACAGGTGCAGAACCCCTACCTGATAAACCTGGAGACCAACCGCGTGGAGGGCTTCATGAAGAACGGATTCATGTGGAACGATGCCCGCGAGAGCAGTCTGGCGCTTATCCTTTCCGGTTCTTACCATTGCCAGGATAACCACTTCGGCTTTAAGCACTACGATGTTGACCAGAGCACAGCATACGCCTCTTTGATATACGAAGGACAATGGACACAGAGCCACAAACTTTCCGTAGGCCTGTCCATGAACTACGACGGGTACAAACGCCAACCCAACAACCATCTCCAGCAGGCATTCGACCTCTCCATGCTCCATCCTTCATGTCACGAGATAACAGGAGGCGGATACGCACAATACACCTTTACTGTCTTCGACGACCATGGCCACGACGGCAAGTTCCTGATACAGCCAGGCATACGTGTTGACTACAGCAACCTGTGGGGCACCTTTGCCACTCCACGCCTGCACATGAAATGGACACCAACGGAATGGGTGAACGTACGTGCTTCTGCCGGCAAGGGATACAGAACCTCCTTCACCCTGGATGAGAACAACTACCTCCTGTCAAGTTCACGACACATTGTAATGGACAGCGAGACGCAACGCGAAGAGGACTGGAACGTAGGAGCATCAGTGATGTTCAAGCCCACCCTGTTCGGACAGGAACTTAACTTCACAGCCGAGTACTACTACACCGACTTCCAGAAGCAGGCTGTCATAGACATGGACCGCGACCCACATGCCGTACACATCTACCAACTGGATGGCAAGAGCCGTTCGCATGTGTTCCAACTGGAGGCAAGCTATCCCTTCTTCAAGGGCTTCAATGCCACACTGGCATACCGCTATACAGATTCAAAGACCACATACATTGCTGCTGACGGGACAAAATCCTTGCGCGAACGTCCTCTGACATCACGTTACAAGGCACTATGCTCCCTGCAATACAAGACCCCAAAGGAGAAATTCCAGTTCGACGCCACATTGGCGCTTAATGGTCCCGGACGTATGCCCGACCCCTACCAGAAGGCGGACGGAACCATGTCTTGGGAAAGGGAGTACAAGGCCTTCCCACAACTGAATGCACAGGTAACATACAATATAAAGAAGAATTTCTCGTTATATGTAGGTGGAGAGAACCTGACCGACTTCACACAGAAGAATCCCATCATAGCGGCAGACAATCCTTGGGGCAACGAATTTGACCCAACAATGACATGGGGACCTATAGACGGATGGATGCTGTACGCCGGTCTTAGGTTCAATCTGCCAAGATAACAGGGACACCTTATTATATATTATAACAGACACCTATCTATCCATGCCAACACCCAAGCACTACCATGACCTCCTACGGAGAAACACTTTGACGGCAACCATACTTGCATTCGTGGCATGTATCAGCACTTGGGGCCAACAACTATATTCATACAAGAATCTGGCCACAGGCGGATACCATTTCTGGTTCTATTCACCAGAACCTCCCTCGCCTACCCTTGTGCCCTTGCGCCCAGCAGACATAGAGTTGCAGAAGCGCATGGAACTGGCAGAACTCTTCCATGCCAAACCTGCGGAATGGAAGCACTGGAAGGAGAGAGAGGAGGCAAAAAGGATAGAGAAACTGAAACCGCTTGTCATCTTCCTGCACGGAGCAAGCCTTTGCGGACACGACTTGAGACAGGTCTTGCGCTATGGCACGCTGGATGCAATGGACAGAGGCCTGGACGTAGATGCCTACGTACTGGCGCCGCAAAATCCAGGAGGAGCATGGGACCCCGACAAACTGATGAACCTGGCAGAATGGGCTTCGCGCACACATCCTGGCATAGACACCACACGAATATACGTACTGGGTATGAGCCTGGGAGGATACGGAGCCCTGGACCTTCCTGCCTCCTACCCCGACAGAATAGCCGCATCCATGTCTATCTGCGGAGGTGCCACGAGCAAAACAATAGGAAACCTGAACAAAGTCCCCCTATGGATTCTGCACGGTACGGCCGACGTGGCAGTTCCCGTGGGATGCAGCGACCGGGTGGTAGCAGCAATGCGACGCGATTCCATACCCCAGCGCCTCATCTACTCACGGCTGAAAGGCTACAACCATAGCCAGCCATGCCGTTTGTTTTACATGTACGAAACATACGACTGGCTCTTCTCCCATAGGCTCACAGATAACGACCGCCCCCTGAACAAGGAGATATACATCGGCCCTCGCAACATTCCCGAGGCATACCGCCGAATGGGACGCCGAGGACAATTGAAACCGTCGGGCAACAGGGAGGTATATGGACATGGCCATCTAGAAGCTATTGAGTTTGCTATTATGCAGGACAGCATTGCACGGGCAGACAGCATTACCCAGGCACGAATGGCAGTTCCCAAAGCCACACCTACATTAAAAAAGAAGTAAACGCAGTTCCGCCTGATTTCAGGCAGACACGATAAAGTTCCCGTAAGGTTATGCAATTTGGCACCTAATGGGAACTTTTTTCACACTTCCCTTGGTCAATTGACCTAAATTGAATAATTTTGTCCTCCTGAAAAGATAATCATTTATATATATATGACTAACGAATATTCTTCAAGCATACGCTACATCGGTGTGGACGACCTGGACATCGACCTCTTCGAGAGTCAGTACATCGTACCCGAGGGCATGAGTTACAACAGTTGGGTAATCCTGGACGAGAAGATTGCCATCATGGACACTGCCGACGGACGCAAGGAAAAGGAATGGACAACCAACCTCGTCGCAGCATTGGATGGACGCACACCCGACTACCTTGTATGCCAGCACATGGAACCAGACCACTCTGCTATCGTTGGCAAGATGATGCAGGACTATCCTACCCTCACCCTTGTATGCTCCCAGCAGACAGTGAAGATGCTGGCACACTATTTCGACTATGAATCCTTTACCGACCGCATCATGATAGTAAAGGAGGGTGATAGTCTCTCTCTGGGTACACACACGCTTCACTTCATAGCCGCCCCCATGGTGCACTGGCCAGAGGTGATTATGACATACGAGTCCACCGAAAAGATTCTCTTTGCAGCAGACGGTTTCGGTAAGTTTGGCGCTCTGTGCAATGAGACAGACGACTGGGCATGCGAGGCACGCCGCTACTACTTCAACATCTGTGGCAAGTATGGCATGCAGGTACAGAATGTGCTTAAGAAGGCATCCACACTGGAAATCAACACCATCATGCCCCTGCACGGTCCCATGCTACAAGGCGAAGCCATGGCAGAAGCCATCCGCCTGTACGACCTGTGGAGCCGCTACGAACCAGAGAGCGATGGTATCCTGGTGGCGTTTGCCAGCATACACGGCAATACAGCAAAGGTGGCACACCATCTGGCAGAGGTGCTGAAGCAGAAAGGTGCCGCCAAGGTGGTGGTTAGCGACCTGAGCCGCGACGACATGGCAGAGGTAATAGAGGATGCTTTCCGCTATCCAAAGCTCGTCTGTCTTGCCTCATCCTACGATGCCGGAGTGTTCCCTCCCATGCACGATTTCCTGCACCACCTGCAGATAAAGGCATTCCAGCGCCGCCGTTTCGGTCTTGTGGAAAACGGAACCTGGGCTCCCACAGCAGCCAAGGTGATGCGCAGCATGATAGAGAGTATGAAGCAGTGCGAGATAGTGGAACCCACAGTTACCATCTGGGGCAAAATGAAGGAAACCGACAAACCTGCTCTTGAAGCCCTGGCAGATGCCATGCTGGCAGAATAAATTCCAAGCAATACAAAATACCAACATTCAATACGAAGGTGCGCCATAATATATTTGGCGCACCTTCTTGTTTAATTGTATCGGCACAGGCAATGACGGGTCTGAGAATAGCTAATGGCGCCTCACCGAACAGATAGTAGCGGTTCGCCGAACGGCTGATAGCGGTAAAATTAACGGCTGATAGCGACAAAACGAGCACTTTATAGCGGTAAAGCTAACGGTCGTTATGGGATTACCATGACGCTCTTAAAGAAGCTAATACAAACACAGAAGAAGATAGTAAAAAACATTGGCAGCCCTATTGCAGGACTGCCAATGCCAACAGTATGTAGTTGCCCGAGGGCAAACTTTAACCCAAATCGGTCATTAGCGTTATGATGATAATAGCCTTATTTTTGAAACAGATGTTTTGCTACTTTGAGGGCGCAATGGGGTTCCATTGTAACCGAGAAGTAACGAAACAGATGACAAAAAGATGACTTCATTAGCGCGTAACAGTCTAATGACCGATTTGGGTTTAATTTATTACTTCTGAGCCAGAGCCTTTACGAGAGCCTTCTCAGCCTTCTCAACAGCCTTGTCATACTTCTTCTGAGCAGCCTTGGGGTTCTTGGCTGTCTTGATAGCGTCGTAAAGACCCCACAGGTTGAAGTCGGCAGTAACCTTCTTCAGAGCTGCGGTGTAAGCCTTGGCAGCAGCCTCAGCCTTAGCCTCCTGCTCAGCGGGAGCGTAAGCGTGCTTGTAACCCTTCACCTGGTTCCAGTAGCCACGAGTGAAGTCGGGGAATGTAACAGCTGCGCAGTTGTTGTCCATTGACAATGTGCCGAGCTCTGCCAAGCAGCACCATTCAGCCAGGTCATATACGTCCATATCCAGAGGCAGACCATTCTGCAAGCAGTAAACCAGACGAGCCTCCATGATGTAGTCCATACCGCCGTGACCCATCTCGCGACCCAGTTCACCGTACTTGGTGAGGATGGGGTGATAGTACTTCTTCTCGAGAGCCTTCTGCTGCTCAGCGTTCATGAAGCCGTGAGCGTTGAGGTTGTCAACCTTGGGAGCGCCAGTACCCTTCATAGCCTCGCCAGAGAGAGCGAACTTGGGTTCGGGATACTTGGTAGCATAACCCTTGGTACCGGTGAGCTTGAACAGACGGTTGTAGGGCTGGGGAGTCATAACGTTGTGCTGGATCTCAACAACCTTACCGTTAGCGGTACGCATCAGAGTGGTGGTGTGGTCACCATTGCGGAACTCCTTGCACTCCTTACCAGTCTTGTTCTCAACCCATTCCTTACCAACGAAGCTCTCGGTGTCCATAGCAATCAGAGTGGTGAAACGGTCGCCACGGTGAATGTCCATGCACTGAGCAACGGGGCCAAGGCCGTGAGTAGCGTAGAGGTCACCACGGTTCTCCTTGTTGTACTTCATACGCCAGTGCAGGTTGTCGGTGTCGTTGTCGTTGGGGTCGGTCCAGTAAGAATCCCAGAACCACTCCAGGCCGTGGATGTAAGCACCCTCGGCACGGATAATCTCACCGAACACGCCATCCTGAGCCATAGCCAGAGCGTTCAGCTCATAGTAGTCGTAGCAGCAGTTCTCCAGAATGAAGCAATGCTGACGGGTCTTCTCAGCAAGGTCGATCAGGCTCCAGCACTGTTCCAGGTTCATTACGCTGGGCACCTCGATGGCAGTGTGCTTGCCATTCTCCATAGCGAACTTAGCTACGGGATAGTGGTGGTTCCAGTCGGTAGCAACGTAAACGAGGTCAACGTCGGGACGCTTGCAGATTTCCTCATAACCCTTTGCACCAGAGTAGATGTCGGCGGGCTTCAGGCCAGCCTTGCGCAGGTAGTCCTGGCACTTCTCAGCGCGCTCTGCCTCATAGTCGCAGAGAGCAACGATCTCAACACCGGGGATGTGGCAGAAACGGTGAACTGCACCGGGACCACGCATACCCAGACCAACGAAAGCCACGCGAACGGTCTCCAGCTTGTTGGCTGTCAGACCAAGCACATGCTGCTGGCCAGCAGGACGTTCGGGGGTTTCCACTACGATAGTACCCTTGTCCCAATGCCACTTTGTGCTGGGAGAAAGGGACTGAGCACCTGCTGCCACTGATACGGCAGCGAGTGCAACGACAAGAAGATTCTTCAGTTTCATTCTCTTTCGTTTGTTTTTAATTAGGTTAATATAAAGATTTCGCTTTTATCTGCTTTCCGTTGCAAAGTTAACCATTTTATCGGTAAGTTCCAAATTTTATTTTGCTATTATATAAAAAAGGTGTAACTTTGCCAGCGTTATGAACAAGGAAACACGCACCCCACTGCTGGGTATGGACATGCAGGAACTGAAGGAAGTGGCCGCCAGCGCAGGCCTTCCCGCCTTTGCCGCCAAGCAGATGTTTGGTTGGATATACCAGAAGCATGTCACTGATATTCAGGAGATGACAAACATCTCCCAGAAAGCCCGCACCCTGCTGGCAGAGCAGTACTGCATGGGGCTGATGCCTGCTGTGGAGGCACAGCGCAGTGTGGACGGTACGGCCAAGTACCTCTTCCCCACCCTGTCGGGACACACAGTGGAGAGTGTCTTCATCCCCGACAAGGACCGTGGCACCCTGTGCGTAAGCTGCCAGGTGGGATGCCGCATGGGATGCAAGTTCTGCATGACAGGCAGACAGGGTTTCCAAGGACACCTTACCGCCACCGACATACTGAACCAGATATACTCCCTGCCCGAGAGGGACAGGCTCACGAACATCGTGTTCATGGGACAGGGCGAACCCTTGGACAATCTGGACACTGTACTGAAGGCAACCGAACTGCTCATGCACAAGGACGGATGGGCATGGAGCCCCAAGCGCATAACGGTGAGCACCGTGGGCGTTAGGCGCGGCATGCTGCGCTTCCTGGAGGAAAGTCCCTGCCATCTGGCCGTATCGCTGCACAATCCCTTTGCCAACGAGCGCCTGGAGATGATGCCTGCCGAGAATGCCTTCTCGCTGACCGAGTTCATGCCCCTGCTGGCACGCCAGGACTGGACACACCAGAGGCGCATATCCTTTGAGTATATTGTTTTCGGCGGACTGAACGACACACTGCGCCATGCACAGGAACTGGTCAGGCTGCTCTCCCCCTTTGAGTGCCGCGTGAACCTCATCCGCTTCCACGACATACCCGACACGCCATACCAGGGAGCCAGCGAGGAGAAGATGACATGGATGCGAGACTACCTGACACAGCACGGTGTGACCACCACCATACGCGCCTCCAGAGGACAGGACATCTGGGCGGCATGCGGCCTGCTGAACACAAAGAACAAACAAGCCTAAGCAAGACACAACATACACAACTACTATGACAAAGCGACTGATACCCATACTGATGCTGCTGCTTGTGACACTGAGCAGCTGCGACAAGTCCTCGCTCTTCCCCAAGGCCAGCGGACGCCCCTATGAGGTGCTCGTGGTGATGGACTCGGTGGAATGGAAGGCTCCGCACGGCAGAGCACTGTTTGACGTACTGGATACCGACGTGCCCATGCTTCCGCAGAGCGAGCGCTCGTTCCGCATATCGCAATGCGAGGTGAAGAACTTCGACCGCATACTCAACATCTTCCGCAACATCATCATCGTGAACATAGACAAGACACAGTTCACACGCACCAAGATGAAGTTTACACGCGACAAGTATGCCATGGAGCAGGTGGTGCTTACCATCAACTCGCCCTCCAAGGCAGAGTTCCAGCAGTTCTGCGTGGAGCACAGGCAGGAGATAGTGGACTTCCTGACCAAGATGGAGATGAACCGCCTGATAAAGGACCTGAAGAAGGAGAACTCCAAAGTGACACGCGACCTGGCCATGGAGATATTCGGATGTAAGATGCATGCCCCCAAGGAACTTACCTCGTCCAAGAAGTCCAAGAACTTCCTGTGGACGTCCAACAACACGCCTGAAGGCATGATGAGCATAGTGATGTACTCCTTCCCCTACGAGGGTCCGCAGATATTCAACAAGGAGTACCTTACCCAGAAGCGCGACTCTGCACTCAGAGTAAACATACCCGGCGAGAAGCCCGGCATGTTCATGAAGACCGACACACTGTGCACTGTGGTCAAGCCCATCGTGGTACACAAGGAGTATGCCATGGAGATGCGAGGACTGTGGTACGTGGAGAACGACTGCATGGGAGGCCCCTACGTGAGCCACCACCGTGTGGACACGGAAAACAACCGCGTCATCGTGGTTGAGGGCTTCGTCTATGCCCCCGAGAAGATGAAGCGCGGCATGATACGCCGACTGGAAGGTTCGCTCTACACGCTGATGCTGCCCGAGGAGCAGTACCTGATGGAAATCACCCCTGACATTGAAGAGGAGAAAAAGGACACACTCAACAAAGAGAACAAATAACCCCACCGAACAACACAAATTATGGATACACTGAAAATAGGCATAGTACACTCCGACCAGCAGGGACAGGAGACTATAGCAAATGCCTTTGAAGACATACTTCTGGACGAAATCTGCACCAAGACCCTTTACGAAAAGCAGGGAGAGGAAGGCATAGAAGAAGCCCTGAACGACTGGGAAGAGGGCAACACGGATGCCATACTGGTAATCCCTGCCCAGGGAGAGGAGCGCCTGAACCCTGCCAGCCTCAGAGGTGTGGACATGCTGGTGTGGGAAGACCTCCGCATGGCCTTCACCAACGAGGACGAGAACTTCGAGGAGCAGATGCAGACACTCCGCCTGGCCATGGAGAGGGAGTTCGACATATACAACCCTCGCATAGTACCCACACTGGACGCACAGAACTACAAGACCTACGACGCCGTCATGGTCAGCGACAGGGAGCAGGGCATCAGGGATTTCATGGAGGTGAGCCATGGCAACGGCGTTGCATACACAACCGGCCGTGAACTCGTATGCACAAGCCCCTTCTCGGCAGACTCTTTCCGCGAGAGCATATACCTGGCCAAGGATATTCTGAAGAACAGGGAACGGTACGACGAGGCCAGGCAGAACCCTCTGCCCAAACTTTTCGTTGACAAGAAGGAGGACAACAGAAGACACCAATGAGCTTGATAGACAACGTAAAGGCCACGCTTAAGAGCCAGGACACGGAAGGAGCCTTCGAACTGTACGTCACACGCACTCCAGGCTACCTGTGGGCATGCCTGTTCCAATGGCTGGGCGTGCATCCTATTGCCGTTACGCTCATGAGCATAGTCATCGGCGCAGCAAGCGGCTGGTTCTTCTATAGCGAGGACCTGGGAATGAACCTCATCGGCATGGGACTGCTGGTGTGGGCCAATTGGTACGACTGTGCCGACGGACAGCTGGCACGCATGACAGGCAAGCGCACCCTCATCGGCCGCATTCTGGACGGATTCTGCGGAGATGTATGGTTCTTCTTCATATACCTGTTCATCTGCCTCAGAGTACAGAACCACAACATTCCGTTTACCGAAATATCATGGTCGCCATGGATTTGGCTGCTCGGAGCATGGGCTGGATTCAGATGCCATGGCAGACAATGTGCCATAGGCGACTACTACCGCAACATACACATGTATTTCCTCCTTGGCAAGGACAAGGCCGAACTTGACTCACAAGCAAAGATAAAGCAGGAGATGAACTCCATGAAATGGATGAGCAGAGACTGGTTCCACAAACTCTACCTCTATTTCTATGCACGATATACCGGTTCGCAGGAAGCGCAGGTAAAATCCTTCCCCAGGATGATGCAGCGCCTGGAGGAAAAGTATGGCAATGACATCCCTGCTGCCGTCCTCGAGGACTTCTGCCGCGAGAGCCGTCCGCTGATGCCGCTCACCAACATCATCAACTTCGACACCCGCGTGGCGGTGCTTTTCCTGAGCATAGGATTCGGCATACCCTGGTTCTACTTCGTCTTCGAGTCAACAGTACTGGAGGCAGTGCGCTTCCACGTAACCAGAAGGCACGAAAGGCTCTGCGAGAGAATAACAAGGCAATACACCGATTAGGACAACACCCAAGGCAAGGCAACAACACCTAAGGCAAGGCAACAACAACAGCATAAAACAATGAACAGAAGCATAGCACTGATACTTGCTGGCGGCATAGGAAGCAGGATGAACCTGACCGTGCCCAAGCAGTTTGCCGTGGTGGACGGGCTTACCGTTCTCCAGCACACTATGCTCGCCTTTCAGCGCCACCAGCTGGTCAGCGCCATCTATGTGGTGGCCTCTCCGCAATGGTCGGAAACCGTACGCCAGCAGGCCCTGGAGGCCGGCATCAGCAAGTTTGCCTCGTGCCTGGATGCCGGCGACAACAGTTTCCAGTCTGCCAAGAACGGCATATCTGCCCTCAAGGACATGGAGGATGCCAACACCGTTGTGCTCATCCACGATGCCGTGCGTCCGCTGGTGTCGCAGGACATCATCAGCCGCAACATAGCAGTATGCCTTTCCCGAGGCAACGCCATCACCACACTGCCCAGCCAGGAGAGCTACATGGTGATAGACTCCGGTGCAGAGGGACACGATGGAGAAACCGTATCCTCCTCCTTTATCTTGCGCGAAAAGCTTCTCCGTGCACAGACACCGCACACATTCGTGCTCCGCGAACTTACCGCAATGATGGAGGAGGCCGAGGACAGGGGCATAACCTATTCGCAATCCGTCTTCACCCTGGCCAACGAACTGGGGCACGTGCCTCTGCACACGGCCGAGGGCGAAATGATGAACTTCAAACTGACCCTGCCTTCGGACATCACCATCTTCCAGGCCATCCTGCACGAGACAAGAGGCTGACGAGGGCAAACCTTTCACCCCGTGGCGGAATTGCTTATCTCAAGAAATATTCATACCTTTGCACACCCCTTTATGAATACCACACCCCTACAAGACCTGAAAGCGCGATACAACATTGTTGGTCGCGACGAGAAACTGGACATGGCACTGGACACCGCTCTCCAAGTGGCACGTACCGACCTGAGTGTACTCATCCAGGGCGAAAGCGGTGCAGGCAAGGAAATTATACCGCGCATCATACATGACAACAGCCTTCGCAAGACCAAGCGCTACATAGCCATAAACTGCGGCAGCATACCCGAGGGCACCATCGACTCGGAACTCTTCGGACATGAAAGGGGTTCCTACACCGGAGCCGTGGGCGAACGCGAGGGCTACTTCGGCGCTGCCGACGGCGGCACTCTCTTCCTTGACGAGGTGGGCGAACTGCCCATGACCACACAGGCACGCCTGCTCCGAGTCTTGGAAACGGGCGAATACCTGCGTGTGGGCAGCGACACGCCCCGAAAGACCAACGTGCGCATTGTGGCGGCAACCAACGTGGACATACCCAATGCCATCCGCGAAGGGCGCTTCCGCGAAGACCTGTACTACCGCCTGTGCACCATCAACATACAGGTGCCGCCGCTCCGCGAACGCGGCATGGACAGCATCCTGCTCTTCAAGCTGTTTGCCATGAACACCGCGGCAAAGTACCACATCCCCGAACCCATCCGCCTGAGCCCCGAGGGCGAGCACACGGTGATGGCATACAAATGGCCGGGCAACGTGCGCCAGCTGAAAAACGTGGTGGAGCAGATGAGCATTCTGGAACAGGGTGTGCAGATTACGCCCGAGGTCCTGTACCGATACGGCATCATAGCCGGACAGGGCGAAAGCTTTGCCATCAAGCGCATAGGCAAGCCCGGAAGCGAAGGGGGACGGCACGACTGGGAAAACGAGATTAAATGGCTGGCAAATGCGGTTCTCAAGCTCCGTGCCGAGGTGGACGAACTGAAAAGCATCATCAGCCCCGAGCACAACAGGCACACCTCTGCCCATCTGCAGCTCGAGGACCAGAGCGCCGCAAGCACACCTGTCTTCCAGGAACCGCTCACCATTACACACGCACCGCTCGCCGCTCATCCGCTCGCCACTCCGCACGACGACAGCCACACCTACGACGAGATAGAGGAGGTGAAGGAGGACGACAGCCTCAACCTCGAGGAAATGGAAAAGCGCAACATAATACGAGCCCTGCAGCAAAGCCACAACAGGCGCAAGATAGCAGCCCAGATGCTGGGCATCAGCGAACGCACACTATACAGAAAGATAAACGACTATGGCATCGAAGGATAACAAAGCACTGACAAGCACTGACAGAAAGAGACACAGACTAATTGCCACGGTGTGCGCCCTGGTTCTGTGCCTCTCCACATTGGCGCTATGCACGTCGTGCACCATCAGCTACAAGTTCAACGGCGCCAGCATAGACTACACCAAGATAAAGAGCATACAGATAGGCACCTTCCCCATACGCAGCACCTACGTCTGGGCACCCATGCAGGCCATCTTCCAGAACAAGCTCACCGACATCTATGCCAGCCAGACCAGGCTGAAGCAGGTGAAACGCAACGGCGACCTGGTGCTGGAGGGCGAAATCGTGGGGTTTGACCAGTTCAACAAGGGCGTGTCAAACAGCGGCTACTCCAACCAGGTGCAGCTGAAGATGACGGTGAACGTACGCTACACCAACAACAAGAACCACGCCGAGGACTTCGAACAGAAGTTCACCGCCACCTCTACATACGATGCAACACAGCAGTTGGTGAACGTGCAGGAACAGCTGGTTACGGAAATGTGCAAGGACCTCACCGACCAGATTTTCAATGCAACAGTAGCAAACTGGTAAATAGATAAAATGGGAAAACAGGTCATAGATTACATCAGACAGCCCGAGAGTCTGGACACCCAGTCTCTGGAACATCTGCGGACGGTAGTAGAGAAATACCCCTACTACCATGCTGCACGCATACTGCTGCTGCGCATGCTCTACCAGATGCATGACCCCACCTTCGACGAACAGCTGCGCCGGGCTGCCATCTACGTCCCCTCGCGCAAGACACTGTTCCAGATGTTCCAGGCACCGTCGCTCACTCCTGAATCTCCCGGCAAGAGAACATCTCGCGCAGGCGACACCGAGGAAGGCGGCTCCACAAGAACGGCAGCGCTCATCGACTCCTTCCTGGACACACTGCCCACACAACAGCAGCACAACGCCCCACGCATCGTGGATGCCACCGTCGACTACATGGCCTACCTCATGCAGATGGAAACCGGAACCACCGCCTCCGCCTCGCCCAGGATGGTGGGACAGGACTATATCGACGACTTCCTCATCAAGAACGAAGGGCGCTTCGACCTGGAAGACCTTCCCGCCGGGGAAACGCCACACACCGCACAGGAACCGCAAACCGACCTGGGCAACGGCGTTTTAACCGAAGCAATGGCCCGTATTTACATAAAACAAGGCAAATATGACAAGGCTATCGAAATTATTCAGCGTATTTCCTTGAAATATCCGAAAAAAAATCGTTACTTTGCAGACCAAATACGCTTTCTCGAGAAATTAATCATAAATCAACAATCGTAATATGTACACAACATTTGTAATCCTAATCGTAATTGTCAGCATCCTGCTGTGCCTGGTTGTCCTCATTCAGGAGAGCAAGGGCGGTGGTCTGGCTGCAGACTATGCCAGCGGCAACACCCTGCTGGGCGCACCCAAAACTACCAACGTCATTGAGAAGGCAACAAAGTGGCTGGCCGGCATCATGGTTGCACTGAGCATCATCAGCGTATGCGCACTGCCCGAGGCAAAGACCATGGACAGCGTACTGCAGATGGAAGAGTCTGCCACAGAGGCTCCCGTTCTGCCCACAGTACCCGCTGCCACAGAGACAGCAGAGACAGCGGACCCCACTCCCCTGTCAATTGACTAACACACCCACACCTTATATCATAGAAATATGATAATCGTAGCAGACAGCGGTTCCACAAAGACCGATTGGGTCTTGGGAGATGTGTCTGTCGGCACCAAGGGCATCAACCCCGTGCGCGATACCAAGGAGGAAATCCTACGGGTCATCAGCACAGAGTTGGTGCCCAGACTTTGTCTCCTTTTCAGCAAGAATGGGGCAAACCTGCCCATTGATGAAATATACTTCTACGGAGCAGGATGCATCGACCCCTATTCGCAGACTGTGCACGACGCCCTGCAGACCCACTTCCCCGATACAGAAATACACGTCTACAGCGATATGCTGGGAGCAGCACGTGGCCTGTGCGGAAACCAGGAGGGCATAGCGTGCATACTGGGCACTGGCAGCAACTCCTGCCTGTGTCAGGGAGGCGAAATCCAGCAGAACATCTCGCCACTGGGCTATATCCTGGGCGACGAGGGAAGCGGAGCCGTGCTTGGCCGCCTCTTCCTGTCAGAGATGCTCAAGGGAGACCTGAAGGAACTCTGGCAACGCTTTCAGTGGAACTACCATCTGGAAACCACAGACATAATAAACCACGTCTACCGCCAGCCGCAGCCCAACCGCTTCCTGGCATCCATAGTCCCCTTCATAAAAGACCACGGTTACAACCCCAAGGTCAGGAAACTGCTCGTAGCGGAATTCACCCGTTTCCTGCAAAGAAACGTGCTGCCATACGGCAGGCCAGACCTTCCCGTCAACTTCGCAGGCGGAGTGGCCTACAATTTCCAGACAGAAATAGCCCTTGCATGCCGTAAATGCTCACTGCAAATGGGCAAAATCATAGACAGGCCAGGCTACAACCTGTGGAAATACCACAGAAATGTTTTTTAACATATATAAATATTTGTTTTCTACAGATATTATACATACCTTTGCAAAAGTTATCCTGAAAACAATCTTTTTACCTTAAACAAACTAATACCTAAAGGATGGTATAGGGGCGCTGTGAAGCGGCCCTATATTGTTTTATGGGTGTATGAGGGGTCAGGAAATTTCCCCTACTGTGCCCCACCCGGTATTACTGTCCCAGGGGGACAAAGTAAACGATGACGAAAACGATAACGATAACTATCCGCCCCCTCCGCTTCGCTCGTCCGCCCTGTCTCAGGGGGACAGTTGGCTGGCGCGGTATTTTCGGTTGTAACTGACTCTCCCTCTGAGACAGGGGGAGGGGGTGGATGGTTTCCCCTTTCCGTTCACCATGCGACGGAGGGGGTGGATAGTTTTACCTTTCCGTTCACCATGCCGCAGGCATATTCACCTGTCGCTCTGCGACAATTAACCGTGGCAAAGGCACATTAACCAGCGACTGGTCGCTATTAACCGCACCGCAGGTGAATCATCGTCATCGTCTCCGTCTCCGTCATCGTCATCGTCTCCGTCATCGTACAAAAATCGAGGGTGTAGCAGTTGTTCTGCAGCACCCTCGTTTGATATATTACCCCTACCCTACGCTACATGCCAAGCGCTTTTGCCAGGCCGGCATCTACGCCGGAGAATCCCATGAAGGCCACGGCAAGGAGGCCAGCAGTAACGAGTGCTATGGCCATGCCCTGCATGCCGCGGGGGATGTTCATCATGGAGAGGTGCTCGCGGATACCGGCAAAGATGACCATTGCCAGGGCAAAGCCAAGGGCTGTGGCGATGGCATAGACAACACCGGTGAGGAGGTTGGGCTCCAGTCCCTGTGTGTTGTAGGTTCCCTGTGCCACAAGGATGGCAACGCCAAGGATGCAGCAGTTGGTGGTAATCAGGGGAAGGAACACGCCCAGTGCCTGATAGAGCGAGGGAGACACCTTCTTGAGCACGATCTCCACCATCTGCACAAGGGCGGCGATGATGAGGATGAAGGCTATGGTCTGAAGATACTCCAACCCGAAGGCCTCGAGCACATAGACCTGTATGAGGTAGGTGACTATAGTTGCCAGTGTGAGCACAAAGGCTACGGCAGCACCCATGCCAAGGGCCGTCTCCACCTTCTTGCTGACGCCAAGGAAGGGACATATGCCAAGGAACTGGCTCAGCACGATATTGTTTACGAATATCGCGGTAATGAATATAAGAATGTATGCCATGTTGTTAGTTCTTCAATTTGTTTACTATAGCAATCAGGAAACCCAGGGCGATGAAGGCGCCAGGTGCGAGGACAAAGACCAGCGCGCCATAACTGTCGGGGAAGATGGCCAGTGAGAATATCTTGCCCGTACCGAGCAGTTCGCGCACAGCGCCCAGCAGTGTGAGTCCAAGGGTGAAGCCCAGGCCCATGCCTATGCCGTCCATAACGGAACTGAGGGGACCGTTCTTGGCTGCAAAAGCCTCGGCACGGCCAAGGATGATGCAGTTGACCACGATGAGGGGGATGAACAGGCCCAGGGACTTGTCTATCTCGGGTGCAAAAGCCTTGATGCACATCTGCAGGATTGTAACCAGCGACGCAATGACCACGATGAACGAGGGTATGCGCACCATGTCGGGCACAAGGTTCTTGATGAGAGAGATTATCAGGTTGGAGAAGATGAGCACTGCCATAGTGGCCAGGCCCATGGACATGCCGTTGAGGGCAGAACTGGTGGTGCCCAGTGTGGGGCACATGCCCAAGAGGAGAACAAAGGTGGGATTCTCCTTGATAATACCGTTCCAAAGTACTTTCAGTTGATTCATATCTGTAGTCCTCCTATAATATTATTCGTTGTTTTGTCCTGTAGCAGCAGTCTGCACGTCCAGTTCGGGAGTCACGGCCTTGGCATACTCTGCATAGGCATTGTTCACGGCACGCAGGAAAGAGCGCGAGGTGATGGTGCTGGCTGTGATGGCATCCACATCGCCGCCATCCTTGCTGGTCTTGAACTGGCCAGCCACACGGCCGATGATATTGCCCTTGCCGCCCTCCTGGAACCACTCGGAGGCCTTGGCGCCAAGACCGGGGGTCTCGTTGGAGACGAGGACTGTGTATCCCAGCACCTTGAACTCCTTATCCAGGCCCACCATGATGGTCAGTCCGCCAGAGAAACTCTCGTTCTTGGGGTCTACGGTCTTCACTGCCGCACCGTTGGCGGTGAGGTAGAGTGTGACATCGCCATTGACGATGGTGTCCGTGATAACGGCATTGTCGTCGCAGAGGACGGTCTTGATGGCCTGTGCCTCGTTCTTCTGCTGAATCTCGGCAATGGGGCCCTTTGTCACCTCATTGACATAGGCCAAGGCGGCAGCGGCAACCACCGAGATGACGGTGAGCACAATGGCCATGTTGTACCATGTAGATTCAAGTTTCTTCATTTCTTGGCCTCCTTTCTGATGACCTCACCGAAACGGCGTGGCTTGCAATAAGTGTTTATAAGAGGTGTGAACGCATTCATGATGAGAATGGCAAAGGACATGCCCTCGGGATAGGAACCCCAGTTGCGGATAACTACTGTCAGCGCACCGATGGCAATGCCATAGATAATCTGTCCCTTGGGCACCATGGGCGAGGTGACATAGTCTGTGGCCATGAAGCAGGCGCCCAGCATGAGGCCGCCACTGCAGAGCACGCAGAGGGGACTGGCATAGACGGGGCTGACACAATAGTGCAGCACGCCGCTGATGAGCGCCACGGTGCCAAGGATGCTGACGGGAATGTGCCAGGTGATAATCTTGCGGGCTATCATGAACAGGCAGCCGAGAAGCAGCAGGATGGCCGACACCTCGCCAAGCGAACCTCCATGTTGGCCGATAACCATCTCTATGGAAGAGGGCATATCCTGGAGCACGCTGGCATCGCCCGACTGTATGGCCCACTTCATGAGGGAGAGGGGTGTGGCGCCGGTCTGCGCATCGAGATACTCCACACTGCCGCTAACGGGCCATGTGGTCATCTGTGCAGGGAAGGAGATGAGCAGGAACACACGTCCCACAAGGGCGGGATTGAAGGGGTTCTGTCCCAGTCCGCCGAAGGTCATCTTGCCTATGCCTATTGCCACCAGGGCGCCGATGACGATAATCCACAGGGGCAGGTTGGAGGGGAGGTTGAAACCCAGCAAGACACCGGTGAGGATGGCAGAGCCGTCCATTATGGTTGTACGGGGACGACGCAGGATGAACTTTGCTATCGCCCATTCAAAAATCACACATGAGACCACGCTTGTGAGCATAACCACGGCAGCGCCGAGTCCGAAGAAGTACAGACTGGCCACCAGGGCTGGCACAAGCGCAATGCATACTCCGTACATGTTCTTCTGGATGCTGTCGCCCGAATGAACATGGGGGGAGAGTGAAACTATTAATCTGTTTGACATTTAGGTTGGGGTTTAGGGTTTACTATATGGGCTAGAAGTGCTAGATTGACTAGATGAGATAGATAGTCTAGATAATTATAGGAGCGCTCATCACTTCTTTGCCGCTCTTTCGCGGATAATGCCCATCACCGTGGACTTGCCAAGGCGGATGTTGTCGAGCAGGGGACGATGACTGGGACAGGTGAAGGCACACGAACCGCATTCTATGCACGATACGATGTCCTCCTTCTCGGCCTCTTCCCACATGTTCTGCGAACTTATCTTTGCCAGGAGATAGGGCTCAAGTCCCATGGGGCATGCGCCTACGCACTTGGCGCAGCGGATGCAGGGTTCGGGCTCGGCACGGCGTGCCTCCTTGTCGTTCATGATGAGCAGGCCGCTGGAACCCTTTGTCATGGGGATGTCCAAGGAAATGAGGGCCTTGCCCATCATGGGGCCACCACCAATAATCTTGCCTGTGTCGGCTGGCAGACCGCCACACTCGTCGATGAGTTGGGAGAAGGGTGTGCCCAGACGTGCCAGCAGGTTGGAGGGGTTCTTCACGCTCTTGCCCGTTACGGTGATGATGCGGGAGATGAGGGGCTTGTTCTTCATCACTGCCTCGTAGATGGCAAAGGCAGTACCCACATTCTGCACCACAGCGCCTACGCTGATGGGGATGGCAGGAGGTGCAGGAACCTGTCGGCCTATGACGGCATCTATCAGCTGCTTCTCGCCGCCCTGGGGATACTGCACCTTCAGGGGGACAATCTCTATCTGGGGATAGGACTTCACCTTCTCCTGCATCAGGCGGATGGCGTCGGGCTTGTTGTTCTCTATGCCGATATAGCCGCGCTCCACACCAACGGCCTTCATTATGAGGGCCACACCAACGAGAATCTCATCGGCCTTCTCGAGCATGAGGCTGTGGTCGGCTGTAAGATAGGGCTCGCACTCCACGGCGTTGATGATGACGCATTCGGCCTTCTGTCCGGGAGGGGGGCACAGCTTCACATGGCAGGGGAAGGTGGCGCCACCCATGCCCACGATGCCTGCCTGCTTGATTTTCTCCACGATGGCCTGGGCATCCAGGTCGGGACGGTCTTCCAGGCGTACAAGCGCCTCGCTGCGGTCGATGCTCTCCTCCCATTCGTCGCCCTCCACGTCCACATACACTGCCATGCGGCGTGTATCGCTGGCATCCAGGGCAACATCCACCTTGCTTACCTTGCCGCTTACGCTGGAGTATATTGGCGCACTGACAAAGCCTCCGGCTTCGCCAAGCAGAGTGCCAACCTTTACCACATCGCCCTTCTTGACTACGGGCTTGGCTGGTGCGCCTATGTGCTGGAACATGCTGAAGATGGCCTGCTTGGGCAGAGCAGCCTCGCGGATAGGACTGCCAGCACTGAGTTTGTTCTCGGCGGGATGTACACCGCCCATTCTAAATGTCTTCATACGGCAGTATCCTTATTCTTTTGCGGGTTCTACGTTGTTGTTCACAATGCTCTCGGCCTTGGGTGCCTCTGCCTTGGGTGCAGGAGCAGCCTTGGGTGCTTCTGCAGAGGGAGCAGCCTTGGGTGCTTCTGTGGCAGGAGCATCAGCCTTGGGCTTGCGGGGAGGGAAGTTGAATGCTTTGATGGCTCCACGGGGACATGCCTCCTCGCACTTGCGGCACATCTTGCACTTGTCGGGGTCGATGTGGGCAAGGTTGGCGCCGAGGGTGATGGCCTCGAACTTCTCGCACACCTTCACGCACTTGCCGCAACCTATGCAACTGACCTTGCACTCCTTGGTGGCAAGGGCTCCCTTGTCCTTGTTGTTGCAGAGGACCACGACCTTGCGGTTCTTGGGTCCCTGGGGAACCAGTTCGATAATGCCACGGGGACAGGTCTTGGCACAGGCGCCGCAACCGGTACACTTGCTCTCGTCCACCTCGGCAATGCGAGTGGCGGGATTTACGGTGATGGCACCAAACAGGCATACGCTGGCACAGTCGCCCTCGCCAAGACAGCCATACTGGCACTGGGTCTCGCCCATACCGGTCATGTTCTGCACCTTGCACGAATGAGCGCCGTCAAATTCCACTCCGTGGGGGCGCACGTCGCATGTACCCTGGCAACGGACCACAGCCACCTTGGGTGCTGCTGCCGATGCCTGCAGGCCGAGTATGCCGGCAATCTGCTCCATCACTGCCTGGCCGCCAGGGGCACAGTTCAATTCACTCAGACTTCCGCCTTCGGCTGCCTTGACGCATGCTGAGGCAAAACCCGAACAGCCGGGATAGCCGCAGCCGCCGCAATTGGCCTGGGGCAGAACGTCGGACACCTGCTTGATGCGGGGGTCTTCCCAAACGGCAAACTTCTTGGAGGCAAGGAACAAGACCAGAGCGGAAACAAGTCCCACAACTCCAAGCACAATTACCGCAATCAAAATTACGTTCATAACTATAATAGTTTATTATTTTCTCTTCGTCGCCTGTTTGCCGAAATCTATCTTCAGCAGCCTTATCACCAGGAAATAGAGCAGCAGGAACAGCAATACCGCCAAGGCTGCCCATCCCTCGCCTACCCTGCCCTGTGCCAGAAACAGTATGAGCACGATGCATGCAAGGGGCAGGACAAAGGCGACGCCAACGGCCACGAGACTGGTGTCGCATGGCTGGGCCGTGTCCTTGTCCTTGCGGCTGCAAAACATGGAAATCTTGCAACCGTGGCAATCAATATTGTCCGTTTTTGTCATGTAGACTTTGCATTTTTGACATACAAAGATACTCTTTTTTAGGTATTATCTCCCCACTTTGACGCAAAAATCTTGCCTTAGATGAATAAAGATGAACAAAAAACATTGACCAGCCACAGACAATGTGCTGCCTAAGGCCGGTCAATATGTTGTCAGAAGAGCAATAATGTGCTGTCTTGCCCTGTCTGCAATCCTGCAATGTCAATTACTTTACCAGATACTTCTCTCCGCTCTCCTCCACCATCTTGCGCAGGTAGTGCTGGGGATAGCCGGGACGCTGGGGAGCAACGGGTTCGCCGCCGGGGGTGAGGATGTAGTCGCCGTTCTCGTCCACCTTCTTGACGCACATGTCATTGTACTTGACAATGATACGCTGTGCCAGCTGCATCCACTCGTCCATCATCATGCCAGACATGCGCAGGCTGTAGTCGCTGAGGAACTTCTTTCCTTCTGCCTCGCCCATTTCCTTTGCCTTTGACTCCATCAGTGCCTGAACGCTGTTGAAGTCCTTCTCCAGACGGTCGCGGACAGTCTGCAGTTCGGGGAAGAGCAGGTTGTAGCGGTAGTAGACCATATTGCTCACCCAGTTGCACATCCAGTAGGCATTGCGGAAGGAGAATGTGGTGGCATCAGCCAGTTTCTGGCTATAGCACTCAGGCACAGCCTCCAGGCAGGAGTAGATGGGGGTAAGGGCCACCATGTTGGCGTCGTCATTGCCAAACCACAGCACACCGCCGATGTAGTCGGGCAGGTAGTCGCGCATCTGTGCCACATAGATGGCGCTGGACTGTACGGTGCTGATGGGGCGCTCGTTGAAATACTCCTTGCCATCCACCTTGTAGGACAAGGGGGTAACGCGGTATGGCATCTGCCAGGGCAGGCCTCCCAGTCCCTCGGTGATGTCCATGGGAGTGCCCTCGTAGTGGTCGCGCATCATGTCCTTCACATCCTGTGTGCTCAGGAGCTGCTTGGGCTTAACCCACAAAGGCATCTCATGGGGAATGCCATCGATGGGCTGCTTTGTCTTGGGGTCAACATCCTCGCCCATAGCATAGGGCATGTAGGGCTTCATGTCCTCGGCTGCCCACTTGTTGAAGAAGCTCCACACACGGGCCTCGCAATAGCGCTTGGCGCCAAAGTCGATGGGTGCGTATGCCTCGGAGAAGGAGAAGTCCTGGTCCTGGCCGTTGAAATAGCCCTTCTTGCGGGCAAAGGTGATAACATCCTTGGAATAGAGGCAGTTGTCCTTGTCCTTCAGGGGGAACTTGCGGATGCGGCTATGGTTGGCATGAGCACTGATCATGTCGTCGGGCATGCGCTGCGCCACCCAAACGGCACCTTTCTCCTCCTTGCCCTTGCCGATGAGTTCCATAATCCACACCTCGTTCTTGTCGGCAATGGTGAAACTCTCGCCGCTGCACTGGTAGCCATATTCCTGGCACAGTTCGTCGATGAGCTTGATGGCCTCGCGTGCGGTCTTGCAACGCTCCAGGGCTATCCACATCAGCGAACCGTAGTCCATCATGCCGGGACCGCCATCCAGTTCGGGACGGCCGCCAAAGGTGGTCTCCATGATGCTGAGCTGGTACTCGTTGAGGAAACCGGTTACCTGATATGTCTCCTCGGGTTCGGGAATCTCGCCCAGGTAGTTGCTTGTCTCGTAGTGATAGATGGGGCGCATTGCTCCCTTGGCATGCTTCATCCTGGGCTTGTAGTAGAGAGAGGAGAACATGCCATAACTGTCACTGCTGTAACTGATAATAACACTGCCGTCGGCAGATGCCTTCTTGCCCACGATGAGGTTGGTGCATGGCATGGCCATCACCGAAACGAGCAGAAGGCAGATAACTGAAAATATCTTGCGCATAATTGTTGTTTAGTTTTATATTACTTTATCACCAGCTTGTCCGAACCTGCAGCCTTGAAACTCATATCCAGTCCCTTCACACTGTGTGTCAGGGCACCGAAACTGATGAAGTCCACGCCAGCCTGGGCATAAGGTATCATTGTCTCGAAGGTGATGCCGCCACTTGACTCGGTCTCGGCACGGCCTGCTACAAGTTCTACTGCCTTCTTGGTGTCCTCGGGAGAGAAGTTGTCGAACATGATGCGGTCGCAACCCTCGGTAAGAGCCTCTTCCAGTTCCTTCCAGTTGCGAACCTCGCACTCTATCTTCAGGTCCTTGCCATGGTCCTTGCAATACTGCTTGGCACGGCTGATGGCATTGTGCACGCCACCGCAGAAGTCGATGTGGTTGTCCTTGAGCAGAATCATGTCGAACAAACCGATACGATGGTTCATGCCACCACCTATCTTCACGGCCTCCTTCTCCAGCATACGCATACCGGGAGTGGTCTTGCGGGTATCGAGCACACGGGTCTTGGTACCGGCATCGATGAGTGCCTGCTGGTACTTGTTGGTCATGGTGGCAATGCCCGACATGCGCTGAAGGATGTTCAGCATCAGGCGCTCTGTCTGCAACAGGCTCTGCTCCTTGCCCTTAACGCTCATTACGATGTCGCCGGGCTTCACGTGGGCACCATCCTCGATGTACACCTCCACCTCCATGGTGGGGTCGAAACGGTGGAACACCTGCTTGGCTATCTCCACACCGGCAAAGATACCCTCTTCCTTGATGAGCAACTTGCTCTCGCCCATACTGTCGGCTGGAATGCAACACAATGTGGTGTGGTCACCATCACCAATATCCTCGCTGAAAGCCAGGTCTATCAGTCTTTCGTTCAATTCTTCTACACTAAGCATAATTGTATGTTTTTATTGTTATTATTCATGATGATATGGTTCTCCATTCAGTATGGTCATGGCACGGTATACTTGCTCCACGAAGAGCAGACGTATCATCTGGTGCGAGAGGGTCATCTGCGAGAGGGATATCTTCTCGTCGGCCCTGTCGTAGACGGCAGGGGCAAAGCCGTAAGGGCCACCCACTATGCACAGCAGACGCTTGGTGCCCGAAACCATCTTCTTCTGCATCCACGAGGCAAACTCTATGCTTCGCCTCTCCACACCATGCTCGTCCAGAAGCACCACCCTGTCGCCGGGCTGTATGCGGGAGAGTATCAGCGAAGCCTCTGCTTCCTTCTGCTGCGACTCGGACAAGGCCTTTGTCTGGCGGAGTTCGGGGATTACCTCAATGTCCGTTGGCAGGTAATGCTTCAGGCGTGAAAGGTATTCATCCACCAGGGCAATGATATGCTTGTCGGTGGTCTTGCCCACGACTAACAGGGTCACCTTCATTTCTTTTCCTCCTCCTTCTTTTCTGCCTCGCCAATAGTCTGGCGCTGGACATTCTCGTATGCTCCTATGTCTGCCCGTCCGTCTGCCTGGCGACTTCTGCCAAGGCGGTCCAACGGGAACTCCTCTGCCCAATAGACATCGGCACTGTCACAGAAATGCGCCAGGGTGTCGGGGGTGAAGTCGTATATTCGTGCATAGGTGTCGAAAACGAGGAACTGACGTCCGTAGGACATGGTATCCTCGGGATTCTCGTAGATGTTGCGCACGAAGCGGACAGAATCTGTCTCGCTGTATACCGTATTTAAGAAACAGCGCTGGAATTGATAGCGCACAGAATCCTGGAACTTGCTCTCCTTCAGGAAACTGCCCGATATCACATCCTCGCCATAACCGGTGATGATGCAGTTGGTGAAGTACGCACGCGAAACATCGTAGAACATCGTATCGCCATATTCCACATCGTAGTCGCTCAGGCTCAATGCCCAGCCTCTGTTGGCATCGAAGTTGTAGAACTGCGCCAAGGTGCAGAAGGTCATCTCCGTCTCTCCTCCTATCATCTGATAAAGATTGCCAAAGGCATTGCTTATCTGTGTGTTATACGCTTTCACACTACAGTTCTTTGTCCACAGGGCATTGCCGCCGGTGTTGTGTATCACGCAATTGGCAAATTCTATATCCGTATCCTCGGCTCTGATGCCAAAGGTGCTGCTATGCAGGTCCAGGTACGTGAGCTTATGCCCCGACCCGTTGAGGTACACCCCACCCCATTGCTGGGGAGTGTTGTCGTATGGGAGATAGTCGAAGAGATTTCCTGTCCTGTCGCCACGGAAAACTACAGGCTGCTCGAGCGTACCGTTTACCACCAGGGTTCCATCCACACACATAGAGGCCTGCTGATGGAAATACAGCTGCGTGCCTGCCTCAACGGTAAGCGTGCTTCCCGCAGAGACATAAAGGCTGTCATATATAACCACAGGTCTGCGGCTGCGAAGGACTGAGTCCTTGTCTATAACCCTAACCCCTCGCCAGTGCAATGCATTCTGTCCGCCAGCAATAAGGGTGACAAACTGCTGCACTCCGCTTTCCAACTGGAAGCAAAGGCTGTCGGTATGCATGCTAACAGTGTCCGTGTCGGTATCCGGCAGAGTAACCTCCACGAGGACAAAGATACTGTCGTTTCTCCTTACCTCGAAGTCGGTGCCCTGGCCGCCATGCAGAAACTGTCCGTCCACATTCACACGGAAGTGGCTCTTGCCGGCATGCTTGAGGCGCACGTCGCTGATGCGCACTCCGCTCTCGTTGTTGTTGTAAACCAACAGGCGCTGGGTGCTGCTGCTAACTGTGCTTATGAGGGTGTCGAAACTTACTGTATCGCGCCCGAAGGTGAGCTGGGCCTGAGGGTCAGCAGTCCACGAATCATAGTCATCGCAACTGCTGACCATAGCCATCAGTACACCTATTATATATAAATATAGGGGAAATCGCTTCAAGTCCGTTTCCTGTGTTTTAGATATTTGCCAATATTGCCAGCAGATGGTCCCAAACCAACTGTACGCTGGGAATGTGCATGCGCTCGTCGGGGCTGTGTACACCACGCATCGTGGGACCAAGGCTCACCATGTCCATGCCGGGGAACTTCTCGCTGAACAGACCGCACTCCAGACCGGCATGAATGCCGCCCACGAAGGGTTCCTTGCCATAGAGCTTCTTGTACTGGTCCACGGCAACGACGAGCAGCTTGCTATTGGGATTCATCTTCCAGCCGGGATAGCCCTCACCACTCAGCACCTCTGCACCAGCCAGTTCAAAGGCGGCACGGAAGGTGGCAGCCATATTGTGACGTGCGCTGAGGATGCTGCTTCGCTGGCTTGAATTGACTACTATGGTGTGTTCCTCGGCATTCTTGCGGATGTTGGCCAGGTTGGAACTTGTCTCCACGAGGTCGATGTCCTGACACATGGCAAAGATACCGTTGTCCACTGCCTGCAGGGCAAGTATCAGGTTGCGCGATGTCTTCTTGTCCACCACACTCTTGGGTGCCTCCTCGCTTTCCAGGATGAACTCCATGGTCTTCTCCGTGCGGCTGTACTCCTCCTCCACGTTGGCCTGGAAGATGTTCCAGTCTACGCGTATCTGCTCCTTATATGCGTATGGCACGGATACCACACAAGAGGCTTCGCGGGGAATGGCGTTGTGCAAACCGCCAGCCTGAATGTCGGCCAGGCGCAGGTCGGTCTTTGCCTGCTGCATGTACAGGAAACGTGCAAGTAGCTTGTTGGCATTGGCACGCATCTTGTTGATGTCGTCACCAGAATGACCGCCGGTCAGGCCCTTGATGGTCAGGCGAACAAAGAACATGCCGTCCTCAACGGGTTCGTCCTCATAGTGGAAAGTGGCCACGGTGCGGCAGCCGCCGGCACAACTTACAAAGATATAGCCTTCCTCCTCATTGTCGAGGTTAACCATCATTCTGCCCTTCAGGAAATCAGCAGGCATGGCTTCGGCACCGGTGAGACCTGTCTCCTCGTCACGGGTAAAGACACACTCCAGAGGACCATGCTTGATGTCCGTGGCACGGAGGATGGCAATCTCCATGGCACAGCCGATACCGTCATCGGCACCCAGGGTTGTACCCTTAGCCTTCATCCATTCACCGTCAACATAAGCCTGGATGGCATCATTCTCAAAGTCAAACTCCACATCGTTGTTCTTCTCGCAAACCATGTCCATGTGGCTCTGCAATACAACAACAGGCTTGTCCTCCATACCGGGGGTGGCAGGCTTGCGGATAACAACATTGCCTATCTCGTCGCGTACTGTCTCCAAACCAAGACTGCGGCCTACCTCCAGCAGGTACTCCATCATCTTGTCCTCCTTCTTGGAAGGACGGGGAACACGGTTTATCTCACTAAATGCTTCAAAAACCGAAGCGGGTTTCAATTCCATCATATCTTTTCTAATTATTTGAACGTTGGTATTAATTATAACGCATTGCCACGAAGTTTTATTTGGCAGATTAGCAAATATTCACTATCTTTGCCACCCGAAATCATGACTTTGCGTCTGCAAATATACAAATAAATGTTGAAACTCTTACTCTTGACGCTTGGAATTTGCGCAATCAGCATATTGCTGCTGTCCATACGCATACTTCTGCAAAAAGGTGGCAAATTTCGCAGTCTTCACATTGGCCAGAGTCCGGAAATGCGCAAGAAAGGCATCCATTGCGTGCAAAGCATGGACAGGATGATGCGACAACAGAGTCCACACCGAGTGAAGGAAAACGCAATGAACAAATAATTATAGATAAATAGACAATGAAAAAGTATCTTTTTCTGATCATGGGCATGGCTCTGTGCCTTGCATCATGCAACAACAATGGGGCTGGCAAAGTGGAAACAGCACAAAATGCCGGAACAGAAGCAACTGGTCTGCGTATTGCCTATGTTGAGTTGGACAGTCTCATGAGCCAGTACCAGCTCTACAAGGACTATGAAGGTGTTCTTACCCGCAAGGGCGCAGACATACAGAACACATTGGGACAAAGACAGCGCCGACTGGAGTCCAGCGCAGCTGCAATGCAGCGCAAGTATGAGAACAACGGTTTCCAGACACGCGACGAACTGGAAAACGCACAGCGCAACCTCCAGCAGCAGGAGATGGAACTCCAGGAACTGGCAGCCAAGCTGAACAACGAGTTCAACGAGGAGCAGGCACGCATCAACCAGGAAGCACGCGACAGCATACAGAACTTCCTAAAAATATACAACCAGACCAAGAAGTATGACTACGTGATGATAAAGGCCGGCGACAATCTTCTTATCGCCAACCCCCAGTATAACATCACCAAGGACATCGTAACTGGTTTGAACAAGCGCTATAACGCAAATAAATAACAGATTAGCGCACTTTTTCTTGCACATCTCAAAGAAAAGTGCTAATTTTGCACCCGATTTATGCCGTTGAGGCTCGAAAAAGTGAATCACGAGATGATTCCGCCCCGCGGTCAAACCCGTTAAATAATAAATAAACAAATGTACGCAATCGTAGAGATTAACGGTCAGCAGTTCAAGGCTGAAGCTGGCAAGAAGCTCTTCGTACACCACATCGCTGGTGTTGAGGCTGGTCAGGCTGCTGAGTTTGAGAAAGTGTTGTTGGTAGACAACAATGGTACAATCACCGTAGGTGCTCCCACCGTTGAGGGCGCTAAGGTTGTATGTGAAGTGGTTACTCCCCTGGTAAAGGGCGACAAGGTTCTTGTTTTCCACAAGAAGCGTCGTAAGGGCTACCGCAAGCTGAACGGTCACCGTCAGCAGTTCACCGAGTTGACTATCAAGGAAGTTATTGCTTAATCACTAAAATCACAGGAGGAACACAGAAATGGCACATAAAAAAGGTGTTGGTAGTTCTAAGAACGGCCGTGAGTCAGCATCACAGCGACTCGGTATCAAGATCTTCGGTGGTGAGAAGTGCATTGCCGGTAATGTAATCGTACGTCAGCGTGGCACACGCCACTACCCTGGCAAGAACGTAGGCATCGGCAAGGATGACACTCTGTACGCTCTGGCAGACGGTATCGTGACCTTCCGTAAGGGTCGCCTGAACCGTTCAACCGTAAGCGTTGAGCCCATCGCAGAAGCATAAGTTCTGAATACACAAAGACATTAAGCGAGGTCCACTGGATCTCGCTTTTATTTTATATGGAAATACAACAACACTACCATGACGGTTCAACAAACGGGCAGTAGCGGTAAAAGGAACGGACGATAGCGGTTAAACGAACGGCTAGTAGCGGTCAAATGAACGGGCAGTAGCGGTTAAATGAACGGACAGTAGTGGCTCATCAGACTGACAGCATTAGTTGAAAGAGGCAAAATTGGAATTCAGCAAATAGCCGAGGGGCAACGCCACGCAGGGTCTAAGACACAACAGAAACCCAGCACTTCTCAAAAAACTCAAAGAAAAGCACAACATTAATGCATTTTTTCGTCAAAACACTTGCACCATTCAAAAAAAAGCAGTACCTTTGCACCGCAATTCAGAGGAAAAGCCATCCATAACGGATGAAAGTTGAAAGATTAGTTGCAAGGCATATAGAGAGATATGCGGAAATAGCTCAGTTGGTAGAGCACAACCTTGCCAAGGTTGGGGTCGCGAGTTCGAGCCTCGTTTTCCGCTCTATGCTTGCCCAAGTGGCGGAATTGGTAGACGCGCACGTTTCAGGTGCGTGTGTCGAGAGGCGTGCAGGTTCGACTCCTGTCTTGGGCACAAATGCATTGCAACGAAATGGAGAGGTGGCGGAATGGTAGACGCGCTGCTTTGAGGTGGCAGTGCCGCGAGGCGTGGGAGTTCGAGTCTCCTCCTCTTCACTTTCAATGCGGAAATAGCTCAGTTGGTAGAGCACAACCTTGCCAAGGTTGGGGTCGCGAGTTCGAGCCTCGTTTTCCGCTCCATGTTTGCCCAAGTGGCGGAATTGGTAGACGCGCACGTTTCAGGTGCGTGTGTCGAGAGGCGTGCAGGTTCGACTCCTGTCTTGGGCACAAAATTTAGAAGTCCGGTATTCATTTGAATATCGGACTTTTTCTTTATTTTCATCAGTCAGCAAAGTCTTTTGTCCCCAATGAGAAGAAAAGAGGATGCTGACATCATAGCATTATCATTAGGACACAAAAGATTTCAAAACGTTCCGGCATACTAACGAGAGGACACTAATCCATGCGGTCTCGGTAGTCCTCGTAGGTGTACTCACGTAGAAGTTCGTGGGTGCCATCCTCACGAAGAATAGTAAGCGATGGATGATGTATACCGTTGAACATGCAAGTCTTTACCGTAGTGTAGTGTATCATGTCCTCGAAGATAATTTGTTCACCTATCTGCAGAGGATGGTCAAAGCGCCATGAACTAAGGAAATCTCCACTAAGGCAGGAATTTGCACCAAGACGATAGACATAGCCATCATTGTCCTGCTCTGAAGTCACATGGCCCTCCGGATCTTCAATCGTCTCTGCTCCTCTCACGGCCGGCCAATAAGGCATCTCCAGACAATCGGGCATGTGGCAGGTGAATGATACATCCAGGATTGCTGTGCGTATGCCATGATTCTCTACTATGTCAACTACAGATGAGACAAGCGGACCTGTCTGCCAGGCAAAAGCAGAACCTGGTTCCAATATGATGCGAAGATTGGGATAACGCTGACGAAGCCCACGAATGGTTTCTACAAGCAAAGGCACATTATAACCCTTGCGTGTCATGAGATGACCGCCACCAAGGTTTAGCCATTTTAGTTGGGAGAACCATCCTGCAAAACGTTTCTCGATATAGATGAGGTTATCAACCAAATCCTCGGCACTGCTCTCGCAATGACAATGGCAATGAAAACCCTCGATACCAGCAGTCAGGCGTTCAGGCAATTGGTCGGAAATTACACCGAAGCGCGAACCTGGAGCTGTGGGGTTATACAAATCTGTCTCTATGTGCGAATGTTCGGGATTGATGCGCAAGCCACAACTTATTCTCTCCTTCTCGGCATGCTTCTCATTCCACTGCTCTACCATGGGGAAGAATGCCTCGTATTGTGTGAGGCTATTAAACGTAATGTGAGAGGAGTTGGAAAGTATTTCCCCAAAAGTATCCATGGTATACGCAGGGCTATATGTATGGGCAGGACTGCCAAATTCTTCCTTGGCCAGACGTGCCTCGTAGGGACTACTGGCTGTGGTGTGCGTTATATACTCACGGAAGATGGGGAAAGTCTTCCAAAGGGCAAAAGCCTTGAAGGCAAGGATAATCTCTGCTCCGCTCTGTCGGGCAACATCCTGAATCAATGAAAGGTTGCTACGCAGCAACCTCTCTTCTATCATATAATATGGTGTCTTCATGATAATGTTTGTTTTTGTTTGTATTTAATAACAGGGAAAACTATTCGGACGCTGCACGCAGTTCCCCAACGTCGCAATGGGGATTGCGCCCCTCACGAGGCACAGATTGACATCCTGTCAATCTTCCCAGGACCTCGTTCGCCCTACCGCTCACCGTTTAATAATACACCCACTTGATATTGTCAAGCCACAATGTGGTGCCTATGGTACCTATGTAAGCCCCACCATGACTGCTGTCAAACTTGACGATTGCATGCGTTGGAGTCTCCGAAGCATGTGCCCATTCGTTTTCTTCTATGGGCACAATCTTGCCCTTGCTGTTTTTGGCATAATATGCACTGTTGCCATTCTTAAGGTCCATACCCGACGTAAAGAAAGACTCCTTTCTTATATCACCGTAATGTATGTCGAAGCTTGCGCCTTCCTTCCATCCATTGGTTGCCTTTGAGAACTTGTATACAATTGTGCCTACGCGCTTAGCCGTAATGTTGCCGTTAGCATCCTCGGTGCGCTTCTGCAAAATAACAGTCATTTCAGGCATATCCCTGCCAGGTATGGTCTCCACCTTGGAGAAACCGCTTTGACGGATACGGTTTGGGGAACCGGTGAGGCGGACATTGTAGTCGAACTTTATACTCTTGGGACGACGCACGAACGGTATGCCAAGGTTCATTTTCGACATAGGGTTGTTGGTGTCCGTGAGGGGTTCTATCATTTCACCGGTAAAGATGGAACCAGATGCAAGGACACTGATGTTGATGAGTCCAAGGACCTTGACATTGACCAGCTGAGTTACAAGTTTCGCACAATATCCCGAACCATGTACATCTCTGTATACACAGGCATTGGTCTTGTTTATTCCGCTCACACGTGCATACACATTGCTTGTTGCCCATGGAGAACCACCCTGATTGGTGTACGCTATGTTCTGTTTGCCGTTCTCCTTGGTCCAATGGGCATTGGGGGCAATTTCGTACAGACTTATTGTCTTACCTCCAATGATGGCACTTTCCTTTATATCGCGCTGCATCCATCTTTCAAAATCTGCAAATTTTATCAGTTCTTCCTCTTGGGCAAAAGATGCCAGACAGATAACGGATGTAAATATAAGACTAATGTATCTTTTCATACTTGTAAGACAGGATAATACGATGGATAATTAGAATGCCTCTCCTATATTGAATACTATACTGTTGCCAGTCTTGGTAAAGCCCCAGTCGACACGCACATTAACACGAGGTTTGAACTCCCAACGTACACCAAAACCATAAGTGGGCAAAGTATGCTTCATGTAGATATGGTTGAAATCATGGAATATATTTATGGCACCGACCCATGCCACTACACCCAGGCGCCATATCAGACGCTGGCGGAATTCCAACTGGGTTTCCATCACATTGTTGTCGCGATACTGGCCAAAGAAGTATCCGCGTCCCATACCCTGATTGCCAGTGCTGGCCAAACGTATCCAAGGTATCACCTCATTGCCATAGTTGAAACGTCCGTGTGCCTGGAAAGCAAGCGTACACTTCTTCCACAGAGGGGTATAGAACTGGTATTTAACGTCGGTTGTCAGGAAACCGTATTCGTTCAAGCCAGGAGCAAAGCCCAACTGCTGCAGATTGAAGTAATGTCCTTTGTAGGCATTGGTGGCAAAATCGCGTGAATCATATTTCAGTGTCACGCCCAAGCCCAAAGCCAGCTGCGTGAAAGGCTGATGCCCGCTTCCATCGGGCAGAGCCAGGAAGTGCTCCATCAGACCGTTGGGGTACATTCCCTCCTCACCCTGAGGAATATTGTCATGTGTCTTGTAGAGATTGGAATAAAGGAAATCCAGTTTGGGACCAAGATACAGGTTCTCAGCAAGTTTCCATGTAAAGTCGCCTTCCAGTTTCAGGAGCAGCTGCTTGGAGTCGACCATGCGGTTGGCATAGTAGTTGTCCAGAGAGGTCTGTGTGCCTATACCCCAGAAAGCCGACGGATAATGGGTGAAACTGAACTCATAGTTGAAGCGGTGCTTGTCGCCTTTCATGTAGTTATGTCCCTCCACACCAACAGCAACGATACCCTTGACACTGGCCTGGAAGAATCCGTTGACGATACTCTTCTGCAATTTAGGGTCGTTCTTGTCAAAGGAATACAGAGCACTGTAACCGCCACCTATGGCAAAACCGGTATTGATGTTATATGCCGGGCCAAATACAAAACCGCCATCGTAAGACACGTCACTACGTCTCTTGTTGGAGTTGGCAAGATAATTATACACCCAATACAGAGGTTTCAGTGCCTTCTTGTCTGTCAACTTATACTTACGTACATCACCAGTAATGGAATCCACTACAATGCTGTCTCTTGTTGCACCTGCCGCATTGCACATGATTGCAACAAGCATAGCAAAACAGAAAGAAAAATAACGCTTCATATGCCTGTAAATAGTCAATCTTTATACCTTATTATTAAACATTCAGTGCACAAAGGTACAAAAAAAGCATATAATATTTGCATGTACAGTTATAAAATAGTACATTTGTGGATAAATTGAATACATTCCGATTGCTATGGAGCAGAATAAAAACGACATGGCCGAGCGCATCAAGTCAGACATGAGACTTCTTGGTCTGCTGGCACAGAACTTTCCCAACACAGAGACGGCCTGCACAGAAATCATCAACCTGGAGGCTATACTGAACCTACCCAAAGGTACCGAGCATTTCATGGCAGACATACATGGAGAGCACGAAGCATTCGAGCACATTCTGCGCAATGCCTCTGGCAATATCAAGCGCAAGGTACGCGAACTCTACGAAAACGAACTTAGCGAAGAGCAGATTCGTGAACTTTGCACGCTCATATACTATCCCGAGGAAAAACTGGAAATGATGGAGGCACAGGAAGAAGAGGTCCCGGCCGAATTCTATGGCGACACCTTGCTTAGACTGATTCGTGTGTGCCAAAGCGTCTGCAGCAAGTACACCCGTAGCAAGGTGCGCAAGGCACTGCCCAAGCAATTCGCCTACATCATCGAAGAACTGATGCACGAAAATGCCGAGGACGGCAACAAGCAGGCCTACTTCCAGTGTATCATAGACAGTATTGTACAGACAGGCCAGGCAGGCAATTTCATAACAGCCATCTGCCAGGTGATACAGCGTCTGGCCATTGACCAGATGCACATTCTGGGCGACGTATGGGACCGCGGCCCCGGTGCACACATCATCATGGACGCACTGATGAACTACCATAACTTCGACTTCACCTGGGGCAACCACGATGCCCTTTGGATGGGAGCTGCGGCAGGCAACGAGTGCTGCATCTGCACCGTACTGAGATTCTGCCTCCGCTTCGGCAACATGGACACACTGGAGGATGGCTATGGCATCAACCTCCTGCCCCTTGCCACACTGGCCCTGGAGGCCTACAAGGACGACCCTTGTACAATCTTCCTGCCAAGCAACAGATACGGCAAACTGAGCGAACGCCAGAGAGAACTCATAGGCAAGATGCACAAGGCCATAACCATCATACAGTTCAAGGTGGAACAGCAGACCATCAATGCTCATCCTGAATGGGTCATCTCACGCGAAGGCACACTGGAACATGTCAACCCCGAACGCGGCACATTCACCGTCAACGGTCAGGAGTACCCCCTGCGCGACACCCTCTTCCCAACCGTTGACTGGAGCGACCCCTACCGGCTCACACCCGAGGAGGAAGAGATGCTGCGCAAACTGAAGCACTCGTTCCGTGTTTCCGACAAGTTGCAGAAGCACATAAAGTGTATTCTCTCGCATGGCGGCATGTACAACATCTGCAACGGCAACCTGCTCTTCCATGCCTCCGTACCCCTAAACGAGGACGGCACACTGAAGGAGGTGGAACTGATGGGCAAGAAGAGTTCCGGACGCGAACTGATGGACAGAATCGGCATCATGGTGCGCAAGGCCTTCAATCGAGACATTCCACGCAAGGAACGTGTGGAAGCACGCGATTACCTGATGTATCTGTGGTGCGGACCCGAGTCGCCTTTGTTCGACAAGAAACGCATGATTACGTTCGAGCGATATTTCTGCTCCGAGAAATCACTCATCCACGAGGAAAAGGGTGCATACTTCCGTCTGCGCAACGATCCCAAGGTGTGCGACTACATCCTGGACAGTTTCGGAGTGAAAGGCGAACACCGGCACATCATCAACGGACACGTACCTGTGCATGTTGCCGAGGGCGAAAGTCCCATCAAGGCCGATGGACGACTGATGGTAATCGACGGCGGTTTCTCGCAGCACTACCATTCCACCACTGGCATTGCCGGATACACGCTGGTATACCACAGCCGTGGCTTCGAGCTCATCCAGCACGAGCCGTTCACCAGCCGCAAGGATGCCATACAGAACGGAACGGACACACATTCCAGCATACAGCTTGTTGAAATGACCGGTCACCGTCTGCGTGTGCGCGACACCGACCTCGGCGGAAAGATTCAGGCACGCATAGCCGATCTCCGCGAACTGGTCTATGCCTACCGTCATGGTTATCTGAAAGAAAGAAAGTAGGAGTTTACACATAATAATATTATAAATGCGAAATATGTCTGGTGCGGCCTATGCCGCAAGCAAATACATAGAAATACCAGTCAGGGAGGAAAGCAACCTCATGGACTTCCTCCTGAAGCAGATGGGAATCACCAAGAACAGAGCCAAGGATCTGCTCACGGGACGTGCCGTGAGTGTGGACAGGAAACTTGCCACACACTACGACACCGCTCTTCTTCCCGGACAGGTGGTGCGTGTTTCACGACATCGCCAGAACACCATGCTTCTGAACAAATACGTGAAAATCGTATACGAAGACAAGGATATCATTGTCATAGAAAAGAGTGAAGGAATCCTGTCCATGGCATCCACTCCCAAGCAGTACTGCGTGAAGAACGTATTGGACGAATACTTCGAGAAAAGACACTTCAAGTGTACGGCACATGTAGTCCACCGCCTTGACCGAGAGACAAGCGGACTCATGATCTATGCCAAGAACATAGAGACAGCCAAGATACTGGAAAACAACTGGCACGACATGGTGTACGACCGCCGCTACATTGCCGTGCTGTGCGGCCGAGTGGAAAAGGAGGGCGGAACCATCCAGTCATGGCTAAGGGAGAGCAAGTCCTTCGTTACATATTCCTCTCCTACTGACAATGGCGGCAAACTGGCCATAACACATTACCACCGCCTACGCTGCACCGACGACTTCTCTCTCGTTGAGATGAAACTGGAGACTGGGCGCAAGAACCAGATACGTGTGCACATGGCCGACCTCGGCAACCCTGTGGCCGGAGACCAGAAGTATGGCAACGGGCGCGACCCGCTGCACCGCCTGGCACTACACGCCTATCGTCTCAATTTCTACCATCCCATCACCAGGGAGCAAATGCAGTTTGAGACACCCATACCCAAAGAATTCCTGATATTCTTCAATAAAGAAGATAATGCACAAGAGCAATAAAGCACTTCCAGTCAATACAGATTGACGACCCCCAAATCGGTCATTAGAATGTTACGCGCCAACAAAGCCATATTTTTGGCATCAGCTTAAAAAATACAGGCAATTTTATCGTAACGCTAATGACCGGTTTGGGTTAACTCCCAGGCCAATCGCCCACTGAAAATCCACCTTTGCCCGTAAACAAATAGTCACTCGGATGGTGTGACGGTTTTTATGACAAAGATATCCTCGTTAGGACGTTTCATTAGATATTTCTCGCGTGCCAATCGGACGACATGGTCATAATCATTCAGACTTTCCAGTTTTTGCGTATCCTCCTCGTATTGTTTCTTAAGAATCGATATTTCTTCCTGTAACCTTTTAATATCCTCTATTCGTTCCTGACGATTCATAAAACTATTTTCGTCCACAAAACCTACGATGACAACAAAAACACACAAAGTAACAATGTACTTTGTATATTTGAAATTTCTTATTCCACTGACGATATTCTGAAATCGGCCCATAATTAAGCGGTAATTTGAGACAAAGGTACAAAAAAAAGTTACTCGCCGTTCATTTATCGCTTTATTTTTCATAAATTTGCATTAAACTTACAATTACATTAAGCACTATTATAACATGCAAGAATATATTGTTTCGGCACGCAAATATCGTCCAATGACGTTTGACACCGTGGTTGGGCAGTCTTCATTGACAACTACGCTGAAAAATGCCATTGCATCAGACAAGTTGGCGCATGCATACCTCTTCTGTGGTCCCCGCGGCGTAGGAAAGACAACATGCGCCAGAATTTTTGCAAAAACCATCAACTGCCTTAACCCAAGGCAAGACAGGGAAAGCTGTGGAGAATGCGAAAGCTGCAAGGCATTTGAGGAAGGACGCTCCATGAACATCCACGAACTGGATGCCGCATCAAACAACAGTGTTGAAGACATCAGAGAGTTGATAAAACAAGTACAGATTCCGCCACAAATAGGCAAATACAAGGTGTTTATCATAGACGAGGTGCACATGCTTTCCTCACAAGCTTTCAATGCATTTCTTAAAACATTGGAAGAACCGCCCCACTATGTGATCTTCATCTTGGCCACAACGGAAAAACACAAAATCCTCCCAACCATACTATCACGATGCCAGGTGTATGATTTTGCACGAATGAGCATAGAGAACACCGTTTCCCATCTCAAGAACGTTGCTTCCAAGGAGGGTTACACCACGGAAGACGAAGCTCTCCAGCTAATCGCCGAAAAGGCAGACGGCGGTATGCGTGATGCCCTCAGCATCTTTGACCAGATGGTGTCATTCACAGAAGGGCAACTGACATACGAAAAAGTATGTGCCAGCCTTAATGTTCTCTCTACGGAATACTACTTCAGGCTAGTGGATCATTTCCTTTCCAATGATGTTCATGCCTGCATGCTTCTCTTCAATGAAATTCTTTGCAAAGGTTTCGACGGAGGAAACTTTATTGCTGGATTAGCCAGCCATCTGCGACAGCTTCTTGTTGCCAAGGACTCGTCCACCCTTCCGTTATTGGAGGTATCGGAAAAGACCAGACAACGATATCAGGAGCAAGCAGCAAAATGCGATAGCAAATTCATATTCAAGGCAATCAAACTATGCAACGATTGTGACCAGGCATACCGTCAAAGTCACAACAAACGGTTACAGGTAGAAATCTGCCTGATACAATGTGCGCAGATTAACGAAGAGGACACGCCAGGTTCGGGGCGTTGCCCCGGCAAGATTCTTAAACCCATTTTTCGTCTTGGAGCACTGGCTCAGCCTGCTTCAAAGACAACTGCCCCATCCCAACAGGCAACAAACACCAGCGTCACATCAAGTACGATTGTCGCTCAGGTACAACCCGCAAAGGAAACACCGCAAAAGCAGACCGACATACGGAATAGGATAAAGCTAAACAATTTAGGTCCGAGCATCAGAAACGTCGGACAAGCCAAAGAGGAGAAATCAACAGACGCAACCAAAGACTGTCCCAAAGTTGAGAACAAGCCTTTCAAACAAGAGGACATTACATACCAGTGGCACGCATATGTAGAACGTATGCCAATAGAAAGGCGCGCCATGGCCATGAGAATGAAGAACATGATGCCAAAACTAATCAATGCGACTACGTTTGAAATCATGGCCAACAACCCGCAAATATGCCAATACCTGCAGAATCTTAGAGAACACATCCTGCAGGAAATGAGAACCGCACTCTGCAACAACAGCATACAGATGATTGTAAGAATTGCCGAGGTTCAGGAATTAGAACATATTACAAGCAAACCTGCACTTTACAAGAAAATGGCAGAAAAGAACGCCAATCTGCAAAGGCTGGCAGAAATGCTCAAATTAGAAATCTGTTAATTCACTCAACTCATAACAACACACACCCAAAACATGAAAGAACTATCTCCCGAATTAGAAGCACGCGTACATAAATCCGTTGAATATTTCATGGAAGGTTTCGGATGTTGCCAAAGCGTAGTAGCTGCCTTTGCCGATCTATATGGCATGGATGAAAAGACTGCACTGCGTGTCGGCGCCGGTTTTGGCGGGGGCGTCGGCCGCCTCAGGATGATATGCGGAGCAGTATCTGGCATTGTCACACTGGTTGGCCTGCAATGCGGCTCTACCGATGGAGAAGACCACGAAGGCAAAGCGCATTGCTATAAGGTGGTACAGGACTTGCTAAACAAATTCAAGGAAAAGAATGGAAGCATAATATGTGCCGACCTGCTTGCCCAAAGCAACTGCACCCCCAACACCGAGACACACATACCAGACACCAGAGACACACATTACTATAGTACCCGTCCGTGTGCACGCAAAGTTGAGGATGCTGCAAGGATCTTTGCAGAGTACATAGAGAACGGTGAGCGGTGAGCGGTTAACGATGAGCGAAATAATGCGAAACGGTGAATGGGATTGCCATTCACCGTTCTTTTTATGAAGTCTGATTAATTTTTTCTATTTTCAACTTTCAGTTTTTGCTTGCCAAACGCTAATCGTTCAATGTTAATCATTACCTGGCATCAGTTCCTCCAGTTTCTGCAACAATGCTTCGCCATGTAGATTCTTGGCCACCATCTTGCCGTTCTTGTCGAAGACAACGATATAGGGTATGTACTGGACACCGTAGAGTGTAGCCACCTTGCTGCCCTGGCTGTTGTAGTCGGTTGCCTGGGGCCAGGTGATGCCCACACGCTTGACGGCAGCCTCCCATGCGGCCTTGTCACGGTCAAGGCTGATACCCACGATTTCCAAACCGCGGCTCTTGTACTTCTCATAAGCAGCCTTCACATTGGGCATCTCGCGCATGCAGGGACCGCACCAGCTGGCCCAGAAGTCAACAAGAACATACTTGTGCTTGCCCACATAGTTGGAGAGGCTTATGCTATCGCCCTTCAGGGTGACCAGGCGTGCATCCTTGAAGTCTGACTTTCCCGCCTCCTGCGCCATGCCGGCAACAGAAATCAGGAACATTGAAAATGCTGCTAACAATAACTTCTTCATAATATATAATCTGTGTTATGATTTAGGTAGTTTCTATAAATATCCTATTTCTTGGACTTTTCCGCACGAGCATTCTTGATTATGGCAAACACCTCTGCCTCCAGCATGGGAACCTCGTTGAAAGTGTCCTTGTCACGCTTGATGTAGCGTATGCTCAGATATGGATTGGACTCACCCTGGAGCCTTCTGAAGTCCAGTTTGTCGGGATCGTCAGAAAACTTCTCCTCGTTCAGCACATAAATCCAGCAGTCCTCGTCCTCGTGGGCAATGGTGTACTTGACGGAAACACATGCACTGCCTATGGTCACGTACTTGAGTGCAGGATGCATGGGGTCGGTATTGGAGATGCGCAAAAGGCATGCCTGGGGCAGTTTTCCCATATTGAGCAGGAGATAACTGCGAGGCGGCACATACCATACAAGACCACGGTTGAGGTCGTTGATCACGATATCCTGATCCCCGTTGTTCTCTATCATATATTCCGTGGCAAAGGGCATGTCAAACTGGTCGGTGTAACGGGCCAGGTTCTTGATGTTCAAGGCATTCGGCATAGTGCCTGGAACCTGCTTCATGGGCATCATGGCATCCGTATTGGCACGGCCCTGGTGAATGATGGCCCTGATACCCTGCCTTTGCGACACAACGGCATGCCAGGGAGCCATGCGGGCAATGCTCTTGCTGGTAACGGTATTGTTCCAGTCCTCGTGGCGCACACGAATGGTAACAGTGCCGTCGGGTGACACGGATTCGTGCAGGAGCGTATTGTTCTCCCCATATATGGTATCTGTTCCCTGTATCCAATACACGAATGACAGATAAGTGGGTATCTTCTCTCTCCTTGCCGAAACCGAAATGGCAAAGAGCAGCAATGGAAGCAATAGCAGTCTTTTCATCTCTAATACAGTATTTTGATTTTCAAAGGTAACCATTTAAGGTGAAATACACAAGAATTTGCCTTTTTTTGTTCCCATTTAACATTATTTATATGCATCAGAGCCTCTTGATTAAGCGTATTGTAGTTAATTTGCAAAGGATTAAGTTGCATTTTACACAATATGAAAACAAGGTTCATACTATCAGTCATCCTTGCCCTCAGCGGTATCATGGCATACGCTCAAGGGCTGAAGATACAGGGACGTGTTACCCACGAGGGCAACCCTCTGCCCAATGCCAACGTCGTTGAAATAGATGCCAACCACCGCATCATCAACCAAACCCTGGCAGATGCCTCCGGATACTTCACGCTGAACGTCACGGGAGGCAAGACGTCCATCAGGGTGACACACCACGGCATGCGCAAGTACACGCACAAGATAGGCACACGCACCATGTGGGAAATCTCGCTCGAGAAGGAGAAGGACATGGACCCCGGCAAGGTGCGTTCCCGGCACGAGACAACCAAACTCCTTGTGGGACATCTGCAGGGACGCTCAATACCCCAACTGACATGGGTGGAGCACCTTACCGACAGCACCTTCTGCATCATTGTGCCCGTGCGCACCGTAAACGGCGTGGAGGAATATCCGCAAGGACGCAAGATGGTGGTACAGGACTACAACGGGCACATCATAGCCACGGGGCTTTGCATAGAGCCTGCCATGCCCGAGGAGGGCCTGCCACAGAGTTATGACCCCTACGTAAGGACAAGCAGCAACAACTCGGCAAACAACAACTCCCAGTTCACCACCGACGACCGCGACTATTTCTGCTATCCTCGCTTCCTGTTCAAGCGCACCGACCTGGAGAATGTCATAGACCATAGCACCGAGGTGGCATGCTTTGCCGTAGACACCACACGAGGCGACAACTACTGGATTTACTACAAGGCAAAGAACCTGGGCAAGGAGTTGCAGAAGATTCTCAACAAAATGCTGAAATAGCAATCCGCCCATCTACGTTTAGGCTGCACACAAAAAAAATAATGAGCGGTTGGCCGTTATGGCCAATCGCTCAATTTGTATTCCGACTCCACACGTCCTTCCACATCGTCGGGCAAGGCCGGGAAGAAGTCCATGGAGGTTATGCGTTCCACCTCGTCAATGGAGTTTACGTATTTGTCGCGCTTGTTGTTGCCTGCCTCGTTCTTGTAGATGAAGCCTATGGCACGGGGCTTGCCGCTCTGCATGCCGGTAAGCACCACCTTGAAGAAGGCATCGGGGATACGTATCCTGAACGTCTTGCCTATATAGCCATACTTGGGCGTGCGGTAGTTGATGGGGCCGCACACTATGTAGACGGGTTCCACCTCTGCCCAGCGGCGGCATGCCTCCTCCAGTTCCTTCCAGTCGCCACGGTTCAGGTTGTGGTTCTGCGGACAGATGTTGGTCATGTAGAAACTCTCGTTCATGGCACGCCAATGGTACTTGTTGTCGCCGGCAGGGCACATGTGTCCCCTATCCCATCCGCTTCCGGTGTATTCCTTTGTGGTAACCGCCATATCCTCGGGAAGTTTGGGATTGGGCACGAACTTGCTGTTGCGGCTCTCCCTCTCTACCAGTTTATCCGCATTCAGTTCCCATGCCACCCAGTTGGGGATGCACAGGTCGGGATTGTAGGACACAGTGTAACTGTATTGCTCCAAGAGTATTTCCGCACGCTCCTTGATGGAAAGGGGAATTTCGTATCGGACATTTTCCGTATGTGCTGATACTGGCGCTTCTTCCCTTTGCCGAACTGCATCGGAGGGCATAGAAGTAATCTCAAATGCAGGAGCCAACAATGCAATACACAATATTACGATTACACCGAAAAGAAATTTGGTGTAATTGTGCTTCCTTGAACTCGAACGCTTTTTCTTTCTCTTCATTTCCTTGACATTAATGGCAACAGCACTTCTTCTTTCTCAACCCCAACTTTGGGAATACAAGGGCATAGACAAGCATCAGTGCCAGAAGGATGGTGCATGCCCAGTTGAAGAACGAGGGACCGTGGTCGCAACATGCATGGCTGACGTGCAACTGGCGGAGGAAATCTACATGACCGGCATACTGAAGCCAATCCACAAGGCAACCGAATATGATGGAGCCGAAGACAATGGAACCGAGATATAGCAACAGGGTGCGAGTGCCCAGGAACTTACGCAAAATCAGTATGGAGGCGAAGTTGCATGCCGGACCTGCCACGAGCAAGACTAAGGCGGCACCGGGGGTAAGCCCCTTCATCATCAGTGCCACGGCAATGGGTATGCTGCCCGTTGCACACAGATACATGGGCATGGAAATCAAGAGCACCAGGAGCATACTGGCAAGGGTGTTGTCCTTGAAGAAGGCAAAGTATTCCGTGGGAATCACCGTGGTGATGATACCTGCGATTACCAAGCCAACCACCAGCCACTTGCCAATGTCCTCAACCATGTCAACATAGGCATAGGTCAGGGCATCCTTCACCTTGGAGAAGAAGCACCCATGGCTATGCCCCTCGGCATGCGAATGGCATTGGCAGGAATGCTCTTCCGCATGAGAATGAGAACTGCATTGGCAGGTATGCTCCTCTGTGTGGGAATGCGAATGGCAACAGCATGAAGAAGTCTCCTCGTTGCCTTTGCCATGACAACATTTGTCTCCCTTGTTTACCAGGAAACCACCTGCCACGGCGGTAAACAATGCAGCAATGGGGCGGATGATGGCAAAGGGAAGACCCATCAGGGAAAAAGTTGCCATAATGGAGTCGACTCCCGTCTGCGGTGTTGCGATAAGGAAGGAGGTTACCGCCCCCTTGGAGGCGCCATCCTTGCGCATGGACATGGCCGTTGGTATCACTCCGCAGGAGCACAAGGGCAAGGGTATGCCTATGAGTGCAGCATTAACGACGCTACGGAAGGATTTCTTGGAAAGGTACTTGTGAAAGTACTTCCCTGGTATAAAGGTGTGCATGATACCTGCAATGAGGAAACCCAATAGCAGGTAGGGCGACATGCTTGTAATGAGTTGTACGATTTCGTTCATAAATCAAAGAGAATATATTGTCACATACAAAGGTTTTGGCAAAAAGACTTTGCAAGTGACCATTAAGTATCATTGAATAAACATGGATTAACAGGCCTGATTCGGAATGTAGGCGATAAAGAAACGTACTGCCTCTAACAAAGGAGCCAAATGCTTCTTTATCGTGAGAAATACCACATCCGCATCTATATCGAAATAACCATGAGCAATGTGGTCACGCATACCCATAACCAACTTCCATGGTATCTCGGGGCGCAAGGGCAACAACTTTCCGTCCGTCCTTCTGTCTATCTTCTTTACGCTCTCGCCTATGGCCTCAATGAGCATGCAGGATGCAGCCAAGTTCTTCATGCCTTCGGGAGACAGAAGGTAGTCATTCGCATCCCTGACATCCTGATTCCATTGAAAAAGCAACAGGATAGATTCCTCTATCTGCTTAAACAAGGCCAATATGATTTCGTCCCTCTCAGAATACATACAATGCGTCCCTCTCTATCTGCTCTTCAAGCAACTTGTTCATATTGCGATGTTTTCTGACAACATCCACAGAGCAACCAAACAATTTCTCCAAGAACTGTTTCAAGGCTACGAGCACATAGATATCCGGTTCCATCTCCACACAGACATCCACATCGCTATCAGAACCTTGTTCGTCTCTGGCTACGGAACCAAAGATACACATAGAGCGGATTCCGAATTGCTGCTTCAGAACCGACATGTGCTTTCTAAGCATTTCTATGTATTCACCTTTTGTTCTCATGATATGCAACTGCCATAAATTTGAAGTCAAAGGTACAAAAAAAGAAGAAAAGTACAAAACATCCTTGTACTTTTCTACAAAATGAGCGATACTCGAATGTATTTCGGACACGCCATGCCGTGTCCCTGCCTGGGGCTGCCACTACCCTACCTTCTGCATCGGGGGCAGATGCCCTTGACGATGAATTCGGTGTCGGCGGCTTCGTAGCCGTCGGGCAGGGATACGTGGGGGATGGGGATGTCCGTGAGGCATACGGTGCGCTGGCATACGGTGCAGGTGAAATGCACATGGCCCGTGTCGTGATCATGGACATGGTCGGCATGTGCGGCAAGGCAATACTTCTGCATGCCCGAACCATCGTTTACGGTACGCAGGATGCGGCGCTCGGCAAAGAGCGTGAGGGTACGGAAAACCGATGAGTTGTCGGCCGTAACCATCACCTGCATCACGTCCTGAAGCGAGAAGGCACCTCCGTGCATGCGTTCGTTGATGGTCTTGAGCACCAGCAGGCGCACGGCGGTAATGCGTATTCCGGCTTCGGAAAGAAGAGCCTCGTATCTGTTATGTGCGGATGTATCGGGGACAGACATCTGTGATGTGGTTTTACTGGTGGAAACGATTTGGGGCAACCCTTACACCTCGAAGTAACTTTCCAGTTCCTTCGTTGCCTGGCCGTCGGTGTTGTCAATGTCGCGAATTATCACGCCATGCTCCAGGAGGGCTATGCGGGGACAGATGTCCACGGTGTGCTGGAGGTTGTGGCTGGAGACGAGGATGGTGGCACCCGTCTTCCTGTTGTACTCCTGCAAGAGGCGCTTTATGGCACTCTGGCTGGAGGGGTCGAGGAAGTTGAAGGGCTCGTCCAGGATAAGCACCTTGGGTTGCAGGAGCATGGCACCAACGATGCCCACCTTCTGCTTGTTGCCGGCAGAGAGGTTGCGGATGAGTTTCTTCTGTCCTGCCACCTCGCCAGCCATGAACTGCTCAAAGTCCTGAAGGAAGGTGTCCACCTCCTCCTGCTTGCGTCCAGAGATGCGACCGATGAACTGGAAATACTCGTCGGGCGTGAGATAGTCAATCAGGAAGGACTCGTCCACGAAGGCACCTGTCCAGTCCTTCCAGTCCTCCGTTTGTGCTACGTCCACACTGCCCTGGGCAATGCCCTGGCTCTGCTCCTCCTCCGAGGGGTGCATAAGCACACGTCCACCGTCGGCCTTGACCAGGTCCAGCATCAGGCGGAAGAGCGTGCTCTTGCCGGCACCGTTGTTGCCCACGAGACCAAGCATCTCGCCGTCCCGAATCTCGTATTGCTCTATATCCACGGCAACCTTCTCGCCAAAGGATTTCTTCAGGTTCTCTATCTGTATCTTCATAATAGTATCATGATTTTATCAGGAATTTCTGCTTGCACGGAAGCCGTCCATGTTGGCATATCGGCGTGCCATGAATCTCTCGTAGATGTTGCGGAGCCACAGACGGTGCGTGGCAATGCCAATGCAACCCACAACTATCAACGCAACATATCCCCACACATCGCCCAGCAGGAGCACCAGCAGCTTCTCCAGGGCTATGGGCAGGAACAAGGCAACGAAACTGACTATCTGCTGCATCGTATTGCCCTGCTTGCCGGTGAGCTTGTTGTTCAGCGGCAGGGTGTTGTTGTTGTAAACCGCCATCTGGAATATCATGGGGTACATGACACCTGCCGTCATGAACATGTAGCCGAGGTTCATCCACAGGGAACTTCTGCCGGTAACGATCAGCGGCAGGACGATGAGGAAGGGGAATATGAGCAGGGCGGTGTTGAAGTAATACTTGGCACGCAAAAGGGCATAGATGCTCTCCCTGCGCGCCATCAAGCCGTCGATATAATTGCCCTCGTAGCACATGATGGTAATGAGGGTCATCATGCCCAGGATGATGTAGTCGTACATGCACACGAACGACGACATGAAGGCTCCGCTATACACATCGCTGAAGTACTGCACCACGGAGAAGAAGACGATGAAGCCTATGCCCACAAAGAACTGCATGCGCACCTGGCTGTTGCGCATCCTCAGCTTCACCTCCATCTTCAGATACTCGCCCAAGGCACCCCAACGGTTCAGGTAGTTCATCTGTGTAGTGCTCTTCAGTTCCACCTCCTCCTTCTTTGCCACCTCGTTGTACACCATGCGCATCTGCAGGGCATAGTTGGCCCAGTAGAACAGGGCAATGAGAGCGGCCGCACCTATAATATATATAAGGCTGCCCTTGGCAAACTCGTACATCAGCATGGTGCAGGGCATGTCCAGAGGATTCTTGTCGGGCACTAGCATCAGCGCCACAATGCCACCGTGCACGGCCAAGGGAACGAGCAGCCACAGAAAACTCTTCATGCACAAGGCACGGCAAAGCAGGTAGCACAAGCCATTGGCCACACAAAGCAGCCACCAGCCAAGCAGCCATGCCAGGAAACCGCCCCACCCCAACAAGGGCAGAACACAGATGGCACCGAAGGGCACAAGCATGAATCCCCAGAAGAGGTTGCCGGGGCTGAAGGCGGTGCGAAGCAGGTACATGTTCATCAGGAACGTCCTGCGCACGGGCAGAAGGCTGTACTGGCGCACCTGCTGGGCGGGAGTCTCCTGCAGTACGAAGCGTATCCAGAAGTCTACTAAAAGCAGCCAGGGCAGAAGTCCGTCCATGACATGGAAGGCTGCCACACCGGGATACATGCCACTGAAGCCCATGGGCAGCATCGCTCCCATAAGAAGCAGGATGGCGGCATAGTAGAGAACCATGAACCACATCAGTATCTTCATGAAGCGGTTCTTCTCGAACATGGGATGCCGCTTGTCCTTCAGTTCCTGCTGCTCTGTGAGCAGGCGGTAAAGGCGGTATTTGTTCATATTGGAAACAAGATGTCCCTAAGGGCCTTAACCCAAATCGGTCATTAGACTGTTATGCGCTAATGAAACCTTCTTTTTGTCATCTGTTTCGTCACTTCTCAGTTACAATGGAACCCCATTGTGCCCTCAAAGTGGCAAAACATCTAATCAAAAATAAAGGCTATTATCATCATAACGCTAATGACCGATTTGGGTTAAAGTGTTTTCAAGACAATAGGGACATCAGAGTGTATGTTCTGTTTACTTTACAATCATCTCGAATGGCATGCGTGCCTGGATGCGGTCAGCATTCTTCACACCCTTCATGAGAGAGTACACGCCATAGCCCTCGCCCAGAAGTTCCTTCAACTCGGCATCCAGATAGCCCGACTTATTCTCGTTCAGCAACTGCTCGAATGGATTGTCAGGAGCGGGATAGGCAACGGCACGGTACTTCTCCACCTTGGCCAGTTCTGCGGCATGTGCCACGGCGTCGTCCAGGTTGCCAAGTTCGTCAACAAGACCTATCTTCAAGCCCTGCTCGCCTGTCCACACACGGCCTTCGGCAATCATCTTCACACTGTCCTGAGCCATGCCACGGCCATCAGCCACACGCTTGGTGAAGGTCTCGTAGCCACGGTTTACCATCTTCTGCATCTGTGCGCTCTCGGCAGCATTGAAGGGGCGACCCATTGTGCCTATGTCGGACATCTTGTTGGTCTTCACCACGTCGAACTTCAGGCCTATCTTCTCAGTCAGGAGTTCGCTTGCATCGGGAATCATGCCGAAGATGCCGATAGAACCAGTCAGTGTGGTAGGTTCGGCAAAGATACGGTTGGCGGCACAACTGATGTAGTATCCGCCGCTGGCTGCCATGCCGCCCATGCTCACCACCACAGGCTTCTTCTCCTTCAGCAGGCACACCTCGCGCCAGATCTGCTCGCTGGCAAAGGCACTGCCGCCGGGGCTGTTCACACGGATCACCACGGCCTTCACGTCATCATTCTCGCGCAGGCCCTGAAGGTCCTTGATCATCTTCTCGCCCACAATCTGGTGCTCCTGGTACATAGACAGGCCACCGCTCTGGCTCTGCACTATCTCGCCGTAGGCATAGTAGACGGCAACCTCCTCGTCCACCTTCTCGTCCAGTGTCTCGCTCTTGGCAACGTCTGTCACGGTGGTGAACACCAGGTCGTCGTCCTTGTCATCATAGCCGCACTTCTCGCGCAGGATGGCCTTCACCTCGTCCATGTAGCAGAGCTTGTCCACCATACCGCCGTTCAGCGCCATAGCGGCGTCGGAAATCAAGGTCAGAGAATCGGCCAGGGAGTTCAGTTTGCCAACCTCCATATTGCGGCTCTCAGCCACCTCGTTCAGCATGTTTGTCCAGATGCTGAACAGGTAGGAAGTAACCTGCTCGCGGTTGGCAGGCGACATCTCGGAGCAGATGAAGGGCTCCACGGCGCTCTTGTATGTGCCCACCTTGAACACCTGCATCTTCACGCCCACCTTCTCCATCACGTCCTTGTAGAACATTATCTGCGATGCCATACCGCCAAAGTCCACATTGCCCTCGGGGTTGAGCAGGACGGAGTCGGCCACGGAAGACAGGTAGTATGCCGTCTTGCCATAGGAGTCGCCATAGGCAACCACCCACTTGCCGCTCTTCTTGAACTCCACCAGAGCCTGGCGCAATTCCTGTGCCATGCCGGGATTGGCTGCTATTGCACCGCCTTCCAGATAGACACCAAGGATCTTGTCGTTCTTGGCAGCCTTATCCAATGCCAGCAGGGCATCCTCAAGAGACAGACTTGCAGAAGTCTCGCCCATCAGTGAGGCAAAGGGATTAGCATCGCCTCGCTCTGCCAGCTCGCCGCTAAGGTTAATACGCAGGATGCTCTTCTCCTTGATGGGAGCGGTCATTCCCTCAGTGGCAAGCATTCCTGCCAGGGAGATGATGCTGATGATTGTGAACAACGTCATGGTCAGGAATATACCCACCACGGTTGCCATTGTGTACTTGATAAAACTTTTCATTTGTATATTGTTTTTTGTTTGTTTTCCTTTCCTGTGCATTAGACGCACATTCAACGCACAAAATTACATCTTTTTGACGAATTTTCGCGCACTTGCAAACAAAAACATCATTCCACCGCATCATTTTGTCAAGTCAGGCAAGAGAGAGAGGTGCTCACCAGACCCTCCTCCAATGGGGGGGGCTATTTTGGAACATCCTGCCCTGGGGTCGGGATTCACGACCCAAGCATACGGACGATATGCCCCTGCAAATAGGTCATCTCCCCTAATGCTGTGCGACCTGTTTCGCTTGTAATCCTAAAGTTCCGCTCATTCTTCAGGAAAAAACACCAGTTCGCTCTACGAATCCTCCACCCTGTGCACCAAGTGGATTTTGGGGAGACAAGCAATTGTATCAGCAAGTCAAAGAACGCTATTCAAAGGAGGGGTCCCTGTTTTAGGGTGTCATCTGCTCCCCCGCAACGAATACGATGCAAAGATACAACATCTATTTTGCACAAAGTGACTTAGAGTGACTTAGAGCGACTTAGAGTGAAATATACTATGAGCGCTCAAACTTTTTAAGAAAAGAAAGTCTACCTTCTTAGGAAAAGAGTCAACCTCTCCAGTGAAAGTAGTCAACTGTTCTCAGACGAGACAGTCAACCAAATCCGTATGAGTAAGCAAGTGTTAAAAAACAAGGCCTAAAAAGAGTCAACCTTTTTCAGGAAAAGACATAACATGGGACTAATAGTGTCCTCAGTGTCCTCAGTCCTCAGTTCATTATTTATGCCACGTTGGATGGGAAAATAAGTTTATAATATATATATAATATTTAAAATATTATATATATATTATAACATCCTAATAGCGGTCTATCATTTCCAAACTGAGGACTGAGGACACTGAGGACACCTTTATGCAGTGTAAAGATTTTTTATCCAAAACACAGATAGGCACAAACACACACTATTGATTATCAGTGTGTTATAGAAGTAAAAATCGGAGCAGTAGCAGTACATTTAGAACATCCATCATCGTCGTCGTTTTGTCTTGGCGGTGCTGACATATTGTCATGCGCCTGCTCGCTCATGTTCATGGCTGACTCCATGCGATGACCGAGCCTTGACGATACAAGGATTTCCCCGCCCAGCAGCGGGTATACATGGATGTAAAGGTTTTTGGAGTATGGAGAACAGATAAAACTACAACCAATCAACACGACGACACGGAGATACGGATTTTTTTGCACACAGAATTCACAGAACCCACAGAATTATTCCTAAGAAATGAGCAAAACATATGCTATCAGATGGGAATAAAATCCACAGAATTTGTCGCAGACTTCGTCGCGACGGCTGGCGCGGTGGGAACGGAAACTATTGGCGCTAACACCGCGCAGCCCGTCGCAGGGCTTTAGTCCCGAGCGACAATTCTGTGGATTCAAGATGCAATCTCCTCACACCAGAAAAATATCCCCAGAAGGGAAATCTGTGTATTCCGTGGATTCTGTGTGAGAATAATTAATCAGCGTGAGAACAGGAATATTTCACACAGAATCCACAGAATTCACAGAAAAACTTTCTACATAGAAGAATAAATAACCCATATATGGAGCAATTAGAATCCACAGAATCTGTCGCAGACTTCGTCGCGACGACTGGCGCGGTGGGAACGGAAACTATTGGCGCTAACACCGCGCAGCCCGTCGCAGGGCTTTAGCCCCGAGCGACAATTCTGTGGATTCAAGATACAATCTCCTCACACCAGAAAAATATCTCCAGAAAGGTAAATCTGTGTATTCCGTGGATTCTGTGTGAGAAAAAAACTCTTATCTTTATCTCACGCAAAGGACGCGAAGGACGCAGAACTACAATGCCAACTTCGCTATCGCTGAAGTAGTCGCTGGCTACGCGCGACAGAGACCGCAAAGGCAAATTGTGGACGAAGATGGAAAACTATCCCACACAAAACGCCAATCCGCAGACACTGGCCATCACTGGGGTGCCTGCGGATTGGGTTATATTGTGCAAAAAGAATGCGCTGGGCTTAAATCCTCACCTTCACGCTCTTGTTGCCGAACTTCACTACCACGATGGTGCCGCTCTGCAGGCCGGTGCTGATGGTTGCTGTGCCGTCGGTAGCAGTTGCACGGGCAACCTCGGTGCCACTGATGGTGTAAACCACCACGTCAGTGCCCTTTGCCACACCGCTCACGCTGAGGACACCGCCATTGCCCTGAACAAGCACCAGAGCTGCTGGGACGCTGATAACGCCGCTCTCCTCGTCCACATTGCCGTTCTCCACCCATACGAGTGCCACGCTCACGGTGTCGGAGTTCTCGCAATTTGCCTTGGTGGCAAAGACCTCGATATTGTATGTGGCGCTGAGTTCTATTTCGGCATCGTAGTGCTTCTTTATGTCAGTATCGGTAATATCTGTAACAAACTGCGCCCCCTCTGTCTCGCAAGAGAAGGACAACTTTCCTTCGGCATAAGTCACCACAGGTGTAACGCATTTCTCCACCTCGGGTTGTTCGGGTTGTTCGGGCTCATCACCAGAAAGACCTACAATCTTGCCGAAACTGCTCCAAGGTTCTGTTGTTCTATAACTCTCAACAGAAGCATCAGGGACATGCAGGGTGATATATTCTGGATAAGAACCATCAAATGCGTCGTTTGATGTAGAAGGCACCTTCTCGGCATAGCAATATACATCAAGGAGTTCGGAGCAACCATGGAAAGCATTCCACCCTATGCTCGTCACACTATTGCCGATAGTAACCGAGGTCAAACCAGAGCATTTATAGAAAGCATAATTCCCTATACTCTTCACACTATTGGGGATAGTAACCGAGGTCAAACCAGAGCAACCTTCGAAAGCCCAATTCCCTATACTCTTCACACTATTGGGGATAGTAACCGAGGTCAAACCAGAGCATTCATAGAAAGCCTCCTCCCCTATGCTCTCCACACTATTGGGGATAGTCACCGAGGTCAAACCAGAGCATTCATAGAAAGCCTCCTCCCCTATGCTCTCCACACTATTACCGATAGTAACCGAGGTCAAACCAAAGCAACCCTTGAAACACCTAAACCCTATGCTCGTCACACTATTGCCGATAGTAACCGAGGTCAAACCATCGCAAAAAGCGAAAGCATACTCTCCTATGCACGTCACACTATTGGGGATAGTGGCCGAGGTCAAACCAGAGCAACCTTCGAAAGCCTCCTCCCCTATGCTCTCCACACTATTACCGATAGTAACCGAGGTCAAACCAGAGCATTCATAGAAAGCCTCATCCCCTATGCTCGTCACACTATTGCCGATAGTAACCGAGGTCAAACCTTTGCAATAACGGAAAGCATAATCCCCTATACTCGTAACACTACATGCAATGCCCTCGTGCTCCACAGACTCTGGGATAACAACTTCACCAGAATAGTTGCCACTGCTCTTCTTTATAACAGTAGCCAGCTTTGCCTTGAGAACAAGTTCATAGTTTATCCCATCAATCTCAACCTCTACTGCCAGCATAGGCAAGGACAGGAGCACAGCCAGGGACAGGAACAGTGCTCGCAAGGAATTGTGTAGATATTTATTCATAAAAATATGTTTATAGATTAGTATTTTCAATAACACCTTTTCGGTAAAGTCCTTCCACACGCCACCCCAGTGGCGACGGAATTCAAGGGTAAAGGTAAGACTATTTCCCATGATAGCAAAACAAAACTGGACTTTGTTGCATAAAACCAATCCTCCGTGTCTACATGCTAATCGTTATCTCACGCAAAGGACGCAAAGGAGGCAAAGGCGAAACAGAAACGGAAACGGAAACCATCCCCCCCCAGCGGACCCTCCCCCAACCCCTCCACAAGGGAGGGGAGTGATTACAACCGACTCGTGGCCACATCGGTAGTACATTGTTCGAACGGAAATCGGGAACTAACCACCCCCTCCCCCCTGCGGGGGTAGAAACGGACCGC
>JAZRJU010000016.1:0-76688 GCA_045645965.1 Bacteroidaceae bacterium
GTTTAGGGGTTAGGGGTTAGAGTTTAGGATTTAGGGGGTGTTTAACTGGTAGGTACGCCGCGTGCAGCGTCCGCCTTGTGGCATTTAACCTACTTGCGGACGCTGCACGCAGCGTCCCTACCGTTGGGTGTTCCGTTTTCCGTTTTCGATTTCCGTTTGCAGTTTTCCGTTTACTCTGTCCCCCTGAGACAGGTGGGCGAAGAGGGTCTTTAGAAGAATGACTTGATGTCATTCTGTGCCCTCTGAGGGTCGCAATTCCCATTGCGACGCTGGGTAAAGCGCGAAGCGACGGAAGGGGTGGATAGTTTTCCGATTTCTGTTCTCAGTTCTCAGTTCTCAGTTTTCCGTTTTCACCTTTCCGTTCTCATCGTCCGTATGCCTTGATGACAAGTTCGCCGAACAGGCCATTTGCCCATGAGAACCATGAACGGGTGAAGTCCTTGGGATTACTGGGATTGAAACTCTCGTGCATGAAACCGGTACCGCCATCCGTTTCAACAAGGATGTTCACGCATTCGCGCTGTTCCTTGACGTCGGTGCTGGTCAGTCCCTTCATGATTATGCTCATAGGCCATATCTTGTTGAGACCGGTATGGGGCGAACCTATAGCACCTATCTTCTTGCCATTGAACGTGCCAGAGAAGTAATAGGGATTATCCTCGCTGAACACCATACGGCGAGTGTTCTGATAAATGGGGTCGTTGATGGGAACCAGTTCTGGGCACAGATAGGGCAATGACAGAAGCGAGGGGGCATTGGCATCGTCCATAAGCAAGTGAGAACCATAGGCATCCACCTCAAAGGCATAGACCTTGCCATACTTTGGGTGCTCTACGGTAGCATGCTTCTCCAGTCCCTGACGTATATCGTCGGCAATGGCAAGACATTCCTTGGCAGTTGCCTCGTCCTTGTTGACCTTTGTGAGGATAACCGCAGCCTTGCGCAATACACTCTCTGCAAAGAAGTTGCTGGGAATGAGGAAGGGGAATATCTGGCTATCGTCGGAAGGACGGAAGGCACTGGCTATCATGCCGCAATGCTTGGCAGGATGTCCATAGCCATAGTTGCTGGACGTATCGTGCAGGAAATGTGTGGTACGCTGGAATTTATAGCTGGTCTTGGGACCATTGGCACGTTGCTGCTCGCGGAAAAGAGCCAGAATCTCACCCATGGCCTGCTTCCACAAGTCGCCAAAGATAGAGGTATCGCCTGTCAGCAGCCAATACTGGTATGCCAGACGTATGGGATAGCAGAGAGAGTCTATCTCGTACTTGCGCTCGTGCACGCCCTTCTTCATCACGGTATAGTCCGATGCCCAATGGCTCACCTTGGTCGTATCGCTCAGGAAAGCATTGGCATAGGGGTCCAGGCAGATAAACTCCAGCTGCTGAAGTATAACGCCACGAATCAACTTGGCAAGTTCGGGGTCGTCCTTGATGTACTGGATATAGGTCCACACCTGTGCACCGGAGTCGCGAAGCCACATAGCGTCGATATCGCCGGTAATAACAAATGTGCGGTCTTCCTCAGGAAATACTGTGGTGTCCAAGGTGTTTGGGAAACTGTTCTGGAACATCTGCCAAAGTTTGGGCGAGACGCCTACCAGTCGCGAGTGCATATCCTTGATCTGCTTCTCCACAGCCTTGCTGTTGAAGCAACGCTTCTCCACTGGCGGACGATGGTAGAATGTATCCGGTGCCTGGATGGACACGGGAACCTGCTCTGGTATATTTGATGCCATTGCTCCAGTTGCAAGAGCGCAAACCATCATGAAAGTCTTTATTCTCATCTTGATATTAATTAAGTTGTTTGTTTAAGTAGTAGGTATTTAACCGAGAACATCTGTAGGGACGCTGCGTGCAGCGTCCGCATGATATTCTGTCGTATCCTTGTTTCGGACGCAGCACGCTGCGTCCCTACTGCTGGATGTTTTCCGACGTCAGTCCCTACTGTGAAAGCAGTTTTCCGATTTCAGATTTCCGATTTCCGTTTTAATCCGACTGCGTCGTCTTGAATCTGCTCACGCTCGGCATAAGCAAAGTAAACTCTGCTTCTGCTCTCGCTTAATCGCAGATTTCACCTCTTAAGTTCTGCCTCCAGAACACCGCCTGCCATGATTTCGGCGTGGGTGATATAGGTGCGGTCGAGACGCTTGCCGTTCAACTTCCAACGCTTTACCGCAGTACCCTTGCCCTTGGTGCGGACGGTGAAGGTCTTGCCTTCTGCCACATCAAAGGAAGCCTCGCGTGCCAGAGGAGCAGACAGCTGGTAGATGCCGCCACATGGCTCTACCTGATACAGACCCATGGCTGCCATCACATACCAAGCCGACATCTGGCCGACGTCCTCGTTGCCACAGACACCATCAGGCTGGTCGGTGTACATTGTCTGGAACACCTCGTGAATGCGTCGGCTCGCCTTGTCGGGCTGGCCAAGGTAGTTATATATATATAAGGTGTGGTGCGAAGGCTCGTTGCCATGGGCATACTGACCGATAAGACCAGAAATGTCGGGATTGGCATCGGCATTCAGTTTGCTGTCGGCAAGGAACAGACTGTCCAGACGCGCAGCAGCCTTTTCCGTACCGCCCAGCAGTTCTACAAGTCCATTCACGTCATGAGGCACGAGCCACAGATACTGCCAGGGAGTTCCCTCGGTGTAGTCCTTGGTGTGATGCGAGGGGTTGAAGCCTTCGACAGTGCGGAAGTTGCCAGACTTGTCCTTGGCACGGAAAAAACCGACACGCTCGTCGTAGATCTTCTTATAGCACATGCTCAGGTTGTGGAAACGCACGCTGTCCTCCTTGTGCCCGAGGCGGCCTGCCACCTGTGCCACACTCCATGCTGCCAGATAGTACTCCATGTTCTTGGAAACGGTCTCTATCTCGGGACTGTCGAATGTCAGGTAGCCATACTTCCACAACTCTTTCTTACCACGGTCGGGGATACCGCGATACTGGAATCTGCGGCGCTCAGGTTCTGTTTCGGGGTCGCCCATACTCTGCTTCAAGTACTGGAAGGCCTTTTCGTAGTCAAAGCCCTTCACGCCCTTCAGTATCATGTCTGCCAGAACGGGAACACCTGGTTCGCCAACCATGCAATAGGTGTCGGTACTGTGCAGATGCCACATGGGCAACTCGCCATGCTCCTTGCAGATAGCCATCATTGTCTTTGCCCAATCGGCCAGTTTGTCCTGAAGCACCAATGTTGCCAGAGGATGCAGGGCACGATATGTATCCCAAAGGCTCCAAGTGGTGAAGTTCTGGAAATCGGGAGAACGCTGGATCATGCCATTGGCACCCATATAGTCGCCAGTTACATCGCTCCAGATCTGGGGAGCGAAGAGAACATGATAGAGCGAAGTATAGAAGATGGTGCTGTCGCGTGGAGAGTCGAACTTGGCACGAATGCGTCCCAGTTCCTTGTTCCACCTTTCCTTTGCCTCGGTGCGGATAGCAGTGAAGTCCTTCTGGTACTGTTCTACCTGCAGATTAGCCAAAGCACCAGCCTCGCTGACAGGAGAAATAGCAACCTGTGCCTGCACTACTGTACCGGGATCTACCTCGAATATGGCCTGGCAATAGCGTGCATCGATGCTGTCCATGACAAATTCCTTGACAGGGCGGTCAAATCTCAGTGCATAATACACAATGTGGTTGGTCCAGCCACGGCTGGCACGATAACCCACCAGGGTGAACATGTCCTGAGCCCAGATGCGGGTCTCGGTAACACGGTCGCCTACACCGCCTTCCAGGTCAAGCACCACATTAGCATAACGGTTGCCCTTAGGGAAGGTGAACTTGTGAATGGCGGTACGGTCGGTAGCAGTCATCTCTGCCTTGATGGCCCACTTGTCCAGAAGAACACTATAATAACCGGGCTCCACAACCTCCTTCTCGTGTGTATATCGGGATGCAATGTCGTTGATAAAGTCCTCGCGAGACTCTGTGCGTGCATAGCCATAGATGGGCATCAGGGTTATGTCGCCAAGGTCGCTGCAACCTGTACCGCTGAGATGAGTGTGAGCAAAACCGATAATGCTGTCGCCGGAAACATGATATCCGCTACACCAGTCCCAACCATGATAAGGCTGAACGGGACCAACATTGACCATACCCCAAGGCACGTTTGCACCAACAAACACATGACCATGAGCACCACTGCCTATCATGGGATCCACACAGTCTGCATATTGCGCAGAAGCGTTGTGTGCAACAGACAGTACAAATGCCGCCAAGGCAAAAAGAACTTTTTTCATCCTATTTCTATTAATTTTAGTTATTTCCGACTCCAAAGATACAATTTATAAGAATAATATCCACGTTATTCTATCCGTTTTTAATAACTTTGCACGCAAAATCTTCCCCCGACACACATTATATATATAAAAACATACACAAATCATGAAAAAAGTTCTGCTATTGCTGATGGCAGCCGCCCTCATGGGCATGCCTGTGGAAGCAAAGAAAAAAGACAAGAAAAAGAAGGGCAAGGCAAAGACTGAAGCTGCTGCTCCTGCACCTGCTCCCAAGAAGAAAGAGGTTAAGCCCAGCATCTCACGCAAGGGTATGCTGAACGTAGAGAAGGTGGGCACCGACTGGTTCCTGGAAGTTCCCGACAGCCTGCTTGGCAAGGACATTCTGGCCGTAACTCGCTACACCTCCACCCCATCAAGTTCCGGCAAGTTCGGCGGCGAGGAGTGCAACGAACAGGTTGTATTCTTCCAGATGAACCCCGACAGCACCATATTGCTGCGTTCGCGCATGACTATCAACCTGGCAGACAGCACAGAAGCCATCTCCAAGGCCATCAACGTGAGCAACGAAGCTCCCATCATCGGTGCTTTCAAGGTGGAGAAGCACAAGGACGGCATGTCTCGCATCAAGATTACCGCGTTCCTCAATAGCGACAACCCTCTTGGCATCATGTCTTACTACAAGAAGTCATTCACCCTGGGTATGCAGGATGGTTCTCTCTCATATGTAGAGGATATCAAGACCTTCCCCACCAACACAGAGATTCGTCTGGTAAAGACATATAATAGTAGCAGCATGTCTCTGCCTGCTTCTGCCTACACCGGAAAGGTGACATTCGGATTGAACATCAGCTTGGTGCTCCTGCCCGAGGAACCTATGATGCCCCGTCTGTTTGACCAGCGTGTAGGTTACTTCACACATGGTTTCAATCAGTTCAGCGACGAGCAGCAGCGTGTAGGCGAGAAGATTATGATTTCCCGTTTCCGTCTGGAGCCCAAGAATGCAGAGGATGCCGAGAAGATGCGCCGTGGCGAACTCATCGAGCCTAAGAAGCCCATCATCTACTACATCGACCCTGCAACTCCCAAGCAGTGGCGCAAGTACCTCATCATGGGTGTAAACGACTGGCAGAAAGCTTTTGAGAAGGCTGGCTGGAAGAACGCTATTCGTGGCGAGGAATGGCCTGAGAACGACACCACCATGAGCATGGAGGATGCACGTTTCTCTATGATCCGCTATCTGGCAAGCCCCATTGCCAATGCCTATGGTCCCCACATCTCCGACCCCCGTACAGGCGAGATTATGGAGGCTCATGTTTGCTGGTACCATAATGTAATGTCTCTGGTTCACGACTGGTACATGGTACAGGCCAGCAGCATTGACGAGGCTGCACGCAAGATGCACTACAGCGAGGAACTGATGGGCGAACTGATCCGCTTTGTATCAAGCCACGAGGTTGGTCACTCACTGGGTCTGCGCCACAACTTCGGTTCTTCTGCCATGGTTCCCACCGACAGCCTGCGCAACAAGGCATGGGTAGAGAAGAACGGCCACACTCCTTCTATCATGGACTATGCTCGTTTCAACTATGTAGCTCAGCCCGAGGATGGTATCACACAAAAGGGTATCTTCCCCCGCATTGGCGACTACGACATGTGGGTCATCGAATGGGGTTACCGTCCCATGCTCGATGCCAAGACTCCCATGGAGGACCACAAGGCCCTGGAGGCTATGACACAGGAGGCACAGAAGAACCCACGTCTGTGGTGGGGTGACGGTGAAGGCCTGCGTGGTGTAGACCCCCGTCGCCAGACCGAGGACTTGGGCGATGATGCTGTGAAGTCAAGCACCTACGGTGTGATGAACCTGAAACGCGAAATGGCAGAACTGCCCAAGTGGACTTTTGACGAGAATGACATCCACGACGAGAACCTCGCTACAATGTACGGACAGATGCGTGGCCAGTTCCTGCGCTATGCCGGACACGTTGCCGGTTACATCGGTGGCACATACCAGACCTACTACACACGTGCCCAGGGCGGTACAACCTTCGAGCCCACTCCCCTGAAGAAACAGAAGGAGTCTCTCCAGTGGCTGGAGAAGAACGTGCTGAACGAACCCACATGGATGCGCGAGTTTGACTATTGCAAGACAATGACTCGCGACACACGCACTCTGACCCAGCCCGTAGCAACTCAGGCTGCTTCATTGCTCGTAACTCGCCTGAACGGCCTGAACGACCTCTACCCTGCCGACAAGTACATTGCCGACATCATTCGCATCTGCTTTGCCGAGGCACAGAACGGCAAGAGCGTAAGCAACTACCGCCAGACTCTGCAGAGCACTCTGACCGTCCTGCTCATCAACCGTTTCCAAACTCTGAGCGGTACCGTAGCTTCCGAGCCTCGCGCCAACGTACTCCTTGCCCTGAAAAGCATACAGAGCAAGATCAAGAATGCAGGTGCCGATGCCAAGAGCCGTGCACACTTCCAGAACCTCTCCGACCAGATTGAGCGTGCCCTGGTGGTGAAGTAATCATTGTTGAACAATACATTATTAATAAATGCCCCGGACACTAACACTATAATGTTCGGGGCATATTTATATAAGATCTTATACTATGGGATTTGGAAAATGGATTGGTGGCATTGTCGGCTTTATGGCGGCAGGTCCCTTAGGTGCCTTGGCAGGTTATGCCATAGGCAGACTTTTTGAAGGTGATAAAGACGAAAACGAATACGAATACGAAAACAGGGGCTACGGCAATACGGCATACGGACAGCGCAATAGTTTCCTGTTCTCCCTGCTGGTGATGGCATCCTACATCATCAAGGCCGACGGCAAGGTGATGCACAGCGAGATGGAATTTGTACGCCAGTTCCTTCGTGTCAATTTCGGAGAAGCGGCTGTAAGCGAAGGCAATCAGATTCTGCTCAAGCTTTTTGAGCAACGCAAGCAGATGGATGCCAAGAATCCTTCGGCATTCAAGAATGCCATCTACGAGTGCGGTGTGCAGATAAAGCAGAACATGAGTTATGAGCAACGCCTTCAGTTGCTCAGTTTCCTTGCCAAGATAGCGCAGAGCGACGGCAACGTGTGCCAGGCAGAGATAGAAGCCTTGAAAGAAGTATCCATTGCCATGGGACTCTCTGCCGAAGAGGTGGAGTCAATGCTGAATCTGGGTGGCAAGACATTGGAACAGGCCTACAAGGTTCTTGAAATCGATCCCTCAGCCTCTGACGAAGAAGTAAAGAAAGCCTACCGCAAGTTAGCACTCAAACATCACCCCGACAAAGTGGCAACCCTTGGCGAAGACGTCAAAAAAGCAGCAGAAGAAAAGTTCCAGCAAATCAACAATGCCAAGGATATGATATTCAAGGCAAGGGGAATAAAGTAATACCTTATTATAATATTCGGGCCCTCCTGCAGGGACGTTGTTAAATCAAATCAGGCGAGCCACGAGGCTCGCCTGATTTGGTTGTATTGATTAAATCTTCTTCATTCTAACGCGGAACTCGTAGGTCTGCTTGCCGTCGATAACGTACTTCTGCATGGGGCCAGGGCCACAGGAAGCATTGCCGAGACCACGGATGTCCATGCCCAACTGCAGCCAGATGTAAGGACGAGCCTTGATATCCCATGTATGCTGGGCATTCATCAGGTCGGCATCGGTGTAGCGGTTGGCACTGAAGTAGATACCCTCGGGACATTCAATCTGCCAGCCATGACCCTTGGCATCGGTAAGAGTTACGTTGTAGACCAGACGGTCGCCAGTGGTCTGAGGCTTCATATAGGGTTCCATTAAAGTACCCTCGGGCAATGTGCCGTCGGCATTGAAGGGCAAAGCCTTGCCGCTATAGTTGCCCACAAGCACGCCAGCCATACGGTCGGGATAGTTCTCGTAGGGACCATAGCCGTAGTAGTTGACATTGCAGAAGGCAGTATCAAGCTCTGCTGCCACACCCACACGACGCAGATTGCTCTTGGGAGTAACCTTCACAATCATGTCTATGCTACCGTCCTTCAGGTAGTTGTAGGTAATCTGGCAATCAGCCTTGTTCTCGCTGTTGGTGTCACCAAAACGGTCGTTCTCGATCCAACGGTGGTTCTGGAAGGCGAACTTGGGATGCTCGGACTTCTCACCCTTGGCCAAAACTGGCAGGTACATGCCCTTCACAAGGTCTACACCGTAGTGTGCAACGGTGTGGCCTGCAGGAGTGGAGAGAGATGCTTCGGTATCAACAACAGTAACGTTGAGCACAGCATGCTGTCCCTTCTTGGTAGCCTGCTTGATATACTTGGCGTCGGGGATGGCGATAGTGGTTGTCTCACCGGGCTTCACATCACCAAGCATGGCGGTAACGGTCTTCTTCACCTTGCCGTCGAGCATAACCTTAGCCTCCACCTTCATGCCCTTGAGCGAACGGAAGTCGTAGGCATTGCGCAAGGTGAGAGTACCCTCAGCATACTGGAACTTGATGAACTGATGAGCAAACTTAACCTCAGCCAACTTGGCAGTCTGGCGACGTTCGGCAGTTACCACACCATTAGAGCAGAAGTTGCCCTGGTGAGGGCCGGGGAAGTCGTAACCAGTGTGCAGACGACGAACACCCTTCTTCAGTTCCAGAGGTTCGTAGATAGCCTGGTCCACCCAGTCCCAGATACAGCCACCGATAGTAGCGTTGCTCTCCTCCATACTCTGCATGTACTCGGGCAGGTTGCCGATAGCATTACCCATGGCATGAGCATATTCGCAGAGGAACATGGGCTTATCCATATTGCTGGTATTCTGTGCCATCCAGTCCATGCTGGGATACATCTTGGAGTAGAAGTCAGAATATGCGCTACCACCGAAGTCGCGGTCGATACGTGTTCCCTCGTAGTGTACGGGGCGAGTACCGTCCATCTTGTGTGCAGTCTCGTAGCAATCCTTGAAGTTGGTTCCGGCACCTGCCTCGTTACCCAAAGACCACATGATTACGCTGGCATGGTTGATGTCGCGGCTTACCATACGGTCGATACGGTCCACGAAGGAAGGAATCCATGACTTCATATAGGAGATAGACTGGTTGGCATGGTCCTCGAGGTCGGCCTCATCGCAGCAGTACAGGCCAAAGTGGTCGAACATGGCATACATGCGTGCATCGTTGGGATAGTGGCTGGTACGGATGGTATTGATATTGTTGCGCTTCATCAGCAGAACATCCTCCAGCATGTTGTCGGTAGAAACTGTACGGCCAGTTACGGGATTAGTGTCATGGCGGTTAACACCCTTCAGAATGACACGCTTGCCGTTGACATAAAGCAGAGAACCGACAATCTTCACTTCGCGGATACCCACCTTGGTGGAGAATGCCATCACATCCTTGCCGCTCTGGTCCTTCTGCACGATGTCCAGAGTGTAGAGAGCAGGAGTCTCGGCTGTCCAGAAGCTGGCATTGGGAACCAGGAACTTGGCCTTGCCACCCTTGAATGCCTGCTCTGCAACCAGCTGACCCTCGGGAGTGTACAACTTGGCAACAGAAGCCACATCGGCGTCAACGCTTACATTCACAATACCGTCCTTACCGCTGATATTGGTCTGCACCACATGGTTGCGAATACTCTTCTTGGGTACATTATATATATATACGCTACGGAAGATACCAGACATGCGGAACATATCCTGACACTCCAGGTATGAACCATCGCACCAGCGGTGAACCTGTACCACGAGGTCGTTCTTGCCTGCACGGAGAAGGTGGGTCAGGTCGAACTCGGCCACGTTGTTGGAACCCTGAGTATAACCCACATACTTGCCGTTGAGCCAAACCTGTGCACAAGAGTAGATGCCACCGAAGTGTATGATGGTACGCTGCTTGTCCCAACCCTGAGGCAGGTCGAAGCTACGGTGATATGTACCTACGGGATTGATGGCATAGTTCTTGCCGCCGTCGTTAAAACCAGGACGAGCCTTGATGAATGGAGGAGTGTTGCCGTGAGGATACTCCACATTGCAATAGATGGGGCGGTCATAGCCCTGCATCTCCCAACAAGAAGGAACGGGGATAGCATCGGGCTTGCGTGTAACGTTGCCGTTAGCGGCGGACTGGGCTGCCTCGAAAGCAGGCACATCCATCACCTCCACATCTCCAGCCACCTTACCCTTCTCGGGCACGGAGGTGAACCAGAAGTTCCATGTACCATCCAGAGTCTTGTAGAGAGTGCTCTTAGGCTCTGTCCAGGGGGTAGCATAATAAGCCTTGTCGGCCTTCATCTCTGCTTCGCTGGCATAGGGCATATAGGTTGCCACACCGGGGAGCTTGTTTATCTCGAAGACGGTTTCATCTTCCCAGATGGGAGAAGACAATTTGGGCTTCTCCACCTGCTCGATGGTGAACCATGAAGCCTTGTCGGCCTCGTCGATATCGGCAATCTTCATCTGGTTGCCGTCAATGCGGAACATCTTATTCTTGTTGGCAGAAACAACACGGTACACACCCTTCTGTCCCTTTACGGGTTCCAGGCTCATCAGTGCATTGCCGGGGTTGGCTGGGTTTGCCGTCCACTGGAGCAGCCATGTGATGCTCTGGTTGTCGCCACCATCGTCGAAGTGACTGTCATAGAAAGCGCCACCGATGAGGTGGTGACCCAGCGAGAGGGTCTTGATGCTCCAGTACTGGCCACGGTTCACGGTATCCATTTTCTCAGCACGGATACGTGCATTGTTGCCTCCGTCGTCGCCATTGCCCAGCACCATTGCAGGATCCTGAACGCTACGGAAACGATAGGTGCAGTTATCATCGCTACCAAAGGCATCTGCCTCGGTGATGGTAACACCCTTCTTCAGTGCCAGGAAAGAAGTCTGGTTGGTGGGCACAGCACTGTACTTGCCAGGAGCAATCTCCTTCAGAGTCCATTTCTGCAACTCATCGCTACCATTCACCTCGCCATACTCCATGCCCTTGTCGCCCACGCGCAAGGCACGCTGCTTGAAGGGATCAATGAATCGCCATGAACCTGACAATTCATCCATGATGAACAACTGCCCCTTGTACTCCGTGGGGATGCCGTCTACCTGATACAAGGCACCCTTGCGGAAGTTCTGGGCATAGACACTGGCGGTGGCCAGTATCACACTCAGTAAGATTAGGAATCTTTTCATTTTTGAATTATTTTATTTAGGTTTTATTTTGATTATAGGAAGCTATAGGACGGAATAGGATATAATAGGATTTAATAGGAAGAACTTGATTAGCCTGGTGCAAAGATCGCCATTCCCGAGCACTTACCATCACGACTTGCGTGACATTTACGTGACATCTGCGTGACAATCACGTGACACTACGCTGTTCAGCCCTTTTGCACATGAGTTCCCAAGGAAGGCACATATTCTCCCTCGGGAGTGGCCTCCATGGTGTCCACCTTGGCGGAGATATTGTCCAGATAGGTTACTATGGCAGCCTCCTGAATGCAGGGGAGCACAGGACTTCCGTATTCGCGCTGGCCATGGTGAGCCAGTACGCAATGCACTATGCGCTTCACCTCATCGGGTTCCACGCCATGCTGCTCAAGCACGTTCTGCAACTTGTGCGCACCAATGTAGATATGCCCCAGCAGATACATGTCGGACTGGGTGTCGCCCTGACGGTTGTACTCGTACACCTTGCCATAGTCGTGGAAGAGTATGGCCAGGATGCAGCGTTCCACCTTTATCTGGTAAGGCAGGCATGGATACAGCCCCTCCAGCATGTGCAGCATCTGATGGGTGTGGTTCAGCAGACCACCCTGATAGGCATGGTGCACGGTGGTGGCTGCAGGGTATTCACTATATGGTTTGTAGAGTTTGCCGGCAAAGTCCTGTATGATGGGCACCAAGGTTGCATCCGTACAGAAGGACAGCAGGTTGGCAATGGTATCGTCCCAAACCTTGCGGTTGATAGGGCGCGGTATCAACCCGTAGAGGGGATGCTTCTCGTCGGCCATCAGACCCAACACCATATCCGTAAGCGAGCATGACTTCTTTCCACCGAAGTCCTTCACTTGGACAAACTGTACCAACTGCCCTGGGAAGGGAGCCATATCTGGAGCCACATCCCATACGGAAACGGAGAATGACTGCTCACCGTCTGCCACCTTCAACAGGGCATAGGGACTGCCCTGACGCGTGGTGGCGTTGGCACGGCCTATAACAAGGAACTCTTTCTGCATTGTGTCTCTACCTTTATATTATATATCTGTGCGAACAAAGATAGCAATAATTTTGCAATATTGTCACACGCACGGGGGACAAATGCCGGGAATACTGACAATTTGTCCGTTCTCCCCACCTTGGCACACTCTTGGCGATATGTTAAGCAGTGGAAAGAATACACAAACTAAACAAATACATAAGAATACTATGAACATCAAACCATTGGCAGACCGCGTTCTCATAGAACCCGCTGCAGCAGAGACAAAGACCATCGGCGGCATCATCATTCCCGACACAGCAAAGGAGAAGCCCCTGCAGGGCACCATCGTTGCCGTGGGCAATGGCACCAAGGACGAGGAAATGATCCTGAAGGAGGGCGACAAGGTTCTTTATGGCAAGTATGCCGGCACCGAGATAGAGCACGAGGGCAAGAAGTACCTCATCATGCGTCAGAGCGACGTTGTGGCTATCCTGTCTTAATTAAAACACACTAACACATTAAAAAGATTACAACAATGGCAAAAGATATTAAATTCAATATAGAGGCTCGCGACCTGATGAAGCAGGGCGTGGACAGCCTGGCAAATGCAGTTAAGGTGACTCTCGGTCCCAAGGGCCGCAACGTTATCATCGAGAAGAAGTTCGGTGCTCCCCACATCACCAAGGATGGTGTTACCGTGGCAAAGGAGATTGAACTGGCAGACCCCTTCCAGAATGCTGGTGCACAGTTGGTAAAGAGCGTAGCTTCAAAGACTGGCGACGATGCCGGTGATGGCACAACCACCGCTACCGTACTGGCCCAGGCTATCGTTCGCGAAGGTCTAAAGAACGTGGCAGCAGGTGCCAACCCCATGGACCTGAAGCGCGGTATTGACAAGGCCGTTACTGCAGTTGTGGCAGAAATCAAGAACATGGCAGAGGTTGTGGGCGACGACTATCAGAAGATAGAGCAGGTTGCTACCGTGAGCGCCAACAACGACCCCGAGATTGGCCAGCTCCTGGCAGATGCCATGCAGAAGGTGAGCAAGGATGGCGTTATCACCATCGAGGAGGCAAAGAGCCGCGACACCACCATCGGTGTGGTAGAGGGCATGCAGTTCGACCGTGGTTACCTCTCTCCCTACTTCGTTACCAACACCGAGAAGATGGAGTGCGAGATGGAGAACCCCTATATCCTCATCTACGACAAGAAGATCAGCAACCTGAAGGATTTCCTGCCCATTCTGGAACCCGCCGTACAGACAGGCCGTCCCCTCTTGGTAATTGCCGAGGACGTTGAGGCAGAGGCTCTGACCACCCTCGTTGTAAACCGTCTGCGCGGCCAGTTGAAGATCTGTGCCGTTAAGGCTCCCGGTTTTGGCGACCGCAGAAAGGCTATGCTTCAGGATATCGCCACACTGACTGGCGGTCTCGTAATCAGCGAGGAGACCGGTCTGAAGCTGGAGCAGGCTACCATCGAGATGCTGGGTACTGCCGACAAGGTTACCGTAAGCAAGGACAACACTACCATCGTGAACGGTCATGGCGACAAGCAGATGATTGCAGAGCGTGTGTCTCAAATCAAGAACGAGATTGCCAACTCTACCAGCGACTACGACAAGGAGAAGCTGCAGGAGCGTCTGGCCAAGCTGGCAGGTGGCGTAGCAGTTCTCTACGTGGGTGCTCCCTCTGAAGTTGAGATGAAGGAGAAGAAGGACCGTGTGGACGACGCTTTGTGCGCAACTCGCGCTGCTATCGAGGAGGGTATCATCCCTGGTGGTGGTGTAGCATACATCCGTGCACAGAAGGCTCTAGACTCTCTCACCGGTGTTAATGCCGACGAGCAGACTGGTATCCGCATCGTTCGTCGTGCCATCGAGGAACCCTTGCGCCAGATTGTTGAGAACGCAGGTCTGGAAGGCAGTGTTGTAGTGAACGAGGTTCGCAACGGCGAAGGTGACTACGGTTACAATGCCCGCGAGGACAAGTACGAGAACATGAAGGCATCTGGTATCATCGACCCTGCCAAGGTTACTCGTGTTGCTCTGGAGAACGCCGCTTCTATCGCAGGCATGTTCCTCACCACCGAGTGCGTAATCTGCGACGCCAAGGAAGACAAGCCCGAAATGCCCATGGGCGCTCCCGGCATGGGCGGCATGATGTAATGCCAACTACACATATATAGCACAGCCCCGCTGACCATCACAGGCCAGCGGGGCTTTTTGTTTCCCCTCCTAGATATTCTAGATAGACTAGATATACTAGAAAGACTAGAATTACTAGAATTTCTATAATCCCACCGCATCCAGGGGCGTGGCCCCTGGATGCTTATTAATAACCAAAGATATCCTCCTGTGTGAGACGCACGATCTTGCCCCACTTCTCCAGCGACTTCATGTCAAGGTCGCTCTCACGACCGAGGATAGCCGTAATGGCCTTACGGTCCTTTACATTTGCCTGCTGGTAAGCCTTCACATCGTCCAGAGTCATTCCCTGCACGGCTTCGAACAGCTGCTTGCGAGTGTCTTCGGTAAGTCCAAGTTCCTCCTGGTCGAGGTAATAGGTCAGCACTTCTTCCTTGGTGATACGCTCCGAACGCAATCTGCTGATGATAGCCTCCTTGGCGATTGCAAATGCCTGCTCGCTCAGAGGCATGTTGTTTATGATTTCCTCAAAAGCAGTGAGTGCATCTATCATCTTGTCGTTCTGGGTGGCAATCATTGAGAAATAGCCATAGGGCTCCTCCAGGCGTGCAGGCTCCATGGCAAGGGCATATGCACTGTAGGCCAGGCCACGTGCCTCGCGCATCTCCTGGAACACGATGCTGTTCATTCCGCCACCGAAGTATTCGTTGTACATGTTCAGCACGGGCGACTTCTGCACATCATACTTCTCACCCTTGGAAGCATATGTTATCATGTATATCTGGTTTGCGTCGTATGGGGCGATGTAAACCACATTTTCATTCACCGTCTGCAACTTGAAGACATCGTTCTCGGGCACGGGACTAAGGTTCTCGGGTACCTTGTGCAATGATGCAACTGTAGAAGACACCTCGTTCATGGCCAAGGGACCATAGTACAGCACGCGGCGCTCCATTGCAGACAACTGCGAGATGCGCTGCAACAGCGCCTCGGGAGCCATGCTTCTCAGTTCTGTCTCGCTGAGGATTGTGTTTGAAGGATTGTTGGGACCATAGAATGCATAGGTCTGCAAGCGTCTAAAGTTGGCCTGCTGGTCGGCCTTGTCATTGAGACGTGATCTCAGTATGTCGTCCACAAGTCCGTCGTAAGCCTCCTTGTTGGGCTGTGCATCGGCAAGAACCTTCTCCAACAGTTCCATTGCCTTGGGCATGTTCTCTGCCAGACCACTAAGACTAACAACGACTCTATCCTTGCTTGCACTAATATGGTAGGTACATGCAAGATTATAGAAAGCCAACTTTATCTCCGCTGGCGACATGTCGGACGTACCAAGATAATCAAGGTAAGAGGCAGCCAACCCCATCTCCTTCATCTCGGCTGTACCGAAATCATAAATGTATTGCAGAGTAAAGAGGTCGTTTGTCTCGTTCTTCTTGTAGAGCAGAGGCAGTTTGCCCACAGTTCCCTGACTCATATCCTTACCGAAGTCCACAAACACAGGCTCTATCGGAGCAACTACAGAAGCCTGTATCTCCTGCAGGAATGCACTGGTAGTGTCGCGGTTCATGTAGATTGGTGTAATGGCGGGCTTGTTCACCTTCTTGATACTGGGGTCCTCGCCCTGGCGCTTGTACACCACGGCATAGTTATTGTCCTTTAGATAGCCGTTGGCAAATGCTACCACGTCAGCCTTGGTGATCTTCTCCATCTTCTCCATGCGCTTCACAACATCTGCCCATGGCTGGTTGTTGACGAAAGCCTGCACAAAGAGGTCGGCACGGGATTCGTTGTCCTCGAGCATCTTCTGCAAATCCAGTTTGTAGTTGGCTATACCTGCTGCCAGCAGCGACTCGTCCCAATTGCCCTGGCGCAGAGAGTCTATCTGGGCAAGCAGCATGGCCTTGACCTCTTCAAGGCTCTGTCCGTCCTTAGGTTCACCCTGCAGGATGTAGGAAGTATAGTCCGACATCGCGTATGGGAAAGAGAAGGCAGAGAGCAGTTTCTGCTCCTGCAGGATATTGATGTCAATGATACCTGCCTTGCCGTTGTTCATGATGGCATCTGCCACTTCCAGCATCAAAGCCTCATCAGAAGCAGCACCGGGCAGGCGCCATGCGATGGTAACGTTCTCCGACTCCAGCCCCAGAACCTCACGCTCCACGGGGGTGGTAATCTCCTCCTCTGCAGCGAAGTCCAGCATCTGCAGGTCCTTGTTGGGCTGCATGTCGCCGAAATACTTCTCTATCACGTCCATAGCCTCATCGTAGTCGAAATCGCCCGACATACAGATAGCCATGTTGTTGGGCACATACCACTGCTTGTAGAAGTTCTTGATGTTGGTAATGGAGGGGTTCTTCAGATGGTCCTGACTGCCCAGTACGGTCTGTGTGCCATAGGGATGCTTGGTATACAATGAGCCAAGAATAGCCTCAATAACCTTTCTGCTGTCATTAGTCAGACTCATATTCTTCTCCTCGTACACCGTTTCCAGTTCGGTATGGAAACCACGTATCACGTTGTTCTTGAAACGGTCGGACTGTATCTTTGCCCAGTTGTCCAACTGGTTAGAGGGAATATCCTCGACATAGCATGTTACATCGTAACCGGTATAGGCATTGGTGCCTGATGCACCAATGGCAGCCATCAGTTTGTCGTACTCGTTGGGAATAGACAACTTGGACGCTTCGTACGAGATACTGTCTATCTGATGATAGATAGCAGCACGCTCTGCCTCATCGGTCTTGGTTCGGTAAACCTCGAACAATGCCTCTATCTGGTCCAGCAAAGGTTTCTCCTCGGCATAGTTCTGTGTACCGAAACTCTCCGTGCCCTTGAACATGAGGTGCTCGAAGTAGTGTGCCAGACCTGTTGTCTCGGCAGGGTCGTTCTTGCCGCCCACACGAACAGGGATGTAGGTCTGGATACGGGGCGCTTCCTTGTTGACAGTCAGATAGACTTTCAGACCATTGTCCAGCGTGTAGATACGGCTCTGCATGGGATCGCCTTTCACTGTCTCGTAGCTTCTTCCTCCGCCACAAGATGCCATCAGCAGGGCAATCATTGCCACCGACAGCATGGTTAGAAGATTCTTTTTCATTCTTTGTGTTAGTTGATTTTATATTGTTGTATCATTTTGCGCGCCAAAAGTACACATTATAATCCGAATTGCCATTGGTTTGGCACTACTAAATATGCATATTGCAAGTATTTGAGAAAAAATCCCTACCTTTGTGGCATGACACGAGGAAGATTTGCACCCTCCCCTACCGGGCGCATGCACCTGGGCAATGTATTCTGTGCCCTCCTCTCCTGGCTTTCCGCAAAAAGCAAGGGAGGAGAGTGGGTATTGCGCATTGAGGACCTTGACCCTCAGCGCAGCCACAGGGAGTATGCCCTCCAGCTGATGGACGACCTACAGTGGTTGGGGCTACCATGGGATGGCGAACCCGTGTGGCAAAGCCAGCGCGGGCACATCTACGAGGAATATCTGCACCTACTTACGGAAATGGGCCTCACCTATCCCTGCTACTGCACCCGTGCCGACATTATGGCCACACAGGCTCCACACGAAACAGACGGAAGAGTTGTGTACAAAGGCACCTGCAGGCCGAAAGATGTTATTTTGGACGCAGAGAATGATGTTGCGGACACGGCCCGTGTTCCTACTGCCACCAATCACATAAGCCCCTCCATAGAGGGAGGGGTTGGGGTGGGTCTTGCCACCACCCGCCTCATCGTACCCGACTGCACAATGCCCTTCACAGACGGTCACTATGGCAGGCACGACATCAACCTTGCCGAACATTGCGGCGACTATATAATAAGGAGAAAAGATGGTGCATGGGCTTACCAGCTGGCAGTTGTAGTGGACGATGCCTTGATGGGCGTTACGGAAATCGTCCGCGGCCGCGACCTGCTCCTGTCCTCACCACAGCAGATACACCTTAGGGAACTGCTGTTTCCCTCACCCCTCACCGTTCACTTCTTCCACCACCCCCTCCTCTGCAACGCCGAGGGCCAGCGCCTCTGCAAGCGCGACAAGAGCATGGACCTGGGATATCTTCGCGGCACAGGCATTACACCACAGGAAATCATCGGCAAACTGGCATATATAGCCGGACTTACCGACACCACTACCCCAATTACTCCTTCAGAACTTCTACCACTCTTCTCATGGGACAAGGTTCCTACAGAAGATATCATATTAAAATAAGTAGAAACACAGAACCCACATAAACCCATATCCATGTACAGACTACTCACCAATACCGAAGTATCGCAATTAGAATCACAGCATTGCAGTGCCGAAGACTGGTCTACAATAAGCATACATTCAGAACTGGACCTGAAATATGTGCGCGAAGTACGTTTCTCGGGCACATGCCGCCTGGGCAAGTTCGAGAAGTCCTTCCTCATGCCAGGAGGCATACGCAAGCATAGCGGCATCTTCCATGCCACACTGCACAACGTAAGCGTAGGCAACGACTGCTGCATAGAGAACATCAAGAACTACATTGCCAACTACGACATCGAGGAGGATTGCTTCATAGAGAACTGCGACATAATCCTGGTGGACGGCGAGACAAGTTTCGGTTGCGGCACAGAAGTTTCGGTGCTTTGCGAGACTGGAGGACGTGAAGTAACCCTGCACGACGGACTGACGGCGCACGAGGCATACATCACCGCCATGTACCGCCATCGCCCTGTGCTGATACAGCGCATAAAGGATATGGTTGCAGCACACACGACTAAAATGACAAGCAACCGTGGCACAATAGCGGCACACAGCACCGTGGTGGATACGGGCTACATAAAGAATGTCTACGTGGGCCCTGGTTCCAAGATAGAAGGTGCCGGACGACTGAAAAACGGTTCGCTGATGTCGCGCCTGGATTCTCCCATACACATTGGATACGGCGTCATTGCCGACGACTTCATCATTCAGGACGGCAGCTGCATAGATGACTGCACCACGCTGACACGTTGCTTCGTGGGACAGGCATGCACCTTCAAGCATGGCTACAGCGCCTCGGACTCCCTCTTCTTCTGCAATTGCCACGAGGAAAACGGCGAGGCGTGCTCTATCTTTGCAGGTCCGTTTACCGTGACGCACCACAAGAGCACACTGCTCATTGCTGGTATGTTCTCCTTCATGAATGCCGGCAGTGGCAGCAACCAGAGCAACCACATGTACAAGCTCGGTCCCATACACCAGGGAGCAATGGAGCGTGGTGCCAAGACCGCCAGCGACTCCTACATCCTTTGGCCTGCCCGCATCGGTGCCTTCTCGCTGGTGATGGGACGACACACCACAAACCCCGACACCTCGGACATGCCATTCAGTTATCTGATAGAAAAGGATGGTGTCACATACCTTGCCCCAGCCGTGGCCCTGCGCAGTGTGGGCACCATCCGCGATGCACAGAAGTGGCCAAAGCGTGACAAGAGGCATCCAGAAAAAAGGTTGGACAATGTGAACTTCAACCTGCTCTCGCCCTATACCATACAGAAGATGCTGCGCGGACTCAAGACCCTGAAGCAATTGAAGGAGATTTCCGGTGCCACGTCCGACACCTACGCCTACCAGAGCGCACGCATCACCGGCAGTGCCATGGAAAAGGGCATCAGCCTGTACACCATGGCGATAAACAAGTTCCTGGGCAACAGCGTCATCTCGCGTCTGGAGAAGGTGGAGGGCAAACTGGAACTATTCCGCCCCACATCCGAAGACGGCACAGGCGACTGGGTGGACCTCTGCGGACTGATAGCGCCCAAGAAGCTGCTTGTTCCACTGCTGGACAAGATACAGAACGGGGAAATAGCCTCCCTGGAAGATGTCAATGCCGAACTCTCTGCCCTGCACCAGAACTACTACGACCTGGAATGGCAATGGGCATACCGCATAATGCTCGATTTCTACGGCATAGACGAAAACAGCGAGATTACCTCTGCCATGCTTTCCGATATAATAAGGAAATGGAAGGACTCCGTTGTCAGTCTGGACCAGATGCTGTGGAAGGATGCACGCAAGGAATTCTCACTGAGTGCCCGTACAGGTTTCGGTTTCGACGGACAGGACAGCACGGTGCAAACTCTGGACTTCAGCGAAGTCCGTGGCCAGTTCGAGTCCAACCCCTTCGTCATGGCAGTGGAGGAACACATACGCACAAAAAGCGCACTTGCAGAGAAATGGCTGGCAATCCTGCACTAATCGTAAGCGTGATATCGTGCATCGTCCTCCTCATAATAGTCCCTGAGCCAGGCAATGGCATCCTCCTGCCCCAAGTCGGCGGCAAAACCCATGTATTTAGCCACCAGTTCAAGCATCTCCGGATACTGTTCCTCAACGGATTCTGCAATGCGCAACGCAGCGTCCTTATCCGTCAGACTATCCCCCAGATCCCTGGTGTCAACAACACAGCGCACAGGTTTCTCTTCCACATCGTCCCACTCGGTAATGACGGTAGAGAAGGTTTCCAGGGCCAGACTGACTCCATCCCTGTGCACAGGTTCTCCGTGCAACCTTACGCATAGGAAATCCGAATGCTTCTGGCCACAATACAATCCCAACTTGTCATCTGCCATATAGCACACCTCAAGGTCCATACCCGGCATGGGCGTTCCGTCCAGAGCAGGGCGCAACGCTGAGAGGTTCATTCCCTCCTTCATCTCGTCCCTGGCTATCATCGATGTCACACCGCCGTGTGTTGTCAAAAGCACATCCCAATAGTCCCGGATGTAAGGAACGAAAGTGATACTTATCTCGCAACAGGCATAACTCAGTCCGATGGAGCCAGAATGCCACATGCTCTCCCTGTCTATCGGAAACTTGGCAGAGCCATATTGGCTCTCCACCTCAACATGCTCACCGTCGGCACTGGTCTTCACATATATGCTCTTTACATACTCGCGATACTGGGATGGCAGCATCCAGTCCACATGCACACCATTCTCCACGTCTTCGGGTGAGGCATAATAGCTGCGGCAAGAATCGTTCCTGTCTGCCCTTGTGCTCAAACATATTTCAAGTATCATAATATGTTATTCTGCAAAATTACGGACTTTGGGTTTAGGACCCTCTGGCGCCTTCTCTCCAGGCAAGAGAGGGGAGAACATGGTCCTCTCTGTAGTCTTTCGACCATCAATGTCGATGGGGGTTGATATCAGTCTTTTGAGGTAGGCATCGTTCGCCATGGTGCATTCATACATATCATCTACAACCTCCCTGAGCTGCTTCAGCAATTTATTGGCCTGCTTCAAGACCTTGCCATAAGATATTGCCCCCAAGCCCAACTCGAGCAAACCAGCACCAGCGCTCACCTGCTTTATGGTCAACTCGTTGGCAATCTCCTTCATTTGCACCACCGACTTGACATTATAGTCATATCCACTAATCGTGTATGCAATTCTCATATCACCACCATTCTTGCTGAACAGTTTCACGGCCTTGCATATCTGGTTTGCCTCTGTTTCAAGGTAGTATGTGTGTACATCAAAATCAGGGGCATCGTTCTCGAGTGCCTTAGTTGCCTTATAGTGCAGATTTTTAATGCCATACATATAGTCATCTATAGCAGCTACGCCACAATTACTGGGTTTTTCCCATTCTTCAGGAAGAGTGAGCTCGGTCCATCTAAGTTTTGTCACCACAGCCTCCGCAGGCCTCATATCCTCTGGAACTTCCAGTTCGCACTTCTCCTTAGACAATTTGATATCGTGGAAGACATATGCCGCCGAAGTGCCGTTGGTGTTTGCCAACCAGAACATCAACTGTCCGCAACCGTTTATGGGCACAGTCACCGTCTGTGGTTTCATTCCCTCAAACACTGCCAGTTCTGCCATCACTGTATGGTCGGCACCAATGAGCAGTTTCTCCTTTCTCTCGCTGATGTCGGGTTGGTAGGTGTCTGGTCCAAAGAACTGCGTATCGCCCTCAGTTCTGAGGCACTCCACCGTAAAGGTGACACTGTTGTACTGTCCGTAGGTATTGAACGCCGCACAAGAGTTCTCCACAGCCTCACCGCCAGCCGCCAGCATCATCAGTCCAGCCACACTCATCAGCGAGGTACCCACCACGGCACCGCCCACAGCACCTATGGGCACAAACGACGCACCCACGGCAGCAGCACCTATGGTGCCAGCCCCCACAGCATCAGAACCAGACAACACGCCGAAATCGAGCGAGAAGTGAGTGCTGGTCTGCAGCACAAAGCCCTTGTATATCCTGCTGTTGTCGTATCGGGTGAAGTAATCCTTCTTGGACTTGCCATCAACGAAACCTCCCGACTTTGACGAACTGATATAATGCAGATAAGGCGCACCAAGGTCTATCAGGTCTATCTCCTCGGGACATTCAGGTACGGGATGTACAAAGAGATCGTTCGCCACTGGTTCGCCACGATATACCACCATGTCTGCCACACCATAGGCAGCTACATCCATTGTACCCTGGCCTTTGCTTTCGAACTTCAGCTTGCGACACTTGTTCAATGGCACCACATGCTTCTGGTTGGGATAGGTGGCACAGAGCGGAATGGTTTTCACAAGCTGGTCATCGGCATAGACATACAGTTCATCGTTGACCATGTACCAACTCTTGCTCACATAACCGGTAACGAAGCTCACGTAGTCAAACTCGTTGCCCAAGTCGAATATCGCATGCGACTTGGCATCATCGCTCAGGAAACCGGCAAAGTTGTAGAGGAGGAAACCCTCGTTGAACTTTGTACCTCCCATCGAGAAGGTGACGTAGTCGGATGTGCCATCATAGAGCTGCTTGCTCACATTGCCACGAAGCGAATACGGAGGGATGTTGGAGATGAGTTTGCACACATCGGGCAGTTGCTTCAGGCGCGGGTCGGGTTTGCCCTCGCTCTCCTGCGCTGTCTCGGCAGGTTTCTCGCCCTTGGGATATATCCATGCATCCACAATGCCTGCCCATTGACTACCATGCGACTGCTCGCTGGCAAACGCCAACTTCTTCACACCCGTCACATCAAGCGTCACCTGCCTGGCAATGTGATGTTGCTCTATCTCGTATTCATACAGTATCTTGTTATCGCCCAACACAGTAACCCAACCCTTACCGTTGCGTGCATCGTCGGTAACTATAGGTCCTACTGTAAACTGCAATGTCTCATACTGCCCGTTCAGGTTCACAAGCGTTTCTGCAGCACCATTGCCTATGAGCTGCATGTCCATAGTCAATATCAGGCCATAGTCCCATGTCTTGTTGCCTATCTTGATAGCCTCTACTCTTCTGTCTGGTGCAACCCACTTGTGGGCACCGTCCTGCAAATCGGCCGAACGGCTCAGGTAATATGGTTTCAGGTCCCTGAACAGCATCTTCTTCTTGCCATCCAACTTATATCTATCCTCCAGGTTGTGCACCTTCTGCCCCTTGGTCCACAACGCCACCTCGCAGAATGCCAACACCATACCATTGTCCACCATTGAGAACTTAAGCGACTTCACCCCGCTCACGTTCAAGGTTATGTGTCTGGGCAGATCATCCGTCTTCACCGGAGAGTCGAATATTTTTCTCCCATCGGCATGTATCAGCACTATATCGGGATCCTTGTATATCTGGTAATGCTTAGGAGCCATCACAAACGAGATGTTCTCGTACTTGCCATCCAGATTGAATGTCACCTCACCAGCCTCCAGTGTGAAGGCATTCTTCCATGTCTGATGTCCACGCACCTGTATAGATGCCACTGGGTTATAGCCCTTCTGGCTGACAGGCTTCAGTGCCTTGGTCACATATACCGGAACCTGGGCAAGGGAAGCGATGCACAATAGCAAGGAAACCATTAAAGCAGCAACTCGTTTCGTAAGCATATACATATTATATTATGATATATAGTTAAACATCCTAATGGCAAAGATAGTATATATTTATGAGAAACATCACCATATCAGGCAAAAACTCTCTTCACAACCTATGAAGAATGAAGGAACAACGAACATTGCGAGTAATCTCGCTGTAGCATAGCCTCCAGAGGCATCATAAAGTTTATCGTACCGCAATCAAAGAAACGCATCACCCACCTGTCCTCTTCGTCCAGTTGCAGAAGCGAAACCATGCCCTCGTTCTCGTTTTCATAGCCCTCAGTCATTGCCGGCATACCAAGGAGCTTGAAGCCAAAGTCCTCTTCGTCAGTATTCTCAAAACCAATCTTTTCTGCCTCGAGAACAGCCAGCGAACCATCCTCCCAATAATATTCGTGTGTGTGGAGTCTATCTACCTCCTTCTGGTATATCACCATGTAACTATCCTGTTCCCACTCTCCTATTCCATTGCATCGTGCATCCATATCGCCAAGGAAATAGTCCATATCGGCAAAGAACCACATCATACCCTCGTGCGGCAACAGTCCCTCAGGATCAAGATGTGCTATTTCTTCCAAACGTATCTGACAAATGAATGTAAGCAGGTCGCCATCTTCGTTTGCCGGCCAATCCACACTCTCGGGAAGATCGGGAAATCCCCACCAATGACTCTGCCCAACAAGGCTGTCCTGAGTTGGTTGTATGTTTATCTTTATTGCCATAGATTTCTAATCAAATATCACACCACGGTTCATGGATGGGGGCGGATTCCAGTCTATGCCTCGCTTGGCAAGTGCCGCCCTCTTGGCGCTCCAATAGCCATAGCAGAAACCCATGCCACGAGGTTCGTCCTTCAGTTCCTCTTCCAGTTCCTGCTCCACATCATATATCACATCCTCCCACTCCGGCAATGCCTGTATTGGGTCCACCTTGAGCATACCGCCCAACTTGTCCCAACATTCCTGCGCCAATGCGCTCTTAGGGTTGTCCATAATCCAGGCAAATCTGTATATCAGTTGGTCGACCTCCCTGAAATAGTACCTGTCGTAATTACTTTTGAGACTTTCATCAAAGTCCTTGTCGACCATGAAATCAAGGTAGAACCTGTACAGTTCGCACAACGATTGGTACAGCCTCGGAGTGTCCCTCATATCCAGAACCTTCTCCTTCAGCAAATTCTGGAGTATGCAAGCCTTGCCGGCAGGATTTTCCTGATAGTTCCTGAAAGGGGCATTATCCTTGAGCTCGTGAATGAAGTCGCGCACCAAGGGGATGTTCTTCCACAACAAGCCCTTACCGGCATTGTCGAAAATCTCTCTGTACAAGCGCTCTGCATTTGTAATATCCCACTCGTGATTGCTGCTCCTGATATTGCCGCAATGGAACACATACCTGACCTGTTCCGCAATATATTCGTTGTGAACTCCTATCGCAGGAGTGCCCAGAACCTGCCATTTGCGATTGAGCCTGTAGGCATGCTTCCTATATGTAAATTCCAGCCACTCCTCGTCGACAGACAATATGCTCAATGGACACTCGTGAATCACAAACTCCTTTCCTGGTTGCAATTCATCAATATCTATATGATCCCAATCCTCGTAGCGACTGCCCACACCCATATCCATCGATGTCCTTACACGGATAATTATGAAATACTGTTTCATAATCTTATCTTCACATTTCTGCTTTTCACACTTCCCACGCAACAAATATACAAATAAATTCCGGGAATCATGTTTCCATTAGAGAGTTTGTGAAACATTGTAGACAACAAATGTAACAAAATAATGTAACCATTTGAGCATCCAATACCTGCGCATTGCAGGGTAAAATGGCACTTCGTTACATGCGTATTATATTTATATGGCATTCTGTCTGTGAACCCAAGGGCATAACGACACTAAACCCAAATCGGCCATTAGACTGTTATGCACTAATGACCGGTTTGGGTTAAAACAAGACCGTGGTGCAGATTTCACATCGCACCACGGTCTTTTACTATTAAACCTAAATCGGTCATTATCTAATTGACGAAAGCATCCAGAAGCATTACTGCCACACCTGATTCAGCATCTCAATGCTTCTGTTCATTTCGCGACTCAACTGGTCAGCTACATTGTTGGTATTTACTTCTGTACCATCAACGATAGGCATGCTTGTTGCCATCATGTTGGCAACGTCCACCTTGATTACCTCCACTGAGGGAGACATATATGTCTTTTTCATATTTATATTTAATCATTTTAATTGTGTTGGTTTAGAGTTTTTGCATTTGTATTATCGAACGGAAAGTCAAAGCACCTCCACTAAAGACCGCAAAGCGGGATTAACACTAAACTCTAAACTCTAAACACAGAAGTTTACTTGATAACCTTAACTCCGTTTACGATGTACAAGCCCTTCTGAGCCTTCTGTACGCGACGGCCAGAGAGGTCGTAAACTACAGCTTTCTCAACCTCAGCGCCTTCAATGCTCTCAATAGCAGTTTCTGTACCGAAGTCGAAGGTGATGAAACGAGCACCGGCGGCAGTTACTGCACTTGCAGGGAGATATGCCTTGAAGCCGTTGTTGAGGAATGAGGTTTCACTCTCCTGATTCATCAGAGCCTTGTACAGGGCAACTCCAGCTTCACCGTTTGACAATACATAAGCCTCTTCCTTTACATATTTTGCTTCCGAAGAACCACCGAGACCACTTTCAATAGTATTAGTAGCTGTAGTGATAGCAAAGTTATATGTACCTGCTTCACCATTCAGTATAACACCCGTGTTGGCAGGAATAACACCACCGTCAATTGCAGTCAAAGTTGCTACATTACCATCCACAGCAACAGTGTTGGCTGTAACACCTTCTTCAACCTGAACTGCTACGGGAGCATAGAATGTAGCGTACTTAGCGGCTGTAACAATTACAGGGAGTGCAGTTACCTGCTCAAATGTCCACTGAACACCAGAATCTTCAGCATCGGTCGAATAAGTAGTCTGTGAATCCTGGGCCTTTAAGAAATTAACACTGCCATTAGCATAGTTCAATAGATACTTTCCGTTTGCATTCTTTGATATGACCATATACTGCTTGTACACCTCTTCATGATCAGGTATTTTTGCTTCACCGACACCAATTCTCCAAGGATTAGCTATATAATGACCATTCTGATAGTTCACCAAGTAATAATGTGCTGCCTCATTACCCCTCTCCAGATAATAGATAGTAGAGACGTCCTGGAGAGCGGTGGTCTGAATAGTATTGCTAGTTCCTAATGTATTGCTGAGATATGTATCGTCAGATGCCTTAAGGCGATAGAAACCACTTTTGAGTGGACTGAGCTCAACTGCCCATTCACTCCAGTTCTCATTAGTATCGATGGAGAACACTCGGTATTTGCGATTAGACTCCCATGAGCACATTGCACCATTGGAATCATAAATCCTATACTGTCCATCTGTTGCTGTAGAAGAGAAAACAAAAGCAGACGCATCAGCGGCATTATCTGTAAACTTATAATAAGAATTGTTGTGATTCGGGTCACCTACGCCATTTCCGCATACAACATATTTCGCAGTATTTTCCTGTTGCAGTTTGCCGTCAAATGAATAAATGAACCAAGAATTAGCATCACCATCCTTGACTGTTGCAACTGTTCCCTTATTATCATTTTCTACGCCAGTGGACAGATATCTTTTCTCTTCGTGCTTCGCGTAATAGCCAACATTGTACATACGTACATAGTACTCGTCTATATTAGTACGCATAGCTTCAAGTGCATCCTCTATTTCCTCTTCTGTCGTAGCAGCGTCAATGGCAGCATCAAATGTCTCCAAAGAATTTACTTCGTTGGCACCAACCTTTGTAGAGAAATAAGGGAATCCGCTACCCCAAGAGGTGGCACTCCAAACAGCCTTGGCATTTGATTTTGCCTCTTCCAATTCGGTTACTTCCACTTCCTCTACAGCAAGTTTGCTCTTGTCACTTGTAAGAGGTCCGGTAGAACCATGACTCCAGAAGCCAAAATGACCCTCAATGTGGTTACCTACCGTTGCATATTTGCCACCAATCTTTTCAGAAGGAATTTGGATATTAAAGTTATTTTCTCCATTCTTACTTACAACAAATTCAGAAATAGAGCCCTTCATGGCCATATAAACCTTAGACTGGTTGTAGTCTGAACCTGACGCAGGAACCACAGTCATAGGTACGGCAGGGCGTCCGAGATTGTAAATCTTGAATCTATTGGCAGTACCTGGAATTCTAACAAAAGCCCAATAACCTTTGGCGTTGTTGTTATCCTCAACGAAGTCTACACGATTAGCTTCTTCTTCACTACCATAGGTATAAGCAACCTTCTTTCCTTGAGCAGTCATCTTGTACCATTTGCCCTCTACACAGCCGTTGGCATCTATCGTGGAGAATTCAAAGGGGAATGCTGGTTCACATACCATATCTACTACTGCATCCATACTCGCAACATTGGAACCTGCGGTCTTAAAAGCGGAGTTTACATAAAAGTCTATCGACGGAACCTCTCCTAGTGCTATTGTTGTACCAGAAACATATATTTTTTTCTGTGTTCCAATCTTCTCGTCACCATAATAATAGTTGAATGTAACTTCTACCTCTTCTTTGCCCAAGTCCACCTCAACTGGTTCAAAAATAAAAGATGAGCCAGCATCACCTTCTGCATTGGCTTCATTTTTTCCCCATCCATATAGTGCCTGATGGTCCTTCCAATATGCGACTTTTTCACCATGCGCACCATGCTGAACCATATAATGCTTTTCTGTACCATAAGCCTTTATGCACCAAGCATCTTCTCCCTCGGTAAACACATTTTCAACGAACTCAAAATTTCTAACATTATTACCTAGTTCCGTTGAAGCTTCCTCTAACCAAGCGCCAGAAGCACCCTCACTCGTTTCTAAGGGAGACATTGTCAATACCTTTTTTGTCATTAAGTTATAAAAACTATAACCACCTTCCTCAGCATCGACAACACACCAATAACCCTTACCATCCGTAGGCCTAGTGCTATTGTTCAAAATCAAATGACCATTAGCATCAACAACATCTGCTTTTAAATAACTACCCTTTTTGTCCCTAATAATGTAAAATTTGGAATCCTTATCCCATTCACCATCTACTGGCGCCTTAGAAGCTGTAACACTCTTAGGGAGTAGTGGGGATTCTCCCTGTCCCCAAGCCGTTCCCACGAACATGCAGAGGAGCATTAAAAGAGAAGTAATTTTTCTCATAATGTTTTAAGTTTTGATTAGTTTGTTATTATTGTTTGGTTAAAAAGTGATCAGTTAAAAACATACACAAATATCCCGTTCCGGAACATTCTTATGTCTGTTCCGAAACGGGAAGTTAAAGAAATCCACGCAGGAAGACTCCTGCGACTGAGATACTATAAGTATATGCTTGCTTGCTTGCTTGCTTGCTTGCTAACAAAATAATCCGAACCACCAAGGATATTGATGGTTATTTTGTGATTATTTTGAATTATTCCAAGCATACTTTGGGCTATTTTTATGTTATCTTAGGCGCAAAGTTAAGAAAAAACTGGCAATAACTAAGCAATCCTAAAAAGATATTATCACTTATGTGTAAATATTTGACAAGAACAGAGTTGTATCAGTTGTGCATTGGGCTATACGAGGACGAAGACGAAGAGGAGGACGAAATCTGCGAGTAAGCGAGAGAGAGTCAAGCTCGCTTGAACTATGCCAAGCGTGAGCAGGTTCAAGACGACGGAGTCGGATTAAAACGAGGACAAAGACTATCCACCCCCTCCGCACTCCGCTCCGGGTCCAGCGTCGCACTGGGGGAGTGCTCCCCTCAGATGGCACAGAAGCAGATTTACTGCTTCTTCTAAAGACCATCTTCGCCCACCTGTCTCAGTGGGACAGTGGCTGGCGCAGTGTTTCTACTGTAACTGACTCTCCCCCTGAGACAGGGGCGAGTACCCCAAAGGGGGGAGGGGGTGGATGAAACCCTCTGCGCACTCTTGTCGTAACGAAGTTTGTGACTCCTTCAGCGCCAGCGTAAAACACGATAGGGAATAAAACTCTGCGCTATTTGCGTTCTTTGCGTGAAAAAATCGCTTTTATCTTTATAAAGTGAACCCCAGAAGTTTTTGTCTGACTTCTGGGGTTCGCCTTATTTTGATACCTTCACTATTAGAACTCTGCGTTTCTGGGAGTGCGGGGGAAGGGGATTACGTCGCGGATGTTCTGCATGCCGGTGACGAAGAGCAGCAAGCGCTCGAAACCAAGACCGAAACCTGCATGGGGGCAAGAACCGTACTTACGGGTATCCAGATACCAGGTCATGTCCTTCATGGGGATGTTGCGTGCCTCAATCTCACCGATGAGCTTGTCATAGCTTTCCTCGCGGACACTACCGCCGATAATCTCACCGATAGAGGGGAAGAGTACGTCGGTTCCCTGTACTGTCTCCTCCATCTCAACACCATCCAGAACGGGCTTCTCGGCATCTATCTTCATGTAGAAGGCCTTGATCTTCTTGGGATAGTTGGTCATGATGACAGGCTTCTTGAAGTATTCCTCAACGAGGTAACGCTCGTGCTCGCTGGCAAGGTCGTCGCCCCAGTTGCAGGGGAACTCAAACTTGCGGCCGTCCTTAATGGCCTGCTGAAGGATCTTGATACCCTCGGTGTAGGGCAGACGAACGAAGGTCTCCTTCAGGATACCCTCCAGACGGGCAATAAGACCCTTGTCTACCATCTGGTTCAGGAACTGCAGGTCGTCCTGACAGTGCTCCAGGGCCCAGCGCACGCAGTACTTGAGGAAATCCTCCTCGAGGTCCATGAGTTCGTCCAGATCCATGAAAGCTATCTCGGGCTCTATCATCCAAAACTCTGCCAGGTGGCGTGGAGTGTTGGAGTTCTCAGCACGGAAAGTGGGGCCGAAGGTGTAGATAGCACCCAGGGCTGTTGCACCCAGCTCGCCCTCGAGCTGGCCGCTAACAGTCAATGAAGCCTGCTTGCCGAAGAAATCGTCGTCGTAGATGATGCTTCCGTTCTCGTCCTTCTTCAGGTCGTAGAGGTTCTTGGTAGTAACCTGGAACATCTGTCCTGCACCCTCACAGTCGCTGGCGGTGATGATGGGAGAATGGAAGTAGAAGTAGCCATGCTCGTGGAAATAGGTGTGGATGGCCATTGCCATGTTGTGGCGTATGCGCAGGATGGCACCAAAGGTGTTGGTGCGGGGACGCAGGTGTGCCACAGTGCGGAGGTATTCCCATGAAGCACCCTTCTTCTGCAGAGGATAGGTATTGTCGGCAGGACCCAATACTTCAATCTCCTTGGCCTGCACCTCGCTGGCCTGACCAGCAGCAGGGCTTTCCACCAGAGTACCCAGTACGCTGATGCAGGCACCGGTGGTAATCAACTTAATAGTTTCCTCGGGGAAGTTGGCGTCGTCGCCCACAATCTGAATGTTCTTGATGGTAGAACCATCGTTGAGGGCAATGAAGAAGATGCCCTTGCTGCCACGCTTGGAGCGTACCCAGCCTTTTACTATGATGTCTGAACCGTAGTCGGTGCGGCCCAGTGCGTCAATAACTTTTGTACGTTTCATATTATATTATATAAGGTATGGTGAAGTAACAGAATTACAAGTATTCGCATTCACCTTTCCGTTCGCCAAAGTTTTCAGTTTTCACCTTTCCGTTTTACTCGAACGCGCCCATCTTGAGCATGTTCACCTCGTCCTGGGTGAGGAAACGCCAATCGCCACGCTTCACGTTCTTCTTTGTAAGACCGGCAAAGTAGACACGGTCCAGTTTCACCACCTTGTAGCCAAGGTGTTCGAAGATACGGCGCACGATACGGTTGCGTCCGCTATGAATCTCTATGCCCACCTGCTTCTTGTCCACGGGATCGGCATAGTCAATAGCATCGGCATGTATCTCGCCATCCTCCAGCATAATGCCCTCAGCTATCTGACGAAGGTCGGCTGCGGTAACGTTCTTATCGCAATATACGTGGTAAATCTTCTTCTTGAGATACTGGGGATGTGTCAGTTTGGTAGCCAGATCACCGTCGTTGGTGAACAGGAGCACACCAGTGGTGCTGCGGTCCAGACGACCTACGGGATATATGCGCTCGCGGCAGGCATTCTTCACCAGATCCATCACAGTCTTGCGGTTCTGGGGATCATCGCTGGTGGTAACATAGTCCTTGGGCTTGTTCAGCAGCAGATAGACCTTCTTCTCCATGTTGATGGTCTGGTCGTGGAACATAACCTCGTCGCTACGCTTCACCTTGGTACCGAGTTCGGTAACAACAACGCCATTCACCTTTACCACACCTGCCTGGATGAAAGTATCTGCCTCGCGACGGCTGCATACACCGGCATTGGCGAGATAGCGGTTCAGGCGTACGGGTTCGTCTGGATCGTAGTGCTTCTCCTTGTACTCTATCTGCTTCTTCATGCTGTACTTAGCATGAGGATTGTAGCCCTGAGTGCGCTTCTTGTAGCCGCCGGGACGGTTCTCGTAACCACCCTCGCGGTTGTAGGGGCGTGACTGATAACCACCCTCGCGCTGCTGGTAGCCACCTTCACGGTTATAGGGGCGCTGCTGGTAACCGCCCTCGCGACGCTGATAACCGCCTTCGCGGTTGTAGGGGCGCTGCTGATAGCCACCCTCGCGGCTGCCTCTGTTATCCCTCTGATAACCTCCCTCGCGCTGACGGTATCCACCCTCACGGTTGTAACCGTCGTTGGAGCGAAACTCTCTTCTCTCTCTCTGATAACCGCCATCATTGCGGTTGAATGAAGGACGATGGGGACGATCACCGCCACCATTTCCCTCGCTGGCAAACTGCTTGCGCCAGCTCTCGTCTTCTGTAGCCATAGTTTAATTGGAACTTAACTGTGTTTTTCTCTATAATTGCCTCTAATACACAGGGACACGGCATGCCGTGCCCCTACTGTTTACACACCAGTGTAGGTGTGAGGTGTTATCTTGCGCAACTCGTCCTTCACAGACTCGCTGACGTCCAGTCCTTCGATAAAGTCCTTGATGGTAGACTCGTTGATACCTGCACCTGTGCGGGTCAGAGCCTTCAGTGCCTCGTAGGGGTTGGGATAAGCCTCGCGGCGCAGAATGGTCTGGATGGCCTCGGCGCATACTGCCCAGCATCCGTCCAAGTCGCGGTTGATGGCGTCCTGATTGAGCAGGAGCTTGCCCAGGCCCTTCAGGGTGCTCTGCACGCTGATGAGCATGTGACCCATGGGCACACCTACGTTGCGCAGAACGGTAGAGTCGGTAAGGTCGCGCTGCAAGCGGCTGATAGGCAACTTCTGTGCCAAGTGAGACAGGATGGCATTTGCCACGCCAAGGTTGCCCTCGGAATTCTCGAAGTCGATGGGGTTCACCTTGTGGGGCATAGCGCTGGAACCAACCTCGCCTGCCTTTACCTTCTGACGGAAATACTCCATGGAGACGTACTGCCAGAAGTCGCGGTCCAGGTCGATGATGATAGTGTTGATGCGCTTCATGGCATCGAACACGCCTGCCAGGCAGTCGTAGTTGGAAATCTGTGTGGTCCACTCCTCACGCTCCAGGCCAAGCTTCTCGCTAACGAAACGGTTGCCGAAAGCACGCCAGTCATACTGGGGGTATGCCACGTTGTGAGCATTGTAGTTGCCGGTGGCACCGCCAAACTTAGCAGTCATGGGCTGTGCCTTCAGTGCTGCCAACTGGCGCTCCAGACGGTAAACAAACACCATCACCTCCTTGCCCATACGGGTGGGAGATGCAGGCTGGCCGTGGGTCTTGGCAAGCATGGGGATGTCCTTCCACTCCTCGGCATAGGTGCGCAACTGCGCTATCAGCTGCTCTATCTGGGGATAGTAAACCTCCTCCAAAGCCTCCTTGATGCTGAGGGGCACACTGGTATTGTTGATATCCTGACTGGTAAGACCGAAGTGGATGAACTCCTTGTAGGAATCCAGGCCACCAATCTTGTCGAACTGTTCCTTGATGAAATACTCCACGGCCTTTACGTCGTGGTTGGTAACGCTCTCTATGTCCTTCACGCGCTGGGCATCAGCCTCGGTGAAGTTGCGGTAAATGTCGCGCAATGTCTCTGCCGATGCGGGGAAACCCTCCAACTGGGGCAAAGGCAGTTCGCACAGAGCGATGAAATACTCAATCTCTACTCGTACGCGATACTTAATAAGCGCGTACTCAGAAAAATAACCAGCCAAAGGCTCGGTCTTGCCACGGTAACGTCCATCAATAGGACTGATTGCTGATAAAAGACTTAACTCCATTGTCTATAGGTAGTTTCTATAAATTAGTTTATCCTTTTATCCGGTAGAATTCCTATTGCTTCGGTTCTCTAATGTCTCTTACTTGCATCTTTTCCATTTTTACTCACTCTCATAGACCACTATGCTCGTTCGTTCAAATTAAAAATCTGCTGCGCAATAGACATCATATAACTCAAAGCTAATTTATAGAACCTACCCTTTAAGAAGGTACCTTATAAACGGAAAAGAAACTGAGATTACTCTTAAAAGTCATCGTCAGTTTCTTCCATCACTTTTGTGGGCGATGACGGATTCGAACCGCCGACCCTCTGCTTGTAAGGCAGATGCTCTGAACCAGCTGCGCTAATCGCCCATGCCTTCCGTAGAATTGCGATGCAAAGGTATGACTTTTCTATGAAACTGACAAGCATTTGAGTGATTATTTTATATAATAAGGTGTAATTTGGTTGCCAACAGCCCACAGATGACACGGATTGGACTGATTTGCACAGGAAAGGAAGGTCATAATCAGCACCATCAGAGTATTCTGGATTTAAAAGAAAAGCATTTCCTTAGTGCCATAGACGCTAAGGAAATGCTCTCGTATAGATATTAGAGTCCTCCTACTATGAGGACTGCAGTACTTATAGTAGGAGGACTGCAGTACTCTTACTATGAGGACTCGAGTCCTTTTACTAAGAGGACTGGCGCATGAAAGGGGGACATATCACTTGCCCTCGGCATAGCGCTTGGCCTGTTCCTTGATAAGCTCTTCGTCGTCGAAGTAGGTTATCTTCATGGCCTTGCGCACCTCGTCCATAGTCTCAATGGCTGCTTGACGGGCCTTCTCGCAACCCTTGCGAAGCATCTCGTAGATGGCAGGGATGTCCTTCTGGAGCTCCAGACGGCGCTCGCGGATGGGGGTGAGACGGTCGTTGAGCACGTTATAGAGGAACTTCTTGCAAGTACCGTCGCCCAGTCCGCCACGGGTGTAGTGTGCCTTCAGTTCGTCAAGATTCTGGTATTCGGGCAGATACTTCTGGAAGTCTTCGTCGGTGCAGAAGGCGTCGAGATAGGTGAAGACGGTATTGCCCTCAAGATGACCGGGCTGCTCGATGTGGATGTGCTCAGGGTCGGTGTACATGCTGTTCACCTTCTTCTTCAGCTCCTTGGCGGTATCGCTCAGGTAGATGCAGTTGCCCAGAGACTTGGACATCTTGGCCTTGCCGTCGGTACCGGGGAGGCGCAGGCATGCAGCATTGTCGGGGAGCATGATATTGGGTTCGACAAGAGTCTCGCCATAAATATTGTTGAAACGGCGAACTATCTCACGACTCTGCTCCAGCATGGGTTCCTGGTCCTGACCGGCAGGAACGGTGGTAGCCTTGAACAGAGTGATGTCGGCCGCCTGACTGATGGGATAGGTGAAGAAACCTACAGGGATACTCTCGCCGGCAAAACCACGCATCTGCACCTCGGTCTTCACCGTGGGATTGCGCTGCAGGCGAGATACGGACACGAGGTCCATGAAGTAGAACGAGAGTTCGCACAACTCGGGAATCTGGCTCTGTATGAAAATGGTTACCTTCTCGGGATCCAGTCCGCAAGCCAGATAGTCCAACGCCACCTCAATGACGTTCTGACGTACCTTCTCGGGATTATCAATATTGTCGGTCAAGGCCTGTGCATCGGCAATGAAGACATACATCTTGTCGTAATTGCCCTCGTTCTGCAACTCCACACGGCGGCGGAGACTGCCCACATAGTGTCCTATGTGCAAGCGACCCGTAGGACGGTCGCCAGTCAGTATGATTCTCTTGTTAGATTCCATATATTGTATATTATTTATTCTGTTAACAAAGTTACACCTTTTTCCCGACTATCGGCAGATTTTGTCGGAAGAAATGAGGAAAGTCTGGCTTTTATGCAAACATGCGTGCTATACTGTCGTGCTTGAGGACAGCAACTATCGTCTTGCCATCGGGTGAAATATTGGGGTTGGTGCTTCTCAGAAGTTCGGACATAAGCACATCCATCTCCTCCTGAGAGAGAACCTGTCCCTCTACTATGGCCGCAGACCTGGCCAAGGAAAGCGCTATGCGATGCCTGCTTTCGGACAAGTCGGGAGTCTTGCCATCCTGTACTGCACCAACCATATCAGCAAGCAATTTAAGCGGATTGAGTCCCTCTATACCGGAAGGGAGTCCGTTCACAGAGAAACTGCCACCGCCGATTGACGAGACGTCAAAACCAAGACTGCGCACATCGTCCATGATCTGCTCCATAATCTGAGCATCGGACGGGGGGAGAGTGAGAAGTTCGGGAAACAGAAGTCCCTGAGTGACATTCTCGCGCTGTGCCATCTGGGCTATATACCTATCATATAATATACGCACGTGTGCACGATGCTGGTCTACGAGCATCAGGCCTGAGTTGGATGCTGAGACAATATACTGCCCACGATACTGCAGATGCATGCCGCCAACCTCTTCCTGCACAAAGGAATCCTCTTCAAACAGCGAGGACTGTGCAGGCTCTACCGTATCTGCCTTGGGCAGCAACTGGTCGTAGAACTTATTCCAATCTTCGGAGGATGACCTTGAGGAGGAGGCAGAAGAACCTCTTGGCGGAGAGTATGATGCCTTGGTGCCGGCAAATGGATTGTAGGAGACATCCAGTGTGAGTTGCGGCGCCTCTACCGGAGATTCGGCAGCAACATCCATGACGGGTATATCTGTTTCCTTGGCTGTGTCGAAGTCGATAGTAGGCATGGCATTGAAGCGTCCCAGCGACTCGCGTATTCCGGCATGGATAATCTGCCAGATGGCAGGTTCGTTCTCAAACTTCACATCGGTCTTGGTGGGACTGATGTTGACATCGATATTTGCAGGATCTATAGTGAGATACAGGAAATATGGTATCTGCTCCCCTTCGGGCACAAGACCGTCGAAAGCGCTCATCACCGCCTTGGCAAAATAAGGATGGCGCATATAGCGTCCGTTCACGAAGAAATACTGATGCGCACCCTTCTTGCGGGAAGACTCTGGACGGCCCACAAAACCCTCAATCCTGACCAGTGTTGTATCTACATCAACAGAAACAAGGTCGTCGCCGATCTTCTTGCCGAAGATATCAACAATACGGCGGCGAAGGTTGGAGGCCATAAGGCGTAGAGAAGACGTGCCATCGCATGTCATACTGAAACCCACCGAAGGATTGACAAGCGCAATGCGCTCGAACTCCTGCATGATGTTGTTCAACTCCGTGTGATTGGACTTGAGAAACTTGCGGCGTGCAGGGATATTGAAGAAGAGGTTGCGAACCTCAAAATTGGCGCCCACGGCACAGACACAAGGTTCCTGGCTGAGCACCCTGCCCCCTTCTATCTCCAGACGCGTTCCCAGTTCGGAATCAAGCGTGCGAGTCTGCAGGGAGACCTGTGCTACGGCGACGATAGAAGGCAGAGCCTCGCCACGGAAACCCATGGTGCGAAGAGTAAAGAGGTCTTCGGCCTTGGTAATCTTGCTGGTGGCATGACGTTCAAAGGCAAGTCGGGCATCGGTCTCGCTCATTCCCTTGCCATCGTCGATAACCTGGATACAGGTGCGGCCGGCATCCTGGACATAGACATCTATGTTGCGGGCTCCGGCATCCACGGCATTCTCCACCAACTCCTTGATGACAGAAGCCGGACGCTGGATAACCTCTCCGGCAGCAATCTGGTTGGCTACCGAGTCGGGCAACAGGTGTATTATATCCATGCCTGCAAGAACTTAGAAATGTATATCGCCGGTCATTATCCAGCGAAGGAGCATGAAAAGGGCAATGACGGCAACCAGCGCTACCGGCCACTTGATCATGCCACGTCCGCCCTCGGCAAACCTCTGGGCACGGGGAGTGTATTGCGAGAACTTGCCCTTGAACCTGTCCTTGGTGTAGTCTTCCTGGGCAGGAGGCAGTTCGCCAGTTTCACGCTTGTAGTCGTTGACAAGCTGTTCCAGCTTCTCACGGCGCTCGTCTGTATATATGCTAATGCGTCTAAATTTTCTGGGCTGACGCGTCTTGAACATTCCCATGTTTCTTTCCTATTTTCTTTATGTTTTGCAATGGTGCCTTGCGCTGTACACTCTTCTTCAACTCTGTTCCGCTGGACTTGCCACGCCAGTTGAATATGTCCTGGGGATCCAACGGACGGACATAGTCGAACCACTGGAAGTTTTCCAGAAAACGGACATCGCCGGGAATCATCGGTATGGGATAGAAGGTGCCTGTAGCAGCCGGCATCCATATTTTCTTCATCCTTCGGTTCTCGCCCATGTACATCTTCATCTCGGTACTTTCCATATGGTTCATGGCTATAAGAAGACTGTCCTCGTCCAACGGGAAATAGTTAACTATGACATTGCCGATGACATGAGTCATCTTCAGTTCGCCGTTCTCCATATATGAATGCATCTCGTGCCCTGCCACCTGATTGTAGTGCAGACTGTCCAGACGTTCGCATGAGAGTGTCTGTCGGAGTACGTAGATACTGTCTATGGTGCTATCGTTCATGAAGGCCTGAATCTCCTCGCCAAGCAGCTGCTGGCTGCCGGTCCACACGATGGGATCCTTGTACATGATCATCATGGAATCGCGAGTCTGGTACACCAGCGAGTCGCACACTCCCTGCATGTCCCTGCGGAACATGCGCACATGGTTGTAGGCATGCATGGTGCGGTAGGCCGAGTCGGTCTTCAGGTTGAAGGAGTACACCTTGATGCTGTCGGCATGCATGTACATCGTGTCTGCGCCTTGCGAGAAGTCTATAATACATGCCGAATCGGTTCCGAGGCTGTAGCCCGTCCTGTCGTCATAATAACAGTAGTTGCCCGTCATGGCATTCTTGTTGAGCAGGTCGGTGTACACAACGTTGCCAAATGCCTCACCTATGGAGTCCACACTGTTCCAAACGATGCTGTCGCCAATGAGCTTCTTACCGTTGTTGCTCATCTCGCTGCGCATGAGAAGAGTGAGGTCGTTGCTCTTGGAGTTCATATAACCGAATTCGGTGTATATGTGGCAACCGCCATCGTCGATGGTGCTGGGACCTCGGGCATTGGCAACAGAGGTGACTGTATTATAATATAAGGTGTCGGTGAGCAAAGTGGTGCGCGTCTGCTGCGGGGGAGCAGGACTGACCATATGAACGTTGTAGTTGAACACCGCCACCTTGGTCTCGGGACGGTACTCACCCCAGTCGGAGGTCATTTCATTGTCCGTGGTGACAATGCGGCCGCCCTCGAAGAAATAGCCCACGTTGTACAGTCGGTCATAGTCGAGAGAGTCGGTGTACAAAGTCATCTGTCCGTGGATGAGCACTACATTGTTGCGCACACGCGCCAACTTGTCCAGACCGTCGTAATACATAACATCGCCTACAAGACTGACAGTATCGCCCTGGACCATACGGACATTACCAAAAGCGTCCAGGCTGTTGGATGCCTCGTAGAAAAGCGCACTGTCGCAGTACATGAACACGTCGTCGTGACGGAACTGCACATTGCCTACAAGTATCTGCGCCTTGGCATCTATCTGGGTGTCATGAAACAAACGGTCGGAGTGCAGTAGATAGATCCTGCTCTCGGACTGTGCCCATACTTCCAACGACAGAAATACGGCAGCTATAAAAGTAAGTATTACGGAGTATGCTCTCAACTTGCCTTGGCTTATGATGTAGACGGGTTATTTTACCCAACCGGGATACATAAACTCGCAATCGCCCCAGCCCTGCTTTATGCGAACATAGGTGCGTTTCTGCTTCTCACGAATCCAGTTCTGGATAAATTCCTCGCTCTTCTGCTGTTCCACAGCACCCTTGAGGATGTGGAAGTCTTCTGTGATCGATGCACGGTGGGCAGGAATGCGGTTCTTCAGCTTTACAATGGCACATACCTGACGGCCGCGCTTGTCCATCATGACAAAGGGTTTGGAAATCTCGCCTATCTCCATATCATTGACAACACGTGCCACCTCGCCTGGCAGGTCGCCCATCTCGAAGCGTGTGGTGCGCTCGCCGGTTTCCTCGTCGGTATTGATCATGATGCCCTTGTTGTTGCGGGTATCCTTGTCGTCGGAAATCTCCTGTGCTCCAACCTCAAAGGGGAACTTTTCTTCCTTGATGTCCGTGGCAATAGAGTCCAGACGGGCAAGACAGGCGTCAATGTCCTTCTGGTCCACCTCAGGACGGCGCAAGATATGACGTGCGCGGATCTTGTCGCCTCGCTTCTCTATCAACTGGATGATGTGGAAACCGTATTCGCTCTGCACAACCTTGCTGACCTTGCTGGGATCTGTCAACGAAAAGGCTACAGCACCAAATGCGGGGTCCATATCGGCCTTGCCGAAGAAGCCGAGGTCGCCGCCCTGACGGGCAGAGCCTTCATCCTGACTGAACATACGGGCAAGAGCGGAAAAACTGGTTGTGCCACTTGTGACACGTTCGCCCCAGCCTCTCAACTGCTCCTTGACGCTCTCAATCTCTTCACGGGTAATTCTGGGATGCTGGACAAGAATCTGCACCTCAACCTGAGTGGGGATGAAGGGAAGACTGTCCTCGGGCATGTTCTTGTAGTGACGGCGCACTTCTGCTGGCGTCACCTTGATGTCCTTGGTGAGGTTGCTTCTTACCTGGCGGGTGATCATCTCCGCACGGGCAGTCTCGAACAGTTCCTCGCGAATCTGGGTCATGGGCATGCGCATGTACTCTTCAAGCTTCTCCTTGCTGCCAGCCCACATTACCCTTTCATTGATCTTCATCTCCACAGCCTTGCTCACTTCGTTGTCGCCAACAGTGATACTGTCCAGTTCTGCCTGATGCAGGAAGAGCTTCTGCACAGCAAGCTGCTCGGGTATGACACAATAGGGATTACCTTTTATATTACTGCCGTAGTCTGTGCGGATGCGCTCCACATCGGAACGAAGGATTGCCTCATCGCCCACAACCCACACCACCTCGTCGACAATATGGTTCTGGGCAGACAATGGCAACAGAGCTGCTATAAATACGAAAAGACCAAAAATCTTCTTCATGAATGAAATCAATGTTGATTAACAGTAGACAGGGCTTCCTCGTAGATTACTACAGGGTACTTCTTGCGCAATTCCGTTACGTATTCATCCTCACGGAACTTCTGGTAGTCCTGCACAACCTTGGTGCTGACATCGGTCCACTTGGCAGGACCTTTCTTAAGCTTCTGGCCTACATAGCCAATATAGGGGAAACCTTCCAGTGGCTTTACCTTAACTCCTTTTGCCTTGAACACCAAAGCATCTACGTTGTTGTTCTCGCCCAAGGCAAACAGGCGCTTGTCCATACGAACCTGAACACTGTCCTTGTTGAACTCCTCGCGAACTGCCTGAATCCACAGGGCGTCGTCCTTCTTTGCCTTCAGCAGCTTCTTCACCTTCTTCACATCGGCCTTCTCCTTGCAGTAGAACACCATACCGCTGAAATGGGGATTGTCCCATGCATAGGCAGAACGGTTGGCCTCGAAATATGCCACAATACCGGCGGTATCAACCTTGGCAGGTTCCCAGATCTGAGTGGAGCAGAGCTCGTAAAGCAGCAAACCGTCGTGATACTCCTTGACAAGATACTTCAACTCCTGGTTTTCTGCACAAAGACGTTCAGTCTCTATGTCAAGAATCTGATCGGTTGTATACTTGCCCTCATACTTCTTGGACAAAGAGTCCAAAGCATCAGATGCCAAACGTTCGTGCACGCCACGGCGCTCCATGAAGCGATGAATCTGGGGATGCAGGCTATCGAATGGTTCCAGTTGCTTGCGCTCGAGCATCTTTACTATGTGATAGCCTACCGAACTGAGGAAAGGCTTGCTCATCTCGCCTGGCTTGAGACCGTATGCCACATCCTCGAACTCCTTCAAGGTGTTGCCAGGACCAATCCATGGCAATGCACCACCGTTCTTGCCGGTCTGGACGTCATCGCTCAATGTGTGGGCAAGATCCTCGAATGCAGTGCCCTGCAGCAGCGCATTATAGATACTGTCTGCCAACAGGCGTTTCTGCTCCTGAAGCTGGGCATCGGCATTCTGCGGCACAAGCACAAGTATGTGTGCAGGACGCAGCAAGTCCTTTCCGCCAAGGGCGGCAAGCATTTCGTTGTAGTAGTCCTGACACTGCTTCTCGACAACCACATCCGGCACAAGCATGGGACGAATCTGCAAATCACGGTAGTGGCGGAATTCCTTCTGGAAAGCCGAAGCGGTATCCATCCTTGCATCCAGCGCTGCACGCACCTTCATCTTATAGACGGCAAACAGGTCGGCATACTCGCGCACGCTCTTCTTGTCCACTACAGCATCCGTATTGTTCTTATTGAAGTTATATTCAAATTCACTACGGGTGACAGGTTCTCCTGCAATGGTCATCACAACTGGGTCCGTAGCCTGCTGGGCAGACGCGAAGGCTGCAGAAAGGCACAAGGCACAGGATGTCAGTATTTTATTAAGCATAGTTTCAGGTAGGAATTTTCTTGATATTTATAAAAGCAGAAAGAGCCGCCCCTTTATTGGGGACGGCTATAGTTTGGTGCCTCGCTGGTGATCGTCACATCGTGAGGATGCGACTCAAGCACACCGGCATTGGTTATACGAACAAACTTGGCATTGTGCAGAGCCTCGATGGTTCCAGCGCCACAGTAGCCCATACCGCTGCGCAGACCACCTATCAACTGATAGATAACCTCCTGAACGCTGCCCTTGTAAGGAACACGGCCGGCAATGCCTTCGGGAACGAGCTTCTTGACGCTCTTTACCTCACCCTGGAAGTAACGGTCCTTGGAACCGCATTCCATAGCCTCCAGAGAACCCATGCCACGGTAGCTCTTGAACTTACGGCCGTTGTAGATGATGGTATCACCAGGACTTTCCTCAGTACCTGCCACAAGAGAACCGATCATTACGCAATAGCCACCTGCAGCCAAAGCCTTGACAACGTCGCCAGAATAGCGAAGACCGCCATCGGCAATCAGGGGCACACCTGTACCCTTCAGGGCAGAAGCAACGTCATATACAGCGCTCAACTGAGGTACGCCTACACCGGCAACCACACGGGTTGTGCAGATACTGCCGGGACCGATACCCACCTTCACGCCATCGGCACCTGCCTCGACCAGCATCTTGGCTGCCTCGCCGGTAGCAACGTTACCAACAACGATGTCAACACCGGGGAAGTTGGCCTTGGCCTCCTTCAGCTTCTCAATAACGAACTTGCTGTGACCATGTGCAGTGTCAATGACAATGGCATCAACACCAGCATCAACCAATGCACGCATTCTGTCGAAAGTATCGGCAGTAACACCAACACCGGCAGCAACACGCAGACGGCCCTTGCTGTCCTTGCAAGCCATAGGCTTATCCTTGGCCTTGGTTATGTCCTTATAGGTAATCAGGCCGATGAGATGGTTCTCCTCGTCTACAACGGGCAACTTCTCAATCTTGTTCTCCTGAAGGATGTCGCTTGCAGAAACAAGATCAGTACCAGCATGTGTGGTAACAAGGTTTTCGGAAGTCATAACCTCGTCCACCAGACGGTTCTGATTGCGCTCGAAACGCAGGTCGCGGTTGGTAACGATACCCACCAGGTGGTTCTCGTCGTCAACAACGGGAATACCGCCAATGTGATACTCTGCCATCAGTGCAAGAGCATCGGCAACGGTGCTGCCACGCTTGATGGTAACGGGGTCATAGATCATACCATTCTCGGCACGCTTTACGATAGCCACCTGACGAGCCTGGTCTTCAATACTCATGTTCTTATGAATTACACCGATACCGCCTTCGCGAGCAATGGCAATAGCCATCTTTGCCTCGGTAACAGTGTCCATAGCAGCTGTTACGAAAGGAATCTTCAGGTCGATGTTGCGGGAAAACTTGGTACTCAGTTCCACAGTGAGAGGAAGAACCTCGGAATAAGCGGGAACCAACAGGACGTCGTCATAGGTAAGACCGTCCATCACAATCTTGTCTTCAATAAATGATGCCATATATCTGAAGTTTTTGTATGTTATTATTGGGGACAAAGGTACGAATAAGTGAGCGAAATACCAAATAAAGTTGACTTAATTTGGGATTTCCAAGCGAGAGTACCTTCGAGACACCGTCTCAATGGTACGAATAAGTGAGCGAATTGCCAAATAAATATTGCTTAATATTGCCCTGACAAGAAAAATCGTGTTGAAACGGCGAGCAACTCTGGGCACCGTTTCAACACGAACCAAATATACAAGATTCAGTATTAGTTTGCCAACTCGGAAAGGAACTTTATACGCACAAGACGTATATCGTTCTCATCGTAGTCCGGCCCAAGGGTCTTGACAGCCACGGACAGACGGTCGGTCTCGGACTCGTCGTGGAAATAGTCATAGATATCCAGCATATAATCCTCGTCCATGACATCCTCCAGATAATAGGATATATCCAACTTGGTTCCGCTATATACAATAGCCTCCATCTCGTCGAGCAGCTCTTCAAACTCTATGCCCAATCCATCGGCAATATCCTCAAGATCCAGCTTGCGGTCCACCTTCTGTATAATGCTCACTTTCAGCTTGCTCTTGCTGGCAACAGTGCGAACACGGAGATCCAGAGGACGCTCTATATCGTTGTCCTCGCAGTGTTTCTTTATCAGTTCGCAGAACTCTTTTCCGTATCTCTGCGCCTTGCCCTGCCCCACTCCGGGGATATTCTGCAATTCATCAAGGGATATTGGATACATTGTTGCCATGGCCTCCAGGGAGTTGTCCTGGAAAATGACATAAGGTGGTATATTAAGGACTTGAGCACGCTTGCGGCGCAAGTCACGAAGCATCTTCAGAAGCGCATCATCCAAAACGGCAGTTCCTTCCTCTGGCTCGGGCTCATAGTCGCCAAATTCGGCATTCTCCTTAAAATAGAACGGTTCTGGCGTTGCCATAAACTTCTTGCCCGTCTTCGTCACCTTCAGCAAGCCGTAGTTCTCGACCTCCTTCTCTATGTAGCCCGACAATATGCCCTGCTTGATGAGAGCATACCAGTACTGCGGTTCCTTGGAAGAGCCGGAACCAAACTCGGGCAACTGCTCATGACAATGCGACGTAACCTCTTCCGACTCCACTCCAGTCATGATGTTAACTACATGGTCTATCTTGAACTTGCCCTTTATGGCCTGGATAACCTTCAGCACCTTCAGCACTTCCTTCGTGGCCTCGATATACTCGTGGGGATGCAGACAGTTGTCGCACCTGTGGCAGTTCTCCTCGCCATAATGCTCACCGAAGTAGTGAAGCAAAAGGCGGCGACGGCAGACACTGCTCTCTACGTATGCCTTGGTCTCAGCAAGCAACTGGTTGCCGATATCCTGCTCTGCCACCGGTTTGCCCTCCATGAACTTCTTCAGTTTTATAAGGTCCTTTGGAGAGTAGAATGCTATACACTTGCCCTCGCCACCATCTCTGCCGGCACGACCAGTCTCCTGATAGTAGCCTTCAAGGCTCTTGGGTATGTCGTAGTGTATAACAAAACGCACATCGGGCTTGTCAATACCCATACCGAAAGCAATTGTAGCAACGATGACATCCAGACGCTCCATAATGAAGTCGTCCTGCGTCTGGTTGCGCTCTGCCGTCTCCATTCCGGCATGATATGCCCGTGCATTGATCTTGTTTGCCCTCAGGATCTCTGCCAACTGCTCCACCTTCTTGCGAGAAAGGCAGTACACAATACCGCTCTTGCCAGGATGCTGCATTATAAAGCGGACGATGTCCTTGTCCACGTCCTTGGTCTTGGGGCGTACCTCATAATATAGATTAGGACGGTTGAACGAACTCACGAAGTCCACAGCCTTAAGTATACCCAGACTCTTCTTGATGTCGCGGCGCACCTTGTCGGTTGCCGTGGCAGTAAGCGCGATTATAGGAGCACGACCTATCTCATTGACAATCGGCCTTATCCTTCGGTATTCGGGGCGAAAGTCATGTCCCCACTCGGAGATACAATGTGCCTCGTCTACAGCATAGAAACTTACCTTGATATTGCGCAGGAACTCCTTTGTCTCCTCCTTGGTCAGGGACTCGGGGGCAACATAGAGCAGTTTGGTCCGGCCCGACTGTATATCGTTCTTGACCTCATCCACCTGGCTGCGTGTCAGGCTGGAGTTCAGGTAATGGGCAATACCATCATTCTCGCTGACCTGGCGTATTGCATCCACCTGATTCTTCATGAGGGCAATAAGCGGAGACAAGACTATTGCCGTACCGTCCATAATAAGAGCCGGCAACTGGTAACAAAGACTCTTTCCACCGCCAGTGGGCATTAGAACAAAAGTGTCGTTTCCTTCCAGAAGATTGTTTATAACGTCTTCCTGCTGTCCCTTAAAGGCAGTGAAACCAAAATAGCGCTTTAGATTAGAAATAAGGTCGTTTTTCTCCATAGTGGTAGTCGCAGATAGTGGCGCACGTCTACAAAGGTAACAAATATCTGCGAAACATCCAAAGAAAACTGCAAAAAAAGAACTCTGCCTTCCAGCCTTTTATATCAGACTGAAGGGCAGAGTTTGTATGACGATTGACGGGCTTTTGTCAGAGCACCTCGGACTTGGACAACTGCTCACGCACATAATCGGCTGTGATGAGAAGTTCCTTCTGGCCGGTACCGGGAACAGAGAACTGAAGGTCGGTCATCACAGATTCCACAATGCCGCGCAGACCACGGGCGCCAAGATTTCGCTCCATCGCCTTGTCCACCATGACCTCCAATGCCTCGGGAGCAAACTCCAGATTCACACCGTCCATCTCAAAGAGCTTCTTCTGCTGGCGGATGAGCGAGTTCTTGGGTTCGGTAAGGATATTGCGCAGCGCCTCCCTGTCTAAAGGACGGAGATATGTCAATGCCGGCAGACGTCCGATAAGTTCGGGGATAAGGCCAAAACTCTTCAGGTCCTGAGGCTGGATGTACTTCAACAGGTTCTTGCTGTCGATGTTATGACGCACAGACACATTGTTGTAACCGACGGTGTGGGTGTTCATGCGCTGTGCTATCTTGCGCTCGATGCCATCGAAGGCACCACCGCAGATAAACAGGATGTTGCGTGTGTCCATGTGAACATAGTCCTGGTCGGGGTGCTTTCGGCCTCCCTTTGGCGGCACATTCACCACACTGCCCTCCAGCAATTTCAGCAAGCCCTGCTGCACACCCTCGCCACTCACGTCGCGGGTAATGCTGGGATTGTCGCCCTTGCGGGCTATCTTGTCAATCTCGTCGATGAAGACTATGCCACGCTCTGCCTTGGGCTGGTCGTAGTCGGCAGCCTGCAACAGGCGCGACAGGATGCTTTCCACATCCTCGCCCACATAACCGGCCTCTGTCAGCACAGTTGCATCAACTATGGAGAACGGCACATCAAGCATCTTGGCAATAGTGCGTGCCAGCAGAGTCTTGCCGGTACCGGTGGAGCCTATCATGATGATATTGCTCTTCTCTATCTCCACATCATCGTCGGCCTTGCCCAGCGCCTGCTGGCGCAAACGCTTGTAGTGATTGTACACCGCCACCGACAATGCCACCTTGGCCTCGTCCTGACCGATGACATACTCATCCAGTCTGGCCTTTATCTCGGCAGGACGCATCAAAGGCTTGTCCACATCATAGGCCTCGCCCTTACCTCTGCCACTCTTCAGGTTCTCACGAACCATCTGGTGCGCCATTTCCACGCAGTCGCTGCAGATGAAGCCCTCCAGGCCATTCAGCATCAGAGGCACATCCTTCTCGCTTCTACCACAGAAGGAACAACGGTTCAATTTCTTTGCCATTCTTTATCCTTAGGCTTTGCGTGAGAGGACATTGTCCACCATACCATACTCCTTTGCCTCTTGGGCAGTCATCCAGTAGTCGCGGTCACTATCCGCCCACACCTTGTCGAAAGGCTGGTGCGAATGGTCGGCAATGATGGTATAGAGTTCGTTCTTCAACTTCAGAATCTCACGGGCAGTAATCTCTATGTCAGACGCCTGACCTTGTGCACCGCCAAGGGGCTGGTGTATCATCACACGGGAGTGTTGCAAGGCAGAGCGCTTGCCCTCGGCTCCGGCTACGAGCAGCACGGCAGCCATAGAGGCAGCCATGCCTGTGCAGATTGTTGCCACAGGGCTCTGTATAAATTGCATAGTGTCGTAGATGCCCAATCCGGCATACACGCTGCCACCGGGAGAATTGATATAGATACTGATATCCTTGCCTGGATCAACGCTGTCCAGATAAAGCAACTGTGCCTGCAAGGTGTTGGCGGTATAGTCATCCACCTGCGTACCGAGGAAGATGATGCGGTCCATCATCAGTCGGCTGAACACGTCCATCTGGGTGACGTTCAACTGACGCTCCTCCAGAATGTAGGGGTTCATGTACTGGTTCTGCATGGACACTATGTCGTCCAGCACCATGCCATTGATGCCCATCTTGCTGGTTGCAAATTTACGGAAGTCTTTCATATATACATTATTTATATATATAACAAGGACCCACCCCCTGCCCCTCCGCAAGGGAGGGGAGTAGAATGAACTGAGTTTTCCGTCAGTCTGCAGTAACTACTCCCCTCCCTTGCGGAGGGGTAAGGGGGAGGGTCTTCTTGTGTTATTTACAAAATTATTCCTCGAATGCCTTGTTGAACTCGTCCAGGCTAACGGTCTTCTCGTCCAGAGTAACCACTGCCTTTACAGCAGCGCCGAGCTTGCGCTCTACGGTACGGTTCACCAGACCCTCTGCCTGCTGCTTGTTCTCCAGCATACCCTTGGCATAGTTCTCCAGTGCATCCTCGGGGATGTTGGTCATACCATACTGAGCGAACTGCATGCGAGTAACCTCCTTGGCGGTCTCCATCACGTCGGGCTGCTCTACCTTGATCTCCATCTGGTCGCACAGCTGCTCCTTGATGAGGTGCCACTTCAGTTCCTCAACGCTGGGCTTGAAGTTCTTCTCAATGAACTCGTCGTCCTTGTCCTGGTTGTTCAGCTTCATGATGCGCTTGAGAATCTCCTCGGGGAACTCAACCTCACCTACACGGGCAACGATGTACTTCTTCAGGTCCATAACGAAGCGGAAGTCGCTGTCTACACGGAACTGGCTCTCCAGAGTCTCCTTGATAGCGGCACGGAAACCAGCCTCGTCGCTTACCTTACCCTCACCAAGAACCTGGTCGAACAACTCCTGGTTCAGGGCATGTGCCTCGTAACGGGTAATCTCGCTGATCTGGTACTGGAAGTCACCGGTCTTCTGAGCAGCCTCATCCTTAGTGATCTTCAGCAGAGAAGACAGTTCAACATCGCTGTTGTATGCCTTTGAGGGATTGAAGACGATAACGTCGCCTACCTTGGCACCGTTGAACTTCTGCTTCTCATCCTCGTCCTTCATATAGTCGGGAAGCATTACTGCTGCCTCAACCTCGATGCCACCCTCTACAGCCTGACCGTTCTCGTCCAATTCGGTGATAGTACCCTTCACCATATCCTTAGCCTGGTACTCCTCTACCTTCTGGTAGCTGCCGGCACGGCTGGTGTACATCTGAATCTGCTGGTCAACCATAGCGTCGTCCACAGTGATGTTGTAGTACTCCACCTTGTCATCGCTGCTCAGTTTGGCATCCATCTGGGGAGCCAGAGCAACATCGAACACGAAGGTCTGCTCGTCAGCCTCCAGACTTACCTCGCCCTGCTTGTCGCTGGGAAGGGGCTCGCCCAAGATATCGATCTTCTCCTCGCGGATATACTTATAAAGCTCGGTGCCAAGCATCTTGTTCATCTCCTCGGCCTGAATCTCCTGGCCGAAACGCTTCTTCAGCAGAGCCATGGGAGCCTGACCGGGGCGGAAACCGGGCAGAGAAGCCTTCTTGCGATAGTCCTTCAGTGTCTTTTCTACATTGGCAGCATAGTCAGCCTTAGCCAGTGTAATGGTCAGCAACGCTGTTACGTTGCCAGTCTTTTCAAATGAAATGTTCATTGGTTTATATCTATTATTGTGTTTTTATTCTCCTCTATCTAATTTGCGCATAGGCGCATTCAGCGTGCAAAGGTAATAAAAAATAATGAGGAACCGACAGCGTGACATGATGTTTTTTAATTATACATGCTATTTATCTCTATTTATAAGGTATAGCGCATATGGCATTATGCATTTATTCGTATCTTTACGCAGAAATCATATAAATTAACACTAATTATGCTATTCGACCTGCTAAAATCGTCGTATTTCGCGCTCTTCACCATCGTGGCCTTAGGTTTCATGTTGGGAAGAATCAAGATTAAGGGTGTGTCGCTGGACGTATCCGCCGTTATCTTCATCGCCCTGCTTTTTGGCCACTTCGGAGTCTTCATTCCAAAGGACTTAGGCAATTTCGGCCTTGTGCTCTTCATCTTCACTATCGGCATCCAGGCAGGTCCGGGTTTCTTCGACTCGTTCAAGAGCAAGGGCAAGACACTCATCATCATCACAGCCCTGCTGATTGCTTCGGCTGCCTTGACTGGCATCGGCCTTAAATACCTCTACAACATCGAGACTCCCAGTCTGGTGGGTCTTATGGCAGGTGCGCTGACCTCCACTCCAGGTCTGGCCGTAGCCATAGACAGCACCAAGAACCTGCTGAACAGCGACCTGGCTCCCATCTCCTATGGTATAGCCTACCCCTTCGGCGTTATTGGCGTGATATTGTTTGTCAAGCTTCTGCCCAAGATCATGCGCATCGACCTGGAGAAAGAGGCAAGAGAACTGGATGCCCAGCGCCGTAGCAAGTTCCCCGAAATGGAGACCTGCCTGTTCCGCGTAACCAACGATGCCGTAATCGGCCGCTCACTTATGGAACTGAAGTTCGCCAACATGACTGGCGCCATCATCTCCCGTATGAAGTCTGGTGACGAGATTATCATCCCCATGGGCACCAGCATATTGCAAAAGGGCGAATGGGTACAGTGCGTAGGCACAAAGGATGCTTTGGCCCAGGCGGAGGTTCTCTTGGGCGAGCGCAAGGAGGGCGAGCTCCCCTTGGCTCCCGACCAGGATATCCAGCAGCTTCTTCTCACCAACAAGAAGATGATTGGCAAGCAGTTAGGCGAACTGCGCCTGCACCAGAACTTCGGCTGTACCGTTACCCGTGTTCGCCGAAGCGGCATCGACCTCACCCCTTCCGAGTCCTTGGAACTGAAGTTCGGCGACAAACTGATGGTTGTTGGCGAGAAGGAAGGCCTGAACGGTTTTGCCTGCATGCTGGGAAACAACGCCAAGATACTGTCCGACACCGACTTCTTCCCCATAGCCTTGGGCATCGTCCTTGGCGTCATCGTAGGCAAAATGAACATCGGTTTCGGTGGCGGCATGAACATATCGCCCGGTCTGACAGGCGGTGTGCTGCTTGTAGCCTTGGTACTTAGTGCCATCGGCAAGACCGGTCCCATAATCTGGTCCATGTCGGGTCCATCTAACCAACTGCTCCGCCAGTTGGGTCTGCTCCTGTTCCTTGCTGAAGTAGGCACATCTGCCGGCAAGACTCTTGTCTCCACATTTCAGACAAGCGGTCTCCTGCTCTTCGGCATCGGTGCAGCCATCACACTGGTTCCCATGCTTGTTGCCACCCTGGTAGGCCGACTGGTATTCAAGATTTCCATGCTCGACCTTCTTGGCACCATCACTGGTGGCATGACCTCCACCCCCGGACTGGCAGCCGCCGACTCCATGGTGGACAGCAACATCCCCAGCGTGGCATACGCCACCGTCTACCCCATCGCCATGGTATGCCTCATCATTGCCATCCAGGTTATTTCCATGACGGTGATGTAGCATCTGCAAGCGCCAAATACTTTATAACCAATTCAAAAAAATGGTATGCCTCAAATAACAGAGGCATACCATTTTTCTATATTCATACAGGCGGAGGCAGCACGCAGCGTCCTACTTGTTGAGCTCATTTTACCGCTATTAGCCGTTCGGCGAACCGCTACTACCCGTTCATCGAACCGCTATCAGCCGTTCATTTTACCGCTACTATCTGTTCGGTGAGGTACTATTAGGCGTTCTCTAACCCGCCATTGTCCGCTCGTATTGGTGTCCTGTAAAATGTGTAATTATTCCCACACAAAGAGCGCAAAATGCAAAGTAATATCCATCAGTGTCTCGTAAGGGTCGCAATCGAAGATACTACGTTTCCTTTTTCAGAAGGAAACCTGTTGCCATTTCTTTCCTTTTTGAAGAAAAGGTGGGGAAAAAGACATTTCAAAGGCGCAGATAAGTATTTGGCATGACACATATGCGCTTGCAATAAAGACCTGCCTACCTCACTATTTCAGTGGATAGGCAGGTCTTATGCAAAATTAATAGCTATAAGCAGAACAGAGGATTACTTCAGCAACACCCCTCTCGCCATTTAGCATATAAGTCCAAATAAAGAGTTGACAAGAAAGGCGATACCTCAGCATAACAACAGATTACCAAATATCACCCATGATATCCTCTAATTTTCTAATCTCAGCTTCGAGACTGCCTTTGTGGTCTATACCTCCGAAGTCTATACCATCACTACCTACTCCTGTACTCGCCACCAACAATGACGCATTCATGGATACCTCTATTATTGCCATTTCTGGTTTAATATATTTCTTCATAATGCAAAATAGTTACTTTACAACAATTTTTTTACCGTTATTTATATAAATACCACCATTGGGAGTTTTTATTTTACGACCTTGCAAGTCATACAAAGTATTATTCTCGATAACTCCTGTCAATGACTCTATATCTGTCTCATTGCCGCCAATAAACATGCGGACATTAGAGGAAGACTCCTTTAATGAAAGGATATCAACAAAATCAAAGTATCCTCTAAAAGCCTTGACTGTATTGTTTCCTGTAGAATACCAGAAGTTACCCTGATTCAAGAACAATTGGTTATCCAGAAGACTCCGACCTGCTCTAAGTGTACCATAGAAAGTACCATAGACCTCTTTTCTTGAACCACTCTTGCCATTACTATATTCCGCATATGCATCCTCCTCATTAGGTTCAAGGACTGAGGAAACCATAAATTCGCTAATATCCCTTCCTATCTTGATAATATAAGGATAATTAGCCATAAAACCATCCTCGTCTAGCAATGCCGGCTCAAATATAACATCTATTTTAGTTATCTCATCATTCTCATCGGTAACTTTGTACTCTATAAATTCTGCCAACTCCACATCCTCGCCAAAAGCATCCTTCACCTGTTCTTCTGTCATAGCAAAAGGCAGACAAATGGTACTCCAACGCTTGGCAGGGATAGTTCGTTTTACAAGAATGTCGACCTCACCATCCGTAGCCGGAGGCAATGCCTCAGAGTTCTCATCCAATGTAATCCATGGATCGCCAACTGTGATAGAGAAAGTGACATCGGGCATGTTAACCGTAGTCTGTCCATCGGTCTTACCAAAACTGATTCCACGCAATGTAGCCTGAAGTACGGTACCCACTTCCAACTCATCATCACAGACAATTGGGATAGAAAGCAGTAGTCCTTCTGTTCCACTCATTGGTTCTGATTTCAAAGACAGAGCCACAAAACGGTCTGTACCGTCCAAATAGTTGCTGGACAATGTATATGACTCAGCATAGCAATCTCCTTTGGAAAACAGAGGAGCACCCGACTCATCCTTCTGCGTCCTCACCCCCTCAGGAAGAGCCAACACCATTTGGTAACCACTGTACTGTTTCTCCACATCAAACTGATAGTTGATTCTTATCTCAGCTTGATATCGCTCTAATGTCACATCATTTACAATCAGTCTGTCTGCCTTAGAATAGCCAACCATACCAATGGTTAGCAATAATAATGTTGTTATTCGCTTCATCATTTATAATTTATTTTTGAGTTAATATTAAGTTTATTATTGCAATGGCATCGGTAATATCAACCACACCATCTTTATTCACGTCTGCTGACTGTTCGTCGAACTCAGAAGTTGACTTACCCAATATACGATTTACTAAGCCAATGGCATCAGCAATATCAACCACACCATCACTATTAGCGTCTCCTAATATGGAAGAATTCCCAAAAGAGACAATTAAATTAATATCAGAGTCAGGGTCATCAAATAACAATTCGCCGTTAACAACACTTTCCGTGATGTCTTCTCCATTACAAATTACTGACCTCAGGACACCTCCCTCACTTGGGACTATAGAAAGGCTAAAAGGAATATAGGGTTTAAAAGCAAATTTCATTTTTCCTTCAGATACCGTTGTCTCGTTATATGTTACTTGACCTTCACCTTCTATAGTTATTATCAAAGTCCCAACTTCTTGATACTTTGGAAATATCCAGTTTGCTGTTCTGTATTTTGAAGAAGTTCCTGTCGGAACATATAAACAACACTCTGAATTAACTCCGTAAAAAGGCAAATCTGAACTCCATGAATTAGACCTTGTAAGCGTAGGGGGGGTAGAATAGAATGCATACACACTTTGCAATGATGAACAATCTAAAAAAGCACCTGGATTTATAGACTCAACACTATTAGGTATAACTAACTCTTCAAGATTTTGGCATTTTTTGAATGCATCAAAATTTATAGTTTTAAGAGACTCTGGTAGTATAATTTTCTTAATTGGACATCCTTCAAATGCAGCTTCACCTATGTATTCTAAGCCTGATGGTAGTACAACAGACTCCAATGATGTACAATTCCTAAACATCGCATCAAATACTTTAGTCGTCCCCTCCGGAATAGATACCGAAGTCAAAGGCTCTCCGTTATAATCAACCTCTTTGGCATAATTCATAGGACTGGATGTGACACCAGTAAATGACGATTTCAGATACCCTTCCATGTCTTTGATGTAAAGGTTCCATATAGGAGTATGTGAACTACGAGTGTTGCTAATCTGATCAAAGAAGACATTTTCCCCAGATTGTTTAACAGAACCATTTATTATAATACTATTTATTTTACAATTACTGATAGAAGAATTAAATGTTGATGAACCTAAATTTTCTACATCTCCGTTTATAACTATTGTTTCCAATGCTTTACATCCTAAAAAAGTGCCATAAGCCGTGATTTCGCAACCGTCTTCTAAAATAACTTTTTTAAGGTTTTTGCATGACCAAAAAGCCTCGTCACCTGTTATATAAACTTTACCCAATTGCACTTCCTCTAAGTTGCTGAGATTAAAGAATGCACGTGCCTTAATTTCTATTCCGTTATCTGGCAAAATTATTTTGTCTACCAGCACACCGAAAAATGCCCGGGGACCTATAAGTGTACAAGAATTAGGAATTACCAATGTCCCCAACAAAGGCCTATTGTCTAATGCAGCCTCTCCCAACGACTTTAGATTACGCGGCAATTTAAGATTACAAATAGTTGATGGAATCATTTTAGAAGAGATGCTTTCAACATCAGTCTCTTCTAAATCTAATTCATATAAATTAGTCATACTTTTTAAAGTTTCCCAGTCATCTTCATTTAATTGCCCAAGAAGTTTCAATCGTCTAGTTGTTGCTATTTGTGCATCTTGTGCTGTAAGTCTTCCAAATAAAGTACCTGGAGTTTTGACATTCACTGTAATAATTTCATCGTTGGGGTCTATAATTGCAAATTTACCCCAAAATGAGTCATTCTTATAAGCTTCTCCTGAACCAGCAGGAACCCTGATTATTAACCCGTTGGATCTTGGCAAGAATGGATAGCCGGTTCCTTTATCTGCATTCCAAAGTGTTGTAGGGGGATTTGATGCATCTGATTCTATCACTTTAAATTCAAGACCGTTAGGTCCCTCAAATGCGTTTTCACCAACATATTCAAGAGAGGAGGGGAAATTAATAATTTTTGTACCCTCCATAAATGTATCATAGAATGCATAGGCGTTTATTTTTTTGAGATTTGGAGGTAATATGACTTTTTCAACAATGCTTCCATTTTGAAAGGCATTGCGTGGTATTTCTGTCACAAAATCCCCAAAAGTCAATCGCTCGATATACCTTGTACCAGTAGTCTGAGCTCCAGATGTATCTGAATAAAAATTAGTAGTGTAGGCAAACGGAGTATATACGTATCCGTCGGATTTTGAATTCAATATCATATCCCTTCCCCAATGCACCTCCTTAATTCTTTCTGCATCTCCAAACATTCCTCTCATACAAGCGCCTTTAATTCCAGTATATGAGAGTCCCTTCTCAAAACAATGACTCATCATTAGGGGTGTAGTTCCATCTTCTATTATTATCTTTTCAAGACTTATGCACCAATTGAATGCTTCGGTTCCTATTGAAACACAACTAGCTGGTATAAACACTTCTTTCGCTCCTGTACAATCACGAAAAGCCCCGGTTCCAATTGTCTTAAGTGTTGATGGCAAAATAATTTTGGGGATTTTTTTACATAGCATAAATGCTGATGACGATATTGTTTCTAAATTGGACGGGAATTTAATATCCTCAAGATTTACACAATACCCAAAAGCTTGTACACCTATTGTTTTAATAGTGTTAGGCAGAGAAATACTTTTAATGTATGCATTTTTGTAAAAGGAATTTGCTGATATTGACGTAACAGTATAGGTCACATCATTATATACAATTGTAGCAGGAATATCAATATAATTCCATACTTCCCCATAGTTTGTCTCCCATTCTGGACTTCCTATAGCAGGGAATACCAATGCATTGTGATCATCACTAGTATAGCCCGTGCCAACAGAAGCCTCCTTGGTTACATTATCAAGAGTAAAATACAACTTACGTTGATTGTCTGTATAAATGATTTTGTCTGCTCCCAAAATAATAGAGTGAAAACCACCTATGACAAAAAGAAAAACGAAGGCACAAAAATACCTTATAGACATATGTGTGTGCCTTTTTCTCATATATGCTAAAATTGTTTTTTTGAATTGTTGTTTCATATGTTTGCAGTGCCGTAGTTATCCCGACTTTGGCTATAATCTGACAAATAACAAATCACTGGACTCTGTATCTGTTATATTATTCCATAAAAGTAGGGACAAATACACGCTTTATTTTAATTGATTATTTCTTGCTGACAATAACTTCCATGAGTCAAAAGTCCCTAGTCAATATTGTCTTCATTATTTCCTTGTTGGTTCCTACAAAGTTTACTATGTTTTTCTTTGCCAAAACCGTTTTTCAAGTATAGGACAACCACGTTGGGGAAGGCCTAATGTTAAAGCTCCTGTTATACGTTTTATAAATTACTATATTACTTGGCATATACTTAATTACATTCATAAGGAAAAGAAAATATATCCAACATGAACACTTGTTAGTGGTATCAAGACGTCGACTGTTGTGATGCACAGTTCGGCAAACACCTTGTCAACACTGCTCATGCCAGAAACGATGCCACATTTTAGTGTGCATACCTGCACTGGCGGGGTTGAACCTGACAATCATCTCTCCCTCGCGATACTGGCGTGCGGCATGATGGTCAATCTTTACTACCTCGTCAACATTGTTGTTAGACTGGGCAAACAACGATGCAGATGCCAACATGGTGGCAACAATGAGAAAGAATTGCTTTTTCATAATATGTATTGAATTAAAAAAACTCTTCCCATCAATCGGCCCCAGATTGACAAACCCCGTAAGTAAGCTCTCGTACATACACACAAAAAAACGTGGAGCCAGTCTGATGCTCGTTCCACGTACCTGGGCTCTCGCATTGCCCTGTTAGTCGAAACGAGCAACGCTGAAAGCCCCACGCCGATGAATATATATATCACCCTGCAAGGCATAGAGGTTTGCACCAATAGCCAATGCGGGCTGTATATAAACATCCCAAGGGGCGTCCCCGTTGCTTTGTTTTTGACTAACAGTTTGAACTTGCGAGATTCAGGTACGTCAAAATCAAAGCGTTCAGTTACGCCTTTTTATATGTATGTGCCATGCCCGCTTCCCACCCAAGGGGCTTTCAGCAAAGGCAATGACGGTACAAATATACATATTTTCACAAAACCAAAGAAAAAATTACACAAAAAGTTAAGGCAAGCACGTAAAAAAAAGAGGTGCGCCTGGGCACACCTCTAAAAATGATATATTTATATCTGAAAAGACTAATAAACGTAGTTTACTGACACTGCCTCGTCGTTGAGAATGAAGGTACAGAGTTCTATCTGGTCGCTCTTATTGGTAGAGTATCTGAACTCAACACTATAGTCGTCCTTCTTAGCCTCGTCGGGATAGTCTATCTGGACTGCCTTGACCAGGTGCTTGGTTGCCTTGCCCAGCAGACCGGCATAATACAGGTGTTCAAAGCCGAAGCAGCCCATCTGCTTGGAAAGGGTTTCGGGAAGCAGGCCATCGGTATTGTAGATGGCGGTGGGGGTACAGCGATAGTAGGTGGGATCGTCGTTGTTCTCTGCATAGATGATCGTAGCGATATCGCCATCGCTATATTCTATTGTGCCGTATGCATGCAATGCCTCAGCACCGAAGTTCAGGTCCTTGATGGTCTTGTTCCAGGAAACGAGGCGGCCTTCGCTATACACGAAGCGGTATTCATCCTTATTAACCAGCAGATACTCAATGCAATTATCGGAATTAAGCACCACCTTCATTGCAAGGTCGCCAGTATTCTTGATACCTATTGTATCTGGACTATACTGCAAATTACTTGTATACTGAATGGCTACGGTAGTTGGATTATAAAGTGTTCCGGTTGCAGAAGTGAGACGGGAATCCTTGTATGTGAAGTTCCAGTCGTAGCATCCTTCTATACTACCGCTGTGTATGATGCTCTTCACATGGTTCTCGGTACTTCCCGGCAGTTTAGGCTGCAGATTGGGGATAGGTGCAGGTTCTTCGCTTGAGCACGAAAACATCAACGCGGCCAAAGCCACACAAAAAGATGTGCGTAAGATTTTCATATTCATTTATTATATTATTGTTTTCCGTTTTCAGTTTTGACTTCGTCGAATCTGCTCCCGCTCGGCAGAGCAAATAAATTTTCTCTGCTCTCGCTTACTCGCAGATTTCAGTTTTCAGTTTTCAGTTTTCCGTTTATCGTTTACCCTTGCTGCGAGCTACGCTGTTCGTCCATCTTCTGGAAGTCCTTCTTGCGGAGCTTGAAGGAGTGGGTAAGGTACTTGTCCAGCACAACGGGATTTTGCGAGAGTTCCTCGGGTGTGCCATGGAAGAGTATCTGGCCTTCGAAGAGGAGGTAGGCACGGTCGGTGATGCAGAGTGTCTCCTCCACATTGTGGTCGGTGATGAGCACACCGATGTTCTTCTGCTTCAGTTTCCACACGATATACTGGATGTCCTCCACGGCAATGGGGTCCACACCGGCAAAGGGTTCGTCGAGCATGATGAACTTTGGGTCGATGGCCAGGCAACGCGCAATCTCCGTACGGCGGCGCTCGCCACCCGACAGCTGGTCGCCAAGGTTGCGGCGAACCTTCTGCAAACGAAATTCGGCAATCAGGCTTTCCAGTTTCTCCTTCTGGTAATCCTTGGGCTTTCCGGTCATCTCCAGCACGGATGCTATATTATCCTCCACACTCATCTTGCGGAACACCGAAGCCTCCTGTGCAAGATAGCCTATACCCTTGCGGGCACGCTTATAGACAGGGTCGTCCGTTATCTCCTCGTTGCCCAGCCAGATGTGTCCAGCATTGGGAACCACGAGACCGGTTGTCATATAGAAACTTGTAGTCTTGCCAGCACCATTGGGACCAAGCAGACCAACAATCTCGCCCTGGTGTACGTTGAACGAAACATTGTTCACAACGGTACGCTTGCCATATACCTTGACAAGTCCCTCGCTGCGCAGTTCCACATTCTCCTTGTTGTTCTGTATTTCCATCTTGCTACAAATGTACGAAGATTTCTTCATTCACAGACCAGTTAGCGATATTTATTGCCCTATTTTGTAGTTAATGTTCCTCAAAATTTCCGTCAGGAGCAGAATTTCTCTCGCACACACCACCCTTTATCCATTAAATTGCGTAACTTTGACTATCGTCTTAGGTACTCACGCTCGGAAATATTCAAATAAATTTGATATTTCGCTCACTTAATCGTACCTTTGTCACCATAAAAAGGCACCTAAGCATGTTACTTAAAAAGAGCATAACAAAATTCGGAGAATACCTTTGCCTGATGGGCAGGGTGATGTCGTTGCCAGAAAGGTGGAGGATGTTCTTCAAACAATACATCAAGGAAATGGCAGCACTGGGAGTGGACAGCATAGGCATAGTCCTGCTGATTTCCTTCTTCATCGGTGCGGTGATATGCATCCAGATAAAACTGAACATCGCATCCCCATGGATGCCGGCATTCACCACGGGATACACAACCCGAGAAATCATGCTGTTGGAGTTCTCTTCCAGTATCATGTGCCTCATCCTTGCCGGCAAGGTGGGTTCAAACATAGCATCAGAGATAGGCACCATGCGAGTAACCCAGCAGATTGACGCTCTGGAGATTATGGGCATAAACTCGGCCAGTTTCATCATCCTGCCAAAGATATTGGGACTGGTAACAATGATCCCCATGCTTGTTATCTTCAGCATAGTCTTTGGTTTTGTTGGAGCCTATGCCACGGCCTTGGCGGGAGTAATAAGCGTGGACGACCTCACGCTGGGCCTTCAGCACGACTTTGTACCCTGGTACGTATGGGCCAGCCTCATCAAGAGCATAGTCTTTGCCTTCATAATCTCTTCCGTGAGCAGTTTCCATGGATATAACGTGGAAGGCGGTTCCTTCGATGTGGGCAAGGCCAGCACAAATGCCGTGGTGAGCAGCAGCATGCTCATCCTGTTTGCAGACATATTCCTAACACAATTACTCTCATGATAGAACTGAAAGATTTACACAAGTCCTTCGGGGACAAGGAGGTGCTGAAGGGAATAAACGCACAGTTTGAGGACGGCAAGACCAACCTCATCATTGGCCAGTCGGGTTCGGGCAAGACGGTACTTATGAAGAACATCGTGGGACTCTTCACACCCGAGAAGGGCCAGATTCTCTACGACGGGCGCGACTTCGTGCAGATGACACAGAAGGAGCGTGTAATGCTACGCCGCGAGATGGGCATGATATTCCAGGCGGCAGCTCTCTTCGACTCCATGTCCGTGCTGGAGAACGTAATGTTCCCCCTGGACATGTTCTCGGACATGAACCGCGAAGACCGCATAAAGCGTGCCAAGTTCTGTCTGGAGCGCGTAAACCTTAAAGGGGCGGAAGAGAAGTTCCCTGGTGAAATCTCCGGTGGCATGCAGAAGCGTGTGGCCATAGCACGTGCAATAGCGCTGAATCCCAAGTATCTATTCTGCGACGAACCTAACTCTGGTCTTGACCCAAAGACCTCGCTGGTTATAGATGAACTCATCCACGGCATCACCGAGGAGTACAACATGACCACCATTATCAACACCCACGACATGAACTCCGTCATGGGCATAGGCGAACACATTATATATATATATGAAGGAGAACTTGAATGGGTGGGCAACAAGAACCAGGTAATGTCCTCAACCAACGAACGCCTCACCTCCTTCATCTTCGCCAGCGACCTGCTCCGCAAGGTCAAGGATGCACACCAGTGAATTCCCCGGGAATTACACATTAGCCAATAAAAAAATGGTATCCCCATCACCTCTCCGGTGTAATTGGGATACCATTTTTATATTGCTCGTTTTTTGCCAATGCCTATCTTATCCACCAACGCCCACGGGTGTAGACCACGGGCAGGACAATTTCCTCACGGGTGCTGTCACCAAATTGGACATTGAGGTAAACCATGGATACTGTATCCACCATAGTGTCGCGCTCTGCCTTGGCTGCGAGAATGCCGCCACGGAGCTCTCTTTCCTCGTGCAGGAACTGCTCCATAAGATCCACATACTGACAATATTTGCTACTGTCCATTGATGCTGTCTCCTGCATATTGTCAACATAGGCCTGCGTCTGCCCCTCAGCGAGAAGGCCATAGAAATGCTCCGCCGCTTCCCTTGAACCTTGGGAACTGAAATCGGCAAGCACATTCCTTTCCTCTGCACATGAAAGGAGGAGTATCAAGGATATTATGGTATAGGCGGCTTTTTTCATCGCTATTCCCCCTGTCGCTTACTTCTGTCTGATGAACACATTGATGGGACAGCCGTTGAAGTCCCAACGCTCACGGATCTTGTTCTCCAGGAAACGACGGTATGGTTCCTTGACATACTGGGGCAGATTAGCATAGAACACGAATGTGGGAACATGTGTGTCCGGTATCTGCGAGCAGTACTTGATCTTGATATACTTGCCCTTGATTGATGGTGGAGGATATGCCTCGATGAGAGGAAGCATCTCCTCGTTGAGCTTGCCGGTGCTGACACGGCGGCGGCGGTTCTCATACACCTCCTTGGCAGTCTCCAGCACCTTGAAGATGCGCTGCTTGGTGAGCGCAGAGGCAAAGATGATGGGGAAGTCTGTGAACGGTGCCATGCGCTCGCGGATGGCTTCCTCGAAAGTCTTCATGACAACTGTGGACTTGTCCTCCACAAGGTCCCACTTGTTGATGACAACGACCAGCGACTTGTTGTTCTTCTGTATCAGCTGGAAGATGTTCATGTCCTGAGATTCTATGCCTCGGGTGGCATCTATCATGAGCACGCACACATCGGAATTCTCGATGGCACGGATGGAGCGCATAACACTGTAGAACTCAAGGTCCTCGCTGACCTTGCTCTTCTTGCGTATACCTGCGGTGTCCACCAGATAGAAGTCGAAGCCAAACTTGTCGTAACGTGTATAGATGCTGTCGCGTGTGGTTCCGGCTATATCGGTAACGATATGGCGGTCCTCGCCTATGAAGGCATTGATAAGACTTGACTTGCCAGCATTGGGACGGCCTACAACGGCAAAGCGGGGGATGTTCTCCTCGGGAGTCTCCTCGCTGTTCTTGGGCAGGCTGCTGATGATGAGGTCGAGCAAATCGCCTGTACCGCTACCTGTGGCAGCACTGATGCAGTGAGGGTCGCCAAGACCAAGGGCATAGAACTCTGCTGCCAGGTACACCTCGTTGTTGTCCACCTTGTTGCATACCAGTATTACGGGTTTCTTGGTACGGCGCAGAATACCTGCCACGGCCTCGTCAAGGTCGGTCACACCGTTATGGCCGTCCACGAGGAACAGGATAACGTCGGCCTCGTCTGTTGCCAACTGTACCTGCTTGCGGATTTCCTCCTCGAATATATCGTCGCTGTTTACCACCCATCCACCGGTGTCCACAACGGAAAACTCGTTCTTGCCCCACTCGCACTTGCCATACTGGCGGTCGCGCGTGGTGCCTGCCTCGTCACTTACTATGGCGTGGCGCGTCTGAGTGAGTCGGTTGAAGAGCGTACTCTTGCCGACATTGGGTCTTCCTACTATCGCTACTAAATTTGACATCGTTGTATTGTTTTCTTATTGAGTTAGTCTTGGTGATATTTTTTGGGGGAGATTTTATAGGATTCTAGTATTTCTAGGCTTTCTAGACCTACTAGAATTACTAGGATTACTAGAACTACTAGTGCAACTATAAAAACTATATCCTAATCCCCCAGATCGTAACCGTACTGCTTCATGGCCTTGGCGCTCTGGCGCCAGTCCTTGTCGACCTTGACGAAGATTTCCAGATAGATGCTCTTGCCGAAGAACTTCTCCAGAGACTTGCGAGCCTCGGTGCTCACTTTCTTCAGCGCCACACCCTTGTGGCCTATGATAATGCCCTTCTGCGAGTCGCGCTCCACATAGATTACGGCATTGATGTGGATGTTCTTCTCCGTTTCCTTGAAGGACTCCACGACAACCTCCACGCTATAAGGTATCTCCTTGTCGTAATAGAGCAGCACCTTCTCGCGTATAATCTCGTTGACAAAGAAACGGGCGGGTTTGTCGGTCCACTGGTCCTTGTCGAAATAGGCAGGCGACTCGGGGAGCAGTTCCTTGATGCGTCCCAGCAACTGGTCAACACCGAAACGGTGCAAGGCAGAGATGGGCATTACCTCGGCCTGAGGCAGTATCTGGTGCCATTCGTCGTACTTGGCCTGCAGAGCCTGCGGATTGCTGAGGTCTATTTTGTTGATGACCACGATAATGGGCACCTTCATGTGCTGCACCTTCTCAATGAAGTCGCTGTTCTTGTCGGGTGTCTCCACCATATCCGTAACGTAGAGGAGCACATCGGCATCCTGCAAGGCGGATACGGAAAACTGGAGCATCTGCTCCTGCAACTTGTAGTTAGGCTTTAGCACACCAGGGGTGTCGGAGAAGCATATCTGCATCTCTGGGGTATTAAGGATGCCCATAATGCGGTGGCGTGTGGTTTGTGCCTTGAATGTGGCTATGCTGATACGCTCTCCCACAAGCAAGTTCATGAGCGTTGACTTGCCCACATTGGGATTACCCACGATATTCACAAAACCCGCCTTATGGCCTTGCTTGACATCTATGCCCATTGTCGTACAGTTTGTATTTTAATAGTTTTTTCTGCCTGAAAGTCGCGCACACGCGTATAGATAATTCCCCATCGGCAGACGAAAGGGAATAATGAGGCTTTGATGTGGGTAAAAAATAAAGCCGTAGAGTATCCGCAACAGGTGCAGGTGCTCATACGGCAATATTTATAGACCCTTTGAATCGGCTAATCGTTAGAATTAAGCCTCCTTCTCAACTGCCAGCTTGCCACGGTAGTAACCGCAAGAGGGACATACTGTGTGGTAAACGTAGAACTCACCGCAGTTTGAACATACTGCCAATGCAGGAGCTACTGCCTTGTCATGGGTTCTTCTTTTGAGAGTACGAGTCTTTGACTGTCTTCTTTTAGGATGTGCCATTTTCTTTTATTCTTTATTATTAGTTTTTGTTTTCAACTGTTCCAATGCAGCCCATCGGGGATCTACAGGCTTTTCCTGACCTGCTCCGCTGAGCTTCTCGACGATTGCTGCATCGCACTGGCCCTCGGGGTGCACATGGCGCATGGGGATTCCCAAGGCAACCATTTCGTACAGATACCACGAAAGATCCAAGACACCGGGACTTTCTGCCACGGTTATCAGATCGCCATCGTCTTCATCTTCTTCGCCAAGTCTGGCGCTAAGACTGCATTCTCCATGGACGGGCAAGTTCATCGGTTCCAGACAACGGTCGCACTCCACTTCCACCTGACCTTCAAACTGGAAATCCAACTCAAAAGCCTCGGAGGTTCGTTTCACCCGCAGTGCCACCTCAACCTGTCCTTTCTCTATTTCTGGCCCATGAACGGCGGAGAAGAAGTCGTCCGAAAGCACCCAGCGATGCGACACAGCATCCTCTGTCATGCCTTTCAAATCCACTTTGTAGCCGTACACTTTATCCATCGGGGTGCAAAGATACGACTTTTTAATGAATTCCGCCAAACTTAAAGCGTCTTTTTTTCTTTACTGTTCAAAATCTTCGCCTTACGACCTCAGTTCTATGCGAAAAACGGTTCCGGTTTCGGGCGAACTGCTCTTTACGTATATGCGTCCGCGGTGATATTCCTCCACAATCCTCTTGGCCAAAGACAAGCCCAGCCCCCACCCTCTTGACTTAGTTGTAAAACCGGGCAGGAAGATTGTCTTCCATCTGCCGGAAGGAATACCCTTTCCAGTATCCGCCACCTCAATGGCACATTGAGCAGTCTCTTGCTTGACAGTTATAGTTATACTGCCTTTGCTTTCCATAGCGTCTATAGCATTCTTGCACAGGTTCTCCACCACCCACTCGAACAAAGGAGCGCACAGAGGAATCTCAACCTGCTCTTCCGGCATGTCTGCAGCTATAGCAACATGGTTACTGGCACGGCTCCTGATGTAATCCACAACATGCGACACCACATCCCTGACGTCTGTAGTTCTAAGTTCGGGCAGGGAACCTATTTTGGAGAAGCGCTCGGCTATAAGCTGAAGGCGCTCCACATCGCGCCCCATTTCCGGAATAAGCACATCGTCGGGATATGTTTCGCGAAGCACCTCCACCCAGGCCATCAGGCTGCTGATGGGCGTGCCCAACTGATGTGCCGTCTCTTTGGACAGGCCCACCCACACCTTGTTCTGTTCAGATTTCTTGCTACTGAGCAAGGCATATATTGCCACCATCACAAAAACAAGCACGATGCCCAGCTGCACATATGGCCACAGGGCGAGCCTGCGAAGAAGCAGGGAATCAGCATAGTAGACATCCATCCATTCCTTTTCCGACAAGGCTATGCGTATGGAATGAGGAAGCGCTTCGCTTTCTTCCTCTACGTTGCGCTCCATCTGCACACATCCCTCAGCATCCACCACCTTTACCGGAATGGTATTGTTGCTGTTCAGCACCTTCAGCACCAGCGAGAGGTCTGCATTGGAGTCTGCCTCACCTAGAGAGCGCATGGCCTCGGCCCAGGTTTCCATCTTCACCTGTTCCTCGCGCTTCAGGTCGCGAACCAGATAATGGCTCACAACCAGCGAAGCCACACTGAGCAGCACCGCTGCAATTATCAGTGCTATCCTTACTCGCTTTATTCTATCTGCCCATTGCATACATGCCCATAACGTTGGCAGGAGGCATTTTATTATACGAGATGTCTGTTTTTTACACTCCATATATCACCCCTGCAGTTTCCCTATAAGAAAACTGCAGTTTCCTTAATAAGAAAACACGAGTTTCCCTAATAGGAAAACGCACTCGTCAAAACGAGAAAAGAACATCATATCTATTTTATTACATGCACACGACAGTATTCTCATTTATTTATCCTACCTTTGCACGCATTAAACATTTCAAGAACATGAAAAAAAGGCTTAATCACATACTGAGTACCGTTTTTGCCGTACTGGCGTCAATAGTTCTTTCGTCTTGCGAGAAAGACATACCGCAGCCCAACGACTCTCTCAAAGAGAATACCGTCATAGTGTACATGGGAGCGGAAAATTCCCTGTATGGATTCAGCAACAACGACTTGAACGAAATACTGCTGGGTTCAAAGGACATCCCAGACAATTGCCAGGTTGTAGTCTTCCGAGACGACAGAAGCATGCCTTCCATCTTCCTGTTCAACAAGAAGGGCGAGACCATATGGAAGGAGTACACAACAGACCTGAACAGTGCAGATCCCGCCACAATGAAATCGGTGCTTAAAGAAATCATCAAAGGTTTCCCGTCCAAGAAATATTCATTGGTACTATGGAGCCATGGCTCGGGCTGGATAGACGAACCCAACAATTCCAGGTCTGTCATCGTGGACAACGGAACCAACGGCACTGCCAACAAAGGCAGCTGGATAGAAATCAGCGAACTGGCCGGCATACTGTCCTCTCTGCCGCACATGGAGTACATATTCTTCGACGCATGCTACATGCAGAGCGTGGAAGTGGCATCCCAACTGTACAGCTATACTGACTACATCATAGGTTCGCCCACCGAAATTCCCGGTGAGGGCGCTCCATACCACCTGATTATGAAATCCTTGTGCCAGGCAAACCCACAGGGCATAATCGACGGATACGCATCGGCCTACGGAACATCCCATGGCGTACTTCTCTCTGCCATCTCATGCGAGGACTTTCCTGAATTCTGCACAGAAACAGCAAAGTACATCCCCTCTGCATTCCCCAAAGACAACATGCCCAGAACAGCGGGCATACAGATTTACGCTCCCGCCTACGGCACCTCATACAGCACCCAACGTGCCATGCCCGTACCCTACGACATGCGCTCGGCTATGCACAGAGTGCTCAGCGAAGAAGACTATACCGCATGGGAAATGGCATGGAAGAAGGCCATACTATATCCCACTTGGGCCTATAGCTGGGACAGCATGTACAGTCCTTCCACCCACGGCAATTTCCACTGCTCAATGCAGGACAAGGAACACTACGGAGGAATATCCATGCACATACCCAACGTGAAATACGATGTCATGGGCTGGAATAGGGATTTCCAGCATACTCCTTGGTATGAAATGACCAATTGGAAGCAAACTGGCTGGTAAATTCTGCCTATTTACATTATTTAATAAAGAAGAGACTGGGATTTACAGCATTTTTTACTAAATTTGCACTAGAAAGAACAAAACAACTCTCATACAAATGCTATTCAGTAAAGAAACATACATAGCCCGCCGCCAGGCACTGAGCCAGCGCATCAAGTCGGGCCTCATCGTACTGATGGGCAACAACCTGTCGCCCGTCAACTACCCTGCCAATGCATATCGTTTCCGCCAGGACAGTTCCTTCCTGTACTACTTCGGCCAGCACCGCGAAGGTCTGGTGGGCGTAATCGACACCGACGAGGGCAAGGAATGGCTCATTGGCAACGACATCGACATCGAGGACATCGTTTGGTTCGGCAGCGTGGACAGTGTAGCCGACATGGCAGCACAGTGCGGAGTACAGAACTCTGCACCCATGGCAAAGCTGAAGGAACTCATCGACAAGACCGTTGCTCAGGGGCGCAAGGTACACTTCCTGCCTCCCTATCGCCACGACCTGATGATCCAGCTGATGGACCTCACAGGCATACACCCCTCCGAGCAGCGCGCCAAGGCAAGCCTGGAGCTCATCATGGCTGTCATAGACCAGCGCGCAGTGAAGTCGGCCGAGGAAATCCTGGAGATAGAGCGTGCATGCGCCATAGGCTATGAGATGCACACCACCGCCATGAAGATGGCACGCCCCGGCATCACCGAACAGGAGATATGCGGACGCATCTCGGGCATAGCATCGGCAAAGGGCTGCATGGTATCGTTCTCGCCCATCGTAACAATGCACGGCGAGATTATGCACGGCTATCCAAGTCCGGCACCTCTGGAGGAGGGCCGTCTGCTCCTGTGCGACTGTGGTGCTGAGACCAACGAGAACTACTGCTCCGACCACACACGCACCACTCCCATCGGCGGACGCTTCACCCAGCGCCAGCGCGATATATACAGCATCGTGGAGGAATGCCACGACCTGGCTCTCTCCGTGGCAGCACCCGGCGTGAAGTGGATGGACGTGCACATGGACGTATGCCGTCTGATGACAACACGCCTGAAGGAACTGGGACTTATGAAGGGCGATGTGGAAGAGGCCGTACGCCAGGGTGCGCATGCCATGTTCCTGCCCCACGGTCTTGGTCACATGATGGGCATGGACGTGCACGACATGGAAGGTCTGGGACAGATCTACGTGGGCTTTGACGAGGAGACCCGTCCCAATCTGGAGCAGTTCGGCACCAACTGCCTGCGATGCGGCCGTCGCTTGCAGGAAGGCTGGGTGATGACCGACGAGCCTGGCATATACTTCATCCCTGCACTCATCGACGACTGGAGAGCAAAGGGTCTGCACAAGGACTTCATCAACTACGACCTGCTGGAGACCTACAAGGACTTCGGCGGCATTCGCCTGGAGGACGACATCCTCATCACCAAGGACGGCTGCCGCTTCATCGGCGACAAGCTTATCCCCTACCACATCAACGACGTGGAGGAGTTCATCAACAAGGCATAGAAATACCAGAATAGCCAGCAATACTGGCCATTCTTTTTACAACAGCAAATACAAACCAATTAAATACATAATCCAATGAACAAGTTTCTCTTAATGGCAGTTGCAGCAATATGCTCTCTGCCCACAATGGCCCAGAAGGCCGACTCTCTCGTGTTCACCACCGTGTTGGAGAACCCCGTAACCAGCATCAAGAACCAGAACAACTCTGGTACCTGCTGGAGCTACTCTGCTCTCGCATTCCTGGAGAGCGAGGTTCTGAAGAAGGACCCCAGCAAGACCGACATCGACCTGTGCGAGTCTTTCCTCGTTAGCAAGACCTACACCGACCGTGCCGACCGCAACGTACGCACTCATGGCGATGCAAGCTTCAGCCAGGGCGGTTCTTTCTACGATGCCATCTTCTGCATGGAGCGCTATGGTTTCATCCCCGAGGGTATCATGCCCTACCCCATCACCCCCTACGGTGACTCTCTGTTCAACTTCACCAACTTCTTCCCTCCCATGGAGGCTTACATCAAGGCTATCGCTACAAGCAACGCCAAGAAGATCAACCCCATCTGGAAGAAGGACGTGCAGGGTATGCTGGACAACTACTTCGGTCAGTGCCCCACAGAGTTTGAATACAAGGGCAAGAAGTACACTCCCCAGAGCTTTGTGAAGGACTACCTGCAGCTGGACCCCAACGACTACGTGTCTCTGACCAGCTACACACATCATCCCTTCTATTCTCAGTTCGTGCTGGAGATTCAGGACAACTGGCGCTGGGCTACCAGCTACAACCTGCCTCTGGACGAGTTCATGCGTGTAATGGAAGAGGGCGTAAAGAAGGGCTACACCTTTGCTTGGGGTGCTGACGTTAGCGAGGACGGCTTCAGCCGTCGCACTGGCAAGAACAAGTGCGTTGCCACCGTGCCCGACACCAAGGCTAGTGCAGGCGTAGGCAGCGACCAGAGCCGTTGGACCGGTGAGAAGGCCGGCGCCAAGATTGCACAGGCTGATGCTGCTGGCGAGAAGGTTATCACTCAGGAGATGCGTCAGGAAGGCTACGACAACTGGACCACAACCGACGACCATGGCATGCAGATCTACGGTATCGCCAAGGACCAGAACGGAAAGGAGTACTTCATGATGAAGAACTCTTGGGGCGAGTACGGTCCCTATAAGGGTTTCTGGTACGTTAGCAAGCCCTACGTTGCCTACAAGACCATGAACATCGTTATCAACAAGAACGCAATTCCCAAGGATATCCGCAAGAAGCTGGGCATCTAAGAAACTGCTGACAATACGCTATGAATTACATTTGGCAGTATAACGAGCCAGAGCGTAATAGTCAGGAAATAGCGAATTCACTTGCCAAGGAGCTGGACATAGATCCGGCCCTTGGCAAACTTCTGCTCGACAGGGGCATAAAGACATCCGGCGAAGCAAGAGCCTTCTTCCGTCCGCAGTTGACCACTCTGCTGGACCCGTTCCTTTTCCGCGACATGGCAACAGCCGTGAAACGAATGAACGAAGCACTGGGACGCAAGGAAAGGATACTTATCTATGGCGACTATGATGTCGATGGGGTCACAGCGGTGGCACTCGTGTACAAGTTCCTGTTGCAATACTACTCCAACATTGATTTCTACATTCCCGACCGCAACGACGAGGGATATGGCGTATCCTTGCGAGGCATAGACTATGCCGTGGAGACAGACGTGAAACTTATCATCGTCCTGGACTGTGGCATCAAGGCCGTAAAGGAGATACAATACGCAAAGGAACATGGCATAGACTTCATAATCTGCGACCATCACGTTCCAGACGACGAACTGCCTCCTGCCGTGGCAATCCTAAATGCCAAACGAACTGACGACACATATCCGTATGGAGACCTGTCAGGATGCGGAGTGGGTTTCAAACTCATTCAGGCATTCGCCAAGAACAACGGCATACCATTTTCCGAGCTCATACCATTGCTGGACCTGTGCGCCGTGAGCATTGCTTCGGATATCGTACCTATCATGGGCGAAAACCGAATACTGGCATATCACGGACTAAGGCAGCTGAACCAAAGTCCGTGTGTGGGCCTGAAGGCTATCATGGAACTATGCGGACTGGAGGACAAGGAAATAACCATGTCCGACGTGATATACAAGATAGGTCCTCGTCTGAATGCTTCGGGAAGAATCGGCAACGGAAGTGCTTCTGTAGAACTGCTTATTGCCAAGGATGCAGAGCAGGCAAAGCACAAGGCGGCACAGATCAATCACTACAACGAGCAGCGAAAGGACCTGGACAAGGTGATGACGGAACAGGCCAACCAGATTGTTGCTTCTCTTGTGCACAAATCCGACCATAAGGCCATCGTCATATACAACGAGGAATGGCACAAGGGAATCATCGGAATAGTGGCATCCAGGTTGACAGAAATCTTCTTCCGGCCAGCCGTTGTGCTGACAAGAGATGGCGACGTGGCTGTTGGTTCCGCACGTTCAGTTGCCGGTTTCGACATATACAAGGCCATAGAGAGTTGCCGCGACATACTGGAGAACTTCGGCGGACACACCTATGCCTCAGGTCTGACGCTGAAAACAGAGAATGTCGCCGAATTCAAACGCAGATTCGAGGAGTTCGTGGACAGTAACATTCTGCCCGAGCAGACAGCACCAACACTGGATGTAGATGCCATGCTGGACTTTCAGGACATCAACCGTAAGTTCTTCTACGATCTGAAGCGCTTCCAACCCTACGGTCCATGCAATACCAAACCGCATTTCTGCACACGCAACGTCTACGACTATGGAACCAGTAAAGTGGTTGGACGCAATCAGGAACACATCAAACTGGAACTGGTGGACAACAAAAGCGACATCATCATGAACGGTATTGCCTTCGGACAAAGTTCGCAAGCACGCTACATAAAGACTAAACGCTCATTCAATATCGTCTACACCATTGAGGAAAACACCCATAAACGCGGTGATATACAGTTGCAGATAGAAGATATTGAACCTTCAGAACAGGATTAAAGACACAATGCATAACCTGCAAATTATGCACGACACTTCAAACACACCCAGCCCTTCCGCCCACGACTGGGCAGAAGGGCTGCTTCGTAAATACTGGGGATACACGTCCTTCCGCAGTATACAACGCGAAATCATAGACAGCATCTTCGCTGGCAAGGACACTCTCGGCCTTATGCCAACGGGAGGTGGCAAGAGCATAACCTTTCAGGTGCCTGCACTTGCCATGGAGGGTACATGCATAGTCGTTACGCCTCTCATTGCCTTGATGAAGGACCAGGTAGGAAGACTGCGCCAACTGGGAATCAAGGCCACAGCAATCTATTCGGGCATGAAGCACGACAAGATAATTGCGGCCTTGGAGAACTGTATACTTGGTGACTATAAGTTTCTGTATCTGTCGCCAGAAAGATTAAGTTCCGAACTCTTCCTGACAAAACTACGCCACATGAAGGTGTCCTTCGTTTGCATCGACGAGGCACACTGCATTTCACAATGGGGATACGACTTCCGTCCCAGTTATCTTGCCTTGGGAAACCTGAGAAATGAGTTGCCTGGCAAGCCCTTCCTTGCTCTAACAGCCACTGCCACACCCGAAGTAATAGATGACATACAGGAGAAACTGGGATTCAGGCAGAAGAATGTGTTCCGCATGAGTTTCGCACGACCCAATCTGCATTACTCTCTGCACCGTACAGTTACAGACGAATCCGGTTTGGAACATGTACTCAATGCTTATTCTGGTTGCGCCATAATATATACCAACCGCAGACAGAAGGCCGAGGAGATTTCCGCCATGCTCGGCATGAAGGGATACTCCGCAACCTTCTTCCATGCAGGACTGCCCGATCTGGAAAAAGACTTCCGTCAGCGTGACTGGCAGGAAGGAAGAATACGCATAATGGTTGCCACCAACGCCTTCGGTATGGGTATAGACAAACCAGATGTGAGACTGGTGGTACATCTTGATCCCCCAGACTCACTGGAGCGCTACTACCAAGAGGCTGGTCGCGCCGGACGTGACGGACAACCTTCTCATGCCGTTCTTTTCTGCAACGGCAAGGAAATCACTACTCTGCAAAGACAATTGCAGCGTACCTTCCCACCTAAAGAAAAAATTCAGGAACTCTACGACCACATTTGCTATTTCCTGCAGATAGCAGAAGGAGGCGGATACGAAAGGACACGAGAATTTAAGGTGCAGGAGTTCTGTATCAACTTCCATCACAGCTTCAGCGAAGTACATCCTATGCTCTCGCTCCTGGAACTGGCAGAATACATACGTTTCACCGATGAGGAAGAAACTATATCACGCCTACACATCACTGCCACACGTTCACAACTTTACAATACAATCCACGGCGATACCGAGATACTGTTCAACTATCTCCTTCGCAGATACACCGGTATATTCCAGGAGTTTGTATACATTGATGAGGAAGACATTTCCGTTGCTACAGGTATGGGGGTACATGAAATCTACGAAAGGCTTGTTGCCCTGGGACAACTGCATATCGTACGTTATATCCCACGAAAGCGCATTCCTTACCTCACGCTAACCCGTCCGCGTGTAGAGGGAAAAGAAGTTATCATACCTAAGCATGTCTATGAGGAGAGGTACAACCGTTTCAAGAAACGTATCGACGCCGTCATAGACTACGTCACAGACACTACCGAATGTCGCACTTCCATATTGCTCAAATACTTCGGGGAAAAGACAAAAGAGCGGTGCTGTAACTGTGACAATTGCGATGCTCAATATGCACACCCTGCACCAGAAAGCGTTTACGACAAAATATATGAGGACATCAAGTCGCAACTCTGTAACGGTCCGAAATACGGGTACGATCTGAACCTGTCAAAGTATAATCCCGATGACATTGAGCACGTCATCCGCATAATGACAGAAGACGGAGAACTTATACAGGACGGACTGCGACTTTGTCTGAAACAATATACATAGTAATGGCAAGCAGTTCTATTTTACTGAATTGAAATTACAATCAATGACTGCTCTTACTATTTCCTTTCCACACACTTGAAATGGTTTCCAATGCCACAGTCCTCCTCCAACCCTATCAACGCCTGCATAGTCCATCATTAATATGCCAACAGGGCGTTTGTCATTCTTGAGACGCTCCAGAACATAGGGATGCAACCATTCTGCATTGCGCTTATAACCCGAGGTTGTTGCCAAAGATGTGCATCCAAGCCATGTAGTAGAGTAACCGCTAAGAAAATTGATAGTCCATACTTCTGCTGGAGCATCATGCGCCATGGCAAGATACTTGTTCACCACACTCTTTTTAGCAGCACGCTTCTTTGAATCAGTTGGAGCATAGTAATCCTGTACTTGTAATCTTGCTGTCTTACCATTGGCATAGGAGGTTATGCAGGCATCTGCAGCACCATCAGCAGAGTGGTTCCAACCAGAAACATATGCTCCTTTATCTGTTCCAATATATGAACTACGTGTAAGAAAAATGACCTTTCCTCTTACATCTCCAAGTTTCATGTCAGGAGAGAACGCTGCTGCCCTTTCCCCCATATCATGTATAGACTTTCCTACAAGAGATGACCATAATGCACGTTCTGCCTCGTTTTCACTATCGGACTCTTCACGCAACAAAACAATGACAAACTCACTCGGATAATTATCCAACTGAGCACTTAATACGCTCAAAGTTCCGGTTAATGACATCTTAGTCCGAAGCCTTCCATGGTATATATATAATAAGGTGTCATTTACAGCAGGACGAAGATCAAAAACTCTCACACCGCATTCCCACAATTCTTTAAAATTAAGGGACTGTGTTCTTCCAAAACCTGGTGGAGCGAAAAGTCCCTCGCCTGTAGCAGCATCATGCGCTCCAGGTATAGACAAAGAGGAAACCAACATATCATCCTCAAGTCCCTTCATCCATTGCTCAGTATCAAAACCTTGAGCAAAGGTAGAAGAAGCAATTACAAACTGCATTAGTAAAATAAGCAATCTCCTATATCTATTCATATCTCACTGACACAGCAACCGTGTCCTTAAAGCTCGAGCATCTAATCAACGTTATACGTTAACCGCTCATCCGTTAACTTATCCACACTCACAGTTTACCAGCCCTAAACTGTCCTCCTGAGACAGGTGGGACGAGGAGCGAAGCGACGGAGGGGGTGGATAGTTTTCACCTATCAGTTTTAATTCCGCTTCGCGGTCTTTTCCTCCTTGTTGCTCGGCAATGTAGGGACGCAGCGTGCTGCGTCCGAGAGCGACAAACAAGGCGGACGCTACACGCAGCGTCCCTACGGCTCACCCGTTAACCGCTAACCGTTGAACGTTCCCCACTAAACGCAAAGAAGTCCCTTGGAACAATCTCCAAAGGACTCCTTCATTCTAAAAACGGCGGCTACCTACTCTCCCACGGGTGTGCAGTACCATCGGCGCGGACGGGCTTAACTTCTCTGTTCGGAATGGGAAGAGGTGGAACCCCGA
>JAZRJU010000017.1:0-47685 GCA_045645965.1 Bacteroidaceae bacterium
GGCGAGAGCGACAATGCAACAGGCATTGACGAAACGGAAAACACGGAAAACTCTGTCGTATTTGACCTCTATGGTCGTCGCGTTAGCACTCCAGCCAAGGGCGGTGTATATATCATAAATGGCAAGAAAGTGATTTATTAATAACACGCTAAAAGCAACAATATGAAGAAAGAGTATTTAGAACCTTCAGTGCGGGTTCGTGAGTTGAACATAGCAGATGGTATCTTGGCATCAACTTCGAGTATTCCAGTGAATCCCGATGATGAAGGCGATGCAGCATCGCGTATGGATTCCGGAGACTGCATTGGTTCCTCTTTAAAATCCAGAGACTTGTGGAATGAAGGCTGGTAGGCAACAAGAGTATTAAGGTGAGGATTTAAGGCCCTAACGCTTACTTGATAGCATCAAAACAATCCGCAGGTACCCCCAGTGATGGCAGGTGTCTGCGGATTGGTGTTTTGTGTGGGATAGTTTTCCGTCTTCGTCCACAATTTGCCTTTGCGCCCTCTGTCGCGCGTAGCCAGCGACTACTTCAGCGATAGCGTAGTTTGCATTGAAATTCTGCGTCCTTTGCGCCCTTTGCGTGAGATAAAGATAACTAGCGTTGTTTTTCACGCAAAGAGCGCAAAGAGCGCAGAGATTTATTACCTTTCGTATTCCACGCTGGCGCTGGAGTGGTCGCAAACTTCGTTACGACAAGAGTGCGCAGAGAGTTTTATCCACCCCCTCCCCCCCTGCGGGGATTGTCCGCACGTCGCAATGGGGATTGCGACCCTCATAGGGCACAGAATGACATCAAGTCATTCTTCTAAAGACCCTCTTCGCCCGCCTGTCTCAGGGGGAGAGTCAGTTACAACTGGGACGGGTACACGACAAAGAAAACGGTGAGCGGATTGGGTTCCGTTCACCGTTTGATGTTTGTATTAGTAGTTTTCCGTTTACCAGCAAAGCAGGACGATATTCAGTGCGATGGAGAGGATGGTGATGATGGGCCAGATGATGCAGAATATCCAGATGTTGATTTCGTTGTAGGTCATTCCCACACGCTTGGCAACGAGGAGGAGGAAGTTGACGCAGAGCGAGAACAACTGGTCAATCTTGTTGTCGGGCAGGGACGGATATGTCTTGGTTCTGTCATTGAAGGCATACCAGTACTTGATACGCTGCTTCTTGCTGACAAGACAGAGTACAAGTACCGGTATGAGCAATATGCCAGAGAAAAGTATGATGAGAAGTCTTTTCATTTTTATCAGTTATGGAATGTCAGTTTCTCCTCATCGGTATCCACGATGATGGGCCTGGTAGTGTCCAGAGTGCCGGAGAGGAGGGTCTTGCTGAGGTCGTTGAGCAAGAGACGCTGGATGGCACGCTTCACGGGACGGGCACCGAAGTCGGGGTCGTAGCCCTCCTGGGCAAGCAGGGCGATGGCATCTGGACGGACATCCAGGGTGATGTCGCTCTGGGCAAGGCGGCGCTTGATGATGTCCAGTTGCAGGCACACGATGCTGCGTATCTGCTCCTGGTTGAGAGGGCTGAAGGTGATAATCTCGTCCACACGGTTGAGGAACTCGGGGCGCACTGTGCGGAAGAGTTGTTCGTGCGTGTAGTTGGAGGTCATGATGATGATGGTGTTCTTGAAGTTGACGGTGCGTCCCTTGCTATCCGTAAGTCGTCCGTCGTCCAGTACCTGCAGGAGGGTGTTGAACACATCGGGATGAGCCTTCTCTATCTCGTCGAAGAGCACCACGCTATAGGGCTTGCGTCGCACGGCCTCGGTGAGCTGTCCGCCCTCGTCGTAGCCAACATATCCCGGAGGAGCACCGATGAGGCGTGTTACGGAGAACTTCTCCTGATACTCGCTCATGTCTATGCGTGTCATCATCTGCTCGTCGTCGAAGAGGTATTCCGCCAGGGCACGTGCCAGTTCCGTCTTGCCCACACCCGTGGTGCCCAGGAAGATGAACGACCCGATTGGGCGCTTGGGGTCCTGCAGGCCTGCACGGCTTCGGCGCACGGCATCGCTGACGGCCAGTATGGCATCGTGCTGACCGATGACACGCTGGTGCAGTTCGTCCTCGAGGTGGAGGAGTTTGTCGCGCTCGCTGGTCTTCATGCGGTTCACGGGGATGCCCGTCCAGCGGCTCACCACATCGGCAATGTCGTCCGAGGTGACCTCCTCGCGCAAGAGTTTGGAAGCACCCAGAGCCTCGGTGTTGGCCTTCAGCTCCTGTTCAAGTTTTGGGAGCAGGCTATAGCGAATCTCTGCCACACGAGCATAGTCGCCCTCGCGTTCGCGCTGCTCGGCCTCTTGCTTCAGCGCCTGCTGGCGGTCCTTGATTGTCTGTATGCTCTCTGCCTGGGATTTCTCCTTCTGCCATTGCTGGCGCATGGCGGTTTCCTCGCCCTTGAGGGCATCTATCTCGCGAGAGAGTTCCTCCAACTTGGCCGTATCTTTCTCGCGCTTGATGGCCTCGCGCTCGATTTCCAGCTGCCCCAGACGGCGAGATAGTTCGTCCAGTTGTTCGGGCACAGAGTCGCGCTCCATGCGCAGACGTGCGGCAGCCTCGTCCATCAGGTCTATGGCCTTGTCGGGCAGGAAGCGCTCGGTGATGTAGCGGTGCGAGAGGCTCACGGCGGCTATGATGGCATCGTCCTGTATGCGCACACGGTGGTGCTGCTCGTAGCGCTCCTTCAGTCCTCGCAGGATGCTGATGCTGGAAGGCACATCGGGCTCGTCCACCTGTACCGTCTGGAAACGGCGCTCCAGAGCCTTGTCCTTCTCGAAATACTTCTGGTACTCGTCCAGCGTGGTGGCACCAATGCTGCGCAGCTCGCCACGAGCCAGTGCAGGCTTCAGTATGTTGGCGGCATCCATGGCACCCTGTGTCTGTCCGGCACCCACGAGGGTGTGTATCTCGTCTATGAAGAGGATTATCTCGCCCTGGCTCTGTGTCACCTCGGAGATGACACCCTTCAGGCGTTCCTCGAACTCGCCCTGGTACTTGGCGCCGGCAATGAGAGCGCCCATGTCCAGGGAGTAGATCTGTTTGCCTTTGAGGTTCTCGGGCACATCGCCACGGAGGATACGGTGTGCCAGGCCCTCCACGATGGCGGTCTTGCCCGTACCGGGTTCGCCAATGAGGATGGGGTTGTTCTTTGTGCGGCGGCTCAGTATCTGCAGCACACGACGGATTTCCTCGTCCCGACCAATCACGGGGTCCAGTTTGCCGTTCTTGGCATCCTCGACCAGGTTGCGTGCAAAGCGGTCGAGAGCCTTCTCTTGGTTTTGCTGATTGTTCATGTTGTTCTGCATAATTGTAAGTGTTAAAGTTCACCCATTGCCGCGCAACAAGTGTGCAAAACTCTGTAAATCAGTCATAATGACAGAAAAGGGGACTTTCTGGCAGAAAATCCCCTTCCTTATACTCTCTGGGTGCTGATATGGTGTCAGTTAATTAAACCTCGTCCAGGAACGGCCTGACAATCTCCTCGGTCCTTTCCCAAAGTTCCTGCATCTTGGGATGCTCGGTGTACTTCTTGCCCAGGTTGACGATACGGCGCGTGCGGTTGAAAGTGCCCGTCTGTCCCTCCACGTCCTCTGCCAGGAGCAGGTTGATGGCCGTGTCGGCACCCTGCAGGGGAGTGCGGATGATGGGGCGGAAGATGAGGTCGGTGATGGGGTCGAAGAACATCTGCATGCGTATGATGCCTGTGTCCACGATGCCGGGGTCTACGGCATTCACCGTGATGCCCAGTTTCTTTATGCGCTTGGCCAGTTCGAAAGTGAACAGCGTGATGGCCAGTTTGCTGTTGCTATAGGGCCAGATGCGCAGGAAGAGACCCTTGCAACCCTTCTCGAACATGTCGGGGAAGTTGAGCCGTCCCATGGGATGCACGCACGAAGCCATGTTGACGATACGCGCCCCCTCGGGCATCAAGGGCAGGAGCAGACGGGTGAGCAGGTAGGGGCCCACGTAGTTCACGCTGATGGTGCGCTCCAGGCCGTCCACGGTGAAGTGCTGACCCGTCTCCAGTGTGCCGGCATTGTTCATCAGACGGTCAACGCGCCCAAAGCGCTCCTTGATGGTAAGGGCAAAGTCGCGCACGGTTTGCAGGTTGGCCAGGTCGATGCCTATAACCTCAATGTTGGGGTTACCGGTTTCGCGTTTCAGTTTCTCGCACTTCTCCTGTGCCTTGGCAGGGCAATAGCATGCCATGACGGTATGGTAGCCGGCCTTGGCCATGGCACGGGTTTCCTCCATGCCCATATCTCCGTCGGCACCGGTAATGATGGCTATTTTCATAGGTTATGAGGACCCCTCCCTGAGGGAGGGACGGGGTGGGTCTGTTGTCTATTTATTCTGTTCTCTCTCTATTCTCTCTATCTCCTTCTGCAAGGATACGGGCAGGGGCTCCTGGAGATGCTTGTGGCAAGCCATGTCGAGGGTGTACATGCGACCTATGCAATAGTTGCTGTGCCTGCATCCGCAACGGTGCTTGGGGTCCTCCTTCAGACGATTCACGAAGTCGGGTTCGTTGAGCAGGCTTCGTGCCATCTGCACCGCCTCGAAACCATGCGAGAGAACCTCGTTGATCTTGTCGCCAGCCACCAGGCCGCCAACATAGATGAACTTCATCCCGGGCAAAGCCTCGCGGAACTTCAAGGCATCCTCCAGGAAGTATGCCTCCTCGTAGGGTACGGTGGGAACCATCATCTTGCCACATGCACGCACGCCCATCTTCAGCCACCACTTGTCCATGTAGTGCGTCATCGTCTTTATGGGCATCTCGCCACGCATCACATACATGGGTGTGGCGCTTACCAGGCCGCCGCTCAGCACTATGGCATGCACGCCGAGGTCTTGCAGGCGCTTGGCTATCTGTATGCTCTCGTCTATGGTGGTGCCCGGATGCTTCAGGCCATCGCGCATGTTCATCTTCACGATAACCGCCATATCGTCCTTGGCAGCCTTCATCACCTCCTGGATGCACTGGGTCATGAAGCGCATACGGTTTTCCAACGAACCGCCGTATTCGTCCTTGCGGTGGTTAAAGTAGGGGTTGAGGAACTGGTCGATGAGATAGCCATGTCCGCAATGTATCTCCACGCTATCGAAACCAGCCTCGCGAGCCAGGTTTACGGCATTGCCAAACTTCTGTGCCAACTCTGGCAGTTCCTCGCGGCGAAGACCGCGCACCAGGGTGGGGGAGTACATGTTGAAACCGGTGCAGGCACCCACTGGAATGCATCCGCAGATGTCCTTGTGGCTCATGTTGCCGCAATGTCCCAACTGTATTCCGGCCGCCGCTCCAGCCTCGTGTATGGCGTCGGTAAGACGGCGAAGGCCAGGCACTATCTCGGGGCGCATGACCAGCTGGCGGTCGAAACTGAGTCCGCTCTCCGTAACGGCGGCGTATGCTATTGTGGTCATACCCACACCACCACGCGCCACGCTGGTGTGATAGTCGAAAAGTTGCTGGCTGGGTTCGTGCCCAGGGCACATGCTCTCAAAGGCCGCACTACGGATGGTGCGGTTCCTGAGGGTGAGAGGACCTATCTGTGCTTGCTCGAAGATTTTGTTTTGCATAATTGGAGGTATTTTATAGGAAGCCATAGGAAGCCATAGGATGTCCTAGGCATAGTTTTCCGTTTTCCGTTTTTACTTTTCAGTTTAATAAACGAATGGTATCACGCGCTTGCGGTTGCCCACCTGCTCGTTGCCAAATTCGGCACGGTATTTCTTGTTGATGGAGTGTGCTCGTGGCACAAGGTTGGCCGCCGTCCACCATACAAAGAGCCATGCGGCGGGGTTGTTAAGGATGATGGCAAAGCCTGTCCACTCGAGGAGTTCGCCAAAGTAGTTGGCACTGGTCACGTAGTCGAACATGCCACCCTTGGGCAGATAGTGGTTGGTGTCGCCCGGCTTGCGCAGGTTGCGTATGGTGTGGTCGGCCTTCATATGGGTGTACATGCCCAGGAAGAAGAGCACCAGGCCAAGCCAGAAGTTCCAGTTGCCGGCATACGAAGGTATGTCGGTATAGGTCTCCTGGGGAAACGCCACCACGCTGGCGCACAGAAGACTGCTGTTGATGAAGTTGAAGGTGGCACCCATGTCCACTATGGCCAGAGGCATCTTGCTCTTGCCCTTGAGCAGGGCGGGGAAGACGAAACTGCGGTATACATAGTGCAAGGCATACAGGCTCATGAAGAGTATGGCCAGATTGCTTGGCGACAGAGCCACCAGGGTGTAGGATATGGGTATAAGGGCAGGGCATTCCATCAGCACCCAACCCAGCTTGTTGCTGACACTGTAGCCCCATTTCTTGCTACGGAACTTGCCATAACCGGCATCCACGAAGTAGAGTGCCACGAAAACGAACAGGCCCATGATGGCCATTGCACTCAGGATAGTTTGGTAGATAGAGAGATATGCGCTCATAGTTTTCTTTTGTTGGGATTATCCATGCAAAGGTAAAGTTTTTTACCCATAACCACGTTCTTTTGCAGGAAAAAACGATATTTGCCTCGCAAAAAGTAAAGATAAACGGAAGAACAGAACAGACGCGTATCCTCATTTGTAATGAAATTGCGTGCGAGTGCAAGTTCCTGCCTTGTGCATGAAGGATTTTAGACGTATATTTGCAATTGAAAAGAAATCGGGGCGCACCAGGTGCCTCGCATCAATAATAATATATAATGTATAGCATTCGTACCATATTCCGTCTGTTTGGCGTCCTGTGCATGGGCATTATGCTCGTGTCGTGCACTCAGGACAATGTGCACATGCCCGAGGATGGTGCAGGCATGGAGGCGTGGGAAACCTACACTCAGGACTTCCCTGGCAGGCTATCCACCACCGTGCCCCTGGTTCAGGAGCATCTTCAGGGACCTGTGCTGAAGGACATGACCATAAGGCTGAAGGATTTCCACATTGGGCACTCCGGTCATGTCATTATCTGCACCGAGGCCTTTGACGTGGACGACCCCTTCGTATCCAGCCTACTGGGCAAGGACATCAGGATAGGTGCCATGGAAATACCGCAGGTGGAATATGCCGCCTATCCCTCGGGAGGAGGACATCTGAAGCATGAAGGCTTCGACATCCAGGCAGGCGAGTACCGCACACGTGGCACGCTCTTCGGAGAAATAACAAAGGACGGTGCCCTGACCCTGACCCTGACATACCGCCCAGGCACAATGCCGTTCGATATAGTGAGCGAGTTCAAGTAAACAAACAAATAAAAATAACATAACGAATATGAAGAAATTTTTCCTATCATGCGTTGCTCTGTTGAGCATCGTGCTTTTTAGTTCTTGCGAGTCAGCAAAGGGTCCTGCTTCAAGTGCCGAGGGAACCTATATGACCTCTCGCAGGACCGAGATAAACAAGACTCTCTCCCCTGGCAACTTTGCCGCTTTCGATGTTAATATGGTTGAAAAGAATGTAAAGGTGCAGATAAAGGCCGTTTCCGACCAGTTTGTAGAAATCACCTTGCCTTCCACCACCTTTACCGGTATGGGTGCTCCTATGACCATCCCTGCCATCACCGTGCCAAATGTGCCAGTGCTGGGCGATGGCGACGGCGATGTTGATATTGTAGCATATACCCATACTGATATTGAAACGGGAGTGTTTGTGCAGATTTCTGGTGAGATAGAGAACGATGGCGACATTGAATTGAAGACCACCGTAAAGTATGGCAAGATGCCTCTTTTCCTCGACCAGGAGTACTATATGCCATACGATGAACCTCAAATCTGATGTATCGCACAGGAAAATCAGATATAAGAATTATTGCACTCTGTCTGGCATCCTTTATGCTGGCAGGGTGCAATGGCATGTTTGACGGTATCTACGACGAGCCCGTGCGCGATGAGGCTCTGCAAATGGGATTCAACCCCACGGCCCAGGACGGCAGGTACACCCTCATCCTGGATGCCCGCAAATATGACGAGTGGATATACCTGGACCTGCACCGCCTTGCGATAGAAAGGCACCCCATACCCGCCACACTGACGGGAGAGTGGGACGGCAGGAGCGTGTGGGCAAGGTATAACGTGCAGGGTTCGCGCTACACCCTATTGGAAGAACGGCAGGTGGACACCCAGGCTGAACCCGAGCAATGGGACCTGGCTCTGCATCATTTCGACGTGCGTACCAACGGGGGCAGTGTTCTCCAAACGGGATACACATCCATTGATGCCTTGCCCCAGAGCGCGGCCAACTTTGCCTCCGAGGAGTTCCGCCCCGACGAATGGACACGCCACCAGTGCATTGTGGACTTCTCGGGCATGTTCGACTACAACATCTGGTACCAGGCATCGCCCGTCAATCTGGTGCTCTCGGATTGGGTGCGCATGGACTTCTCCACACCTCCGCCCAAGTACGAGGCTTCGCGCCGTGTCTACCTCCTGCGCATGCAGGACGGCACCGTGGCGGCTCTGCACATGAAGAGCTACATGAGCGAGGCTGGTACCAAGGGCATACTGACCATCGACGTGAAATATCCCTATTGAGAATCCTTTGCATAAGGCCACATAACGAGAAAGCAGATGAAGCGCTTCCTACACACCCTTTCCATCCTTTCCATCCTTTGGGCACTTCCCTCGGGCACTTGCCTGGCAGAAGGCTCAGAGGCGGATTCCGTGTACACGAACCATAGTATGGATGAACTGGTCATCACCGCCACCAGGACGCGCAAACTGCTGAAGGACTCTCCCATACTGACTCGTGTGATAAACCGCAAGGACATAGAACTGGCAGATGCCACCGACCTGCGCGACCTGCTCCAGCAGGAACTTCCCGGTGTGGAGTTTACCTACTCCATGAACCAGAAACTGAACATGAACGTGGGTGGCTTTGCCGGGCAGAGCGTGCTCATCCTGGTGGATGGCGAGCGCCTGGCAGGCGAGACGATGGAGAATATAGACTTCTCGCGCATAGACATGAACAATGTGGAGCGCATAGAGATACTGCGTGGAGCGCAATCCGCCCTCTATGGCGCAGGTGCCGTGGGTGGTGTGATAAACATCATCACGCGTGGCGCTCAGGAACCGTGGTCGCTCAACCTCAATGCCCGTCTTGCCGACCATCGCGAACAGCGCTATGGCGGTGTCCTGGGTCTGAAGCAGGGCAGGGTGGGGAATATGCTGGATGTGCAGTACACCTCGGTGGACAACTATACCGTGTGCATGGATTATGCCGACGAATGCGATTTCAGACAAGTGTACGGAGGGCGCACATTCGGCGCGAAGGACAAGTTGCAATACTCTCCAACGGACAATCTCACCCTGACGGCACGTGCGGGGTATTACTTCAAGGAACTGACCACCGACGTGGACGTGTACGAGCGTTTCCGCGACTTCACAGGCGGCCTCCGTGCAGAGTGGGACATCACCGCAAAGGACCGTCTGGAAATATCTGCCTCCTACGACCAGTACGACAAGTCCGATCTCCTGCGCCTTTGGGAGCGTGATGTGATGGATTACCGCAACCTGCAGATGTCCGTTCGCACGATGTACAACCGTACCCTGCGTCAGAAGGACATCCTCACCGTGGGAGGCGACTACATGCGCGACTATCTGCACACCTACCAGTTCTCCGATGGCAAGGTTCGTGTGCAATACACGGGCGACCTCTATGCCCAGTACGATTGCTTCCTGGGCAAGCGCTGGGAACTGATTGGCGCTGGACGATGGGATTACTTCTCGGATGCCAAGGGGGCTTCGCAACTGACGGGAAAACTGGCGGCGCGATATACCCTGGATTCCTTTGTCCTTAGGGCAGGATATGCCGGTGGTTTCCGTGCTCCTACGCTGAAGGAGAAGTATTCCTACTTCAACATGGTGGGCGACATCTACGTGAAGGGCAATGAGGCGCTGGAGGCAGAGCGATCGCACAACTTCAACCTCTCTGCCGAATACACGTGGCAGAACTACAACCTTTCTGCCTCAGCATCCTACAACACCATCACCAACCGCATCACCTCCTCCGCTCCCCAGCGGGGCAGCATGGGCGACCATTATGTCCAGTACATCAACCTTCCCAGTGCACGTGTGCTTGGTGTGGAACTTCTTGCCACGGCACAATGGTCTTTGACTGGTGGGCATAGGTTGAAGGCCCGTGCCAACTATGTCTTCACTCGCGAATGGCTCAGTCAGGGTGGCATGACGCCGTATTGCCCGGCACGTCCCCATTCGTTCAACCTGCGCCTGGATTGGGACAAGCAGTGGACCTCCTTCTATGGCACCACCTTGTCCGTTAGCGGCAGGGTACTTTCTGCCGTAGATTATGAGACGGTGCAGATGGATTATCCCTACACCCCACGCCATGTCCACAACCCTGCCTACACCATCTGGAAACTCCAGTTGCAGAACCGCCTGGGCAAGGGCATCCGCCTGAACGTGGCCGTGGACAATGTCTTCAACTATGCCCCCGAGGTGTATTATTTCAACTCCCCCGTCACCCTGGGCATCAACCTCATGGCAGGCATCAGCGTGGATGTGGAAAGGCTGTTTAAAACGGAAAGGTGAAAACGGAAAGGTGAAAACGGAAAACGGAAAACTGCTAACGCTATCACCCACTTTCTCTCCCTGAGACAGGGAGAGTACCCCGCAGGGGGGAGAGGGTGGATAAAAAGGAAACCGGAAAACATCATTATGAGCAAGATAGAGACAGAAAAGCAGACGGTAGAGGCCATGATACGCCTTTATTGCAAGAAGAAGCACGGAGAAACGGAAAACGGAACCGACGCAGGAAGCGAGAGCAGAAGCAAAATTTATTTTGATTATGCCGAGCAACAAGGAGGAAAAGACCGCGAAGCGGGATTAAAACGGAAATCGGAAAACTATAGGGAGAGTCCGGGTAATCCGAATTGTCCGAGTAATCCGATTATTCCGATTTCTCCGACTACTCCGATTCCTGCCAATCACTCATCCGCTCATCCGCTCACCGCTCCACGCTCACCGCTCCCCGTTCCCTCTCTCTGCCCCCAGTGCCAGGCTTTGTTGGATTATGCCCACAAGCGTCTGGAGCGTTGCCGTTTTGGCGAGGACAAGCCCAGTTGCACCCGATGCCCTGTGCATTGCTACAAGCCTGCCATGCGCGAGCAGATACGCCAGGTGATGCGATATTCCGGTCCTCGCATGCTCCTGCACGACCCCATCATGGCCATTAGGCACCTGTGGGATTTCCTAAGGGCGAAGTTCTCGTAAAGGAAGGTAAAAATATGAAATCCTATGAGGTAATAGAAACTCCCAGGAAGTCCGATAAATCTATGACCTCCAAGTAAATCTCCTATTCTCTAATAACCAACACCTAATCTCATCATCTTATGAACTTCAGCGGATTGCTCGTAGGCCTTGCCACATTCCTGATAATTGGTCTTTTTCACCCCATCGTCATCAAGTCGGAGTATCACTTTGGTGTGCGTTGCTGGTGGGTGTTTCTGCTTGTAGGCATAGCCTTTGCCATTGCCTCGTGCATGGTTCAGGATATTGTCATCTCCACCATCCTTGGTGTTACCGCCTTCTCCTGCTTCTGGAGCATCCTCGAACTCTTCGAACAACGCGAACGTGTCCGCAAGGGCTGGTTCCCACGGAAGGAGAAGAAGTGAGGTGTTTATGTCTTTAACCTTGCCGTCTTGAGGTTAAGATGCATATTTCTTACTGAAGTTCGGCTTCAAGTTCCTGATATAGCGCAACAGGTCCCAGATGCCATATTTTTGTGCTCTCCACTTTAAGCCTTTTGTAAAGGTTGGAGGTATATATCACTTTTATAGAATCTATGGTACTCATTCCCTTATTCTCCACCAGCATGCTTGCCAGCCAGCATACCTTGGATGGCAGGAGAAGATATAGGTTTTCCTGATTGATTTCTCCTATCATAGAACTATAGTTTTGACTTCAATAAACTTGAGTATTCTCAAAGATTTCTCTGTGTGTTCTTTTCTTTTTGATAAAATCCTCAATATCAGCCACCAGCCATTGTCTGCTTTGGGTGTGTAGTACCTCAAAATGCTCGTTTAGGTATTCCAGCACTCCACAAGCAGAAAAAGTGCTGAGTACATCTTCTTCGTTCATACCCTTCTCTTTCATATACTGCTCTATGCAGAAAGAAATGAAGTACGATATGTCTTTTGTCTTTTTATCCATATCAGATAAATTCAGCACAATACTATTATGTGAACAGGTTTAATGAATCTCCCTAGTGAGACTTCATAGTATGAGAATAAAAATTCTGAGATAATAGGTTAGTCGATGAACCTGCGTGTCAAGGGGGAGAACTCCTCTATGCGGCGGTCGCGGAGGAAGGGCCACCAGCGGCGGACGTTTTCGCATCGTTGCATGTCCACGTCGATGACTTCCACCACTTCCTCGTCCTTGGGGGCACGGTAGAGAAACTCGCCCTGAGGTCCGCATACGAAGGTGCTTCCCCAGAACTGTATGCCATTTGTCTGGCCTGAAGGGTCGGGTTCGTGGCCGGTGCGGTTCACGGCTATGACGGGAAGTCCGTTGGCCACGGCATGACCGCGCTGTACGGTTGTCCATGCCTCGCGCTGGCGTTCCTGCTCCTCGGGCAGGTCGCTGCTCTCATATCCGATGGCGGTGGGGTAGATGAGGAGTTCGGCGCCTTGCAGGGCCATGAGTCGTGCTCCCTCGGGATACCACTGGTCCCAGCATACCTGCACGCCCAGACGTCCCACGCTGGTGTCTATTGGGTGGAAACCGAGGTCGCCGGGGGTGAAGTAGAACTTCTCGTAGTAGGCGGGGTCGTCCGGTATGTGCATCTTGCGGTACTTGCCGGCTATGGTGCCGTCCTTCTCCATCACCACGGCGGTGTTGTGGTAGAGGCCTGCGGCACGGCGCTCGAAGAGGCTTGTTACGATTACCACGCCCAGTTCCTTGGCCAGCGAGCCGTAGAACTCGGTGCTGGGTCCTGGGATGGGTTCTGCCAGAGAGCAGAGGTCCACGTTCTCCGTCTGGCAGAAGTAGAGCGAGTTGTGAAGTTCCTGGAGCACGATGAGTTCTGCACCCTTCTGTGCCGCCAGGCGTATGTTCTGTGCAAGTTTCTGCTTGTTTGCCTCTATGTTGGCAGAGCAGGTTTGTTGTATGATTCCGATTTTCATGAGGGGGTAAGTGTTATAGAGGGGGGAGGTTTCATGATTCAAGTTAGTTTTCCGTTTTCCGTTTTCACCTTTCCGTTTATTTTGGGTACTGCATCGTGCAGCAGTGTAGACTTCCGTTCTGGGTGAGCAGGATGCGGCAATCTATGCCTATTACCTCGCGGTCGGGGAAGGCCTGCTGGAGGGCCTCCTTGGCACACTGGTTCTCCGCCTCGTCCTCGTAGAAGGGGAGCAGTATGGCGGTGTTCATGATGAGGAAGTTGGCATAGTATGGGGGCACGGCAATGAGTCGGTAAGGCTCGCCCTGCAGGGTGCGGAATGTGCGTAGTTCCTCCAGCATCTCGGGGCTTCCCTCGCCATAGACGATGGTGTTGTTGGGGGCAAAGCGTGCCAGGGTGTCTATGTGTGCATCCGTGTCGTCGCGCTCCAGGCCTCCGTGGTGGAGCCACAGAATGCGCTTGGCATGCAGACGCTGGCATAGTTCCTTTGCCACCTCAGCCTCGGCATCCTCTTGTGAGGAACGACGGTTCTCATTCAGGTTGCACTGGGCGGTGGTCAGTATGGTGCCTTCGCCGTCGCTCTCTATGGAGCCGCCTTCCAGTTCGAAGTCCAGTTGGGACACGTAGACGTTGTGCTCGGGGTCGTGGGCAAAGTTCTGGTTGTAGAACTCGCGGTTGATGGCATTGTCCAGCGAAGCCTCGAACTTGCCACCCCAGGCATTGAAGCGGAAGTCGAGCAGTTCGCGTGCCCCATCCTCGCGCAGCAGGGTGATGAAGGCATGGTCGCGTGCCCAGGTGTCGTTGCTGGGTATGCGGAAGTATTCTATGTTGGCCAGGGCCTTGCCGGGCAGTTCGCCCTCGAGCAAGGCACGCACTCGCTGGGGCTGGGGAGTAACGATCCATAGTTTCTGTCTGAGGGCTATCTCGCGTGCTATGCAGATGTAGCACTGGGTCACCTCCTCCAGCGTCTCCGCCCAGTCGGTTCCGCTATGCGGCCATGTCAGTTGCACGGCCTCCTGTGGGTGCCATTCGGCAGGCAGGTATCTTGTCATGTTGCTTCTTTCTTGATTGGTTTCAGGTTCAAAGATAGCACTTTTAGGCCTCATTTTGGCACATTGGCACTGAAAAAAGCCACATTGGCACCAAAAAACTGGCCTTTGGAGGCAAAAAATGCCTGCTGGGGTGGTGTGGATGCAGATATTTTTCGTACCTTTGTGCCTGGAATTCAACCCAACACTACACACATATCACAATGAGCGTGAAGGTTAAGGAAGTAATCGACGCCCTTGAACGTTTCGCGCCTCTGCCCCTTCAGGAGAGCTATGACAATGCCGGCCTGCAGGTAGGATTGACAGAGGCGGAGGTTTCAGGGGCATTATTGTGTCTGGACGTCACCGAGGAGGTGGTGCGCGAGGCGGTGGACCTGGGGTGCAACCTCATAGTGAGCCATCATCCCGTGCTGTTTCGCGGCCTGAAGCAGGTGAGCGATGCCACACAGGTTCAGCGCGTGGTGCGCCTGGCCATACAGAACGACATAGCCATATACAGTGCCCATACCAACCTGGACAAGGCCGAGGACGGGGTAAACTACCAGATGGCCGAGCGCCTGGGACTCATCGACGTGGTTCCCGTGGGCGATTGCGGTGTGGTGGGATACCTGTCTGCCCCCATGGACGCACGCTTCTTCCTGGACAGAGTCAAGGAGGTGTTCCATTGCCAGTGCCTGATGCACAACGAGGTGCTCTCGCGCCCCATCCAGAGCGTGGCCATCTGCGGAGGCGGTGGCGACTTCCTCCTGGACGAGGCCATAGCGCAGGAGGCCGATGCCTTCCTGACCGGGGAGATGCGCTACCACCTGTACATGGGACACGAGCAGGAGATACAGATATGCGTGCTGGGGCACTACGAGAGCGAGCAGTACACCGTGGAACTGCTGGAGCGCCTGCTGGGCGAGCAGTTCCCCCACCTGCCCCTGTACAAGACAGAAGTAAATACTAACCCTATACATTATTTAATTTAAATGGCAAAAGTAAAAGACCCTGCAGAACTGATGGTCGAGGACAAACTGAAGAACCTCTACCAGTTGCAGACCCTCATGACCGAGATTGACCAGATCAAGACTCTCCGTGGCGAACTTCCCCTGGAGGTGAAGGATCTGGAGGACGAAATCGCTGGTTTGGAAACCCGCATAGAGAAGATCAACGAGGACATAGCATCTGCCAAGAAGGAAATCACCGAGCGCCAGGGTGTCATCGAGAAGAACAAGATGGATATAGAGCGCTTTGAGAACCAGATGAAGAACGTGCGCAACAACCGCGAGTACGAGAACTTCTCCAAGCAGATCGAGTACCTGCGCCTGGACAACGAACTGCACCAGAAGCGCATAGGCGAGGCAAAGGTTTCTCTGGAGACTCGTGGCGATGAACTGCTGAAGTCCAACCAGGTTATTGCCGACCGCCGTACCGACCTGGACATCAAGCGTACCGAACTGGAGGAAATCGTCAGCGAGACAAAGGCCGAGGAGGAGAAGCTCAAGGAGAAGGCTCACAACGTGGAGGCTACCATTGAGCCCCGTCTGCTGAGCGCCTTCAAGCGCATCCGCAAGAACTCACGCAACGGCTTGGCCGTGGTTTACGTTCAGCGCGACGCTTGCGGTGGCTGCTTCAACAAGGTTCCGCCCCAGCGCCAGCTGGATATCCGCACCCGCAAGAAGATCATCGTGTGCGAGTATTGCGGCCGTATCCTCGTAGACCCCGAACTGGCAGGTGTAAAGGTGGAAGCCAAGAACCTGGAGGACAAGCCACGCCGCCGCCGTGTGGTAAAGCGCCGCGAGGAGTAAGCGAAGGGATTTCTCCCGAGATATACAGACAACACCAGGGGCTGTGTCGCACATTGCGCGATGCAGCCCCTGTGGTGTTTCTTTCCGCTTTTCACTCGAAATATATGGGGCAGTGCAGGTGGTTCTTGTTGATTTTGTAGATGAGGATGCGCTCGGGATAGCGGCCCAGGAGGAAGAGGGTGACGGGGCAAAGCCATATCTCCTCGGTGAAGAACTCGCTGGGGTCCTTGTAGAATGCACCGCCGGTCAGTGTGGATTGCGTCTTGTACAGCCTCATGCCGCAATAGTTCTGGTCTTCCTTCTCGTTGGCTATCTTGATGATTGCCGTTATTTCGCTCTCGCCTCGTGAGTAGTACTCCAGGAACTTGGCGGCGCCGCCCACCATGAGCGTGTGCTCAAACAGTTCCTTGGGGAATCCTGGAACGTTGCAATACCACTTTCTGCCTATCTTGGTAAACGACACCTCGTAAAAGCCATCGCCTGTCAGTCTTTTGAGCAGGGCCAGGAGCAGGACGGGAACGACTCTCGCATAGGCGAACCCCTTCTTCAGTACGGACACACTCTCTTTGAAGTAAGTTGCAAGTTTACTCATAACGGTTAGATTTTTTGGATTAAGATAATGGGAAAAACTTTCTGTTTGCCGGAACCGATTCTGGCGGTGCAAAGGTATGTATAAATTTTCTATTACCAAAATCAGCTGATATTCAGTATGTTGATAGGTATTTGCATAATTCGGTATTTTTTTTATGGAGTTTTATGTAGCGCTGTTTAATAGTGAGCGGTAGGCCCCCCTCAATCCCCCTGCAAGGGGGAGGAGAGACAGGGCGGATGAGCGATTAGTAATGAGCGGGTGAGCGGGTGAGCGGGTGAGCGGGTGAGAACTGGCGAGTGGGCGAGAGGCGATAGCGGGTGAGAGGAGGTGTTCAACGTTCGGTAGTGCAAAGATACGGCACCAAAATGGCAGAAAGTGACTTACGGTGACTTATGGTGACTTACGGCGACTTAGAGCGACATAAAGTGAAGAATATGCTTTTGGCCACGAATTACCTCCGCTGCCTTAACGAGATGGAGAGATATAATGCATCATCAGTGTAAATCTGTCCAATCTGTGTCATCTGTGGGCAATAAACCGTTCCCAGTTCGTGAAAATGTTTTACATCCCTCTCTGCGCGTGCAGGACGGAAAATCCTCGTGTTGACGGTGCCTGTTTCTCGTGAAAACAATGCCTTGGGCACGTGTTGGCGCTGCTCTGGCAATACGGCAGTTCCAGAATGGCAATATGTCGCCTCGCGCGGGCAGGAGTCTCCTACCACGTTTAACATAGTACGAGTACGTACAATGCGCTGAATAACAGGGTTATATGGGCAACAACGATACTCCTGGGCGTTATATGAATAAGTACAAAATATACATAGCATCACGCTTCTACGCGCTAATCTATCTCCCTCCCAAGAAACGAAAATCTTTTACATTATGACCTCTTGTACTCACATCAACGTTCTTGCCGTTAACAGATTAACAGTTTAACAGTTATAAAATGTCCTGTGCTACTGATGTTGAGAAAAATTTTATATTATATTTAAATATAATATAAATTATATTTTACCATGTATTCCGTCCGTGAGGGGGTGGTAGCATAATTTCTAACTGTTAAACTGTTAATCTGTTAATGTGTCTTTTCCTGAAAAAGGTTGACTCTTTTTAGGCCTTGTTTTTAAACACTTGCTTACCCATACGGATTTGGTTGACTCTTTCGTCTGAGAACAGTTGACTACTTTCACTGGAGAGGTTGACTCTTTTCCTAAGAAGGTAGACTTCCGACGGAAATAGTTTACTTTTCATCTGTTTTTGTCTTTTCCTGCTTTTGAGGAAGCAATGAGGTTTTCATTGTAATCGAGAAGCGAAAACAGGTGACAAAATATTGCCTCATTGGCGCAACAGTCTAATGCCCGATTTGGATTTAAGTATGCGATAATTAACAAAAGAAGGTACCTCGCAAACCGCTCCCCGGAATCAGGGTGGTGGTTTATATAAGTAAGGGTGTCGTGAAACGCGACACCCTTGGAACTATGAAAACTTGATGGTGCGGGTGAGATGTGGGGCCGTGAGACACGACCTCAGATGCTGCTGAAATTTGATGTCCCTTCCTTATCTCTCTCCGCATATCTCCCCGTAGCGTGGTATCTCGCGCAGGAACTCCATGCCATCCTCCCTTACATGGAGGCAGAAGTGCTGCAAGCCGTTGCTGATGATGAGGTAGGGCACCTGCAGAACCATGTTGTAGCGGCTAATCTGGTCGAAGGTCTTTTGGCTGATGGCAATGTGCGGAGCCTTGAACTCCACGATGACGAGCGGTAGGCCCTCACGGTCGTAGAACACCGCATCGGCACGGCGCTGCATGCCGTTCTGCTCCAGGCTTATCTCGTGCCCCAGGCGAGCCAGGGGATAGCCCAGATGCTCCGTCATCCAGTGCGAGAAATGCTGTCGCACCCATTCCTCGGGCGTGAGCACCACCCATCGGCGGCGCACAAAGTCCCAGATGAAGAGGCGCCCGTCGCGGCGCTCCAAACGTATATCGGCAAAAGGCAGGTTCAGTTCCAGCATAAGTGAGGATGTGAATTTTGGTCAAAAGCAGGGGCGTGTTATTGCCCATTCATTCTTTTTGCTTATCTTTGCATGAACAAAGGTACGATTAAGCGAGCAAAATACCAAACTTGTTTGAGTATTTTCGAGCATGAGTACCTTCGAGGCGCAGCCTCAAGGGTACGATTAAGCGAGCGAAAAAGCAAATGAAATTTGATTTTTCCGAGCGTGAGTGCCTTCGGGGCGCAGCCTCAAAGTAATGTAAAAACCATGAAAACCAAGCAGGAAATAGTAGAAAACTGGTTGCCCAGATACACCAACCACCCGCTGGAGGACTTTGGCGAGTACATCTTGCTGACCAACTTCAACAACTACGTGGACATCTTCTGCGAGCACTTCTCGCTGGAGAAACCCGACTACACGTCCAACATGCGCATGGCCACGGCAGGCAACCTGACCATAATAAACTTCGGCATGGGAAGCCCCAACGCCGCCATCATCATGGACCTTCTCTCCGCCATACGTCCCAAGGCATGCCTCTTTCTGGGCAAGTGCGGAGGACTCTCACCCAAGAGCCAGCGAGGCGACCTGATACTGCCCATTGCCGGCATCAGGGGCGAGGGTACGAGCAACGACTACTTCCCGCCCGAGGTGCCAGCCCTGCCAGCCTTCATGCTTCAGCGTGCCGTGTCGTCCACCGTGCGCGACATGGGCCTCGACTACTGGACGGGAACCGTCTTCACCACCAACCGCAGGGTGTGGGAGCACGACGACGAGTTCAAGCGCTATCTGCGCACCACCCGCGCCATGGCCGTGGACATGGAGACGGCTACACTCTTCACTTGTGGCTTTGCCAACCGCATACCCACCGGAGCCCTGCTTCTCGTATCGGACAACCCCATGACTCCTGAGGGAGTGAAAACCACCGAGAGCGACAACGAGGTGACACGCAACTTCGTGCGCACGCACGTACTTATAGGTATTGAGGCCCTGGAGATGATCCGCGACGAGAAGAGAACCGTCCGCCACCTGAAATACGATTTCTAAAAAGCGGAGGCACAGGAGGTCATAGGAGGCCCTAGGACACCCTAGGAATCCTATGAGGCCATAGGAAAGAAACAATGAGGCCATAGGAAAGAAACAATGAGGCCTTAGAAAGTCTCAGACCACTCAGGAGAACCTCCAGTGTCCTGTTTCTCCTCTCTCGTCCTCTCTCATCCTCTTCCCCCTATCCCCCAACCAACGATTATGACCTACGAAGAAATAGCAAAATCCATCAAGGCAGGCACCTTTGCCCCCGTGTACTGCCTCATGGGCGAGGAACCCTTCTACATAGACCGCCTGGAGGCGGCGATAACGCAGAAGGTGATGCCCGAGGCCAACCGCGACTTCGACATGGAACTTCTCTACGGAAGCGACGTGGACAGCGTGCGTGTGGCAGACACCTGCCAGCAGTTTCCCATGCTGGGAGAGAAGCGCCTGGTGGTGGTGCGAGAGTTCCAGCAGATGCGCACCTCGCACGATGCACTGGCCGCCTATTGCAAGAACCCCGCTCCGTCCACCGTGCTGGTGCTTTGCCACAAGAACGGAAATCTGGACAAGCGCAAGTCCCTCTACAAGGCCATAGAGCAATCCAGTGGAGTAGTGTTTGAGAGCAAGCGCGTCTACGAAAGTTCATTACCCGCCTTCATACAGCGCTACCTCAAGTCCTCGGGCAAGGACATAGAGCCAAAGGCCACACAGATGCTCGTGGAGCATGTGGGCACCGACCTGATGCGCATGTCCAGCGAACTGGACAAACTGCTCATTGCCATGCCCGAGGGGGAGAGTAGGGTGTCGGCAGCCCTGGTGGAGAGGCAAACGGGCATGAGCAAGGACTTCAATAATTTCGAACTCCTGGCCGCGTTGTCCGTAAAAAACAAATCTCAGGCGGCAAAAATAGTCAAATATTTTGGCAGTAATCCGCGCTCCTTTGCATTGCCTGCAACGCTGAGCATGATGTTTACTTTTTTCTCCGACCTGATGCAGGCGTACTACAGTCCCGACAAAACGGACAAGGGCGTGGCGGCGTGGCTGGGAAAACCGGAGTGGAAGGTGCGCAACGAAATACTTCCTGCCATGCGATGCTACACCGGCAGGCGGGTGATGGAGATACTTTCGCTCATCCGGCAAACCGATGCTGCTGGAAAAGGGGTGGGAGGATGTAAAACCCCACCGGGTGAATTGCTCCTGGAACTGGTTTACCGTATTCTGGAATAGGTTTTTCTGCCGTTTTTATACAAAAGTGCCCCGTTTTAGGGGCATTTTTTTTCTATTTGCCCAAATGGGGCAGATGCTCGTTTTTGCCATCATTTTACTAAACATTAGCAACTTAGCATGGATTTCCACTCGCTGAGAATCGCGTAAATTCCGCTTTCCTGCCGATTGTGGGGGAGAATGGAATTCTTGCAAAAATCGGCTTCTGGCGCACCATGGAAATATGCATTTAATAAATTTAAACATTTATATTTTTATACGACTTTTGTGCATTTATACTTATAAATATTAAACATTAAATTCGCAAAGTGCAAAAATCCTTGATGCAAAATATTAAATAACGAAATGTAAAGCATATAAAATCCCGAATATGCACGTTTGCATATTGTGAATGCATATTTTTTGGTAGTGTTTTGTGTAACTATAAATTATTGAAACCCAATTTGTAATGCATAAAAGTTAAATAAAGGCATAAACTATATATGGCAGATATCCGCCGGATGCAACCAGAGTGTAAAGTTATCGACAATTTGCATGATTATAGGCATACAACTTGCTAACAATCAATAACTACGAAGTGTAACGTAAAACCAAAATCCTTTAACTTCTTCAGGTTCCTGTCCCTCGGTGCGTTCGGATACGGAAATGTGTATTTACAAATTCGTTCCGCGGTTTGTGAATTCAAATACACAAATGCAATTGTGATATACAAATTTAGATTTACGTTTAAAAACTTTGCATTTCCGATTATTTTTGCCTATCTTTGTACTCGGATTTATAAAATGGAATCGGGTGGCACATACCCCTCTTTGTGCCCTGAAGCCCTCAAAACACCCCTATCAGATGAAAGATCGTATCCGTCAGTTGATGTTGGACAAGGCCATGTCCCAAAAATCGTTCGCCGCAGAGTTGTGCATTGCCGAGGCAACTTTGTCAGGAATTTTCAATGGGCGTACTCGTCCCACCAATCAAACCGTCAGTGCCATCCACGAGTGCTTCCCCGAGGTGAACGTCATGTGGCTGATGTTTGGCGAGGGCGATATGTACACCTCCCAGGCACCCTCTGCCGACACTCCCGATGCTCCTCAGGAAGGCGATGACAATGGTGAAGAAGCAACCGACCTGTTCTCCTCCATGAACGCTCCGCAAGCCGTCTTTGATGCCTCTGCCATGCATCAGGAACGTGCTGCTTTTGGCGAGCATGCCATACCCGGTTCTCACCCCTCTGCGCACATCTCTCCCGCCCAGGTGATGCACCCACAGGTGCAGTATATAGAGAAATATATTGACAAACCTCAGCGAAAAATAACTGAAATCCGTATATTTTTCGACGACGGAACCTACGAAACCTTCACTCCATAGGCACAATTTTCAGTGCGAAACCTCGCATTTTAGTGGTGAAAGTGGCATATTTTACGTTCCAGAATCGCTATTTTATGCCCGAAAGTGCCCCTAATTTCGCTCGTTTTTCGTATCTCTGAGGCAAAATTTCTAAGATACTCTCGCTGACTGTTGTCTTCCTCCTCCGCACCTCGGCAATTCAAACAAGTTTGATTGCTCTCGGTTTGTTGTCGGTTCGGATTTACTCAAATAAATTTGACCTAACGGTCTTAGAAACTCACACTCGGCATAAAAAGTAAACTTTTTCTGCACTCGTTTAATCGTTTCTTTGGTAAATCGCTCACTTAATCGTATCTTTACCAAGAAATAACTCACTTATATATATAAATAAGGTATATCTATGGCACTTAAAAAGCATATTGTAGACCTTCAGGTGGTGTCTGTGGAGGCTCTGGGAGAGCGCTTCGTGTTGCTGAAATGCACCGATCCCAATGCTCCTCTGCCACCAATGATGCCCGGTCAGTTTGCACAATTGCGTGTGGACGGAAGCAAGGAAACCTTCCTTCGTCGTCCCATCAGTATCAATTTCGTGGATACGAAACTCAACCAGATATGGTTCCTGGTACAGCTCGTTGGTGCCGGCAGCCGTGCCCTTGGCCGCCTGCGCGAAGGCGACACACTGAATGCCCTCCTGCCCCTGGGCAACGGATTCTCCATGCCCGTAAGTGCCGAGAAGAAGCATCTGCTGGTGGGCGGTGGCGTGGGTACCGCACCGTTGCTCTACCTGGGCGCACAGATGAACCTGATGGGGATGCGTCCCACCTTCCTGCTGGGAGCACGCACCAAGGACATGCTCCTTCAGTTGGAGGACTTTGAGCGCGTGGGCGACGTCTACGTTACCACCGAGGACGGAAGTGCCGGCGAGAAGGGTTTCGTTACCCAGCACTCCATCCTGTTCAAGCAGCACTTCGATCGCATCTCAGTGTGCGGACCCTCGCCCATGATGAAGGCCGTGGCAAGGTTTGCACGTGCCAATTCCGTGCCTTGCGAGGTGTCCTTGGAGAACATGATGGCATGTGGCCTCGGAGCCTGCCTGTGCTGCGTGGAGAAGACCGTGAAGGGCAATGTGTGCGTATGCACCGAAGGTCCCGTATTTGACATTAACGAACTTACTTGGGAATAATTTGATAGAGGTATGGCAAATCTGAATACAAGCATAGGGGCTCTTCAGATGAAGAATCCCGTGATGACGGCAAGTGGCACCTTTGGCTACGGCATAGAATTTGAGGACGTGGTGGACCTCACCGCCATAGGTGGCATCATTGTGAAGGGCACCACCTTCCAGCCCCGCCAGGGCAACGACTATCCCCGTATGGCCGAGACACCAAGCGGCATGCTCAATTGTGTGGGCTTGCAGAACAAGGGTGTGCAGTACTTCTGCGAAACCATCTATCCCAAGATTCGCAAGATAGACACCGAGATGATAGTGAACGTGTCCGGTTCCTCGCCCGAGGACTATGCCCGTTGTGCCGAGTGCATAGACGCTCTGGAGGACATACACGCTATAGAGTTGAACATATCCTGCCCCAACGTGCACGACGGCGGCATGGCCTTCGGCGTTACCACCGAGGGAGCCTCCAGCGTGGTGCGTGCCGTGCGCAAGGCATACAACAAGACGCTCATTGTGAAACTCTCGCCCAACGTGACCGACATCGTAAGCATAGCCAAGGCCGTGGAGGCAGAGGGAGCCGACTCTGTGAGCCTTATTAACACCCTCATGGGCACCGCCATCGACATAGAGAAGCGCAAGCGTATGCTCTCCATCGGTACGGGCGGCCTCTCGGGTCCTTGTGTGAAGCCCGTTGCCCTGCGCATGGTGTATCAGGTGGCAAAGGCGGTGAACATCCCCGTGATAGGTCTTGGAGGCATCTCCAGTGCCACGGACGCCATAGAGTTCATCATGGCTGGTGCCAGCGCCATAGAGATTGGTACCGCCAACTTCCTTGACCCTGCCATCTCTGCCAAGGTTGCCCAGGGCATCAACGACTGGCTCGACGCCTACAATATCGCCTCCGTCCGCGACATCATCGGCGTGGCAGAGTAGGGAGGTACAGGCGCTCTAAAAGCACACACGCACACTTCGCAATCGTTATAACTTTTTTGCACAAAATATCCCCTTGGCTTTTCCGTAAAGAAATGCCAAGGGGACTTTTCTATGCGTGTGTTTTTATTTTCGCGGTTGTCTCTTTGCCAACTGGTAGGAGTTGTACACGTTGTGCCAGATGCTGTAGAAACCGCCGGCAATGCTGCTCAGGGGATCCATGAACGAGTATCCGCACCAGATGGAGAAGATGGTGTTCTTCTGGCCAAGGCCTTGCGTGGCGCTGATTACTTCATCCTCGGTGCATTTGCCAAGGTGCTTGCCCATCCATCTGCCGGAGGTGAACTGTATGAGGCATGCCAGCAGGCTTCCGCCGGCAATAGCCACCTGGGGCAGAAGTCCGTGACCGGCATTAAGGCTATGGTGCATATTCTTCACGCTCACGGCAATTGCCATGGACAGGGCTATCATCCACAGGTAGAAGGCAGCATTGGGTATGCTGGTAAGTACCCTTGCAAGGGCAGGTGTGAGCCGGCGCATCAGTATGGCGCATACAAAGGGCAGGAACAGAAGAGGGAAAATCTTCAGCACTATCTTGGCGAATGTTGCCCAGAAGGTAATGTCGCTATTCTGGTAAATCAGCGGTATCATGGCGGGGATGAGCAGCGATGCCATTAGGTTGGCCAGGATGATGTACATGGTCAGCGAACCCTGGTTGCCTCCCAGTTTGCCCGTGATTACCGCCGCCGCCGTGGCCGTGGGGCATATCATGCACAGAAGGAACCCTTCCATGCCCAGGCGCCATGTGTAGGACATGGGTATGCATGCCAGTGCCAGTGCTCCCAGCACCCAGAAACTTCCCTGCAGGGCCAATCCTCCCATCTGCCAGCGGCGCAGATGCAGGTCGGAGGGCTTCACTTTCAGGAAGGTGAGCAGAAGCATGAGGAAGAGCAGGGTGGGTTGTGCCACCTGCACCACATCGTTTGCCAGTGGCCGTGCCCCCTCCAGTGCGTCGATGCTGGCGAAAAGGAGGTATGCGCTTGCACCGGTGAGCATACTTACCACCAGTCCCCAGCGCTTTAGAAAAAGAAATACCTCGTTCATCCTTGCATTTGCTTGATTTCTTCCAGTATTTTGTGATTGAAGTGGCGGCGCTCGTTATCGTAGAACCATCCGTATTTGAAGAAATAGCGTACCATGCTTGTGGTGTGGGCAATGAACAGGCGCAGGCTTCGGTGCGAACCGCGACTGAACTTGTGGTATATTGAAACCTGTGGGAAGAACAGGGTCTTGTATTTGCGGTGTATGCGTCGGGTGAGGTCAAAATCCTCGGCATACATGAAGTATCTTTCGTCGAAAAGGCCAACGTCCTTCAAGGCACTCATGCGCAGGAACATGAAGCATCCCGACAGGCAGGGTACGTTCATTATGTGCTTGTATTCGGAGTGTGCCAGTTCGTAGCGCTTGTTGCGACGTGCAAACATCCATTCGGGCAGGAACATGCGGCAGAACATGTCCATAGGCGTGGGCAAGAGTTTTGCCAACGGCTGTATGTTGCCGTCCAGGAACAGCACCTTGGGCATAATCTGCCCAACGTCGTGATGCTCTTCCATGTACTTCCATATCGTGGGAATCACATCGGAGGAGAACCATATGTCGGGGTTTACCACCAGATGGTAGGTGCTGCCTTCCTCCATTGCCAGACGAATGGCACGGTTGTTGCCACGGCCATATCCGGTGTTGTCCTCGTGCAGATACTCTATCTGGAACCCTCGTTGTATGTGCTCGCGGATTTCCTTGTCGCGTTGCATGTACTGCTGGAGTTCCTCGCGAAGAGCAAACACCTCGTCGCTATGGTCTATTATCCACACCTTGCGTATGGGCGAGGCGATGATAGAGCGCAGGATGGCTTCTATATCCAAGAGGTGGTCGTTGTATGTGACTATGCTTGCTGTTATCATGATATAAGGCTCTTGCTCCTGTATGGTTAAAATCTCGTGAATGTACTGGATAAGAAATAACGCCCGCCCTTTCACAAGGGTGGGCGCCATTTGATTTGGATTTGTTCTTCTAATCCTTTACTTTACCTTAGCTACGATAGCCTTGAAAGCCTCGGGGTTGTTAACAGCCAGGTCAGCGAGAACCTTACGGTTGATCTCGATACCTGCCTTGTGCAACAGACCCATCAGCTGGCTGTAGCTGAGACCCTCCAGACGAGCTGCAGCGTTGATACGCTGAATCCAAAGAGCGCGGAAAGTGCGCTTCTTGTTGCGACGGTCGCGGAAAGCATAGGTAAGACCCTTCTCCCAAGTGTTCTTGGCAACGGTCCAAACATTCTTGCGGGCGCCAAAGTAACCTCTGGTCAGACCCAATATCTTCTTTCTCTTAGCACGTGATGCTACATGATTGACTGATCTTGGCATTTTCTTTTGTCTTTTTAGGGGTTAATGTTTAGCGCATGCACAACAGGTCGCGAACCTGCTTCATGTCTGATGTTACTACAAGACCTGTGTGAACCAAGTTACGCTTCTGCTTCTTGGTCTTTTTGGTCAGAATGTGGCTGTGGAAAGCGTGCTTGCGCTTTACCTTGCCGGTTCCGGTGAGTGTGAAACGCTTCTTAGCACCGGAATTGGTCTTTACTTTTGGCATTTTGTTAAATAATTAAATTGTTATTAATAATCGTGGCCGCGCATCCAAAAGACACGGCGCACAGATTTTCTTTTTCATCGGGGTCTTCTATACCTTATATATATGTAGGGTGGAGAAGACCTCTGTTGTTGTCGTTTAGTCGTCGAAATCCTCGCCTTCCACCTTAGGACCGGTGTATTCCTTGCGGGCTTTCTGCTGAGGCTGCTTCTTTACGATTACCTCGGGGGCTTTCTCGTTTTCAAGTTCCTCGGCTGTCTTCATGGGCTTTGCCACAACCTTCTTGGGAGCGATGAACATTGTCATGCGCTTGCCTTCCAGAGTGGGCATTGACTCCACCTTGCCATATTCTTCCAAATCCTGAGCAAAACGCAGGAGAAGAACTTCGCCCTGTTCCTTAAACAGGATTGAACGCCCCTTGAAGAACACGTATGCCTTCACCTTGTCGCCATCTGACAGGAAACCCTTGGCGTGCTTCAGTTTGAACTCGTAGTCGTGATCGTCTGTCTGAGGTCCGAAACGGATTTCCTTGACTTCAATCTTGACCTGCTTGGCCTTCACTTCCTTGGCATGCTTCTTCTGCAAGTAGATGAACTTGGAGAACTCGATGAGTCGGCACACGGGAGGTTCGGCATTGGGGCTTATTTCCACGAGGTCAACACCCATGTCCTCTGCCATCTGGCGGGCACGGCCAATAGATAGTACCTGGCTTTCAATGTTGTCGCCAACGATGCGCACTTCGGGAACTCTGATCTGTCCGTTTACGCGGTAGGTTACTTTGAGCTTGTTGTCCTTCTTCATTAACTATGTGTTTCGGGGTGCAAAGTTAGTAATTTTCTGTCATATTACGTACTTCTTCGTTGATTTTCTTTGCAAAATCCTCGAATTTCATACATCCTTGTTCGCCACCGCCTTGTCTGCGGAAACTTACTGTGCCTTCTGCCTGCTCCTTTTCGCCAACGACAAGCAGGTAGGGAGTGTGTTTCAGCTCGTTATCGCGAATCTTGCGGCCGATCTTCTCGGAGCGGTCGTCGATGTAGCAGCGTACGTCCTGAGTGTCGAAATAGTCGCGCAACTTCTCAGCATACTCCTGGTACTTTTCGCTGACGGGCAGGATAGCCACCTGGTCGGGAACGAGCCAGAGGGGGAAGCGACCTGCGGTGTGCTCGATGAGCACGGCGGTAAAGCGCTCCATAGAACCGAAGGGAGCACGGTGAATCATCACAGGACGGTGCTTCTTGCCGTCCTCGCCGGTGTACTCCAGGTTGAAACGCTCGGGCAGGTTGTAGTCCACCTGGATGGTACCCAGCTGCCAACGACGTCCCAGAGCATCCTTAACCATGAAGTCCAGTTTAGGACCGTAGAAGGCTGCCTCGCCCAGTTCGGTGGTAGTCTTCATGCCCTTCTCGGCACATGCTTCGATGATTGCACTTTCTGCTTCATTCCAAACTTCATCCGAACCGATGTATTTCTCAGTGTTTGAGGGGTCGCGCAATGAAATCTGTGCCTCGAAGTTGTCAAAGTCGAGAGCCTTGAAGATAATCTGTATGATTTCCATCACACGGATGAACTCCTGCTTCACCTGGTCGGGACGGCAGAAGATGTGCGCATCGTCCTGAGTAAATGAACGCACACGTGTGAGGCCGTGCAACTCGCCGCTCTGCTCGTAGCGGTATACGGTACCGAACTCTGCGCAACGGAATGGCAACTCCTTATAAGAACGGGGCTTGCAAGCGAAAATCTGGCAATGGTGGGGGCAGTTCATGGGCTTCAGCAGGTACTCCTCGCCCTCCTCGGGTGTCTGGATGGGCTGGAAACTGTCCTTGCCATAGTGGTCCCAGTGACCAGAAGTTACATAAAGGCCCTTGCCGCCAATGTGGGGGCACATAACCTGCTCATAGCCATAGCGGCGCTGAATTTTCTTCAGGAAGTCCTCCAGGCGCAAGCGCAGGGCGGTACCCTTGGGAAGCCAGATGGGAAGACCCTTGCCCACGAGGTCGGAGAACATGAACAGTTCCATCTCCTTGCCTATGCGGCGATGGTCACGCTTCTTGGCCTCCTCCAGCAGCTGCAGGTGCTCGGTCAGCATCTTCTGCTTGGGGAATGAAATGGCGTAGATACGTGTCATCTGGGGGCGCTTCTCGTCGCCACGCCAGTATGCAGAACTGGTGCTCAGCACCTTGAATGCCTTGATGGGGGCAGTGGAGAGCAGGTGAGGACCGCGGCACAGGTCGGTAAACGCACCCTGTGTGTAGGTGGTAATATGACCATCCTCCAGGTCTTCAATCAACTCGTTCTTGTATGTCTGGCCACGGTCACCGAAGAACTTCAGGGCATCTGCCTTGCTTATGTCCTCGCGAACCAGCTGCTCCTTGCGCTGGGCAAGTTCCAAAAACTTCTTCTCAATATCGGCAAACACGGCCTCGCGGATAACCACGCCCTCGGCGGGCATGATGTCGTAGTAGAAACCGTTTTCAATTGCTGGACCTATGCCGAACTGAGTGCCGGGGTAGAGTTCCTGCAATGCCTCTGCCATCAGGTGGGCACTGGTGTGCCAGAAGGCATGCTTGCCCTCCTTGTCGTCCCATTTGAAGAGCTGTATGCTTGCATCCTCATTGATGGGGCGGTTCAGTTCCACGGTTTCTCCGTTCACTCCGCATGCAAGCACATCCTGAGCCAGACGGCTGCTGATGCTTTCTGCAATCTGAAGACCGGTGACTCCTGCTTCGTACTGGCGCACAGAGCCATCGGGAAAAGTGATATTTATCATTTCGTAGTGTTGTGTTATTAGATATTCGGCTACAAAGATACAATTTTTTTCTTATAACATGCCTCGAGCGTAAAGATATGTTAATCAAAATCTAAATTATAATAAAAATGAGGCCTACATCCCTCTTTCCTGGTTGGTTTTTCTTGATAAATCAAATAATAAGGTGTAAATTTGCATTGCTACGGGCATTTGGACCCCGTGTGCGTGTTTCAAAAATTAAAGAAAAAGTACAATGGATAAACTTATAATATGTACACGAAGGGACGATTCCATCCCTCAGACAACGGAGGAGGAACTGATTGTCGTGAGCGAAAAGGAAATAGGCAAGTGCCGTGGTTGTCTTGCTTGCCGCCGAGTGAAGAAGTGCATCACCTACGAGGACGATGCACAGCGCTGCATCCCTATCGTTACCGCTGCATCGCATCTGGACATCTATCTTCAGTCGGAAGGCAATATCCAGCGCCTTCTGGATCGTGTCCTCTATGCACTGGATGGTACGGGAAAGACCTTCACCCTGCACATCGAGGACGCTAAGGAAGTGGAATATCTCCGACGTCTGCTCCTGTGGTGCAAGTACACTGAGGTTCAGTAGTTTTTTAGCGCCTCGTAATGGATGCGTGCACGGCGCGACTTGAACAGTTTCCTGTCGTTGAAAATAGCATCCGTTGCCCAATATGCCAACTCTGCAGACACTATGCCTATGGCTGCTCCCACGAGCACGTCGCTGGCATAGTGTTTGTTGTTTAGTATGCGCAATACACCCGTAGCCGTGGCAACGGAATAGCCAGCTATGGGAATCCATACGCTCTTGTGCCCGTACTCATGCGCCAATAGGGTAGCGCCCATGAATGCTGTGGCGGTATGTCCGGACGGGAAACTTCCCCTCTCCCCATTTGGGCGTGTTCTGTCCACGGTGTACTTCATTCCATATACCATCGCTCCCATCATTGCCGTTGCCATGGCATCTGTTGCCAGCACCTGCCAGCGGCTGTTGCTACGCCCCTTCACTCCGCTAAGGCTCATGGTCAGCTGTGTGGCCAAGGGCACGAACCTCAGGTAGTCGTCGGCACTTGTTCCAAAGTTGGGCATGCCTTCTCTTACTCTTCTGCTTATAGCATGGTCGGCAGGCATCATGGCAAAGCCTACGGCCGCCACTGGTACCGCCAGGCTGAAGGAGTGGTGCAGACGGTTCATGTTGAACTGCCTATTGCTTATTTTCATGTCCACGGGCAGGGCCATCTGGGTGCGGCTGCCCCACATTATGCTCACAGAGTCCGATTGTGCTTTTGCATTGCCCATGCACAACAGACAGCAAAGTGTAACTATCAGTGCTTTCATGCATGCAAAGTTATGGTTTTTGCAGTAAAAACGGTTATTTTGCAAGAATTTTTAAACTTTTTTACCGAAATGCTTGCACGTTTCGGGAAAAAGCCATACCTTTGCATCGCTTTTGAAAGGAAAGCCGCCCACAACGGACGTCTGGAGAGATGGTAGAGTGGTCGATTACAGCAGTCTTGAAAACTGCCGCACTGAGAGGTGCCGGGGGTTCGAATCCCTCTCTCTCCGCTAAAAAGCAAAATAAAGCAGATTTCTCAATGAAGTCTGCTTTTTTTGTGTACAAAATTTAAAAGCGTAAGCCTCTGTAAATCAATTATAAAGCAGTTAAAAAGCAAGAAAAGCAAGCGATGTCCGAGGGTTCTAATCGTTCGGATACCGATAAAAAATAGTTCTTTTTCTTGTGACCACTCGAAAAATTGTTGAAAACAGGTCGCATAACCAAACTTTAAACAATTAAATTCAGTTAGTTATGTACAATTTTTCGTTCATTTGTCGTACATCGAAAATCGACAAGAAAGGTTTTGCACCGATTGAAATCTCAATCGTCATCAATGGACAGAGGACTCACATATCCCTTCCAATGAAGTCAGAACCCATCAAATTTAACAAAATGATGGCTAGTAAAAAGAACAACGAGGTTCTTGAATACACATCATCAGTTCGAACAAAACTCAACAAATGTCTTGCAGAAATGACTGCAAACGACATCGCCATCACTGCACCCAGTCTAAAAGAATACTTCAAGAATGGAGGAGTAAAAACATATTTCCTGTTCGATGTTACTGAGGAGTTCTTAGAATATCACACCAAGAAAACAGCGAACTGCGCAAGCGAGGTAATGAAAAAATACCACTTGGCAATGGATAAATTCAAAAAGTTCATTGGCAACGTTGAGTTAAGGACTATAACACCTCAACATATCGAGGAGTTCAAAATCGAGTTGAAGCAGACATACAAATTTGAAGGTAGCACCATATATCACCTCCTTGCTAGAGTCAAGACAATGCTAACCTATGCTTTTAATAAGGCATACATCAAAGTAAACCCAATGATGTTTGTCGATAACCCCAAGGTTACAAAAGAAGTTGAGTTCTTAACAAATGAAGAAGTTGCAAGGATTGAGAAAAAGGAGTTCGACAACGAGAGATTAAATAAGGTAAGAGATTTGTTCCTATTCCAATGCTACACTGCCCTATCTTTTGCAGATATGCAACTCATAACATTCAGAGATATAAAGAACGAAGATGGGATGTATTACATCAAGAAACAGAGACAGAAAACCAAAATCGACTTCTTTACAGTTCTAACCCCAAAGGCGATGGAGATATTGAAAAAATATAATTTCAATCTTAACTTCATCAGCAATCAGAGTTGCAATGCATATTTGAAGGAAATAGCAGATTTGTGCCATATCAACAAGCAACTACACACCCATATTGCAAGACACACTGCAGCTACTCGACTATTGAACGAAGGTTTCAGAATTGAAATCGTAGCAAAGATACTAGGGCATACCAACACCAAGCAAACGGCACATTATGCTAAACTCATAGACAAGACCGTTCTAAACGAGTTCAAAAAGATTGTCTAAAACATAAAACGCAGAAGAAGGTTTTAACCAACTTCTGCGTTTTTTACATCAATTTTATTAACGCATTGATTTTCAATACCATAAACAAAATGCAGGATATGTATGAATCCTCAGATGATTCGAAACCAACTAACTTACTCATTGATTATCAGCGTTATAATCAATTATATTTTTTATCAGGTCGCAAATAAGCAATCATATTCGAGGATAACAGAATAACTACCACAGACCACAATTACCAATTACAATTCACCATAAATTCTATCCCTTAATTGATTCTCCAACACACGTAGGTTTTTAACCCTATCTGTAACCAAAAGATTATTATCCTCCACAATACGAGATTGCAACTTAACCTCATCCAACATATCAATCATTTGGCGCAATGTCATATCCTCCTTGTTCTTGGAGTATTGAAATAAAGTAAACCTAATACTCTTATCAATCGCTTCGTTTAAGTCTATTAAAGAAAGAGCATTCATTTTTAAGTGCTCCCTTAACCGCTTGATAATTTCACGAACCTTACCCAAAAGTTCAACCGCTTCTCTATCCCCACTAAGACCACTATCCAATACAACACTAGTCAAATCCTTCTCTAAAGCAACAATATACTCCTTAAAAGAGAATTTTTGATTATACCTATATATAATAGCGTTCAAATGGTATTGAAGCAGTTTAACAACAAACTTCACTTTTGTATTTTTCAACTGAATCACCTTGCATTTTGTTACTTCTTCTATTTTCTTCATCATATATACGTACAACATCCTTAAACAAATATACTAACGCCTCTTTCTCATCTTCGGGGAGCGAGTTCATATTACAATGCTCAGCAAATTCAACCCACTCAGCAAATAATTGCTTCGTGTTTTCTATTTCACCTTGTGCATATCCATCAGAATACCACTCCATCAACCAAATTCTCAACTCGCTGAGTTTTTCTAACTCCTTATTACTATTATCCATAATAACCAACTTTTAACAACTCATCCTTCAACTTATCCAATGCATTTGCAAAACCCTCTATAATGTATTTAGGAATACGGTAATATTTAAACACACCTTTATCAATCCTGCCAAACCCATCTCTACAATTGTCGTATATATTGGGATAGTCTGTGTATATACCCATTACCATAGATGGTTCTACAAGCAAAACCTTAGCAAGTTTTAGGTCCGCCTTATCCATTAAACCTACAATATACCTCCACGCTTTACTTGTTATCTTAACACCTACTTCACACTCCGCATTTAAAAGATTTGATTGAGTCCAATAAAAGCAACTGTAATATCTTAACACTCTATCTAACGCCTGTACTAGACTATGTTCCTTTAAACACTCATATAACTCAGTGAAATTTTTCCATTCTTCAAAAGTAGGAAAAGGGAGTTTCTTTAACTCAATTAAAAAATTATTTACTTCCATATTATTTACTTCCATATTAGTTTTTATTTAAAAAATTATACAATCCATTCAACGCATTCTCTCTTACTTTCATCATCAACCTTCCGCAAGCATTTTTGCCAACGTAAGATTGAAGGTCTTTGTCCCACACCGCACCATATTCATTATCCCACGGCGCATACTCTACAAGTGATTTCCTTCCACTCTCATCAATCGCCTTTCTAAACTCCAAACATTGTAGGTATTTGATTTCCATACATTTAAACAAACAATTATACTTCTTGGAATCATAATTCTTATCAATTTTATCAGCGTGCTTAGCACAGAAGTTCTTGACTTGAAATCCATTGCAAACACCTTTACACTTCATTATAACATCCCGAATCTCAGCATTTTCACTGAATAACATCCAATGAAACATCTGTTCAACGCTCTGAAACTCCTTACCGTCATACACCAAGCGACAAGGATACATATTGCTCATTACATAACTGTCTAACTTGCTGTTAAACAGGATGCAATCATCTTTTTTATATTTTCTTAAATTATTCATATATATTATAGTCTTTTTTGTAAATCCTATTTTCCATCAACACAGTTTCCGCTTCTTGCTCAGTTTCCCATAGATGATAGAAATACTCATCATCATCAAAATTTCGCATATTATCAATATCGAAAAAATGATTTTCTAAATCACAATTTATCATATTTCTCATTTGTAAAAATTTTAAATTAAACACTATACCACTTATAAGGTGATGATAAATTCCATTCACTAAAGACACTGCAATCCCATCCGATGCTCCTAGAGGTCGGTTCTTTATGCTATGTTCCTTGATTTTGTTAGATTGAACCTGTTGATTTCGAACTCAACATCTTGCTTGGTTCGTGGTGATAAAAGCAAGAGAATCTCACCAAATACTCTCGAATATTAAAATCCTAACAACGCAAATATATATTTATTTTTTCACAATTCCAAATTTTTAAATGTTAATTTTAATACTATTTTAACATTTTTCTTGAGTTTGGTTAATATTTCATTAAATAAATATACTCCTACACCTTGTTATATATGCAACATCACACGTAGGTAACTTGTACAAAGATTTTCGATGAGGCTAGTCCTTGCACATCATAAACAGTTCTCTGAAAAATTCCTGAAAATATTTTTACATATTTTAACATTCGGTGGTTGAAAATTTGTTTTTTCGGATTTTTTTGTATATATTTGCTTATATAGGAAAAAGGAGGAAAATGCGCCTACAATGCATTGTACCTCCTTTTTTATATCTAAAATAATAAATTAAATATCTCGAATCATAATGAAAGAAAAAAAAGTAGAAAAGAAAATAGATTTTCAGTTTACAGCTGTACCAATGCAGCTGATGACAGCACTAGATGTTAATTGTAGAAGTATGCTGTTTACCCTATGCCAATTATCAGATTATTATGCTGATGAGCAGGGAGTGTTTTTTCGTACTAATGCAGATTTAAGTGAACAAAGCAAGTTATCTCCAAAGTTGGTGACAGCAACCATCGATACTCTCTATAGTCATAACATTATTGAAGTATGGAGCGTTGGAAAAGGCAAAGGAAAACACTCTAATAGATACAGATTGAATTTTAATAAGTTTAAGGAGTATGAAAAATATTCTTTTGAAGACTTGAAGAATTCCGAAATACAAATATGCACTGTTAAAGGATATAATAAAAAAGGATATTCGCCAAGTTATTTAAAGGATGATGATAAAGAATGTTCACAAGAAAATCCCCAATACCCACTTATTGAAATCCCACAAGTTCCCCAAAGTACGAACAATATATATAGTATAGAAAATATAGATAATAAAGAAAAAGAATATAATAATACTATATATAATATGTTGGAGCAAGGGATGACATTGGAAGAAGTTGCCAAATGTCTTGCCCCAACTAATTGGGATTGCTTTGTTTACTTTAAGAATAAATTGAAGGATAATGAATCAACTAGACAAGATTACTTTAATTTGAGTAGAGTGTTATCAGACTTGAATTATAATTTTAATCCAAATTGAAGTAGTTAATTTACAATGTTAGCACATTGACTAATTTTTAGTATTATATTAGTTTATGCGCTAACGATAATTATTTTATTTATTTTTTTCTTTTTTCAATTTGCTAGATATTTATAATAGAGGAGTAACTTCAATGTAAGTTCATTTCAGTTACTCCAACACAAGATGAAAATAAGTTAGAATAAATAGATTTAATTATGAATAGATGTTCAATTCAAGAATTTAAAGAGAAGTATGGTTTTAACACTCCAACAAAGGGTATGCCAATAGACATCAATAATAGGGATTATTACAGAAGTAGCATAGACCCTTGCAACCTTTACACCAAGAAACAACTAATTGAAAAGGGCATACCCTTCAACACAATAATAAAAAGATATGATAGGAGGGATGTACGATGAACAACACCAAACAAAGTATGGCAAAGAGTGGCAATCTCAACCCAATGTACGGCAAACGACACTCAACAGACACTAAGAAGAAAATCAGCGATAGTCAAAAACAACGCTACCAAGCAATCCGTAAGGCATTGAAAGAGCAAGAGTTATTCGAGTATGCCGACACGAGTCTAGACGCTCGCAAAGAGGTATTAAGACATTTATTAGACACCAACGAACTCTCTTTCAACAGCGTTCAGCAAGCAGTAAACTTCATCGCAATTATGCTTGGAAAAGAGAAAATCCAAGACATTATAAAGACAGAAATCGACAAAGTGATTTCAGAAACTCACAAGGTTGGTAATGAGAACAAAGGGCATAATCCTTGAAAAAACACGCTCCTGTAGGGAATATAACTGTTTAGCGTGTATCGCCTCAGTAAATTTTTCTGCGTGCAAAATAAGGGTGTTACCGACTGCAATTCGAAGGCATTGGCAACGGCAAAATGCCGTACATATAATAATATATAAGAATCAGAACGTAAGTTCTTGCCCTAATAGGTGAATGTGCTTGCTTCTTAACAAATCATAGTCAATAGGTAATTCTGTGCCGTTTTTAAGGCAGATAGAACACATCTTTATAATCTTACCCATATAGTTTCTGCCACTCCAAATACCATAGTTGTTCCACTTGTTACGTTCAATATTTAGCATAGTGGACTTTTTGTTTCTGAACTCCTTATCGTTGGAGTGTTCTATCTCAAATCGTGTTTCTTTGGCGTTTCTTAATTCTTCCAACTCTTTATTGAAACAACCCCATACTTGTGCTGTTGCTCCCGTCATACCCGTAGAGTTCTCAACAACCATCGCTGTGTTTGGTATGGTTTTTAGTAGGTCTGCAAATGCCTTGTTACCTTTGCATTTCTGCCAAACAACATATTTCATCCACTCAACATTAAACTCCTCCCAATCACTTCTCTTTATATGGTCGTATCGCTTGTGTCGGTACTCTTTCTTTGCTCGGTAACCATCATTGTTAGCAATCAACGCCTCTTGTAATCTGCGATGTTCGGCAGTGTTGTTGGAGTAAATTCCTGCAATATAAGCACTCTCAGAGTTGTTGAAAGTTATGCCATTCAGTTCAAATGGGTATCCTGCGCACATATTACCAACATTGAATACGCTATCATCTACAATGTCGTAATTGTGTCTAAAACTCTTTACCTCTACTCGTGTAGCATCATATCCCTCCCATTGCAAAAGGGTTATATCTTCTAGTTCGATAGCGTTCTGTTTGGGCAGTTTTGCTTGCCTTGCCTTCATATAGAACTCTTGTTGTTCGATGTCATTGACAACTTTTTTAAGATTTCTGAAATCTTTTATCTTCTGAATTTTGCCGTTATATTCAATATAACCTTCCACATTCGAGAAAGTTGCTTTGCCTTGGGCCTCATCGGCAAGCAAATCATATACTGACAAATGGAAAGCGTCTGCAATCTTCTCAACACTCTTATGACTGAAATTATCGTTTTTGAGGTTGTTGCATAGCGTTATATAATGTATGCCGACTAACTCAGCAAATTGTCGCTGAGTTAGTCCTTTTTCCTCTATCAACTCTCTTATTTTCTCTGTGGTAGTCATAATGCTAATATATATAATATTGGTTAGTATTTTTACTAATCAGTTTTTTGCTAAATTATCAGTTTCGCATCTTTAACTCCTTTTCTAAATCCAACAAGTCAAGCATATCCTCTCTATCAGCCTCATCCGCATCGAACTGTTTACGTCTTTTATCAAACTCATCATAAACTTTATGAACAAAGGATTCCATTTGCAAGTTACTTACACTGCCAGAACCAACAAGTAATTTTTGGTCGTTTGATAAAAGAATTTTATCAACATTCTCCCTCCAAAAATCCATTGTCAGACCTTGACGGTTCTTTGCTCTGAACTCTGCTGTTTCAAGGAAGATTACTACAAGTCTGTTCAATGAATCGAGTTCATCAGCTTTAAGGTAGTTCTTAGCTATAACAACATCCTGTTTCCTTACAATGCTTCCTTTCCACGATGTCAAACCCATATTCACACTGTTGGCATCAGCTCTGTTCATAATGATTTCAGCTGCTGTCTGCCCTGTAATGGCATAGAGCAGTTTATTCTGAGTAGCTGCATAGAACATCTGTGTTGCCTTGTCTGTCTTATCATAGTCCACACTCAATGCAAACAAATCCCTAACCTTTTGATAGAATCGCTTTTCAGATGCTCTAATATCCCTAATTCGAGCAAGCAACTCATCGAAGTAGTCGGGACGACCATCGGGGTTCTTCAAACGCTCATCATCTATAATGAATCCCTTTTGCAAGAAATCTCTCAGATGTTGGTTCGCCCATTGACGGAACTGAACTCCCCTAATAGAACGCACTCTGAAACCGATTGCCATAATCATATCCAAAGAGTAGAACAGAACCTTGTAATTCTTACCATCTGAGGCAGTTGTCAAATACTCTTTGACAACTAAATCAGACTCTAATTCTTTGTCTTTCAGTATTTTGTTAATTGTAGAACTAATACTTTGCTTAGAGGTGGCAAAAAGTTCTGCAAGTTGAGACTGATTCAGCCATACGGAACCATCACGTGCGAACAAAGAAACCCTTATGTCTCCATCCCCCGATTCGTATAGTATAATATCTTGTTTCATATTCAGTATTATTTATTCTTCTGTTATCAACTTTTGCAATGTTTCATCATAGGCAACTTTTTTGCCTGACATAAGAAAATTGATAGCATCATCAACTATATCCAAAGGTACAACATACCATTCTTTAGGTGCGTAATTTCCTGCAGTCAGTTGTAGTTGAACTTTATCGAACAGATGGTGAATGGCATTTTCAAGATTAACAGTCTTTACATTAAAAACCTTCCAAACAGCAATAATCTCAACATCGGCATACAAGTATGTTGCTTCGTTTTTCGCATTGGCAACACGCTCTTCAACAGTTTGTGTTGTAAAACCAATCTTATACAAATTCTTGTATTTTGTTATAGCGGGGTCTGTGGATTTTGATTTCAGAACATAGATATATCCATTTGCAATATCCTTATCTGTTACAGTAAAATTTTTCTCCAGGAAGCCATCTTCATCCTCATTAAAAGTTACAGTATATCCATCCTTAAACAAGGATTTTCCTAGAGTTCGAAGCAGAATATCAGATTCTGTTCCGTTCTCATATATACATCGTATTCTACCATCAATCTTATGGTTGCTGTCCTTTTGCAGTTTATGTATTTTTTCCAAATAGGCTAGAATCCCACCAACGACAAAAAATATACCTTCTTGCAAATGTGCTTCTTTGAACTTTATCAACTTACGTTTCTTATCCCTCAGTTCTGCGTGAATATTTTGGAACAATGGTTCAAACATTTCAAAATCTTCACATTTTACACGCTTACCAATGTAATCCGCCTTTGCCCTTTCAATATCCTTTATCATATATTCGGGTAGGTCAAATATTGCTTCCGCTTCGGGTGTAATGTTGAATATAGGGTCTTTCAATAACTCTGCAAGAAATTCATCATCGCTCTTCTCTTCCTCAACAGTTTCTTCGTATGCCGTTTGAGGTTCACGGCAAACATTGCATTCTTCTATTTGTTCTTCCAATATGTTCAGACGGTCATAAGGTTTACATTTATCGCATTTGGTCTTGTCTGCTTTTATGCCCTCTAATCTCTTGTAAAGCATCTTTTCTGACATATTGCCCTCAGCTGATGGTTTTCTGCCATTACTCTCTACAAAAGCAATAATCTCATCAAACGACTTTACTAGCCTATCACTCGATGATATTCTGTGCTGTGTGGGTTTTACATCTGCAAACACAGGGTCTTTCAAGACCTCTGCAAGTTCTTTTTCCCAATCAATCATAGTCAAGATTTCTTTATTTCGCCTTTGCGTATCATATTTGATATATACGCTATAGCCTGGGCAATACGCCTATTCAGCGGTTCTGCATCATTCAATGCAGGAACAGCTCCATTGTGTTCCTCTCTGTATTTAGGTAGATATTTCTTGATAAGCAATATTGCCTCTTCCTTTGTCATATCAGTTCTCTGCTCCTCTATGGCAAATTGAATAGTACGTAACACTTCGGGAGTTATAGACTTTGAGAGCATTTCGTATGCCCTTTGGAATGGGTTTATACTGTCGATAAGGTTGATAGAAAGTTTGCTTAGTTCAACAAACTGCCCAGCAACACTTATAAACCTTTTACCATTCGCACCTACTTGAACCTCTGAACCTTGAATAGTCGATGACAACACGACTCGCTGTCTTACTTGCTCAACCTCCTCTTCCGTCAAATTAGGATAGCGTTCCCTAATAATCTTTGGTATCATCACTTGGGTTATCTCCTCTGCAATGATACTGTTAGACATAGCTTGTTTTATAATATCACTAGCCAATATCTCCGCTTTCAGTTCGGTCATATCATTGTCTATGATACTCTGCGCTCTTGGAGTTGCCTTTGTCAGACCTTTTACCGATAGAGTTCTATTACTACCGTCTTCAACATCTTCATCATCTTTCTTTGTCTTGAAATTCCATTTCGGTGCCATCACTTGCTCCATCAACAGCGAAGCTGTAATCGCCTTCAGCATATTATTTACAGCTATTCCAACATCCTCTTGGCATGCATCGGGGCAAGGGATAAGATTCGTGAATTGCGCCTTAGACTTACCTTCACAATCTCTTGTGCATCGACCTATAATCTGAACAACCTCGGTCAGTGAAGCACGAATACCTATTGTTATACAAGTTTCACACCATTGCCAATCAAATCCTTCTTTGGCCGTTCCTAAAGCAATAAGAATATCAAGAGCATCAGCTGACTTCATTCTGTGCAGATATGCTTGCAATGCTCTGCGTTGTTGTGGGTTGTCCTCAACCAAATCTCCAACCTTCAACAAACGACCATCGGGAGTGCGCACAATTTTTATAAAGTGCTCATAATCCTCTTCAACGACCTCACCTATCAACCTTATAATATCATCTACTTGGTCGTACTTTGTAGCGTATGTATCCCTGCCTTGAACCGATGGAATATGTATAAGCGTTTTCTTAGTGGTATCAAGTATTTCGGGCATTGCACTAATGTATTTGCCTTGAAAGAAGTGAAAACCAATACCCAAACTTTTCAAATACTTATATCCGTTCAACTGTTGATAATAGTTGTAGTTTACAGCTGGTTGGAATAATGCTTCATCTTCGGGCCTCATTACGGGTATTTTATCACCTCTGAAATAACTACCCGTCATAGCCAATATATGCGCTTTGGTATTAGCGATAAGTCTGCGTATAAGTTCCCCCAATCCATTATCTGCATCAGCAGAAGAATGGTGATATTCATCTATACCAAACAAGCAGTCGCCCAACTGTTCATCCTTCAACTCCTTTACTGCATTTCGCAATGTGGCGTGTGTGCAAACCAAGATTCTATTCTTACATTCAGGAGCGATAAACTCAAAAAAGCGTCTTTTCTTTTCAGCTTCACTGCCACTGCAAAGGTTGAAGTATGGAGCAACCTTCCAATCTGCAAAGAATCCAAAATCTTTAAGGTTGGTATTATCGAATGAACGACCGATAGTCTTTTCGGGAACTGCAACTATAACCTTTTTAATACCTTGATTTTCTAGTTTATCCAATGCAACAAACATCATTGCTCTGCTTTTACCACACGCAGGAGGCGCTTTCACAAGCAGATATTGTCTATGACGTTGTTCATATACCATACGTTGCATTTCACGCATACCAAGAGCATCCACATTCGCAGAAGCGCCTGTTTGATTATATGTGATATTGACAATATTTTCCATAATTATTTTGTTTTATGGCATTCACCGACCTCTGTTATGGACATCGGAATCATTTGAGCAATATAATTTAAACGCTTTTCAAATTCAGACATTAGAGGTTCGTACATATCTCTAATAATATAGTAATTGTTGTGATTTCGTATAGCTTTATCATCTTCTATAAAATATTCCTTATATTCTTGAACCTTGCGAGGAATTTCATTTGATGAACCATCAAAGGGAGTACCTGTATTTATCAATAACATATACTCTTTTAATTCGTGAATCATCCAACCATATCCATCCTCTTTGTGGTTTACATCCAATGAACATCTAATCGCTTTTAGCATCTTTAAGAAAGCATCGGGGTGCTCTGTAACTTTGTTAGCACACATTCGTGCCAATATGACAAGTATTCCTTCATTCAATTTATACTCCGTCTTTAGATTATTCTCCTTTGCTTCATCAACCAATGCTCTTAGTGTTCTTGTATTAGTTTCAATCTCTGCTGACAATTCTGTTCTAATCTTATCAATATCTCCTCTAAACTCGTTAATCTTATTTAGTTCATTTCTCATTGCATCAAGTTTCTCACGAGCATCAACAGCATTATATATCTGATAACCAACAAGGAGTGTGAAGACCAAAGACATTAGTGCAACCAACCCACTAATAAATGAATTGGAATCAATAATACTAATATCCCACACTTCCATTATAATTGCAGAGATTGTTCCTGCAACTAAGACTAAGGCTACTATTGATATCCAAAAAGCATACTTGTTTATTATGTTATTCATATCTATTACTTCTTCTTTGTCATTTTTTCATACAACTTAAACAGATATTCCAAACGTTCTTCATCTGAGGTAAAAGGTTCGATGCGGTAGCACTGTTCTACTGCTATATTCAATTCGTTATGCGCTTGTTTAAGGTCATCGGGCATTGTTTCGGGATTATACATTTCACCTAATGTCATTTCTGTATGATTTTCACGTGTTAGCAAAACCTCTTCTGCAAGTTCTGTTAAATGTTCCTTTTGTTCCTTTGTTATTTTAGGGAATGGGAATGTGTTATAACAAAGAGTTGCAGAATACCTTATTCGTTCCTCTAATTTGCCACCAACGGCACGAACCCATACGTTATGTAGTTTCGATGTCAATAGAGCAAACAACCAAAGTTCTGCATCATATACAGCAAATGCAGAGTTTGATACAACAGTGTTTTTATCTACAAAACCAATGGGAATATACTCTCTGCGTTCAGATGATACGGCAGGTACAATAATTGCATCTGTTGGTTGATAGCGAACTTCTCCAAACTTATGAGCAGAATTTGCCAATTTATTTGTTGCTTCTCTTTTACTAGTTGCTCTTTCTGTTTTACAAGCATTTATACGCTCTCTAATAGCAAGGATGGATTCTGCCTCCTCTATATTGTTATCTTCAATCCATAGGCAATATCTAAATTCATCTCTAATAAACTCTTGCGACCCCATAAATCGTTTTATAAACTTCTCAACAATAGGAGTTTGTTCCAAGAGTGCTTTTTTTTCATCTATTGTCAAAAGAAGATTGCCTCCATCATTGGGCATACTACCAAAGTCCATTTTTTGAACAATATTTATAGGTTTGTTTCTTTTTTCAACAGTGATGTCTTTGGCTTTTATTAAATATGCATTTAGTAATGGCGTATAAATCTTTTTTTCTTCATCGATGTATATCTTATGAAAGTCACTCTTATCTCTTAGACCTATAATAGAGCAAGATACTCCAGCGTTATGCTTTGCGTTATTCTTCCATTTGAATGCCTTATATCCCAACCAAATTTCACTATTTGTTTCTTTGTATATCTGCTTCCATAGAATTGATACTTGCTCGCCTTGACATATTGAGTTCGTTGAAACAAATGCTAATTTAGCATTACTCCTTTCTATAAACTTTGCACCAATATAAAACCACGTTGAAATATAATCAAGATTATTATATGCAATGGTTTTACCCATTGCAAAATTCATATCTTCTTTGTGACTTTCTTCTTGAAGTCTTGCTCCCAAATACGGTGGATTACCCATTATATATACCTCTTCCTCAGCAGTATGTGGGCATACTGTGTTCCAATCCAAGCGACAAGCATTGCCACAAACAATGTTACCGCTCTTGCCCAATGGCAGTGCATCAACCTTTGAACCAAGTTCCTGATTAAAGAGATTGTTTACTTGATGTTCTGCCAACCACAAAGATAGTTTTGCTGTGTCACAAGCGTATTCATCAATTTCAATACCATAAAATTGTGTTAGTGAAATATAGGAGATTGGTAGTTGTGTTGAACCTAATTCCCTCAGTCTCTTCCATATCTGCATTTCTAGCTCCCTAATGCTCTTGTAGGCAATGATAAGGAAATTACCACTACCACAAGCGGGGTCAAAGAACTTAATCTTTGATAATCTCAACATCAGCATATTGAGCTTCTTAGCATCATCTTTTACCCTTATAAACTCCTCTGTCAGTTCATCGAGGAACAGAGGGCGGATAACCTTCATTATATTAGGCACAGATGTATAGTGTATTCCCAATCCAGCACGGTCATCGGGGTTGATGACCGCTTGAATCATTGAACCAAATATATCTGGGTTAATCTCTGCCCAATTATATTCTCCACATTTTAGCATCAATATTCGTGTACGTCTGCTAAGCGTAGGTATTGGTATATGCGTTTTAAACAGTCCACCATTAACGTATGGGAACTGTGTTATTTTACAAGGCAATGATGCACGTATCTGCTTATCTTTAATTGCCATTATATCAAATATGCCGTCTAAGAACTCTTCAAGGTCAGTTCCATCGGCTTTCGTATCTTCCCTAATTGCTGTAGTGAACATATTGGCAATAGGGAATAGTCCTGTATCCTCGGCAAAGAAACAAAACAACAGGCGTGTCATAAACACATTGATATTATGCACTTGTTGTCTATCATGAACATCATTATAACGTCTAATGTCGTCGTATATCTTCGCCATCATTTCAGCAGACTTCACGTCCGCTTCAGCTTCTTCGATATTACGAAACTTCTCAATACCCGCCAATGGTTTGAAGAACTCAAAGTCCTTCCACATTAGCGAAATATCGTTATCGTAAAAATCGTCTTCTTTGGGGTCGTATGCAATGATGCGTTTGCCATCAGAAGCAACATACAAGCGAGGTTCTTTCTTGGATATTACAGTATCCTTTTGCATTGCTTCGATAAGGTCATAGATGTTGTCATCACCAAACAACCCATTATCAGTTGCTTTATATGCAATGAGTTTTTTTATAAGAATGGTTCTGCCATCCTTAGCATCATTTCCTCTGCCATCGATGATGCGTTGAATACTTGCATCGCCATAACCACAGAATATGCGTAGGAGTTCATAAACAAGATTCTCCTTTGTGCACTTCTCTGTAATGTGCTCTAATGCTTGCTGTGTCTCTATATATGAGAATGTACCTTTGTTCTTCTTTGCCATAATGCTACATTAGCGTAAACGCTTATATTTTTATCCAATATTAGTATTTCTGCTGATTTGTAAAGATGGACTTTATATTCTATTATTCAATCATATTCAAAAGATACACCAAATCTTCCTTTGAAGTAATCTTGTGTATCTTTTCATTGTACTCTACAAAACCAATGATAGCAGACTTCTGTTCTTGCTCTTTATCGGTTATCAGTTCAAGATAGTCCACACCTAGGACATTTGCAATCTCTTGTATTTTGTCTAGATTCTTGGTCTCTAACGCACCATTTACATTCTGTTTCTTGATACCCAACATATCTGCAAATGCTGTCTTTGAGATTCTCTTCTTATGTAAAATCTCCTCAATTCGTAATTTAATCATATTACTCATTTTACGTCCTTGTTCTTGTAAAGATATTATATTAAATCTAAAAACGCAACAAAGGTAATACAAAAAAGTTACATAATAATGATAAAATATTACAAAATACTTGCAGGAGTAATAAAATAGTATTACCTTTGCATCAGAAAAGGAAACAAATACTAAAACAGGTGATAACAATGAGAGCACAGATTGGTAAATATTATTTTGGAAGACATCGTTCAAATTGGGGTATTTGGCAATACGAGTTTGTCAGTGAAACAGGTTCGATGGGACGATTTATCAAGGACGTGTTTTCTTACGAGGATGCAGTTAAGGAGGTTTACAGTTTAAACGGTTGGGGGCAACCTAAACAGATAAGAAGAAGTTTTTAATCATTTAACCAAATAATAGATTCAGTTATGAAGCAGATGGCAACAGTTAGCGCAAACGAGATAGTACGTTACACAGCAAAGAACATAGCAATGAACAACGTTGATATGATTACAGCAACATCAAAGGGTATGGCACTCGAAGCAATGAAGAAGCGTATGATGAGAGGTGAGTGCGTGAGATTTGCTTATATGAAGAAGGATGGTTCTATAAGAATTGCAGTAGGAACACTTCAACCTCAAGCAGTAGAAGCAAATACAGTTGGTACAGGTTTACCCAAGCGTTTTTATGGTATGTTTGCTTACTTAGATTTAGAGAAGATGGATTGGAGAGGTTTCAAGGAAGAACGCTTCATTGGTACAATAGAGAACTAATCAAGGATTAGGGGAGCAATCCCCTTTCTTTTCCAATATAATATTTGAAGATATGGCAAACTATATAATGCAGATACTAAGGACTTATGCAATGGTTGTTTTCTCTTGGGGATTTAATAATCCCACTGCTATTGAAAACGGTCTTCGATTCAAAGTTCAAGGTTTCAAGTTCAAAGGCACTGTTGAGGTGGAATACAACGAAGGCACAGACCTTTTCGATATAAGACTAATACAGAATGGCAAGGTTGTTGAAACTATTGAGGATGTATATTTGGATTCTTTGGTCGATGTCATTGACAACCACGTTGAGAAGGTGGATAATTACAAACAAAGGGTAATCAATACATACGCCATTGGAATTTAAACACCTTATATAATATGATTGCTTTAAAAATGCTTTGCTTTTTTTAAAATGCTTTTCTGCTTTTCATAAAAAAACAGTAACTTTGCCTGTGGTTTAAGCCACCTGATTAACAAACGAAGAGAATAACTGCCTTATAAAGAGAAGATTAGAGGTTTACCTCGAATCCCTCTCTCTCCGCTCACAAAGGTAACCTTCGGGTTACCTTTTTTCGTTATGTTCGGGGATGTCTCACCCCACGGCGGGGGTTCTTTCAGTCGCTCCGCTTTGTGAATTCATCCTACTTTTTGTGGGTCAGCGGATATTTCCGGTTGGTATAACCATATTCAAGAATAAAGAGTTGCCAGTCTATACATAAAGAACTTGATATCGCCCACACCTCTGAATTGAGTTCTGAAAGCCTTTATTTTTGCATTGAATGACTCGGCAGAT